>JBBQEI010000001.1:0-235103 GCA_038320545.1 Bacteroidales bacterium
AAACCACCTTGCCACTTGCTAGTGCTTCGGACACGACTCCGCGCACAAGGGACTTTCACCCTCTGGACTTGTTCCCAAAACGCTTCCGTTTAAAGAACTTTTACTATATTTACCATTCAAGGCACACACAAAGTGTAGCAGCAATAAGGGGTTTCAGTGGTAATTCAAGCATTTTGCTCCGCTCATATTTCAGTGTAGCTTGACAGGTACGAAGCCCGCAATCCCTTACTGCTGCTACACTCGACCGTTAGCGGCAAGTTTTGAGCGAGACTTGCTAGCCAAAAACTGAAGAGCAATTAACAGACAACATGACACCCATTCGTAAAGAATTTTTTAGACGACTTGCATATATAGGGCTTGGGATAATTCCAATGGTTTTCGTTTGGGGAGAAAAAGGACTAGAAAGATTTATAGGACTTGCGGGTTTCATTTTTGGTATGTATCAACTTTTAATGATTATTGCTATGTCACAGCTAATCATTGACGACTTTTTTCCACCAAAGACTTATCATGAATCAAAAACAAAACCGATCGACAATTTTGTTTATCGCTTTGCAACTGGTTTTTTCTTTGTAGGACTTGTTTTTGAAATCTTTGAGATAAGGAGAATGGACAACACAATTGGTGGAACAAAATTCTTTTGGACTTATGCTTTAGTAGGTATTTTAATTGCAGCAGTTGTGACAGCAATATTAAAACTTAAAAGCCCTTCCGTTTACTTTGAGAGTAATAGAAGATTAACAGTCCACTTCGGACTTTTCCTTGGTTTTTTCTTAGTTGTTCCTGCGACAGCAAGTTTTATAAATCACTATTTTAGCGACAACAAAATTGATTGCAAAGAATATAAGATTGTAAGAAAATCAATTGGAGGGAAACGAAATGAATCTTCTTGGCTTTTTCTTCAAATTAACGAACATGAGGAAAGATTTGATGTTTCAAGAAATTTTTGGAATAGCGTAAACGAAGAAGGACTTGTAGTTCTTTGCACTCAAAAAGGACAACTTGGATATGACTTTGTAGAGGAATTTAAGACTGTTGGCGAATGAACTTTGAAATTAAACCAGCCGCCAATAAATAGGGCTTCATGTGGTCGGCACGACTCAGCATGAAGCCCCGGTTGAACGAAATCCGTTTGCTAAATCAGGACACCAGTGTCTAGGTACTTATGTGTAATATTATCCATCCAGATTAAAGAAATATGATATTTTTGAAAAATTCATCAATGATTTGTTTATAAATGGACAAATTGAGTTATTATCACTTTATTCGTCTGACTTATTAGATGTTATTGAGAATATTCAAAAGTATAAACTTGATTTTGATGATTCATACCAATTTTCTGTAGCTCAGAAATTTGATTTGACTATTATCACTTTCGATAAGGATTTCAATGCTAAAGGGATTAAGAAAAAAACTCCGGAAGATAATACAGCTAAAAAACAAAACCTAAATAGATAAGGATTTCATGTGGTTGAGCATGACCAAGCATGAACTTCCGGTTGAGCGAATTCCTTGCTTGAGGCACATTTTTAAAATACCGCTCACAATTAGACTTCAAATGATTCGAGTTAACCAATTTTGTACCGGAAACTGTGTAATTTTTAATAGAAAGTGCAAAAAAAAACCTGCTGTGAGGCAGGTTTTTTTGTAGTGTTATACATCGATTTTCGCATATTTCGCGTGCTTTTCAATGAAATCCCTTCGTGGTGGTACATCATCGCCCATCAGCATCGAAAATATTCTGTCGGCTTCAGCGGCACTTTCTATGGTTACCTGACGAAGCGTACGATGACGGGGGTTCATAGTGGTATCCCAGAGTTGTTCTGCGTTCATTTCACCCAAACCTTTATAACGTTGGATATGAACTGCAGAGTCTTTTCCTTTTCCAAGTTCTTCAATTGCTTTCAAACGATCTTCTTCTGTCCAGCAATATTGCTCGGCGTTCCCTCTCTTTACAAGGTAAAGCGGAGGAGTGGCAATATAGAGGTATCCGTTCGAAATTATCTCGGTCATAAACCGGAAGAAAAATGTCATAATCAATGTAGCGATATGACTACCGTCTACGTCAGCATCGGTCATGATGATAATTTTATGGTAACGGATTCCGGAAATATTTAATGCTTTGCTGTCTTCTTCAGTACCAATATGCACTCCAAGGGCAGTGAAAATGTTTTTTATTTCCTCACTTTCAAATACTTTATGGTGCATGGCTTTCTCAACGTTAAGAATTTTACCACGCAATGGAAGGATAGCCTGAAATTTACGGTCACGGCCTTGCTTAGCCGTTCCGCCTGCAGAATCTCCCTCGACCATATAAATTTCGGTATTTTCAGGTCCTTTATCGGAGCAATCGGCGAGTTTACCTGGTAATCCGGCTCCTGATAATACCGTTTTGCGCTGTACCATTTCACGTGCTTTGCGGGCAGCATGACGGGCAGTAGCTGCAAGTATTACCTTGCTAACAATGTTGCGGGCATCTTTAGGGTTTTCTTCCAAGTAATTGGCTAAAGCTTCACTTACTGCCTGGTCAACCGATCCCATTACCTCATTGTTACCAAGTTTGGTTTTTGTTTGTCCTTCGAACTGAGGCTCCTGTACTTTACAGGAAATAACTGCGGTAAGACCTTCCCGAAAGTCATCTCCACTGATATCGAATTTGAGCTTGGCAAGCATACCCGATTTTTCGGCATATGTCTTCAACGTTCTTGTTAAAGCACGACGAAAACCGGCAAGATGCGTTCCACCTTCTATGGTATTGATGTTGTTTACATACGAGTGCACATTTTCTGCAAACGAAGTGTTGTATTGCATGGCTACTTCTACCGGAACACCTTCTTTTTCAGTATCAATAGTAATAACCTTGTCGATAAGTTTTTCACGATTTTCATCCAGAAATGCAACGAACTCTTTCAGACCTTCCTGTGATAAGAATTCAGAGGTTCTATATCCATTACCTTCTTCCATTTCGCGTTTATCGGTAATGGAAAGCCGGATTCCTTTATTTAAGAAAGCAAGTTCACGGATACGCGATTCCAGAATTTCATAATGATATTCAGTGGTAATAAAAATTGAATTGTCAGGCATAAAAGTAATGGAAGTACCTCTTTTATCGGTTTCGCCAATAACTTTAATATCTCCAAGCGATTTACCTGTAGAAAATTCCTGCATATAAAGTTTGCCGTCACGGTAAACTTCAGCCCTTAAATAGGTTGATAATGCGTTTACGCACGATACACCAACACCATGTAATCCGCCGGATACTTTATATGAATCTTTATCGAATTTTCCACCTGCGTGTAATACAGTAAGAACAACTTCGAGAGCCGATTTTTTTTCTTTTTCGTGATAATCAACAGGGATACCGCGACCATCATCAACTACTGTTACAGAGCCATCTTCATTAATGGTAACTTCAATATTTTTACAATAGCCGGCCAAAGCTTCATCTATAGAGTTGTCGATTACTTCATATACCAGGTGATGAAGGCCTTTTGTACTCACATCGCCAATATACATGGCCGGACGTTTCCTAACTGCTTCCAATCCTTCAAGTACCTGAATACTATCGGCAGAATAATCTGATCCGTTGTCTTTAGGTTTTATTTCTTTTTCTTTTTCGTTTTCCATTTCCATTATTTATAACTATACCATTGTTTTATCCAAGTTGAATAAAACATATTTTTTCTTATTAATCATTTTTAGTCTTTGGGATTTAAAATGACCCGTAAATATACTAAAATTAACCCTTAAAATATGTTAAAATATAAGGATCAGGACGTATTTTATTAACAATTGGTTAATTGTGATGGTTTTGAAATTCTGATTGTTATGTTTTTTTTGAAGTATCGACATTTGCTGCTCTTGGCATGCCAGTGCTATTAATTGATACTCTCAGCTTCAAATTATAGCATGAAATAAAAACTAAAGCGCATAGGTTATCCCTGCCATAACGGTAAACCGTTGAGAAGGATACTGATTTAAGTATTGATAACTACTGGCAGCGAGGTTTCTGAATTGAATAAATCCCGACAAAATTTTGGTATATCGGTATTCCAGTAAAAGATTTACATCCAATGCAGCTTTTAGTTCGATAGGATCATCAGTGTTTACATAGGGTTTGGCAAATCGTTTACCAATATAGTAGGTTTCCAGACTGGCAATTATTTTATTACGTAAGTTATATCGTGTATTGAAATTAAGGTCGAATTTTGGCTTATGCCATGCATAAAGTTCCCTTGTGAGATTGTAATTATTGAAATTTGTATTTAGGCTGAAGCCTAGCGATTCAGTTGCCTCATAATTTACTTCAGCCGACATCTTAAATAAATCGCCTTCGTCGTAAACTACATCAAACTGATTCCATAATTCGGACGAATCGTTCACATAAAAGTAATAGTTGCGGGCGGAGTATAGTCCTGCTTTTAAAACGTAGCTGGACTTTGTTCCCAAATTGCCTTTAACACCTCCGAAAAGGTTTAGCTTGCTGATGTTATTCCGTACAATTAAATCGTGACGGATATATGGGTTTTCCCATGCAATTTCATGATACGGATGATTGTCGACTTCGCCGGATAACCCTAAAAAAGGAACAATAATTTCCTTCACCACATTAAACTGAAAATCTATTTTAGGGAAAACTTTCACATAATTACCATTATCCTCCTGATAATAAGTTAAGTTTAAACCTGCATTCAGCTTATAATCCTCGGAAGACAAAAGGAAATAAGGATTTAATGACAACAGCATATTTGAATAGGGATCGAGATCTTTGCTGCGGTTGAAAATGTCAAGAATAGTATTCAAGCCGATAAAGTTGTTGTTGAATTGGCGGCTAAATGATCCGTTAACTGAAATCTGATGTTCGTGATATTTATATTTATCCTGGGTATAATGATAATCCAGCAAAGCTTTATACAATAGTGTTGACGAATCAGTATGTGTAGATTGAATTCCTCCTTTTGGATTAAAATGAAGATAATTTTCGCGGATTGTTCCTTTTTCGAGCGTCACATCCAAATCAGGTTTATAGCCAAAGTGATGTACTGTTTTGCTGTCGAAATTTAATTCTCCGATTAATTCAGCTTTTTTCAGGAAGCGAGTGCCATAAATGGATGCATTGTTATCAGAAAAACCGGCGAATACTTTTTTGTCGTTATCGAGTTTAACTTTTCCCGACGAAGAATAATGGTTAAAGTATATTCCTCCTGTTCCTTTTTTGGAGCGAAGTGTATTCACAAAAAGCTCACCGTAAGCTGTAGAATAATTTCCCAATCCTAATTTAAAATAGGTCTTGTATAATTTCGAAAGGGGCATTCCAACCATTTTTGCAGCTCCAATAGGGGCAACATCGAATCCTGTTTCAACTTTGGTTGAATTTATGTTGTATTCGAAGTCAGGTTTTATAATGATGGAATCAGCTATTTTTGGCAATACATTAATTTTGTGTGCATCGGAAATAATGGGTTGATATGGCTTTACCACTTCCACTTCCTTTTTGATAGGTGTTTGTGCCATCGTACCTAACGAAAGCGCCAAAAGTGCTAAAGGGAAAACCAAAAACCTGTATAGTTTGAAAATACGTTTGCGATTATCGTAATTCATATTGATTCGTCGTTTAAGTTCAAAAAATTCATTTAAGATAAACTCCTTTATTTAATTTTCTTTTTGTCCATATCTATTTCGAGATCGGATTGTCCAATATTTTCGATATTGGGATTGGTTGCAAGAATCTTGCCCTGTTTTTCTTTAGCCATTGCCAGGATGCCATCATCGGTAATTTCATAATAATCCACAATACTCTTTAAAGTCTGGAATGCCTGGAAATCGTCTTTCTTGTCAACATAAATATCGCTTAACAGGATAAAGCTTTTTCCAAGCCAATATTGATGAGGTGTTCCTTTGTTAATGAAATCGAGGATTTCTTTTTCGGAAATGTCCTTTTTGCCTTGTTGATATTGAATTTCAGCGACCATGTATTTTGCTTCTGCGCCCTCAGCACTTTTTACATCTTTCGACAAAGCTTTAAATTCATCCAGAGCAGCAATTTTATTTCCTGTCTCATAGTGCGATTTACCCAGCATGTACCTTATTTCGCGTTGAAGTTCGGCTGGTACTTTTTCAGTTTTCAATAAATCGGCTGCTGCATAAATGGTTGCCACATAATCGTTCAGTTTAAAGTTGCAGCGCATGGCACCAATTTTAGCATCGGTGATGTTTGTATTGATTTCACCTTCCTGGATAAGCCGCTTATACATGTCGAGTGCCGACTGATAATTTCCTGCCTGATAATATAGTTGTGATGCGTTTACCAAAGCCTGTTCGGTAAACATATTGCGAGGCTGTTCCAATACAAATTGAAAGCCTTTTAAAGCTGCATCGGTTTTATTTTGCCTTAAATTACAATCGGCAAGATAATATTGAGCATTGGTTGAAAAACTCCCTTGCGGAAAACGTTCCAGGTAAGTATTAAAGTTCTGGCTTGCTTTTTCACAATTACCTGTCATGTAAAGGTTTTCGGCAGAACGGTAAAACATCGAATCCTGTTCAGTTTGCCTTACATTGGCAAATGTCCCTAATGTTTCGACATACGAAAAATAGCCCTGAGCATCGTTCATACTTGTATATACGTTTTTCAAACCTGCAAGAGCATCCCGCGCATCATTGGATCCGGGATATTCATTGATTACCTGTTTGTAATATGCAATAGCATCGGCATCTTTATCTTTGTTATAGCTAATTAACCCAAGTTGTAAAAGAGCTTTTGGTACATAACTGCTTTTGGAATGATCTTTTAATAATCGGGTGTAAGTTGAAATAGCGTTATCGATTTTTTCCATGGTGACATAACTTCTTCCTGTTTCATATAAGGCATCGTCGGTATAAGGCGAGGTTGGATATGTTTTTAGCAATTGACCCAATGTTTCGATTTTCTTTTCATGCCTGCTTACCAAACCCATGGTAAAACCTTTTTGGAACATGGCATAATCAACATCAGATTTTCCTATGTTGATTGCTTTTTCGTAATTATCAGCAGCAGTCCAATAGGTTGTATTCATGAAGTAACAATCGCCTATGCGGTTGTAAGAATCGCCAATTGTATTTATTCGGGCATCTTTCAATAATGCAGTGTATCGTTTGAACCAGGTAATTGCTTCATTATATTGTTTTTGATTAAAATGACAATAAGCAATGTTATAATTAGCAGTTTCGAATTCCTCTAAACTTGGTGCTCCCGAAGAATTGAAAAATGTATTGTAGTTTTCAATGGCAACAGTATAGTCGCCTAAACGATAATTGGCCTCACCTTTCCAGTAATACGCACGAGCGGTGAGAATTCTGTCGTACTGAGCATTAGCCAGCGATTTATCAAAAAGATCAATAGCTTCCTGGAACCTTAAACTGTTATAAACTTCCAGACCTCTAAAAAAAGCAATGCGCTGATAAGCTCTTTTGATAGTGTTATCCTTATTTTTTATTTTTTCGATAGATTCCAGAGCTGCTTTATAATTTTTAGTGCTCGAATAGGCTAAAGCGAGATAATTATAGGCTTCATCCGATCGTTTCGAATTTGGGAATTCCTTGATATAATCTTCGAAAGCACGCACGGCCTCATTAAATGGCGAATACGACAATTCGTAAGTGACAATAGCATAATTAAACAATGCACTTTCTTTAATTTCAGGGTTATAATCCATTTTGGAAGCTGAAGAAAATGCAAGCCGGGCTTTATTTTTGTCTTTTAACTTTATATAACTGTCGGCAAGGTGATAAAGCGCGTTCTGAGCAACAGAATTGTCGGCATTTGAAATACGTTCGAAATATTTTATGGCATTTGGATAATCACCTGTTCTATAATAGGAATATGCAAGTTCATATTTATCATCCTGGGTAGGAGCGGAAGCTTTTTCCATATATTTTTCCAAATAAGGGATAGCTTCACCAAATTTATCGAGTTTGTAATACGATTCTCCAATGATGCGCGACATTTCAGCTATTCTTTTTTCCGATACTGAATCGAGCAGCGACGGGGCATATTCTATTACTTTGTCGTATTTTTTTTGTAGAAAATAAATCTGGGATATGTAATAAGGAACAATGGGTGCGAAGGTTTCATCGTCTTTTAAACGGAGAAATCCTGCCAGAGACGATTCGTAATTTTTCTGAATATATAAAATGTGGGAGTAATAGTATAATGCAGGTGTGGTATACTTGGTATCAATATCTTTAATTTCGGAGAATGCAACCCTGGCTTTTTCAAAATCACTTTGCTGGAAATAACTGTAGCCAGACTGGAAATAATACTCGTAGCGTTGGGTTTCGGTGAGTGAGTATGGCTTAACCTGTTCAAACCAGTCGATAGCTTTGGAGTATTTCTTATTGTTGTACTGAAAACGTCCCATGTTAAAATGGGCTTCATTCTGTTTGGCATTTTCAGGATTTTCGTTTATGAAAACTGCCAGCAAATATTCGGCATCGGCATTGAAAAGCTCAAGAGCGCACAAGGCAGCGTAATATTGTGAATTGGCCCTGACCTCTGTTTGGTCGAAAGCTTTATTAGCGCTAACTTGTTCAAAACAATGTCTTGCTGCACTATATTTTTGCTTCTCGAATAGTTCAATCCCTGTTTTATAAGTAGTTGCAGGGTCGAGTAAATGCAGTGTTTTTTGTGAATAAGCCGATATGCACGCGAATAGCATGCTGAGTGTGACTATTTTTCGAATCATAGGATACTATCTTATCAATTCAAATTAATTAATATTGTTCTTAATAAATCTCATTTCATTTTGGATGTAATCCTTTAATTTCATTTCAAAACAACGTAAAGTTAGGATTAATTCCCCTGAGCTCATTTGAAAAGTTATCAATTCTATTAACAACAAAACTGTTAATAATGCGATTTATTGTAAATTTAGCGGCAAAAGTAGCGATAGCAAGATGGAAAAAGAACCTATCATAACATTCACCGGAGCCGATATTTTACAGGGCGATCATTTGGTTTTAAGGAATATAGACCTTACTATTTCGAAGGGTGAATTCGTTTATTTAATTGGAAAAGTAGGCAGTGGTAAAAGTAGTCTGATAAAGACAATACATGCTGAGTTACCATTGATTAACGGTGAAGGAATGGTTGCAGGATTCGATCTGCGGAAGCTGAAAAACAAACAGATTCCTTTTCTGCGTCGAAAGCTGGGTATAGTATTTCAGGATTTTCAGTTACTTACTGATCGTTCTGTTTTCGAAAATCTTGAATTCGTTCTAAGGGCTACAGGTTGGAAAAATCAACCCGATATTAAAAAGAGGGTAGAGGATGTGCTCGAAAAAGTGGGTGTAGCTAATAAAGGGTATAAAATGCCCCATCAGCTATCGGGTGGCGAACAGCAGCGTGTTAGTATAGCAAGGGCTTTGTTAAACGAACCCGAGATTATCCTGGCTGATGAACCAACGGGAAATCTCGATCCTGAAGCTTCAGAAGAAATACTTAAACTTCTGATGGAAATAAGTTACAATGAACGTACAGTTATAATGGCTACTCATAATTATACTTTGCTTAAGCGTTTTGTTGCACGTACTATCAAATGCGACAAAAGCCAGATTGAAGAAGTGAACCAGTCACAGGAAATTGACTTTAGCGGGTTAATGGAAGGATAATCACCAGACCACAGACCACAGACCACGGACGAAAGACGACAGTCCACGGACGAAAGACCACGGACGACAGAATGCTTCATTTTATTAAAGAACCTACCAGGATAAGAAATGGCTGATACTGATAACCTGAAGTATTTGGAACAAACGTTAATAAAGGATTCTCCTAGGAAATTAATTATCATCCATACCATCGGAAGTCATTGGTGTAATAATGATCATTTTTCGGATGAATTTACTGTATTCAAACCAGTTTTGAAATCAAAAATTATTTCAAGACGATTTCGTGTTTTAATTAAAGTATTGCAACTAAATGATAAAATAATTGATTTGGCCTTAAATGATAATAACTTTAAGGATTTTGAAGATGGATTACAATATTATATGGCGATTGAAAATGAACAAAATTTTATAATTACAAGGGATTTACCGGATTTTAAGGAATCAAAAATACCAGTAATGACGGCGGATGAATATTTGGTATCAATAGAACTATAGAAATAAAAAAGGCCAGCGGCTAACATTATATAATTTTTATTGGGGCGGAATAGCAGATTTTAAAGTGCTTGCTTCAAATCAAGTTCTTAACGTCTCGACAGAAAAGTGTTTCAATTCCGATAGCTATCGGACCCCAACAAAACTTATATGTTACGTGTCCGCCCGGCATGGGCATTAACTAGAGGGTAAAAGTCACTTGCAGGCCAGCAATATGAAACCGTTAACAAGAGGCAAAGTAAACATTCGTGAGGATGGGACTATCCCGTAGCGTCTACCGAAGGACTGAACGTTAAAAGCTTGGAATTGTGATGTAATTCACCCGGTATGATCAAGGTAGTATCCGAGTACCAGTGGCATTCATTCAAGGAAGGGCTACTTCCACCTCAATCTACCTGGCTCATCAGTAGCTTTCCGTGTTTTATTCCTTTCAGGGCAATTAACATTTCCGAAAGTTGAGTAAGCGCGTTGGCTTCCCCTTTTATTGCAATTATTTCGAGGCAAATCTCGTGGCTCAGATGATAGTGCTGCGATGAAAGGATGCAATGGTGAAAATTATGCTGTACTTCCATTAGTTTCGAAATGAGATCGTGTTTGTGATGATCGTAAAGTATAATTATGGCACCTGCTACAATTCGGTTACACTGCCATTTGCTTTCTACCAGGTTCTTTTCAATGAGGTGACGGATAGCTTGTGAGCGATTGGGGAAATGATTGCCTTGAACGTAATTATCAAGTGCTTCAAGTAAATCTTCTTCGAGTGAAACTCCAAATCGTGTAACTGGCATATTTTAGGTATTTAAACTGAAAGGGATTAGGCTAATTTATGAAATTATCTTATTCAATTAAGCGTTTAAAGAACAATTTTGTCCACAGACTTCAGAACATAGACGACAGTATTAACAGCAAGCACTGATAGTAGACTATTCGGGTTGAATTTTTGCATTTAATGCGAATTAAGGGTTATACACTTTATTTTGGCAATGACCCTGTTTTCAGGCTGAAAGCCTGAGACAACAAAGGACAGAGCAACGCCCTGTCGTAAAGAGACACCATTTGTTTTTGCAGGCTGTATGCCTGCGATACGGGTTTATACCGCCTTTTCAATACCGCCTTTTGTCCCAGCCTTTCAGGCTGAACGGAAGTGGGGAGCCTTTAGAGGTCTTGGGTTTCACCCAAGGTTGCGATGTCTCAGGCTTTCAGCCTGAAGAACATGAATTGGGTCATTGGATCCAAACTGAATATTTTAATCTTTTAACCCTTAATTCGCATTTTTAGTGAAATTGGCTGAAGTCATTGGTGTGTCGACTTCTTAGTCCAATTATCTTATTAATTGCAATTCGTTAATTATGTGACTAGCACCTGAAACTTTATCGAGTACAAAAAGTAAATAGCGGCTATCGAGCACAATATTACGACAAAGCGATGGATCGTAATAAACATCGCTCATGGTTCCTTCCCAGCCTCTGTCGAAATTTAAGCCAATCAGTTCACCATTGGCATTAAAAACGGGGCTTCCTGAGTTTCCACCCGAAGTATGGTTGCTGGCAATGAAACATACCCTTAATTGGCCGGTTGAATCAGCATATTGTCCATAATCTTTTTTCTTCCATAATTCCAATAATTTGGGTGAAACAATATAATCGCTAATTAAAGAATCCTGTTTTTCGATAATGCCATCGATAGTAGAATAATATTGATATTTAACTGCATCGGCAGGTGAATATCCTTTTACCTGTCCATACGATACACGTAATGTTTGATTGGCATCAGGAAACAAAATTCTGTCGCTGTTGAATTCCTCCAGGCCTCTCATATAAACCCTGTACAAACTGTCAATACTGATTAACGACTTGTTGTATGGGTCGGCCACTTTGGTAATTAGCACTCCGTAAAAACCAAGAAAAGCCTCTATCGCTGGATCGCTTAATAATTTCTTCCGCGATTTTTTATTCCATTTATCAGCAAATGCATTGAATTTATTGGGCGAGACTAATACCGAATTCGAAAAAAGATCGTTAGCCCAAAGGTTAAAATCGCCTTTAAATTTTTTGTCAATATCAGTATAGATGGAAGGATAAAATTCAGGACTTATTTTCTTTTTATATAGCTGCATCATGCTGATAAAAGTCTTTTTGTCGATAACAGCAGAATAGTTTTTGTAATATCCGTCAAGGGTTTTAATATATTTTTTCAGCTCGGCCTGCAAGGCAGCATCGTCGAGCGAAGAATTCTTGTTTAAAAAAGTATACAAGCGCGATGCCTGCGTAATTATTTCGGTGGCAAGGACTGATTCACTATAGTAATCGACAATCGTGGCGAATTTCTCAAAGTTATTGTAATTGCTGTTGAATTGATCAAATAGTTTTTCATATTTTACTTTTCTGGTCTCGTCCTGCAAAACCCATGTATGGAATTTTTGTTCCAGTTCTTTTTTCTTCGAAACGGCATCCACAGCTTTCAAACCTTTGATCATCCCTTCCCATTTTTTCCACGAATTGCTCACTCCGGCGTATTTAGCTGCATACTGAATACGGGTAAGTGGATCGGCATCCATTTCCTCCTTCATAATATTTAAACGCACCCTTCTCAATTCAACTTTTTGAGGCAACTGAAGGTCGACCATCAGGTTAACTTCACGGGCAGTGAGATATTGATCGGTAACTGCAGGATATCCATAAACAAGTGTAAAATCATTTTCGGCAACTCCTTTAATGGAAACAGGAACAAATTTTTTTGGTGTATAGGGTATGTTGTCAACGGAATATGGTGCCGGACGATTATTTTTATCAGCATATATTCTGAAAACTGAAAAATCGCCAGTATGCCTTGGCCAAACCCAATTATCGGTATCTCCGCCAAACTTGCCTATATTGGAGGGAGGAGCTGCTACTAGTCTAACATCAGTATAAACTTCATAATCATAAATGAAATACTGATTTTCGTTGTACAAAGGTTTAACAACAAACTTATTGGTACTTTTTTTAGAAGATGCGGTAATAAGATTATCAATATTTTCCTGAATTTTTGATTTTCGATCTATCTCATTGATATTGTCAGTTATTCCATTTAAAATCAGATTCGTTACATCCTCCATTTTAACCAGAAAAGAAACAGTTACAGCAGGATTTGGCAATTCTTCTTCGCGCGTATTTGCTACAAAACCATTTACAAGATAGTTATGTTCCAGGGTACTATGACTTTGAATTGCTCCAAAACCACAATGGTGATTGGTAAATAAAAGACCGGTATTAGACACAACTACACCTGAGCATCCCCTGTCGAACAATACAACCGCATCTTTCAGACTGGAATTATTAACACTGTAAATGTCCTCAATACTTAATTTACACCCAAGTTCAAGCATTCGGTCGTAACGGGTTTTATCCAATAGCATAGGAATCCACATACCATCATCAGCATGGGTTGGTAGTAATAAAAAGATACTCAATACGGCCAGCAACAATTTTTTCATCATGATTGTATTTTAATAAGTTTTGCTATTTCCTGATATACTTTATGAATAGGCAGACCCATTACATTAAAATAAGACCCTTCAATTTTATCAATCCCTATGTAACCGATCCATTCCTGGACCCCATATGAACCAGCTTTATCGTATGGTTTAAAATGATCCAGGTAAAAGTCTATTTCTGCGTTCGATAATTCTTTAAAATAAACCCGGGCAGTATCGTAAAAAGTTACCTGATTATTATAGGTAGTAAGGCAAACACCGGTAAAAACCTCGTGCATATTGCCCGACAATTTCTTTAGCATTTCAAATGCTTGCGCCCGGTTATCAGGTTTTCCGATTACTTCTCCATTTAACCATACAATGGTGTCGGCAGTTAGTAATATTTCCCCGGCTATTTGAGGTTTTAAAAATGCTTTTGATTTTTCAGCAGCAAGGTAAACAGGTATTTCATGTGCACGAAGGTGCAAAGGGAAATCTTCGTGCTCGTGAAGAGGTTCTACCATTTCGACCTTTATACCTAATTCTTTCAGCAAAACCCTTCTTCGTGGAGATTTGGAAGCCAGTAATATTTTAATATTTTTGAATAAAGGGTATTCCATTAACTTTCGAATGTTTTTTGAATAATATACCAAACTATTGGAGCATATAAAACCCCTGCAAGCATGATCAGTTTCAATAAATCGCCGCAAAATTTATAATCTGCAACAGTTTTACTCTTCACCAGTTGAAATATTTCGTAACCCAGCGGAATTAACAAAAATGCTGTAAAATATGATAAAGTGATAAAATCAGGTTTGCCAGACGAAGAAAAATAAAATACAAAAATTAGAACAATTCCAAGAAATACCATCGAAAGAAGTGAAATTGTAATGCCTTTGGCCCATTTTAAACCCCAAACAATCGGTACTGTATCTCTTCCGGCGAATTTGTCACCTTCAAAATCTTCCATATCTTTTATGATTTCCCGAGCTAGTCCGGATAAAAATGCGAATATTGCAAATCCAAAAATCCAACCCGAAATAACACCTGTATTTATTGCTCCTGAAATAATGTAGTTTCTATAATGGTTTATTACAGGCGGCATTTCAAACAAATAAACAGCAACAGGAACCAGTGCCGTAGCAATAGAAACAATGATATTGCCAGTTAAAAGCTGCTTTTTATAAGTTGTGGTGTAATAATACAGTAACCCAATCATTACCGGAAAGCAAAAAAATAACAGCCATATCCCCGATTTATATGCAGCATATGCCGCAAGTATAAGAGCAACTAAATTAAGAATACGGTAAATCAATAATACCCGTTGAGCAGGAATTTTATTCCCAACAACTACATCGTCTGCTTTACGATTGATTAAATCGAGATTCCTGTCGTAATAATCGTTAATAGCATAACCCGACGCAGCCAATAACATTGTTGCAACAACATATGCCAGAAATGCAGAAAACTCCAGTTGAAGGTTCATTTCGTATACCGAAAGTATTGGAGCAATGATGGCATAACGCATGAGAATTAACGTTAAGCCTGCCATCAGAACATTAGGCAACCGGAATAATTTAATATACGACATCAACCGGAGATTATTTTAGTGTCCAACCAAGATTGATTCACTTTCAAAACCTGTTCAATTACATCGCGTACACATCCTTTTCCGGCTTTACGCGGAGATATATACATTGAAACTGCCTTCACTTCTTCAACAGCATCGGCAGGACAAGAGGAAATGCCGGCCACACTGAGTATTTCCAAATCCGGGATGTCATCTCCCATATATAATACATCGCTTGCTGAAAGATTATAACGATTGAGAAATTCATTAAAGTCATCCATTTTATAATGCGACTTGAGATAAACATCAGTAACGCCTAAACTTTCGAACCGTATTTTAAGCGCCTGTGAGTTTCCTCCAGTGATAATTGCAATGGGATATCCACGTTTAATTGCCAATTGAACGGCATATCCATCTTTGATGTTCATAGTGCGCAATAGTTCACCTGAAGAATCCAAAATTACCTGTTCCGAAAAAACACCATCTACATCAAATGCAAAAGCTTTGATATTTTTAAGCTTATCTTTAAAATGCTCCATTTCTTTTTCTTTTTCCTTTTCCATGATGCTATCGCTCACAAAAGTATATATTTTTTGCCACAATGGCTTATGGGTAAGTATTTCCTTATGTTGATCAAGTATATTATAATTGAACCGGACAGCAGGTCCTGTTTGTACATTTACAGGATTTCCGGATTGTATAGCTTTGTTTGTAGTTTCAAGCATTAAATGATTTAAAATGCCAAAAGGAATATTTGCATCGGCCAAAATTTCCCTGGAAATAGCAAACATGTGATTGGTAAAATTATTCGAAAAAATAGCTGCAAGGTGAAGTTTTATGCGTTGTTCCGAGTTCAGGACATTAACATTACCTGAGATTCTTTCAGTGAATTCCTTTAATAACATTGTGTTTTCGTCATTATTAGCTTCAATGAAAACCGGAATACTTGAGAAATCAATATCAACATCTTTCGAGAAAGTTTGAAAAGGGTAAATAACTCCGCGATTTAAATGTGGTTTTAGGATATCGATTGACGTACTTCCAGATGTGTGAACCACCATTGAAGTAGGTGTATTTAAAGACTTGGATACATCATCAATGGATGAATCGCTGGTACAGATTACTATTAAATCGGCAGGAGCTAATTCTAAAGGATTTGAAATGGCACTAGCACCGATTTTGTTTGCAAGTATTGACGCATTTTGAATACTCCTGCTGCAAATTTGCCGGATTTCTATTTTATACCTTTGAAATGCACTCGCTAAATGAGTTGCAAGATTACCTGAGCCAATTATTGAAACCGATGAAATAGCCATTTTATCATTTTGGCTAAAGGTAACAATGGAGAAAGAATTATTTAATGACTAATTTCTTTTTTTTACAAGTTCGTCACATTTCTCATAATTCTCCTGTTCCTGGTAATATTCGAGGAGGTTAATGTAAAATATCTCATCGTGGTAATAGGGATGTGATGGACAAAAATCAATTTTGGAATCTACGGTTAGTTGAAAGCATTCATCTCTCGTTAAATTGTTATATTCAATTTCATTAACAGGGGCAAGTTCGCCAACTTGTTCCCAAACATGCTTGTATTTATAAATGAAATTAATGATAGATAATTGCAGGTTGATAAAATCGTTGTTTTCTGATAAAACTTTTTTACTGTAATCGTATTTTTCTGTGAGCACTCTTGCGCGTGAAACTGAAACTGGTTCTTGAATCATTTCTTTAATTTCACGTTCGTTCTCGCGGACCAACTCAAGATTTTTCATAACATGAAACCGAAGTTGCTCAATGGTGTTTTGAAGAATTTCTTTCATAGCTATAAAATTTTTTTAGTTAATGTTAATTTCAGCTTTAACAACAGTTAATAAAACATGTAAAAGAAAAAATAAGCTATAACAATAAAAAGTGTATTTATCAACTAGTTATCAACATATAATTTACAAGCCGGATTTTATAAGGTTTAAGTAAAAAAAACAATTGTTAATAACTTTAAGGTTAAGCTACAATTAATGGAAAAAATGGAAGAATAAGCTAATCTGTTTTGATCCTTTTTGTTTTCAGGAATATAATAAAACAGAAAAGGGATGCAATCACTGCGTCCCTTAACTAATTTTTAACCCAAAACGTATGTATTACTTACTGCTGCTTTTTAGTGTTCACCAACTGGGAGCATCTTTCATAATCTTCCAGGTGCTGATAATAATCGAGTAAACGGTTGAAAAATTCTACATCCGAATAATAAGGATGCGTGGGATCATAAAATAATGAACCATTTACTGTGTGTTCAAAACATTCATCCGAATTTTTAAAATATGGAATAAGGTTCCCTTCTGCAAGAAAGACAGTATCCTCATACTTGTCAAGAAAATTGGTTAATGTTAATTGAACATTAATGAAATCGTTATTCTCTGTTAATAAGAGTTTGTTGACGGAATATTTTTTTTCCAACTCCTCAGTTCTCTGAATTGACACCTGCTGCTTTAACAACTCCCGAATCTCCTTTTGGTTATTCTGGATTTGCGTTAGGTTTTGCTTAACCTTTTCGCGTAACATGTCGATTGTTTTTCTAATCATTATTTTCATAAAACATCAACTAACTTTTTCACTTTTGTTTCTGAATGGGTTTACGCAAAAACTTCAATTATGTTAGATGACATTTATCATCTAACATAATCGGTTAAACCTATTAAGAATACTGATAATTAGATCCTTCTCACGGTTCATCTAAAGTGGATTCAAAAAAAATATTAATGACCAACGTGAATATAATGCTGACTTATCATATTATTATGTTGACAAACGTAAGAGAGGTTTATTGTAGATTAAAGTCTGAAGGAAGTGATATGATATAATTACTTGAAATATAATTATATATATGGTTATTACTAATAAATATGCTTTGATAATAAAGCAATTCAAGACTAATAGCCAGGATTTTATAGAAATATTTTATCCACTAAATATTTTTGATTGCTTACTATCCTGCTATTTTAATAATTCTTAATACTACGGTATAGGTCGATCTTTTTCATTATACTGATGTTGCTTTCCCCTTATAAAATCCGGCACTTTTTTCTATGCCGGCATCTTTTCTGGCAGGTTACCCTGGATCAAAAATCAATAAAGAACCTGAAGCAGCCATTAAATATGATGATGAAAAAGTAAGGACACATTTAGAAGTGGGGCACTTTAAAACATATTTTGAATTTTTAAGATAATAAGCATTTTTTAAACTTATCTTCCCTGCACATAACCTTTCTGTTTACTTCCAAATGGCACTGTGAGACCAAGCCAGGGAATAGCCACAAGAGTGTTCATATCCGTTCCTGCAGGTATTATTAATCCATAATCTATTGCCAGGTGATTGCTTGCAAATCGTCCTCCCACCCAAATCATGGCCAAAATATCTTCATCAATAAAGAAAAAATAATTTTCAGTAAGCAAATAGTGTTTTTTACCTGTACGAACAGTACCTCCCAATGAAATAACGGGCGTTTGTCCCCAATCATTATCTATAAATCCATAACCTGCCCCTATGGTGAAATTTTTATCCATAGAACCAAAAGTTGATACTCCGTATGCCAATCCTAAAATTGGGACATCACCGCTATTTTCACCCAGGTATGTTCCTACAATAGCTCCAACACCAATATTCCATTTATCTTTTTTTACAGGAAATGATAACTTTGGAGTGATCCAAACCGGCACTCCATTTGCCCCGAAAAGAAAAGTTGGAATGAGTCCTGCACCCATACTGAAATTATCAGTTAAACCATAGCTTACCTGATTAAAAAGAACCCAGGTATTTTGGTAATAACCTTCCCCTTTTTTTAAACCATAGCCATTTGGAAGATAAAAATACCGGGTTGCATGTGGATTTTCCGGCCACAATTCTCCCTTAACAATGTTTTTTGTGGTTAAAGGTTTTATTTCTTTAATATTTTTGAATGATATGTTCAATACTCCCAGGTTATCTGTTTTTAAAACAACCATTTTTTCATCTTTGGAGAGTATTTTACCAATAAAAACATTTCCATCTACAGTTTCAACCTGGTAATAGGTAAGCGAATCATTAGTTTCCTGTGCTTTAGAAACGTGAGGCATTAAAAACAATAATAGTATTGCTAAAAATGGGATCAGTGTTTTCATATGGTTATTATTTACTTAAAATTAAAATATATGTAAAAATACAAATATCTTAAATGTTCATGCCATGAAAATACTGATACAATTAAAAGTAGCAAAGAAATCACTAAGCATTAAAAGTTGAATAGGTTAATTTCGTTTTTAATACTTAGCGGTTTGATATTGTTTGCTCCGGATTTATTAATTATATAACGATAATTTTGTAAGGTTCTTTTTCTTAGGAAATTTGAACTGCAATAATTCCTGTTCTCCAACTAATCCTGATTTTTTGGCCGGAACACTAAATTCCATAACAGTTTCTCCTTCTCTTGGGCCATCACCATCAATATAGGAATGTGCAGCTTCTATACTTCCATAATAAGGGTTTTTCCCGGTAATTGGAGTAATCAGGTTACCATTTAAACGAGCGGTTACAACAAAATTTGTAGCTTCCGTCACTTCGCAACTTCTAAATAATGATATTCTGACTATATATTTTCCATTTTCGACGGTTGCTGTTCCACTATAGGTAATATTCTCACTGTTAATGTAATCGAGAATACATATCGGATTCGAATCAACGTCCAAAACTCCTCCACTGGCTACTATATCGGTTCTCCAGCAAATTTCGTCCAAGTTTGGTTCTACCAGGTGCAAATCCAAATCGTTAGGCTTATCCCAACTGCAACTAACCTGCAATTTTCCAGTACCAGCTACAATCCTTGAAACATTTACAGTTTCCCTTTCACTTATCATACCTTCATTGTCGATAATGGCAATCAGAATGGAAAAATCATCCTCTTCAAAGTCCTGACTGAATAATAAATAAACAATGTTGGCGATAGAAGCAGCTTTTTTATTACCTGCAGCAACTTTGTAATATCCATTTTTCCCTTCTACACCAACAAGGATGTTTTTCACAAATCCACTTGTATTAATGGTAATAGGATTACTGCCTCCTTCAAGGATTGAAGAATTTCCAAATACTGAATTTACAACAGGAGCATTGGCGCTTGATGCTGCCGGAAATTGCCCATCTATGAATGTTGCATTTTCAATTGAAAAGTAACGTTCCAACGAATTTCCTTCCTTCCTCTCTTTATCCTTTTTGCATGAACCTATGCACATTAAGATACAGAATGATGCAAACATTAAAAATTTCTTGGTTATTTTCATTTTTTGATATGTTAGTGTAATTATAGATTTTATAAAATTATTTTTATTGGCGAGGATTTCTATCCCTCTTTTCGTGGATTTTTTAGAAGGTTTAAATATTTTTTAATACGATTTTCATATATTTTAGTGTGAAAAAATCATGTGATTTGTTTTATAGATATATCCGAAGGGACTTATTATCATTTTCTTAAGTCCCTAATGGAAATTATTATAAATCCGAATGGTTATGAACGATACATTAAATATTAATGAAATTCCATCAAGTTTAATTCAAAATGACAAATCGGAAATAAAAAGTAAACTATGGTTGCAGGCAATTTTGGATAATTCGTCATTAAACATAATGGCTTTTGAATCAATTCGGGATGAAAATGGAAACATTGAAGATTTTGAATTTCTTTTTATCAATAAAAAAGCTGAAGAATCATTAAGCCGTGTCAATCTTACAGGAAAACGTTTTAAAAAAGAATTTCCAGGCATTTATTCCGGTCTTTTTGATCTTTATACCGAAGTGACTGAAACGGGCAAGCCTTTGGATAAAGAGATTTATTATAATTACGATGGTTATGAACTTTGGGCATCTATAAATGCCACCAAACTCGAGGACGGGTGTTTGGTGATGTACTCTGATATTTCTGACCGAAAAAAAGCTGAACAAAGAGAGAAAGAATTTCATGAGGAGATTGGAAGTTCCAACACAACAATAAGAAGAATGCTTGATGGTTCTATTGCTGCCATTTGCTTATTCGATACCTTACGTGATGAAAAAGGACGAATAATTGACTTTATATTCAGAGGAGTCAACAAAGCATCTGAAGTCCTGAATAAAAAAGGTGAAAATGATCTTATAGGAAAAGGATTAATAGAATCATTCCCAGAAGTTAATGAAGTTTTTTTTAAGGAGTATGTTAAAGTAGTGGAAACAGGAATTCCTTTGCGAACCGATCTCGAAGGTTACGATCATTGGTACAGAAGTGTTGGTGTTAAGCTGGGCGATGGATTAGTGGTCAGCACTGAAGATATTACCGACCGTAAAAAAGTAGAATATGAAATAAAAAAAACGAAAGAGTTACTTAATTTAATTTTTGAAAGTCTCCCTATGCATCTGAGTTTTAACAAGGCTTTCAGAGATAGTGAAGGACGGGTATCTGACTTTATCATGGAAGCGAGCAATGCTTCAAATTTGAAAATAAATGGGTTAAGTAAAGATGAACTTGGAAAATCAATTCAAATCATATTGCCTGAAATAAAAAATCATCCATTTTATCAAACATTGGTGGAAGTTGCAGAAAAAGGTTTTGCACAACAGGAGGAATCAAGCTATTATATAGATAATAAGCTTACTTGGCTGCTGACATATTATATTCCGATTACTGACGGGGTTTTGGTTGCCGGACTGGATATCACTGATAGAAAAAAAGCAGAAGACGACCTGCGGGAAAGCCAGCATTTTATTCAGCAAATTGCTGATACAACACCCGATATGCTTTTAGTATTCGATGTAACAAAAAAAAAGGTAATATATGTTAACAAAGAGATATATACCACTTTAGGATATACTCCTGAATCGATATACCAAATGGAAAATAAGGTATTTGAGCAATTGTTACATCCGGATGACTATCAAAAACTCATTATTCATTATTCAAGCCTGCTATATATTAAACATGGTGAAGTTCGGGAAATTGAAATGAGAATAATAGATTCTAATAATAACTGGCATTGGTATTCAATACGCGAAACCCTTTTTAAAGCTGCTGATAATGGAAAAGCACAACAGATCTTAGCCGTTTGCCAGAATATAACCAGTCAAAAACAGGCTGAAGCTGCGTTTATTGAAGAGCGTACCCGCAACCTGGAATTAAAGAGGATAAACGAGGTAATGGATACATTTGTATTTGCGGCAGCACACGATCTTAAAGCGCCAGTTTCTAACCTTAAGTTGTTAACAAATGTTATCGAAAATACGAGCGAAACAGCAATCAGAAATCAGTTACAGGGTAAATATTTACCCATAATAGAAACTTTAGAGAAAACAATTACCGGCTTGGTAAGGGTACTTGAAATTGAAAACGATTCAAGTACAGGTGTTAAAAATCTTTTTTTTAAAGATATCTTTCATTCAGTGTTAAACGAACTGAGTGAAAATGTGAATGCCCAAAACGTAAAAATTCATGCTGATTTTATTTATTGCCAATCTATTACATACATCGAATCGTATATGTTAAGCATCTTCAGAAATACACTCAGTAATGCATTAAAATACAAATCGGACAACCGTGAACTGATAGTGAACATCAACACACAATATTCAGGAAAATATGTTCTATTTACCATTCGTGATAATGGCATAGGTATTGATCTTGAAATTTTCGGAAAAGATTTGTTCAAACCGTTTAAACGGTTTAGTACACAATCGGAAGGGACTGGAATTGGGCTTCACCTTATTAAAAGTATGGTTTCGAAAAATGGAGGTAAAATAGAAGTAGAAAGTGAATTAGGTGCAGGAACAACATTTAAAATTTTTATGGCAGAATATAAATAACGAAATATAATAATAAAACCTTAGCATTGTTTAGCTATGAACAACCCGGGGCATATGAGAAAACTATGGATAATATAAAAATATTTATACTTGACGATGACGAGACAAATAATGAATTGGAAATAATGATTATGCAATCTATTGGCATTTCCAACATTGATGTTCGGACATCTGGTAAGGAAGCTCTTCGTTATCTGGATGATTGCAAAGAGAAAAATAATTTTCCGGCTATAATGTTCGTTGACCTAAACATGCCTGGGATGCATGGGTTTAGCTTTATTAAACTTTATGAAGAAAACTACAGGAACTTTAGTCCTCATACCCGTATCATCATGTTGTCGAATTCGATTTTAGAAAACGAAAAAAAGGAAGCCTTAAAACATGAGTCGGTGCTTGACTTTTGGAGCAAACCTTTAAAAGCTGGTAAGCTACAGGAAGCAATAGCGAAAATAAAATCAATTAATGAGGAGATTGTAGGATGGGAAGATGTGAAGATGTGAAGATGTGAATGAAGTAAGTTTAAGGAATATTTGCAATGTAATAAGAAAATTGAAGAAACTGGTTTTTTTGAATTTTACTGTCAACATAAACCTAAATATAGCTACATTAGAGCGCTTATAACTCTAATAATTTAATAACCTCATGGCAAAAAAGCAGAGCAACCCTCTATTTAACATATTAATAAATATTGTTATACCAGTTATTATATTAACCAAATTTAGCAAAGAAGCTTACCTTGGTCCTTTATACGGCCTCATTGCAGCACTATCATTACCTTTTATTTATGGCTTGTATGAATTGATATTTCAAAAACAAAAGAATTTCATATCTATTTTAGGATTCATCGGTATTTTGTTTTCCGGAATTATTGGATTAATGCAATTTCCTCCCCATTGGATTGCTGTTAAAGAAGCTTCTATTCCATTGGTTATTGGTCTTGTAGTTTTAATTTCGACAAAAACACCCTGGCAGCTCCTAAAAACATTTATATATAATAAGGAAATTCTGAATATCGATAAAATTAATTCCCGGTTACCGACAGTTGAATTGCAAACAAAGCTCAATAAAATTTTGGGACGTGCCAATATTATCCTGGCTTGTACATTCTTTTTTTCTGCTGTATTAAATTATTCTCTGGCCAAAATAATGGTAAACAGTTTACCCGGAACTATAGAATTTAATGAGGAAATAGGAAAAATGGCAATGCTGAGCTTCCCTGTTATTGCTCTGCCTTCGGTGATTATGATGGTATTTATATTATGGTATATTTTTTCGTCGCTGAAAAAGTTGACGTTGTTAACTACTGATGAAATCTTCGTAGAGAAATTTAAAAAATAGGTTTGAGGAAAAAAGAAGAATCCTGGATATTTAGTCAACATTTTGGGTTACTGACATATCCAAAGTTAGTAGATGCGACACGAATTATTCTTAAGCTTCTCACAAAGGAGTTCGCGTGTCGGGAATTCATTCGCTTTACTCTACCCCGTCTTTCAGCCAGAGTTATTCAGATTAAACCCATTCTGGATTTTAAATACCAAATGGCATTTCAATTAAAAAAAAGCCCTCTCGGGCTTTTTTTATTTATTCAATTTTGAATTTTCCAATATCGTTTGGTGAGGAATATTTGATAAACTCAGCTCGTGATGCATTTTGCGAACGGCCAAATTTAAGGAATATCTCCTGTGTTTTCCAATAGTTGTGATCGCGGTTACAATCGAGCAATAACAGGTATCCCATAATAATATGTCCTGCCATTTCAACCAACCTGCGTGCATGGAAATCGATAAATTCATTGTTGTTGAATTCGATTACTTTTTTTGATGCAGCTTCGAATTCTTCAGTCATACCTACCAGAACACGGCGATAACCTTCGAGTTCCGGTTTTAGTGGTTCTGCTTCATATTCTTTAATGCGGGCAAGGTATCCGCCGGTGGTAACACCACGGATAGCGGCAACTACCTGTAATTGTGTAGTTCCTTCATAAATAGAAGTGATACGGGCATCGCGATAAATGCGTTCAACAGGGTAATCTTTCATGAAGCCAGAACCGCCATGAACCTGAACGGCATCATAAGCATTCTGATTACTATATTCTGATGTAATACCTTTAGCAAGCGGTGTGAATATGTCAGCAAGCTTCTGGTATCTTTTCTGTTCTTCTTTTTCTTCTTTTGTCAGATCTCTTTCTTCTGAAATATGCATCAGGGTTTTATAAAGATCTACAAAACGGGCAGTTTCATATAAAAGGGTACGGGAGGCATCAAGTTTGGCTTTCATCAGCGAAATCATCTCATATACTGCTGGAAATTCGATGATAGCTTTTCCAAACTGTTTTCTTTCCCTGGCATATGATAAAGCTTCGCGATAAGCAGCTTCCGAAACACCAACACTCTGGGCGGTAATTCCCAAACGTGCGCCATTCATTAGAGCCATCACATATTTTATTAAACCGAGTTTTCTTGATCCGCAAAGTTCAGCAGGTGCATTCTTAAAAACAAGTTCGCAGGTTGGCGATCCTTTAATCCCCATTTTATTTTCGATACGACGAACAGTTACACCACCATCGCGCTTATCATAAATAAACATCGAAAGTCCGCGACCATCAGTTGTACCTTCTTCGGAGCGTGCCAGAACAAGTGAAATATCGCCATCGCCATTGGTAATGAAACGTTTTACTCCATTCAGGAACCATTTGTTTTTCGAATCATCGAAAGTAGCTTTCAACATCACAGCTTGTAAATCGCTGCCTGCATCAGGTTCGGTGAGGTCCATGGCCATGGTTTCGCCGGCACATACACGAGTTAAATATTTTTCTTTTTGGTCCTCGGTAGCAAATTCGTTGATAGTTTCAGCACAATCTTGCAAACCCCAGATATTCACAAAACCAGTATCGGCCCTCGACACAATATCGGCAGCCATGATATAGGGTACAATAGGGAAATTCAAACCATGGAAACGGCGTGGTAACGACATACCCATTAATCCGGCATGGCTTAAGGCTTCGATGTTCTGAACGGTACCGTTGGCATATTTAACCCGACCATCAATTAATTCAGGACCGTCATGATCAACCGATTCAGCATTTGGGCCAATAATTTCACCGCAAATTTCGCCAACTATTTCCAGCACTTTTTCATAGCTGTCCATAGCATCTTCAAAATCTACAGGAGCATAATCGTATTTGTCTTTTTCCTCAAAATTCCTCTCCTTCAGGGCAACAATCCTCTTCATCAAAGGGTGTGTCAGGTGAAATTTTAAATCCGGGTTATCTGTATAGAAGTTTGCCATAATTGTTGAATTAATTTTGAAGATTTACTTCGAGTTTTGTTTGTAGTATTTGATCATTTTAGGAACAATATCTTCAATATTGCCTGTAATAATGTAATCGGCTATACTATTGATAGGTGCAGATGGATCGTTATTAATGGAAATAATCATGCTTGATTCCTGCATACCGGCAATGTGTTGAATTTGACCGGAAATACCACAAGCGATATATAGTTTTGGGCGAACGGTAATACCTGTTTGTCCAATCTGACGGTCGTGATCGGCATAACCTGCATCAACTGCTGCCCGCGAAGCACCAACTTCGCCACCGATAGCAGTAGCTAAATTATGTAATAACTGAAAATTCTCTTTAGAACCAACACCATAACCACCTGCAACAATAATGGAAGAGTTTTTAATATTAACCTTCGATTTTTCCATGTGACGTTCAATGATTTTTACTACAAAATCAGTGTCGGTAACATATTTTGAAAGATCAAGTGTAACCACTTCCCCTTTGTAGGTCAGGTTGAAAATTTCTTTCTTCATCACACCTTCACGCACTGTTGCCATTTGCGGGCGACAGTCGGGATTGATAATGGTAGCGATAATATTTCCACCAAAAGCTGGTCGGATTTGATACAGTAAATTTTTATATTCTTTGTTTAATCTTTTTTCTTCATGATCGCCAATTTCGAGACTGGTGCAATCGGCTGTTAATCCACTGCGTAAAGCCGACGAAACACGAGGGCCAAGATCGCGACCAATAGTGGTGGCTCCTAATAAAGCAATCTGAGGATTTTGTTCCTTAAAAAGCTCAACAGTAATGGCAGTGTGCGGAAGTGTTGCATAATGCTCTAAACGGTCGTCATCGGCAATATATACCGTATCGACACCAAATGGGAAAAGTTGTTGTGGAATGCTGTCGAGCTTGCATCCAATAACCAGAGCTTCGAGTTTGCAATTAAGTTGAGATGCCAGGCTGCGGCCTTTTGTCAGAAGTTCAAAACTAACATCGGCAACCTTGCCTTCGTCAATTTCACAATAAACTATTATATTGTTCATACTATAATTTTTCTAATGTTAGGAATAAGACAGGGATTATCCAATAGTGTGGTTTGCAAGAAGCTCTTTCATCAGCTCTTCAATATCCCGGTCAGTATTGGTTAAATGCTTTGACTCTTTGGCCTGAAAAACGATATTGTCGATTTTCTTAACCTTCGTAGGTGAACCGTTTAAGCCAAGTTGTTCGCGGTCGCACTCTATATCGTTCACGCTCCATTCCTTAATACTTAAATAAGGGCGCTCATTAATCATGGTGATATAATCTTCGCTTTTTTCCTGACGTTCACTGATGGTAGTGGCATGTTTGTATTTCATCAGCCTTTTGGAATTACGTGGGCGGCACGAAGCAGCAGAACTATTTACTGTAACCAGAATTGGAAAAGTACCTTCTACCACTTCAACACCTCTTTCAAGCCTTCTTTTTACGCGGATTTTATTGGATTCTACCGATAAAATATCTTCAGCATAAGTAATTTGAGCGATATTAAGTTTTTCGGCAACCTGAGGGCCTACTTGAGCTGTATCTCCATCGATAGCCTGACGGCCACAAATAATCACGTCAAAATCTTTAACTTTTCTGATAGCACACGAAAGTGCATAGGAAGTTGCAAGGGTGTCGGCACCGGCAAAAGCGCGGTCGGTGAGCAATATACCATCGTCGGTACCGCGGAATAAACCTTCGCGCAAAATTTCGGCAGCGCGAACTGGGCCCATGGTAAGAACGGTTATAGTGGAACCGGGAATTTTATCTTTAATACGAAGTGCTTGTTCAAGCGCATTCAGGTCTTCAGGGTTAAAAATAGCAGGTAAAGCAGCACGGTTAACAGTACCATCGGCTTTCATCGCATCTTTTCCAACATTCCTGGTGTCAGGTACTTGTTTAGCTAAAACAATAATTTTCAATCCATTCATCGTAGAAGTGGTTAATTTTAAGATTGGCAAATATAAAACAAATACAAAAATTCGAAAGAGAAATTTTTCGAGCCTATGTAATTTAGGACGATTTTAAATAAAAAGGGAATTATGAAAAGAAATTCAAAAAGAAATGTGAAATGCCAAATACGAAATACAGAGACTAAGTGCTTTAATGAGCATTTATCATTTCTTTAATAAGCCTATCTGATCAATTAATTCAAGCCTTTTAACAATAGTACCCGGGATTAATACTGTTCCGGGCGATAATACTGCATTTGCGCCAATTTTTGAGTTATCGCCTATTAATGATCCGAACTTTTCAATACCGGTATCAATTATGATTGAGTCTATATATGCGAGGATTCTTTTATTTTCCCTTTCATTAAAATGATTGGCAGTAATTGCGCCAGCTTCAAAATTTACATTCCTGCCAATTATGCTGTCTCCAATAAAATTAAAGTGGGCAATAGAGGCTCCCGGAAAAATTATACTGGTTTTTACCTCACAACCAGGCCCTATACTCACTGTTTCGGTTAAAAGGACACCTCCTCTTAAATAAGCATTGGAACCTATAAAACAATCAGGACCTATCAGGACTGGTGCTTTTAATGTCACATTGCTTTCAATAACTGCTGTTTTATGAATGGCAATTCCATCATTTGTATTATAATCATTGTTTGTTATGGAAATTAGCTCCATTAACAAGTTCGGAAGTTTTTGAATTATCTCCCATGGATATTGGTTTTTCTGTTTTGTAAACAGAGAATTGAACTGTTTAATATAATCTTCTATGTTAAACATCGGGGATAGGAATTATTTTATAAAGTTGGTATTACAGTTATTTTGAATAGTCTGAATTATTAATTGAACAAAAACAGTCAATTAACTTTTAATGCAAAAATATACCTTTAAACTATAAGCCTTTAAAAAATAGCAATAAACTACACTTTTATTATTGAACATGGCATTTATCATGCTGGTTGGTGATATAGATCACCCGGTAAAATTCAACCATGATTTAAAACGTACGTACTTAGGGAAGATTTAACTAATTTACTAATCGTAATGGAAATTGAAATTGTACTAAAAGAAGCTACTGCGCAAAAAGATGATTTTAAAGTTGTTCAAAGAGGCGACAAAATAGAATCGATCAACAAATTAAATCAGGTTTTTCATTATATCGATCTGTCATATACAAAGCAGGGTATCTTTTTTCATGGATGGAATGGTTTCCGCACCACCGAGCAACTTAAAGATGTTTTGAGCGGACATTTTATGGATTTATTTAAAAAGCACAAATGTAAAAGCGCAATTGTTGAAAGTACTAAAATGAGTGGAAGTTTCAATGAAGCAAACGATTGGCTTGCAGGTGTTTTTATGCCAAAACTTATTGGAATGGGATTAACGAAAGTTGCTGTTGTTTTACCTCATAATATTTTTGCTCAGATGGCAGTGGATGAATGGGATAAAAAAATTGGCGGGTTTTCATCGCGCAATTTTGGATCAGTTAGTGATGCTGTTGCCTGGCTAAAAAGCTAAGGTCTACGCCAGATTGCTTTAAAATATAATATCATATAAAAAAAAATATAACTATGGCATAAAAATCACTAAAAACAATATTGAAATTTAGTGTCTTAGTGCCTTAGTTTTCGGTTTTCGAATCCAATCAACAATCATATTTCAAATCCACTCTAAAATTCACTTCATCTGGTTTTTCTAAATAATGGAGTCAAGTAGATAGATGCTTATGTGGCTGACGTTTTAGACCCTCTGCTAAATTTCGTGTCTTAGTGACTTCGTGTTCAATTGTATTTTTTTTTATTTTTCAGGGCTCAAAAAACTGGAATATCTGAAATCGAAAATTCAATTCAAATTTTCTATCACTGTTGTCCGGTAAAAATATGGAAAAGATTAAATGAACAGATTTACCTGCGGTGAGATCGCTTCGCTAAGTTCTCACTTCATTCGAAATGACAATTAAGTAGTTAATTAGAAATCCAACAAAGCCTTTGTCATTTCGACCCTGCCGGCAGCAGGCGGGCACAGGGAGAAATCTCTTACTTTAACCGGCCACTGATTATTTTCTATCAATTTCCTGTAATTTTGGATCAAAAATAGGGCGGTCATGTTTAAGCCTCTATCTCCCTTAACTCAACGGGTATGTCCAAAAGGCTGCTGTAATCATTTCCCGATTCGAACATGTCTTCGTCGTTTTTATGATAGTACCATATAATTCTCACATCATTTTTATCGCTTAAATATATATTTTCCAAAAGTTTAAAAATATACAACACCAATTTACTGGTGCTGGTATTGAAGTAATCCAATCGTACCAACAATTCTATTTTGGGAAGTTTTTCCTTTTTCAGATTTTTAACCCATTCTATAACCTGGTCATAAAACTTCATCGGATCTTCTGGATATGATGTTCCCTCTATTCTTAGCTCACCAGTGGTTTTAAAGTGAACCAGAGGTGTCTGTTCTCTTTTATCGGCAGAAAGGTGTAAGTCGGTCATAATGAATAGATAAAAGACTCCTGTTGTTTTTGAATCTTTTATTAAATATAGTATTTTTATCGTTGATTCTTCAAATTGGAATAACTTATTAAAATAGGATGGGCCAACATGCTGAAAAACCTTAGCATTTCATTGCAAACTCTGCCTAGTTCCCTCCTCCAACTCCACCCTCGTTCATAGTAGCTTGTTTTTTGGGTTCAAAAATTCATCAACGCAACCCTAAGGAGAATAACCAGTCTAGTAATAAAATCGAAAAAGTTAATTGTAAAGCTTTTTTCTTACCTTGAAATAACCAGTTTCGAAATGGAGCATTTTGAGATAAAATTAAATCAGTTTTACTATTATTTCATCACAAACAAATTATAATAATGAGAGCCAAATTATTTATTGGGTTGGTGTTTTATCTTTTTGTAGGAAAAGCACTGGCGCAGGAGTTACGTCAAAAAAATCTAAGTTTTGAAACCGGAATCGATTTTATTTTCAGTGAACCAACGAAAATGGATTTTGTGCGGGGAGATGTGCCATCGTACTATAACCTGGGAGAAGCAACTTCCAATCTTTCGAGCCTTCAGTTTAAAAATTATCTGGGTATTAAAGCTGAAGTTTTTACACTGAATAACAAGTTTGCATTAACAGGTGGAATACGGTATACACATCTGTATGGAGCCATTGGAAAACAATCGTACTGGTATGTAACAACTTCCGATTTTTTTTACGTGCTTGTTACTCAAAATAACAGTAATACAGAGTTAATGAAGGTGAAGGAAGTTACTCAATCGTCGCATTATGTTGGAGTGCCATTGGAATTAAAATTTTTTCCTATGTCACCACATCTCATTCAAATCTACTTTAAAGCTGGCCTTGAATTCAATTTTAGGGTAAAAACAAAAACTGATGTTGTTTTTTCAAACGACGACATGAGTATATATAAAAACAAAATAGCTGATTTAGTGAGAAATCCCGGTAATTTTTGTGCTGTTGCCAATGGTGCAGCCGGATTAAGAATAGGCAGACCTTACAAAATTAATTTTTCGCTCGAAGGAAATTTACCGGTAGTTTTTATAACCCAGGAAACTACAGGAGTTGTAAACCCGCTATCTGGTGTCGGTTTCCAGTGTAACCTATATATTCCTCTTAAAAAAGTTAATCAGAATCTAAAAAATTAAAATAATGAAATATTTACTGTTACTTCCAATAACAATCATGATTTTAGCAAGTTGCTCAAAAGATAATGAACTTCAAAAATCAATTTATGTTAGGGATTCTAAAAATCCCGAATTGCCTGCTTATTCCGAATGGGGATACAACACCTTTGGGGCATATTACGATCGTCAGCCTTTTGTTTCTAACGATTATGAAGTGCCTGCAAAGTTAATCGTGGCGGATGGTTCAACTTCTTTTTTCTTAACAGGGCAAATTGGTCCGTATTATAATTATTCCGATGCCAATATGACGGTGACTTTTATATTAAGGAATTTTGCTCCAAATCTATATAATCAACTGATATTGCTTAACGATAGTGTTATTGATCTCAAAAATCCGCTCATCGAAGTCAAAATTAACATTGAAAACACAGAAAGTGAAGTGAAAATTTTAAATGGAAAGCTTGAATTTAAACATGCCCGTAATTTAATTGTTGATACAAAGCCTGTAGGGGTGATACTTTCTGGTTATTTTGAATTCCAGGCGGTAGTCGATACAAAGCCTGTTACTATGTCGGACGGAAGGTTTGATGTTGGTGTTTTAAGGGATAATTTTTATGTGATGGATGAAGTGGATTAACAATAGGGATGTGAGAAGAATTTATTAGTGTGTAATGCCAGACAAGACAATTTTAAAAAATATTAATACTTTTATTGCACTAAAATGAAAATGAATGCATATCCTCTTCCTTTACAGTCAGCAAAATACTATATTGCTCCAAAAGCCTTTACGGGGACAGGAAGAAATCAGCTTTGACATTTCATATATTGCTGCAGTTCTCGAGCAGGAATCGCATACCTGCGAATTGGTAGTTTTAAATAGTAATCACGATATTTTAGTTGCTGTTCAAAAAGTCAGGGAAAATAATATTGGCGTTGGAATCTTTAATCTCATTGGTTTACCCCAAGAAACTGAAGTGGATTATCAGGCCACATTGCAACTGAATCAACAAATCCAGCCCGACTGGCATGCTACATCCATTTTCTTTCCATATCCCGGAACCGACCTTTACGACAGGGTTAGAGCTATGGGATTAATGCCAGCCAATCTTCCCGGAAAGGATGAGCGTCAGATGGCCAGGATCAGTTATCCTGATTTCAGTAAATGTCCAACAGAGTGGTGTACTTAAAATCCGATTTTCGATATGTTTAAAATATTCAAAACCGATATATTTTCTCTTTTTTCCTCTTCTCTTGCCGGACAGATCATTCACATTCTGGCATTACCTTTACTTACTGCATGGTTTAGCAAAACTGAAATTGGAGCTTTTTTCTTTTTTCAAGCACTCGTTATCATGGGCTCTATTTTTGTTTCACTTCAAAGTGAACAGGCAATCGTGGTCGAGAGCAATGTAAAAAGCTATACTTGCTTCAAAAAGTCTATTCTGATCGTATTTGTATTGTCTCTGTTCGTATTTCTTGTTTTGGGTATATTTCCTTCAGTAATTGAACTTGTTTCAGGAAAATCGACAATTTCGGAATGGATAATGTATGTTCCGCTTGCATTGTTTATTGTGGGTTCGACAAATTCTACTGAATATTTGTTTACCTATGAAAAGCGATTTTGGCTGATTTCCTTTTTTAGGATTACCAGGCCATTATCTATTTACCTGTTTATTTTTGTATTTAGTTTTTTTGGTCATAACTCTCACAATACCTTAATTCTAGGATTTATCGCCGGAAATGGGTTAATTCTTTTATCCCAGGTTTTGGTGTTAAGCCGCAATAAACTTTGTTGGTTTAGTAAAAAGGATTTTTCATTAGCCGATTTTAAACTTTTCTATCAAAAACATAAAAAGATTTTAGTTTTTAATACCATTTCTTCCGGTATAGTTATAACATCCATGCAAATTCCGTATATTTTTATTTCAGCAGTATTTGGCGAAGCTTACAGTGCGTTTTATGGAATGTCGATGCGAATTGTTGGTATGCCATTAAGTATATTGGGACAAAGTTTTGGTCAGGTGTTTTTCCCAAAAATCTCGCAAATAAATTATCAAAGACACAGCATTTTCCCTTTCGTAAAAACATTAATATTCAGACTTTATTCTTTTGGAATTATTCCGTTTTTACTGATCATTGTTTTTGTTCCCAATCTCTTTCAGCTATTCCTTGGATCAGGGTGGGATATGGCTTCTTTGCTGTCGCGGGTATTGCTTCCCTGGTTGTTTGTGTTAATGGTGAGTGCGCCTGTTTCCAATGTTATTTCAGTATTGGGAATTCAATTAAAAACAATTTATTACGATATTACTTTATTTTTATTTCGGATTATTGGATTATATATTTGTGTCAGCTTTAATGCGGGTTTTATAACCACCATGGCCATTTTCTCCGGAATAGGAGTGGTGTTTAACCTGTTTTTTCAATTTTTGATTTTACATTTTTCAAGAGTTCATACATCCGCATCGTGAAAGAAGATCAGATTGATTTGATTTTTACCGGTGACCTTTGTTGTCACAATCGTTTTGCCCAAAAACTGGAAAGCGGAGAAGAGATTATTTCTGACAGGCTTAAAAATTTACTCAAAGAAGCAGATTCTGTTATATTCAATTACGAAGGGAGTTCGTTTGGAGTTAAACCTGCAGTATCGGGGAAAACAAACCTTAAAAATTCACTGGAAATAGCTCCATATTTAAGTTCATTTTCAAAACCTGTTTTCAATCTGGCCAACAACCATACTATGGATTATGGCAAAGAAGGATTGATTCAGACAATCGAAGAATTTCAGAAAAAAGAGTGGCAAAATTTTGGAGCAGGGGAATCATCCAAAGCAGCTTCAACGCCTTTTATGATACAAAAAGGTGATCTGAAAATAAATATTTGGGGTATCCATGCTTATTCCTCTGATGTTTCCGGGCACTCCAACTTCGGTTTGAATGGCCTGAAAAGCATGAAGTATATTAAAAAAGCAATTAAAATTCAAAGGGATAATCAAAAAAATATAATTTGCATTCATGGAGGGGAAGAATTTACTTTTTATCCAATGCCCGAAAAAAGACGATTGCTACAAAAAATTGCAATGGGAATACGTCCTGATGTGATTCTTTGCCATCATTCCCATACCATTCAAGGTGTTGAAATTGTTAATGGTACATTGGTATTTTACTCTTTAGGAAATTTCATGTTCGATTTTCCATCTCATGCAATTTACGATGACACTCAACATGGATTATTGGTGAAACTTCATATTAGAAAGGATAAAATCAGTTTCCAATTATCAGGTATTAATTGCGATTTATCCGGAATTATAATTGATACATACGATCTTAATACTATACCTGAAATCGAAAATCGTTTGGATATATCTGATTATAAGCAAAATATCGGGCCAGATGCACACAGAGTTATATTTGAGTCTAAAAAGAACAGGAACAAAATACTTCCGCAGGTGGCAAGCGATAGGAAAAAATATATTTTTTCAATCAATCGTCTACGACTGTTATTAAGTATATTAAGTGACCGGTTTTTAATTTCATTATATTACCAAGCATTAAAATATAAATTTTTTGTTCGTGCTTTCAGAAAATAGTTTTAAGACAGAAGTTCCCGGAAATATTACTTCCCAGGGATATTGTTTCAATGGAAGCAATCTGTTGTGTGATAATGAAATTGCTGAGTTGTTTACACAGGTTGTCGATTTTAAAGCATTTTGGTTAATCAATAGCCAAATAAATGGTATTTACAGCATCTACATAAGGGTTACCAATGAGATCTGGTTATATGTCTCCCCGGGTGGGTTTCATAAGTTGTATTACAGCAAAACTGATTCAGGATATACAATTTCAAAAAGAGCAGGTGACTTGTTTGATGGACATTTGGATGAAGAAAGCATGCTTGAATACCGGTCATCATTATTTTGCTGGGGAAATAAAACATTGTACAAAAATGTTTTTTCAGTTGAACCCGGAAATGCAGTTTTGGTAGCAGAATCATTCATAGAAACTAAGAAATTGTTTAGTTATGCGGTGAATGCTTCTGAAATTTTCACTCAATCGTTTGAACAATTAAAATTGAATGGCAAAAAAGTTTTCGATAATGTAACAGACCGGATGATCAGCTTTCTGGGTGGTCGTCAGGCAGTAGTTCCCCTAAGCGGCGGTTATGATTCAAGGTTTGTTTTATCTGCATTGGTTTCGAAGGGTTATAGAAACATTGTCGCTGTAACTTATGGCATTAAGGAAGTTCCCGAATTTACCAATGCTCAGAAAGTTGCTCTTAAATTAGGTATTAAGTGGTACTTTATCCCCTATACTGAAGATTTGCTAAACGAATTACTGCAAAGTTTTGATTTGGATTCATATTTCGATTATATGGTGAATGGCAATTCTTTTCCCAGTATGCACGAAATGATTGCTTTATCGTACCTGAAATCTAACAGATTAATCGAATTAAATGCTGTTTTTATTCCGGGACATTCGGGTGATATGCTTGGGGGAAGTCAGTATATCAAAGCATTTGAAACAAATTTAAAGTATAATCAGATTTCATTGCAGTTGTTAAATAAAAAGTTTGACCCCTCTTTTTATTCAAAGAGCGATTTTTTAAAAAAAAAATTGGAAATCTCAGCTTTAGTTGAAAAAAGTTATCCATCTGATTTAGTTCCAACTACCATTTATGAAGACATCGATATGTCTGAAAAGCTATCGAAGCATATTTTAAATTCGTCCAATGCTTATGTTTATTATGGCTACTCCTGTTATTTCCCTTATTGGGACAAGGAATTAATTGAATTTTTCAGACATGTTCCTGTTACATTTAAAATGGAAAAGAGATTGTATAACACAATATTAAAGGAATATTTCTTTGATAAGTTAAGTATTTCCTTTGAACAGGAACTCCATCCTTCACTGTTTAAAATGAAAGCTCAGAATATTAAGAATCAAATTAAAAAGTTCTTACCTAAAAAAATTTTATATCATTTTACAAGGAAAAACGACTATTATTTATACAACCAGATTACAAGCAAATGGAGAGAGGAAATGGAAAAGAAAGGCTTTATCACAAAAGGGACACATTTCAATTACAATTCTCTGATAGCGCAATGGGTTATTTACAAAATGAAAAATCAGGTTAATTTCTCCGAATAAATATCCCAGTCGTAAGGCCTGCTTTTAGGGGTAATTGTATGGTTATCATTGTTTTTTTTCACGGTACTTTTCGAAGGGATAATACCCTGGATTATGCAACCTGCGCCAATAGTAACTTCGTCGCCAATTTGAGTGCCTGGTAAAATCACGCAATTAGCGCCAATCCAGACATTACTTCCAATTGTAACACCTGTTGGTCCCCATGTTTTGCGTTGGTCGTACTTATTGTGATTGGTGGTAACAATTACTGTGTTAGCAGCTATTTCAACATTATCACCGAAAGTAAGTCCCCCATATGCATTAATATAAATTCCGGGATTATCGCCGGGGTCGCACATAATCCCCTTTTTTATAATTTCCCAGCCAATCACTTTACTTCTGAAATCTACCGGCCATGGAATACTGCGGTTAATTCCCAAAACTTTTTGCATAAAGAAATAGCGTTTCAAAACCTGGTAATGTTTGATATAACCTTGACGAGGCCTTTTATATTGAGAATAAGCAAGTTTAACGATGAATCGAAAAACAGTTTGATCAAAGGAATCTAAAATATTTCTCATTTTATAGGCAAAACATAATTTTTATTAATACAAAAGTATAAATTTGCTATTTACAAATTAGAACATTTTATTTCTGACCAAAAGCGAAATGAACTTATTTACTTATTTTTTGTCTGTTTTCCTAAAAGAGTTCATTAAAGGACAATCAAAGAAAAACTCTAGTTTAAAAGATAAAATACTGACATTTATCACTTAAATTAGTGGTTTCGTTGAAAATTCCAAATATCCCCTAAAAAGAGGATAATTATTTATACTGCTTACTTTACATTTGTTTCTATAATAATTTTAAAAACCCTTAATTAAAACCCTTAATTGAAAACCTATGAAAAAAATTACTAAAATCTTTGTTGCAATAATAGCTGTTGGTATTCTGGCTTCAGCTCAGATGTCTGTTAAAGGCCAAGCATTTGAAAAAGGAAGTATGGTTGCTAATGCTGGACTTGGTTTCGGTTGGTATAGTTATGGATATGGTAATGTAACATCGTTACCAGCAATTAGTGTCAGTCTCGAAAAAGGTATAAAAGATTTTGATTTTGGTACATTGGCAGTTGGTGGGATTGTAGGATTTAAACATGCATCTTTGGGATCTGCTTATGGATCAGATTGGTCATGGACTGATTATATTATTGCAGCCAGGGGTGCCATACATGCCGATTTATTTAAAGTTGAAAAATTAGATACTTATGCTGGTGTAGCTTTGGGTTTAAGATTGGAAACTTGGAAATATGAAACGGCATTTACTGGAAAAGCTACAGAATCCTCAACTAACGGACTTTTTGCTTTATATGCAGGTGCCCGTTATTATTTTACTGAAAAATTTGCAGCTTTTGGTGAAGTAGGTTATGGTTTAGGTTATCTGACTCTTGGTGTAAGCTTGAAATTAAAGTAAATATTATTTCAAATAACTTCTCGAACCCTGCAGCTACCCACTGCAGGGTTTTTGTTTTTAAAAGAAGGGGTTCGAAAATTACCCAATACAAAATTTTCCAAATGCATCATTTGTTTTTAAATGATTATTTTTAATGAAAATTTATTTAGCTATGCGAACAAAAATTATTTTATCTGCTTTGATGATATTGTTGATGTCCCAACATGTTTTTGTAAATGCACAAAAGGTAACGAAAGGTAATAAGCCCCAAATTTGGGTGACAAGCCCTTTAAACTCGGTGTTTTTTACAAACCAATCATGTGCCATACATTCTCAAAAGGGGAAAGACTTACCTGTAATACTTATCGACGATTCTAATATTTACCAAACCATTGACGGATTTGGATACACGCTCACCGGTGGCAGTGCACTTCATTTACACAATATGGACAATGCAAGCCGGGCAGCCTTGTTAAATGAACTTTTTGCAACCGATGGTAATAACATTGGAGTGAGTTACCTAAGAATAAGTGTTGGCGCTTCCGATCTCGATGAAAAAGTTTTTTCATATAACGATTTGCCTGCCGGCGAAACTGATGTGGAAATATCAAAGTTCGATTTGGGTTACGATAAATTATATCTCATCCCGGTATTAAAGGAAATTCTCGCTATTAATCCGAAAATTATGATCTTAGGTTCTCCATGGAGCGCTCCTGTTTGGATGAAAACCAATAAAGACACAAGGGGTGGTAGTTTAAAACCCGAATATTACGATGCTTATGCCAAATATTTTGTAAAATACATTAATTCATTGATGGCTGAAGGTATTATTATTGATGCCATTACTGTTCAAAACGAACCTTTACATCCGGGCAATAATCCAAGTATGTTTATGCCCGATACCGCTCAGGCAAATTTCATCAAAAAAAGTCTGGGGCCAATATTTGCATCTAATAATATAAAAACCAAAATAATTGTTTACGATCATAATGCCGATCGTCCCGATTATCCTTTAACCATTTATAAAGATGCAGAGGCATCTAAATATATTGATGGTGCTGCTTTTCATCTATATGGAGGGAAAATAGATGCCTTAACTGCTGTTCACAATGCGTTCCCTGATAAAAACCTTTATTTTACCGAACAATGGGTTGGTGCTCCCGGCAATATGGTGGGCGATATATCATGGCATGTTAAAACATTAATTATCGGAGGAACCAGAAACTGGTGCAAAACTGTGTTAGAATGGAACCTGGCTAATAATTCAGAAAACAAACCTCATACCGATCGTGGAGGTTGTGACAGGTGCCTGGGTGCAGTTACCATCGATGGTAATGATGTTAAGCGAAATCCTGCTTATTACATCATAGCTCATGCTTCGAAATTTGTACGTCCCGGATCGGTTCGGATTGAATCAAACTTAGTGGAGGGATTGCCTAACGTAGCTTTTAAGACTCCTGAAGGTAAAATTGTTCTTATTGTATTTAACGATGGAGCCAGTTCAACCCAATTTAACATCAGCATTGAAAACAAAAAATACACAGTTACATTGGATAAAAGAGCAGTCGGAACCTTTGTCTTTTAAGCTGTTATTTATTTTTGGAGAAAGGTCGTAGCTGGAAGTTACGACCTTTCTCTTTTTTATGAGGAACATGATGAACTAGGTTGTTTTAACCTTATTATTTTATATGTTTGTTCAATAACGTAATTAGATCAATTTTTAAAAGGAATTACTGGATACTAAGGTTTAATGATTATTTTGGGCGTAATAATGCTGAGAAATGGAATTTTGTAATTTTATTAATTTAAGCTATTTCCTGTAATGCAAATTTTAAATTTAAACAAAAACATTATGAAAGGTTTGATATTGTGTTTTATTTTATTCATCAATCATTTCAACCTCTTTAGCCAAAATGAATTTGACATTCAGCCAATAAAAGTTTTAAACAAACATACAGGAGGAGTAACGGCTTTGGCATATAGTCCTGATGGGAAAACCCTCATTACAGGCAGTGAAGATAAAACTATTCTGATATGGAATACATCAACCTGGGAATGTTCCAAACCGTTAACTGGGCATACAAACGCTGTAAATTCCATTAGTTTTCTATCATCCGGTACACGGTTTTATTCAGGTGGCGATTATTTTGCGCGTTCATGGAATCTGAAGGGCGAGCTGTTAGATGCTCAAAGAGGCCCTACAACTTATATCTGGTCGGTTGCAGTTAAGCCCGACAGTTCACAATGGGTGGCAGGTTCTTTTGAAAAAAACATCAGGATGTTCGATTATAAATCCGGTAAATTGACCAATCTGACCGGGCATGCCAAAAGTGCACTCAGTGTCGCATATTCACCCGATGGTAAACTTATGGCTTCTGGGTCATTAGATGAAAAGATTTTAATATGGAATGCAGAAAATTATAAAGTTGTTGATACTTTGACCGGACATGGTGGAAATATTTTTTGTGTTACATTCTCATCTGATGGCAGATATCTGGCAAGTGCATCCAATGATAATACGATCCGTTTATGGGAGGTGAGCAGCGGAAAGCTTCTCAGGACTTTTCAGGGGCATACAGCAGGTGTGTTTAGTGTAGCTTTTAGTCCTGATGGAACTTATTTAATTTCCGGATCAGTTGATACAAACATTATTGTATGGGAAATAAGCAACGGTGAAAAATTGGCCATAATTTCAGGGCACACGGCGGCAGTGAACGAAGTAGCTTTTCATCCGTCAGGTAAATTCTTTGCTTCAGCTTCTTTGGATAAAACTGTGGCAATTTGGGAGATGAGCCATCAATTAATTGCTGAACACTATTATTCTGATGAAATGGAAAACGAACGAAAATCATCTGGTCTGTTTATACCAAAAGAAAAGGATGAAATTAAAAAAGCTTATCAGAATCGTCAGCTAAAGGCGCAGGAATTCAATCAATTATTATTAGAGAAATATTATAATCAGTATCTTGCATCAATAAAAGGAATTTGGAAATAATAAAAAGTATGGAAACAAAATCTGAATTAAGACTTGCAGTGCTTATTGATGCTGATAATGTGCCTTATAACAATGTTAAAGGTATGCTCGAGGAAATTGCTAAATTGGGTACACCAACTTTTAAACGTATTTATGGCGATTGGACTAAACCTACAGTTTCAGGCTGGAAATCTGTTCTGCTTGAAAATGCCATCACCCCAATTCAGCAATATAGTTACACATCAGGTAAAAATGCAACCGATTCGGCGATGATTATCGATGCCATGGACATTCTTTATACACAAAAAGTTGAAGGCTTTTGTATTGTAAGCAGTGATAGCGATTTTACCCGATTAGCCACCCGATTAAGGGAGTCGGGTATGAAAGTGATTGGCATTGGTGAAAAGAAAACGCCAAATCCATTTATTGTTTCGTGCGATAAGTTTATTTATCTTGAGATACTTAAACCACAGGAAGTATCAGCCGAGACTTCAACTGAAAAGAAAAAAGGAAGCAATGTCAAAAATCCAACCCTCTCAAAAGTAGATAAGAAAACAACCGATTTAATTTCAGATTCTATAAACGATGTTGCCGATGAGACCGGTTGGGCTTTCCTGGGAGATGTAGGCAGTATGGTTATTAAGAAAAAGCCCGATTTCGATCCTCGCAATTTTGGTTTCTCAAAACTTACACCGATGCTCAAATCTCTTAAAAAATACTTCGAAGTGGATGAGCGGGAAACTGATAAATCCAATTCGAAGCTGGTGTATATCCGAAATAAAACGAATGATAAAAATAAAAGTATCGAGGGGAAAAATGAATAAATATGTACCTTATTCTTTATCATACTGGATGTAGGATATTCATATTTTACCCGATTGTCCAACTGACCATATTATTGAATGTCAGGCAAATTATGAGACAAGGGATTATAACCCCATCGGAAGAAAAGTGACTTGGGGAAAAGTTAAGATAAAAGCTGAATGAGATTGGATGGGAAAAATAAAAAAAAACGAAAAGTCTGCTAATTGACAGGCTTTTCGTTTTTTATGTACTACGATTTATTCGGGGTGAATTGCTTCTACCGGACAAACATCAGCACAAGCTCCGCAGTCAGTACAAATGTCAGCATCGATTTTGTATCTATCACCTTCGGAAATTGCTTCTACAGGACATTCATTAATACAAGTGCCACATGCAGTGCAGTCTTCGTTAATTTTGTGTGCCATTTTTGTAAAATTTTAGGTATAATTTTACTCGCAAAATTATTTCAATTTTTGAATCCTAAAAGTTTTTTTTCCATACTGAAGCTAATTTGAAAGTAGTATAAATAAGGTTACACGTGTTTAGTTATTGGTTCAGTGTTCCGTATTGCAAGTTTTGAATTTTTGTTTACAAAATTGTAAACCTTGCAAGGACTCAGCCTGCCAACGAATTAAAAGTTTTGGTTACAGGTCAGGGGTTTTCAAAAAACAAATACTTAACCAGGTCATTAATCCGATTCCGGTTTTTAGGGCTTCTTCGTCCATGTCAAATTTTGAAGAGTGGAGTGGGGCAGAAATTTCTCCTTTCTTATTTACCCCCAGCCGGTAAAAAGTGCAGGGATACAATTGGGTAAAATATGCGAAGTCTTCAGCTGTCATCCTGATATTCAAATCAATTACCTTATCATTTCCAAGATATTGTTTGGCAAGGTTTGAAGCATCGAGTGTTGTTTTCTCATCATTTACAAGAACAGGATATCCTTTCTCAATACGAAAATCGCATTCGCAACCCATACCTTCCATTAATCCTTTAGCCAGGTTTATCATTTTCTCATGGGCCGATTTTCGCCAGTTTTCATCCATGGTGCGGAAGGTTCCTTCCATATATACCTCGCCGGGAATAACATTTGTTGCTCCATTAGCTATCACTTTTCCTATTGATAAAACTGAAGGAACAGAGGCTTCGGCAAAACGGCTGACTACCTGTTGTAATGCTACAATGAGATGAGCTGAGGCTAGTACGGTGTCGTTTAATTGATGCGGCATGGCTCCGTGTCCTCCTTTGCCTTTTACAGTAATAAATATTTCATCGCACGAAGCCATGTATATGCCCGGTTTAAAACCCACATATCCGGCATCCATGGTAGGAAGAACATGTTGTGCTATAATCATGTCAGGTTTTCTTTCATTAAAGATACCTGCATCAAGCATCATTTTTGCACCACCGGGAAGCTTTTCCTCTCCAGGTTGAAAAATGAGCATCACAGTACCTTCCAGTTCGTCCTGCAATTCCTTTAAAAGTTTCGCCGTTCCAAGAAGAGATGATGTATGGACATCGTGTCCGCATGCATGCATAACACCCGGATTTTTCGATTTATATGGAAGGTCATTTTCTTCATTCACAGGTAAGGCATCCATATCGGCTCTTAGAACTAATAATTTGCTATCAGGGTTTTTGCCTTTTATATAAGCCACCACTCCTGTTGATACAATATTATTCCTGTGCTCTATTCCCCATTCCTTAAGCTTGCTGCATATAAAAGCGGATGTTGAATATTCCTCGAACGAGAGCTCGGGATTTTGATGTAAATGGCGACGAATTTCTATTATTTCGGGGAAAATTTGTTCGGCTAGCTGATAAATCTTTTTGTTTAAATTCATAATGTCTGTTTATTCTGTTATAAAGTAACTGCTTACATCATTTATATATGCATTACTTTCCCAACAACATTTTTATACTCATGAGTGCAAGAAAAATTCCAAATATTTTTTTAAGTATTTTTTCGGGGATTTGAACCGCAAATTTAGAACTAAAATAACTTCCGATAATAAAAGCGATTACTATGATTAATACAAATTTTACATTCACATATCCCGACTTATAATAATTGAATGCTGAGATTACAAAAACGGGCAATGTCATAACTCCTAAACTGGTTCCCTGAGCCTGATATTGGTTTAGGCCCAGAAAAAATGTCAGCATGGGTATGATTATGATTGCGCCACCGACTCCTAAAGTACCACTTACCAATCCTGCCAAAATTCCGGTAACCAACAAAAGTAAAAGTTCACTAATAGTCATATGTTATCTTTAAAAATCAGTGCTTAACGAAAAGTAGAAAATTCTTGGAAGGATTACGTTTCTTTCAACACCCCATGCCCAGTCAAAACGCATAAAATAGCCCAGTACCTGAGCTCTCAATCCACCTCCGAATCCATATACTATTGGAGTTCTGTTACTTTCTATATATAACTTCACTTTGCCTCTCTGTATTACATCATATTCGTATGCATTTCCACCCGAAAATGGAGTTAATCCTGTCCATGCGCTGCCAACATCAAAAAATCCGACGGCTTGTAAGCTACTCCAGAAATTAGAACCGGAAGGATATCTTGAAAAATATTTGATAAATGGCCAACGAATTTCACTATTGATTACAGCAAAGTTATTCCCGTTTCTGATATTTTGTGTAAATCCCCGCAGATTGGTAGCAACGGTCTGGTATGCATATTTTTGCTGATCGTCAATACGTACAGAATTATCGAAGGTACTTACTTTTGAAGAAAAATTCATCCAGTTATCTACACTACCCAGATAATATATCAAACGGCTTCCTCCAAAAGATGTTGATCCCGCAAGCCGGTTAGCCCAAATGAGATTGCGGTGAATTACAAGGTAATGTCTGTAATCCGCACCTAAAACAAATAAATCTGACTTGCCTCTGTTAATTTGTTTATATGCTTCGCCAAAAATTTTATATCGTGTTCCACTGTAAATATTTATGCCTAATGGACGGGTATTATCGAAAATAAGTTCGAGTTTAACCCCCGCCCATACATTATTAAAATTATCTTTTTCAAGTGAAGTGGTTTCGGTAGAAAGGTAAACATTCCTGTCGTGACGGAAAGAGGCTGTTCCACGAACACTAAAAACTTGGGAAAATGGATATTTCAATACATAATATACTTCCTGAGTGGTTGTTTTAATTAAATAATTGGTGGGAGTTACACTCTGAAACGATTGCCTGTGATATACGTATTCTTTATCCCACCTTTTCTTTAAATTTTCAATACTTAATAAATATTCATTACTTTCAAAATCAAAGGATAACCTAACTCCTCCTACAATTTTATAATCTTCGAAAAGATCGTTTGTGCCCAATTTAAATAATCCGTTAAACCCCGGATTATAATATACCTGCGAACCATTAAAGGCTTGATAAGATGCATTTAAGAAATTGAAATCGGCCTGGCTAACAATGTAATTAATATAAAAGGATGTTTGATATATCCGCTGTTTTGGTTGAGGTTTTTCAACTGTTGAATCCCTTAATGGATTATTTACGCCAAAGTTACCTGATGAACCATTCAGGTTTAGTTTTTCGATTTCAAAAATATATTGGTTAATATCTATCTCATTATTTGTAATTATTTTGGAGGAGTCATTCACCTGAGCTTCTTTTTTTATTTGGGGAGGGCGCACCACAACCGGATCTTTTCTAATGCTCTGAATGCTGTCTTTTTGTCTGTACTTGCTGTTTAGCTCCCTTCTATATTCTGTATCAGTAAGTTTATAAGGCAGATTTTGAAATGGTTTAAGTTTTTCCATAAACATATGAAAACGACCTTTTTTTAATGTGATATTGCCTGCATCCGACGAATGCGAAACAATATCATGCTCCAAAAAATTACTCTCATTATTTGTTATCGGAAACGATTTAGAGAAATACCTGTAATGTATTGTTGTGTCAACATACCCCATAACGCTGTCAAAATCGGCAATATACCGGTTTATTATCCCGTTTGCATCACTCAGGTATGCATACCTGTTCTTCGAAATTTCGACAGGGTATGTATGATTTGCAAACTTGTTTTCAGTTATTCTCGACAATACTTTTGATTTTGTTGAATAATTATAAACATATAGTGCATATGCCGGCGCTAACTCTTTAATTTCAGGAGTCTCCAGGCTCAAACTGTCGCTTGTTCTGTTAGAACTGAAAATGATTCTGCTCGAATTGTCAACAAAACGAGGATACAAATCGTCAGCCAGGTCATTGGTTATTTGTTCATTGGTTGCCGAAGCAAGTGTGTGAACAAAAATGTCGGTTCGTCCTTCTTTTACTGCCGATAACACAAGCCTTGAACCATCACCCGAATATGCAAAATCTAGAATTTTATCAAAATAGAGCATGTTCTTTTGAATCAGCTCTTTCGTTTCAATATTATAGAACGACAATTTCAATAAACCTTTTTCTTCTGAAATAAAAGAAAGGATTTTACCTCCCGGATGCCATGCTACAACCGGGTTAGTGTAATCGGGAATTTGATCGAGTTTGTGTTCCCGCTTATAAATTCGCTTCTTTTTATTTGTGTTTTTATTGTAAATCCAAATTTTATACTGACCTAAATCGTTGGTTACATATGCAATATTATTTCCATCAGGACTCAATTTCAATTTTTTATATATCCTGTATTTCTTTGGCTTTGCTATTATTGGCGTTTGATCCGGAATTGAATCGCGAGCTCCGTTTTGATACTGACTTATATAATACCCGAGCCACTCATCAGTCAATTGTTTAATGGATGAACCTAAAACATAAAGAAAACCGCTTTTGGCATTTTTGTTGATTCTGGTTATATAAACTATATTAGGAATCAGATTTGCACCATAATTTTTTTCAATAAACCTCCAGAAAGAATGACCGGCATACATGGCATCGTTACCTGCCAGCCTGTTAAAATGTTCATATTTCTTAGAGATTATACCATCTCTAATTATGTTTTCAGTTTCAATGCTCCAATCCTCCGAAATATAAGAGATTAGTCCTTTTATATACCAGGGAGGCAGATTAATTACTGCCTGATTTGTTAGATTTTGACCAAAATCGGAGCCGTACAGCATTTCGCTTAATATAACTTCTGCAACGCCGGCACTGATTTGCTTTCTATAACTTTTACGGTCACCTTCGTAAAATAAAAAAACCTTATTTTTGACAATTTTGGTTATTCCTCCCGTGTTGTAATCGACACTGCCTGTTACCAGCCCAACATTACTCTGTCGGAAATCGGAAAGTTTATTGTAAATTAAAAATATTATGCGTCTTTCGAGCGTGTAATCCAGTAATTTTTCTATACGTTGTATTTCCTGATTGGCGGCCCATTCAGTATAAAGTGCCAGATCTTTTCCGTATTCATTAAAATAGGTATCGAATTTGGGATAGCGGAAATATTGCCAATAAAAAGAATTATACTGAACCCGGTTTTTACCAAAAGTCATTTGGAGGCCGTTATAAAACTGACCATATGCAAATGCTAACTGCATTACAAATATTGGAATTAAAAGCAGCTTTTTTTTGTTCATTGCAGAAATCAAAACATAAAACGGTTAAAGGTAGAGAATTTCTTATAATCTAATGATATATCAAAACATGAAAACCCTATATTTTGTTAAAAAAGATTAGCAAATAAGAATGAAATAAATCACTGAGGCTGAAAATTTCTACATTTGAACAAAATTAACACTATTATGAAATTACCCATATTTTTAATTGTAACAGTTATAATATATTTTAATGCTTATGCTCAGCAAAAAGGGCCAAATATTTCTTTTGAAGATGAATCGCATAATTTTGGGAAAATAAATGAAGTAAAAGGTTCTGTTACTTATACTTATAACTTTCGAAATACGGGCGATGAACCTTTGATAATAAAAAGTGTACAGCCTTCCTGTGGTTGTACTACCCCCGAATGGAGCAGGGAGCCTGTAGTACCTGGCGGAAAGGGTTATATCAAAGCTACATTTAATCCGGCAGGGCGTCCCGGATCTTTCAATAAAAGCATAGCAGTTATTACTAATGGAATAACCGAATCGGTTGTTATTAGGTTTTCGGGTGAGGTTATTGGAAAAGAACTAACTACAATCGATATTTATCCATTTGCGATTGGCGATCTGCGACTTACTTCTACCTACATTTCATTTGGAAAAGTTTCTCCTGAAAGATTGGCTAGCCGAAATATTGATGTTATTAATACTGGTACTTCATCTGTATCCTTATCATTTCCCTCAATTCCTTCTCATATGGAAGTAATGGTAAACCCATCAACCATAAAGCCAAATCAAAAAGCTACAATTGAGTTCTCCTACGATCCTAAAAAAAAGAATGACTGGGGATTTGTAAGTGATCAGATTAGTTTTATGCTAAATGGTAAAACTGATGGTAGTTATAAATTTAATGTTTCAACACATATTGAGGACAATTATACCAATGCTAATCCTCAGCAACTTGCAAATGCACCAAAAATGATTATTGAAAATAAAACTTTCGATTTTGGAAGAATTAAAGCTGGGACAAGCATCGAAATTGCTTACAGATTTAAAAATGCCGGTAAAACTAATCTGGAGATTCATAAAATACTCCCTTCCTGCGGATGTACAAATATTAAAACTAAGGAGAAAACAGTAAAACCCGGATCAACCGGTGAAATAATCGGTGTATTTAATTCTGCAGGTCAAAAAGGTGTTGTAAATAAAACTATTACTGTGATTACAAACGATCCCCAAAACCTTAACCTTGTATTCTGGGTTCGTGGAACTGTCGAATAATGGTAAAATGCCAAATTTAATTTTGTAGTTTTGTAGAAAATAGCTTTATGTTGGATCACGAAAGTTTTAAAAGTGCATTATCAGTGAACCAGGGAGTTGAACAGCCACCTTCGGTAAACAACGATTCTGTTAAGCAATTTGTTAAAAAGAAACGGAATAAGCTTTCTGTTCAACAATATATTGATGGAATAATTTTAGGTAACCGTACTATTTTAAGTCAGGCGATTACGCTTGTAGAAAGCAGTCTTCCGGCTCATTTACAGCTTGCTCATGAAATTGTTGAAAAGTGTCTTCCGTACTCAGGTAAATCGCTACGGATTGGAATAACCGGTGTTCCTGGTGTTGGTAAAAGCTCTTTCATCGAAACAATGGGTAAGTATCTTACTAATTCCGGACGAAAACTGGCAGTTTTGGCAATAGATCCATCGAGCGAAAAAACAAAAGGAAGCATTATGGGCGATAAAACCCGAATGGAAGCTCTTTCTGCTGATTCTAACGCATTTATCAGGCCATCGCCTTCGGCTGGTTCTTTAGGCGGAGTTGCACGAAAAACCCGCGAAACAATTATTCTTTGCGAGGCTGCTGGTTTTGATACAATTTTTATCGAAACAGTAGGAGTGGGACAATCGGAAACAGTTGTACATTCTATGGTCGATTTCTTTCTTCTCCTAATGTTGGCGGGTGCGGGCGACGAACTTCAGGGAATAAAAAGGGGAATTATGGAAATGGCCGATACTATTGCAATTACAAAAGCTGATGGCACAAATTTTCGCAAAGCTGAACAAGCTGCAACTGAATATAAGAATGCACTTCATCTTTTCCCGAAATCTGTTTCGGGGTGGAGCCCCAAAGTTTTGCTTTGTTCAGCTTTAGAAAATGCGGGAATTCAACAACTTTGGGATACCATTCAGGATTATACAAGAATGACAACTGAAAATAACTTCTTCCACAACCGGCGAAGGGAGCAATCAAAATATTGGATGTACGAAACCATTAATGAAAATATCAGAAGTCATTTTTACCACCACCCGTTAATAGAGAAAGAGTTACAAGGATTTGAAGAAAAAGTATTAGAAGGCAAAATGGGTTCTTTTGGCGCAGCAAAAAAGCTTCTTCAAATGTATTACGGGAATAAATAAAAAATCTAAAAAAGTCTAAATTTTCATTGAAAATAAGTAGATAAAAAATATTTTTTTGCGTAGAAATAAATTCAATTATTTCTTTTCAATTATCATATAAAATATTTTTTGAAACGTAGGGAAAATGAAAAAGTGGGCGATTTTGTGTGGCATTGCATTGGCAATGGGGTGTACTTCCAGAACTATGAATCCGGGGTATAAAATTATAGGCAACATTTATGGGTTAGGAAACAGTAAGGTTTTGCTTTATAAATATATAAACGAAACCTGGAGTGTTGTTGATTCTGCCGAAAGTAAAAATGGGTCATTTATGTTTTTTGGAAGGGTTGAGGCTCCCGAAATGTATAAGGTTGAAATTTCCGACACATTACCGGCAATTTCAATATTTATTGAAAATGATGAAATAAATTTAGTTGCGAAAGTAGATGACCTTAGAAACTACAAAGTTGCAGGTTCTAAATCTCACGAAGAATATGAACGGTTTTGGGGCAAACAAAATATTTATTCCATGAAGATGGATTCATTGGAGAAAGAGCTGAGTATAGCAAAGCGAGAACATAATAGAAAGAAAGCTGCAATAATCGTCGCTCAGAAAGAATCGCTCTGGAATGCCGAAATCGAATCCATACGTTATCATGTATTGGAAAACAACTCTTCAGTAGTTTCTGCTTATCTGGCATGGTCCCGCTTAGCCAGTAACTCAAATGTACAGCAATTGGAAAAAATCACAAAGAGTATAGATATTTCTTTAAATAAAACTCTTTATGTTAAATTATTAAAGAATTACATCGACAAGCTAAAAAGAGTTGAAACGGGAAAACCAGCCATTGATTTTACAATGAATAATCAGCAGGGAACGCCTTTAAAACTCTCTTCTCTTTATGGAAAATATCTTCTGATTGATTTCTGGGCATCATGGTGTCCCCCATGCCGTGCCGATAACCCTAAAACTGTAGATGTTTTTAATAAATTTAAAGATATGGGTTTTGATATTCTGGGGGTTTCGTTTGATAAAGACAGTGCAAATTGGCTCAAAGCTGTGAATGATGATAAACTGGCATGGAACCACGTGTCCGATTTAAACGGATGGGGAAATGCAGCTGGTAAAATGTACGGTGTACGGAGTATTCCTTCGAATATTTTGCTCGATCCAAATGGAGTAATTGTTGGAAAAAATCTTAAAGGTGAAGAACTTGAAAATAAACTAAAGGAAATATTTGATTATGTCAATTGATATTTGAAAGAAACAGACACAAGTATCAAAACACAAGTATCAAGAGAACAACCAGTTTTTACTACGAGGTTTTAGAAGTAATTTGATAATTGGTTCTTTATATTTTTAACATTATTGTCCGGCTAAAATTTGCCGTCTCTAAGGGACGGCAAATTACAATATAAAACATATTATTTTACCGATTTTAAGTCCCATGGGACTGTTCCGCCAGGGACAAAAGGTCGGAAGAAAGAAATAAGCCCGATATTTTCCGTCCTGTAGGGACGAGACAAATTAAGGTTTTCAAGTAAATTAAGTTGTTTTTGCCGGAAAACATTGAGTTGTTTTCAACTCACATTTTTATAATATTATAATTCTTAAATTCACCTAAACGCATCCCAAATAATATATATTTTTCAATAAAGCTGATAATCCTGTATTTTAGTTTGTTGTGCTTGTCGGGTAGCTTATTAATTGTATGTGGCCCTGAAAACCTAAGCTGATCTTTCCAGTTCATTTTTTCCAACCATGTATCCATCAATTTGGGGTGGGTACCCTTGTATACCGTTAACGATTTTATATTTCCATAATCGTAGTAATCACTTATCAACCCTTTGTTAACGATATCGCTCACATGCTTTTTTCCGTACTTGGTTTCTTTAAATGCTTTCACCTTACTAGATAAGAATTCAGGAGGACGAACCCATCCATAATGGTAAACCTTTGCTTTAATTTCCACAACATTCAACTTTGAGGTTCCTTCGGTCTGCATAAAATTTTCTCCGTCAAATTCGGGTATTCTTCGGAAACTTTGGGCATCGCGCCACGAATGGATATTTGGATCGTTCCTTACAATTCTGATTTCTTTTCGGTACCAGGTGTGCGAATCCTGAATATGCTGATAATCGCCCCAAAAATGTAAATATTTAAATAGAAAACCATCCACTTCGGTTTTGGAGAGATATTTTTGACAGTTTTCCAGAATTACTTTATGGTCTTGTTCATGAATTAGTTCATCACTCTGAATGTAAAATAGCCAGTCGCCTGTACAATGTTTTTTTGCAATATCAGTTTGACGGGCGAGTTCTGTACCTCCCTTGTATTTCTCAATATCCCAAATGGTATCTACTATTTTAATTTTCGGGCTTCCTATGCTTCTGATGAGTTCCTCTGAAGTATCGTCTTCGTCGCCTTTTCCCAAAGCAACTATTAATTCATCTACTAATGGTAAAATTGAAAGAATAGATTCTTTGGCTGGATAATATAATTTTGTGGCATTTCGTACTATTGTAAAACCGCTAATTTTCATAAGTTTTTAAATAAAAGAATTCAAAAATAGTTAGTTTTTTTCAGAACCAATAACCGATATTGATAAAGCCTGCCAATCTTTTGATGCTGTTTGATGTCATAAAGGTAATTTCCATTGGGCCGATAACACTTCGGTAACCATACGATATTCCTCCTCCAACTATGATATCTGAAGGATTTATAAGGTTTTTCGCCGAATTTGCTGCTTTACTTATGTTAGCTTTTAACGAAAAATAATTATTTGTCCATACTTCCATTCTGAGATCAGTTCCAAGTGCCCAAGCATTGGATCCTGTTTTTTGCATGTATTTTAACCCAACAAATGGAACCAGACCGCGAAGATAAGTACCTCCCATTCCTCCCAGAAAATAGCTGTAATGAACCGGGATCTTGTCTCTGGAAGAAAAACCAGCGAACATAGAATTGGTTAAGGTAAGTTTTTTGTATAGGGGAATGGCATGTGAAAATTTAAGATTACCCTGAAAAAATCCTTTTTCGGAATTAATTTTATCGGATAAGCTTTTTACGTATTTTAATTCGGAGTTTAGCCTGATGCCATTATTGGCATAAAAGCTATTATTATAGCTATCGAATTTATAAAAAACATGAAAATTGGTGTAAACATAATCGGCTATTGGGAAAGTTGATACGCCAACTTTATTGAAAATTCTGGAATAATCGCCCAAAACACCTCCGCCAACGGCAGCATTATTCGATAAATTTCCCTGCCAGAAAAAATCCATGGTAAAGTCAAGAAAATCGTAACTGGCAAGTGTTCTGGATTTTTCGTACTCAAAAACTTCCATTTTATGTGAATTCACCCGAATACCAAAATCGGGAAACAATTGCTTTTTTCTTGTTTGAATTCTGTCGGGGTTCCAGCCAGGATTAAGGTATAAAAGTGCACTGAAAGCAATGTTTTCTCCCAGCGCCAGGTCAAGTGATAGTTTGGATCCGGCAGCAAGCAGGTTTCTAAAGGTTGCATTCAATAAAAGCGCAGTTTTGAAATTTGTATCATAATGGATACCTACTTTGAAAAAATTTGTGTTTCGCTCGGCTATTTCAAGAATAATCTTTGCTCCCTCGTTTAGGGGTTCCAACCGGTAATTAATTTTATTGAAGAATTGGGTTCCAAAAATGATAGCAATTCTTTTTTCAAGATCATCGAGCGAAATTTCAGAAGGGATTTCAATTTTTAGTTTGTTGATTATGAATTCTTTTGGTACATTTTTTAATCCGGTAATTTCAATTTCTTTCACCTGAATGCTTGTAAATCTTACTAATTTCTTGTTTTTAGGAGGTAAAGGCTGAAACTTTTCAAGAGAATCGACCAGCGCTTTAAGTTTGGGTAGAACCGCCCTTGCTGCTGCTTCTCCGATTGCAATAATAGAATCACTTGCATTGTAATTCATCATACTATACTCTTCTAATGAAGGATCAATTAATATATCACATTCATTCCTGCTTTTATCGTTTTCGGTTTTTGTAAATGTGTAAACGCTTTGGGTTATAATACCCGGAATAGTTCCAAGGGTTTTAAAAGGTTGTGAACGGAACCCTACATCGACTCCAATAATGATATCGGCACCCATTTTTTTTACTTCGTTTACAGGGAAGTTATTAAGTATACCTCCATCCACATACATATTTCCATCGATAATTTCGGGGGTAAAAACGGTAGGTATTGCCATGCTGGCGCGCATAGCCTGTGGTAAATATCCTTCCTTCAGAACTGTTGCTTCAGCTTTTTCAATATCAGTAGCTACACATAAATATGGAATGGGAAATTTGGAAAAGTCTTTCTCTCTGTATACAGGACTCGCCATCCTGTTCAACAAACCATATATGTTCTGCCCGGATATAGCACCTGAAGGCAAGCCAATTTTCTTTTCTTTGAATGGGAATGAAACAAAATACTTGGCATTTTCTTCTTTTTCTTCAAACGACAGGTTTCTGCGGTCGATTTGATCCATAAGCAAACTGTCCCAGTTCATCGTTGTTGCAAACCTGTTTAATTCTTCTGCTGTATATCCAATGGCATATAATCCACCCACAATACTTCCCATACTGGTACCTCCAATATAGTCGATAGGAACGCCCGCTTCTTCCAATACTTTAAGTACGCCAATGTGCGCGAGTCCTTTTGCAGCTCCTCCGCTTAAAACCAAACCAATTTTTGGTCGTGGACTATCGAATTGTTGTGCATATACGGCAGCAGAAATGAATAAAAGAAGAGTTGGTAAAAAGAGAAACCTCATATTGAAAGAATAAAAAACAAAAATAAATAAATAAGTACCACATGGATTAAAATCTTCGGATAAAGCATACCATAAAGCAGGTTTCAAACAAGCCCCGAATTAATTACCTGCTTAAGACTATTTACCGGTTTTATAAACGAAATTCAATTATGATTATTTTGAACATGTTTGGTTTGGATGAACAGTTCTCTCCTAAGAAACTTTTTTTTCTTACTTTTGTTATTTAAATTTATTCTAAGGTAATAATGCTTATCGAAATTCTCCGGCAAACCATAATGATAACCAGTCTTGTACTGGTTATGATGTTAATAATAGAATATATCAATGTTGTTTCGCAGGGACGATGGGGTGAAAACCTGAAAAAATCACGGTTCAGGCAGATCATTGTAGCTTCTTTTCTGGGCTTAATCCCCGGATGCGTAGGTAGTTTTGCAGTAGTTTCGTTATATACACACCAGGTAGTTGGTTTTGGGGCGTTAGTCGCAAACATGATTGCCAGCTCGGGAGATGAATCGTTTGTTATGTTTTCTCTTTTCCCTGAAAAAGCCCTGATGTTAAATATAATAATACTTGTTATTGCCATTGCAGTGGGTATTATTGTAAATATATTTATTAAGGGAAATATTGTTAAACTGAAGGGCAAACCTCATCTTGTGATACATAACCATGAACATGAAGAGCAATCGTTGTCAGTCAGAAATGCACTTAAAGGTCTTCGGAATATCTCTTTTCAACGCGCTGTTTTATTAATGGGACTTTTACTTTTTATTTTTGGAATTTTAAGCGGGCAGTTTGAACATGGAGGTTTTAAGATAGAGCAACATGCGGTGGATATACATGGACATGAAGAGTCCGGATGGCATTGGGAGGAATTAATGTTTTTAGCTGTGAGTCTGGGAGCACTTTTTTTGATTTTAGTGGTGAAAGAACATTTTCTCGAAGAACATATTTGGGAACATATCATAAAAAAACATTTTTTAAAAATATTCCTTTGGACCTTCGGGGCTTTGCTGGTAATACACTTCATGATGAATTATATCGATCTGGAACATTGGATGAAGACAAATGTTTATACTTTACTGGTTATTGCAGTTCTTGTAGGAATCATTCCAGAATCGGGACCGAACCTTGTTTTTGTAATTTTCTTCTTTAACGGGACAATGCCCTTTAGCATTTTATTGGCAAATTCTATTGTTCAGGATGGGCATGGAGCTTTACCATTATTAGCCGAATCGAAAAAATCTTTTTTTCTGATGAAACTGATAAATATGATCGTAGCTTTTTTAGCAGGAATGATTGGATTGTTAATGAATTTTTAAATTTTGATTACATCGATATAAAAACAATAAATATTTTAACTATGAATTTCGATTTAGTAGTATTAGGTAGTGGTCCCGGAGGTTATGTAGCAGCCATCAGGGCATCGCAACTCGGATTAAAAGTTGGTATTATTGAGCGCGAAAACCTTGGAGGAATTTGCCTCAATTGGGGTTGTATCCCAACCAAATCGTTGCTTAAAAGCGCACAGGTCTTTGAATACATGCAACATGCGGCCGATTATGGCATTTCTATTGAAGGTCAGGCCAAAGCCGACTTCTCAAAAATAATCCAACGTAGCCGTTCGGTTGCCGATGGTATGAGTAAGGGTGTACAGTTTTTAATGAAAAAAAATAAAATTGAAACCGTAATGGGAACCGGGAAACTGGTCTCGAACAATACTCTTGATGTTACCGACAAAGAAGGAAAAACTATACAAGTTACTGCTAAGCATATTATTATTGCCACTGGTGCACGCTCAAGGGAATTGCCAAATTTGAAACAAGATGGCGTAAAAGTTATTGGTTACCGGGAAGCGATGAATTTACCCAAACAACCTGCATCTATAGTAGTTGTTGGTTCGGGTGCGATTGGAAGTGAATTTGCATATTTTTATAACTCAATAGGAACAAAAGTTACCCTGGTCGAATTTCTTCCAAATGTAGTTCCATTGGAAGATGAAGAGGTTTCCAAAGCATTGGAAAGGTCATTTAAGAAAGCAGGTATGGTTGTATTAACTTCTTCAATTGTCGAAAGTGTTGATTCAACCGGCACTTTATGCAAAGTGAAAATTAAAACACCAAAAGGGGAAGAAATCCATGAAGCGGAAGTTGTTCTTTCGGCAGTTGGAATTGCTCCAAATATTGAAAATATAGGAATTGAAGAGTTGAAAATCGAACTGGACAAAGGAAGAATAAAAGTTGATGAATTCTATCGCACAAATGTTGAAGGTGTATATGCAATTGGTGATATCATTGCGACTCCAGCACTTGCGCACGTTGCTTCAGCTGAAGGTATTACCTGCGTTGAAAAAATTGCCGGATTAAACCCTCATCCCATTAATTACAAAAATATTCCCGGTTGCACATATACTTCTCCTGAAGTAGCATCGGTAGGTCTCACCGAAAAAGCTGCCCGCGATGCCGGTTATGATATTAAAGTAGGTAAATTTCCATTGTCAGCCTCCGGAAAAGCAAGCGCTGCCGGTGCAAAGGAGGGTTTTGTGAAAATGATTTACGATTCCAAATATGGTGAACTTTTGGGAGCTCATTTAATTGGATATAATGTTACTGAAATGATTGGTGAAATAGTAGTGGCAAGAAATCTGGAAACTACCGGACATGAAATAATTAAATCAATTCATCCGCACCCAACCATTTCTGAAGCTATTATGGAAGCTTCAGCAGCTGCATACGGTGAAGTAATACATATATAAGATAATCTGAATCAATTATAAATGGAAAAACCACCTTTGCTTTCGCTTGGGTGGTTTTTTTTACTAACCTATTTAAACCTATCAAAAACCCATCTTAATTTTCTATAACCGGCTCATTCAAGATGCCCATAAATAATAATGCATTGCTTTCTTTTTCCCTGATAACAAAAATAAAAGGTATATCCGCTTTAAATGTCAAAGCATCCGGTCCAACTGAAGTAACCCCGATTTCAACTGCTGTAACTGCAGCAGCTTCTGTTCCTTCTTCGTTTACATCAACATAGGTCTTATGCAAAACTTTCGAAACATAAAGATCTGCCTCACTATTAATTCCCGATAAATCAGCATTATCTGTAAACATGATAGGCATTCCAAGTGCCGATAAATCGTTGTTCAATAATTTTTTATAAGCAAATTTAAATTTCGGAAGGTAGATTTTCTTGTTTGCTTTGCCTAGACTATTGTTCCATGTAGCCCAGTTTTGACCATTCATAGCCGCCAGAATATCTTTGTAAGTCTTTCCTTCGTTTGGTAAAAGTACCATCATGCTAAAATTGCCATCGCCATAAGGTAAATTAACAGCCTCTAATAAATTGTTTTGGAAATATTCAAACGATCCTTCCTGAATCATAAAATCAACTTGCTTTTTATTTCCACTGCTTAAGGTGAAATCTAGCTTTTGTGTTTTGGCTTTATCAAATTTATATTGCCAAATCCCTTTAAAATATATGGCATTGATAAGGTACATTACCACATTATCAGGAATTTCATCAATGATACTTTCGATTTTTTTGTGTGTTTTATCACTTACCCATGAATTTATTAATCCAATAGTGGACTGATCAAAACTTGCAGAACGAACATCAGCATTTAAATAATCTTTGTTTGTTGCCAAAAAGCTTTGTTTTACTTCAAAATCATTTTTATACCAAATAGAATTTGCAATCTCCATCACAACTTTTGGATCCGCTTTCATTAATGCTTTTATTAAATCGCGGTTCGCAATATTTACCTGTTCATCACTCAATCCAACATATCCAAGTCCCTGGGTTAATTCATCCTTAGTCGTCCTTGCCGCTCCATTGTATAACATGCTTAAAGCAAGTGAAATACTTAAGGGTGAAACAAATACATTTTCGCCTGTTTCAGCTATGGTTGCCACCTGTTTAAATATTTCAAGTCCAAACGAATTGGATGAAGCAACAATTTGTTTTTGATCAGTTGTGAGGATTATAGGATCCTTGCTCACTGTTGAGTCTTGTTTGTCGCAAGCCTGGAAAACTAACATCGACAAACTGAAAATGAATAATAATTTATATTTCATGGCTTTAATCTTTTTTATTTAGATGAGCTAAACACTTATAAGTTGCGTTGTATCTTAATTTTTTAATGGATTTTTTAAGATTCCCATAAATAGAAGGGTATTTGTGTCTTTTTCCTTTATTATAAATATGAAAGGTTTGTTTGCATTAAATGCCAGATTATCAGGTAAATTTGTTTTAATAATTTCAACAGCTGTAACAGCAGCAGCTTCTGTGCCTTCTTCATTTACTTCCACAAAAGTTTTGTGTAAAACACGCGAAACAGCTAAATTGTCTGTATTACTTATTCCCGATAAATCAGCATTTAAAAACATACTCGACATTCCTAATGCTATTAAATCCCGGTTTAATTTCTTAAAATACCCAAACTTAAATTTAGGAATAGAGACATTAACATTGTGTTTTAAAAGCTGTTCATTCCATTCTTTCCATTTTGTATCGTTTAATGAATTTAAAATATCATGGCAGGTTTTATTTTCATTGGGTAGTAAAATGAGCATACTGTAGTTTCCTTCTCCGTAGGGCAGATCTATTGCTTTAAACAAATCGTTTTGAAAATATTCAAAAGTGCCGGTTTGAGTCATGAAATCAGTAGTGACTTTTTCTTCAGATGACACGTTGAAATCGAGTTTTGTAGTATTTTTACCCTCGAACTGGTATTTCCAGATTCCTTTAAAGTAAATGGCATTTATTAAATACATTACCACACCTCCGGGAATTTTATCCAATATTTCCGTAATTTTTTGATTTGTATTATATGAAACCCAATTGTTGATCGAATCTTTAGTAGCAGTATCAAATTTACCGGGAAATACCCCGGCTTTAAAATAATCTTTATTAATTGCAATAAAGCCTGGTTTAACAATCGTATTTATACCAGATTGAGTTAGCTATTTGCATATTTACTTTAGGATCTGCTTCTATCAGGGCTTTTATCAAATCACGGTTGGCAATATTAACCTGTTCGTCGGTAAGGCCTTCATATCCTAATCCTGATCTTAATTCATCTTTGGTTATAGATGCCGATCCGTTGTAAAGCATCGTTAAAGCAAGCGAGATGCTCAATGGAGAAATAAATACGTTTGTATCGTTCTGGGTATTTTTTGCAACTTCTTTAAATATATTAAAACCAAAAATATTCGAGGAGTTTACAAGCTGTTTTTGATCGGTTGTCAGTCGAATTGGATCTTTAATAATTTGTGATTCCCTTTCGCAAGAAACTATTAAAATAAAGATGAAAATGGATGCTAGGGCAATGAATTTTTTCATGGCTGTGAATTTTTATATCAGATGGACAATGACTGAAATGGTTGCGTGGTTTTATTTCTCTATTGGTTCATTTTGAAAAAAAAACAAAAAGTTCACGCAACCTTTTCGATTAGATATCATCTTCTTCAAAAAAAACCAGACAATGATATTTGTCCGGCCGATTAAATAGTAATTTTATGCTTTAATTTTTATTCTCTGTCGATTGGCCGACGATATTAAATATATAGTGCACGACTGCCTTGCCGGTAAACGACTGGCACAGGAGAAGCTTTATGGAATGTTCTCTGCAAAGATGTTTGGAATTTGTTTGCGTTACTGTAAAAGTTACGATGAAGCCAAAGATGTTTTACAGGAAGGATTCATGAAGGTGTTTTCTAAATTGGAGCAATTTAATTTTGCAGGTTCTTTTGAAGGTTGGGTTCGCAGGATTATTGTCAATACGGCTATTGAAAAGTTAAGGGCACAAAGTCGAAATATTCCTCTGGAGTTGGCACCGGAATTATACGAAGATATGGATGAAGAAAATCTTCCTCCATTATCGGCAGCCGAAATGCTGGAAATGATACAGGGTTTGCCATCGCAATACAAAATGGTATTCAACCTATATGTTTTTGAGAAAATGCAACATAAAGAAATTGCTGACGTGCTCGGTATTTCAGAAGGAGGTTCAAAATCGAATTTATCAAGGGCAAGGGCAATTCTGCAAGGGAAAATTAAATTAAGGATTAGTGAAAAAGTAAGGATATTCGGTACATGAAAGAAAATATTGAAAATAAAATTGATGACTTCTTCCTGAAGGGTTTGGATAACCTGAATGTTATTCCTCCTGCCGGGGTATGGGATGATATTGCAAAAAATATCCAGCCCAAAAAGAAGCGGGGAATGATTATCTGGATTGCTGTTGCTGCTTCAGTTACTTTGTTTGCAACTGTTTCAGGCTGGTTTTACTTACAAACAAATTCCTCGGGCAAAATTGATAATTCAGTTCAGATAATTGCCAAATCAGATAATCAAAAAACATCGGAAACTCTTGTCATTAAAGGAAATAGCGACATTCAAGTTTCGGAACAAGATAAAAATAAGGCCAGACTTGTTGATTCTAAAACTTTCGAAGGCTCTTTTGATAAAACTAAACTTTCAGATAAATATCCTGAAACTATAAATAAATATGATATTTCCACTCAGGATAAAGTTGCAAAAAATAATATCGAACCTACCAATACAAATCCGGCAGAAAACCAACTGTCGGGTATAGGCCATGTTACAAAAAGTCCAAAAGTTCAGAATGGGAATTCTTATGGTCAGGATAATCAAATTGATCAAAAAGAAACAGTTAATTCATTGTACGAAAAAGGTTCTGCAATAGCGTCAATACAATTCCACAAGTTTGATGCCCCTGATATTTATGGTTCTGTTCATAATATAACTCCAATTGTTAAAGTAGATAGTCTTCCGGTTTATGATCAATTATTTGCTTCTATTGATGAAACTGATTCTAAATCTGGTTTAAACCGGTGGGCTATTGGCGGTCAACTTGCACCTTTATATTCTTACCGGAATATTTCACAGGTTAACGATCCGGGTTTGAATAAGTCGTCGATGGACGATTTGGAAAAAGCTGTTATAACCTATGCCAGCGGAGTAATGATTGATTATGAAGCTACGTCAAGGCTTACTTTCCAAACAGGAATTTATTATATGAAAATGGGTCAGGAAATAAACAATGTTTCGAGTTTTACTAAAAAGACTGCCTCAATGGATTATATGGCAATGAGTGCAAATCGGAATGAAGCCATTGTGCCGGTTGTGACAAATTCTACGGGTATAATTATGGCTGCATCCGATAATTTATATGTTGGAGGTTCAGTGAATTCGGATAATCAGGGGTATGCACCTGGTAATTTAGCGGTTCAGCCTGCCAATGATAATTTCAAAAAAAATATAGTGCAATCTTTCGAGTTTTTGGAAGTTCCATTTATAGCAAAGTACAAAATTATTGACCGAAAAATTGATGTAAACCTGTTGGGTGGCCTTAGTACTCATGTGTTAATGAACAATAAAGCTACAGTAGTATTTGCCGATAACACTACAGCATATGGTATAACAACTGATGTTGAGACATTTAACTACAGCTCTTCAATGGGATTTGGAGTTGTTTACAGCTTAAAAAAGAATTTGACCATAAGTGTTGAACCTACCTTTAAATATTATCTCAATTCTTTTAATTCATCGGATGTTGTAAAATTACATCCTTATGCCTTCGGAATTTATTCCGGAATATCTTTTAAGTTTTAGTTTAAACCAAGCTATTAACAAAACAATCTTATTTACTTTAAAAAATCTTAATAATAAGGTAACAAAACTTCCCATTCAGCGTTATGGTAACGTTAGTTTGGGTTTAAAAATTTGTTAAAGAATTCCCGGTTACGCATTATTATAGTATGTATTAGCAGGGATTTAACCCAATTAGTTATAGATTTGCAAATCAGAAATCAAGAAGAAGAATATGAGCAGAAGTTTTAAAATTATTAATGGTGGGTTAGCTTTTTTTGGAGCTATGGGAATCATATTGATAGTATTAATGGTTTCAGGAACCGTTCCTGCTAAAGAACACGGATTGAAAAGTGAAGCTAACACCGGGTTTACATCTGTTTCTTTACCCGAAGAGCTTAGTTTTGCCGGAGAAAGGGTTCCGATGGAAAACTTTGATGTGCGCGAATCACTGGATAAGGAATTACTTGTAAATACATACTGGCATTCACAAACATTTCTTCTGATTAAAAGGGCTAACCGGTATTTTCCAGAAATTGAACCTGTTCTTAAGAGATATGGAATACCTGACGATTTCAAATTTTTAGCGCTGGCTGAAAGTGGCCTTACCAACGTAGTTTCTCCTGCCGGAGCTGCTGGTTTTTGGCAATTTGTTAAACCAACCGCAATTGAATATGGAATGGAAATTAACGATGAAGTTGATGAACGTTACAATGTTGAAAAATCAACTGAAGCGGCCTGCAAATATATAAAACATTCATACGATATTTATAAAAACTGGACAATGGCCGCTGCTTCTTATAATATGGGAAGGTCAGGGTTGAACAAGCAAATTTCAAGACAATACAGCAATAATTATTACGATATTCTTTTAAATGAGGAAACATCAAGGTATTTATTCAGGATATCAGCTTTAAAAGCCATTATCAATAATCCTGAGAAATATGGTTTTGCAATATCAAAAGAAGATCTTTATCCCCCATTCCAATCAGAGGATCTTGTGATTAGCGAACCTATCAACGATATTGCCAAGTTTGCTTTTAATCATGGAACTAATTATAAAATGATCAAGATTTTGAATCCATGGTTACGCGATAACATCCTCACGAATAGAAACCGAAAAGCTTATACAATCAAGATTCCAGTTATAGGTTCCCGAATTGTTCAACAACCCATTTCTAATGTTGAAATAGATACCATGCTGGCAAGGAACGAAAAAATTGATGAATAACGAAATATCTGATGCATATGATTCACCTGCTGGTGATCAATTAATTGAAGTTTTAGGGGCCCGTGTGCATAATCTCAAGAATATTGATGTAAATATTCCCCGAAATAAATTTACTGTTATAACAGGTTTAAGTGGCAGTGGTAAATCATCTCTGGCTTTCGATACTATTTATGCCGAAGGTCAGCGTCGTTACATGGAAACCATGTCAGCTTATGCACGACAGTTTTTGGGCGGTCTTGAACGTCCCGATGTGGATAAGATTTCAGGCTTAAGTCCGGTTATATCTATTGAGCAAAAAACTACCAATCGAAATCCACGAAGTACTGTTGGAACAATAACTGAAATTTACGATTTTTTACGTTTGCTATACGCCAGAGGTTCTGAGGCTTTTTCGTACAATACTGGCGAAAGAATGGTTAAATATACCGAGGAGCAAATTGTGAAACTCATTTCGGCAAGTTTCGAAGGAATGGCAATTTACATTCTTTCTCCTGTGGTTAAGGGTCGTAAGGGTCATTACAAGGAACTTTTTGAACAGATCCGTAAAAAGGGATTCCTTCATGTGCGCGTTGACGGTGAAATAAGGGAAATTACGCATAGCATGAAAGTCGATCGTTATAAATCGCACTTTATTGAAATGGTAGTTGACAAGTTGGTTGTTGCTGAAGATACTCAGAAAAGGCTGAAAGAATCGGTTCATACAGCCATGATTCATGGAAAAGGAATTATCATGGTTCTTGATAAAACTTCTGGAAATTCCAGGTATTATAGTAAGATGTTGATGTGTCCAACTACCGGTATTTCATACAATGAACCTGCACCTCATTCTTTTTCATTTAATTCACCGCAGGGTGCCTGCAAAAAGTGTAGCGGACTCGGTGAAATAACAGAAGCCGATATCTCAAAAATAATTCCCGACCCTTCGTTAAGCATTAGTAAAGGAGCTATTGAACCACTTGGCTCATATAAAAGTTCCATTATTTTCTGGCAAATTGAAGCTATTCTTCATAAACATGGGCTTACACTTGAAACACCTGTAGAGGAGTTTTCAGAAGAAGCCTTGAATACCGTTCTTTATGGTTCTGACGAATCTTTTAAACTGTTGCATGCACCAGCAGGAACATCTTCAGGGTATTTCCTTAATTTCGACGGTATTGTTAATTATATCATCAGTCAACAGGTAGAAAATACATCCAAAAGAGCTCAGGCATGGGTGAATCAGTTTATTAAAGAAGTAAAATGTCCTGAATGCAAGGGTGCTCGTTTAAGACAAGAATCCCTTTGGTTTAAAATTGACGAAAAAAATATTTCTGAGCTTTCCATGATGGATATTCAAACATTAAAGAAATGGTTTGAAGGATTGGAAGACAGACTTTCGGAAAAACAGAAAGCCATTGCCCGTGAAATTATTAAAGAAATAAGGACACGTTTAAATTTTTTACTTGATGTTGGTCTAAATTATTTATCTCTTAATTTGAGCGCCAAAACCTTATCGGGTGGAGAAAGCCAGCGCATCAGGCTTGCTACGCAAATAGGATCTCAACTGGTTAATGTGCTTTATATATTGGATGAGCCCAGTATTGGACTGCATCAGCGCGATAACCACCGGTTGATTTTGTCGTTACGAAAACTCCGGGATGCCGGAAATTCTGTTATTGTGGTAGAACACGATAAGGATATGATCCTGGCATCGGATCATATTGTGGATATGGGACCACACGCCGGGCGTTTTGGCGGTGAAGTTGTGGCCGAAGGTAGCCCTGAAGATATTTTGAAATCAAATTCCTTAACAGCCCAATATTTAAACAATCAAAGAGAAATTTCTGTACCTGCTCACCGCAGGGAAGGATCTGGTAAAAAATTAGTTTTAAAAGGAGCCAAGGGAAATAATTTAAAGAATGTATCAGTTGAATTCCCTCTGGGTAAATTTATTTGTGTTACAGGTGTTTCTGGAAGCGGCAAGAGTACTTTAATTAACGAAACATTACAACCAATCCTTTCTCAGTACTTTTACAAATCCGTAAAAGAACCGTTGTCCTACGAAACCATTGAAGGTATACAGTTAATTGATAAAGTAATACAAGTGGATCAATCGCCACTCGGGCGGACACCAAGGTCTAATCCGGCTACTTATACCGGAGTATTTGGGGACATTCGCAATTTATTTGCTATGACACCCGAAGCTAAAATCAGGGCTTATTTGCCGGGACGGTTTTCATTCAATGTTAAAGGAGGAAGATGCGAAGCTTGCTCTGGTGCAGGAGTACAGACCATAGAAATGAATTTCCTTCCCGATGTTTACGTAGAATGCCGTGAGTGTGGCGGCCATCGGTACAACCGCGAAACGCTCGAAATAAAATATAAAGGGAAGTCAATCAGTGAAGTGCTTGATATGACTATAAACCAGGCTGTTGAATTTTTTAGTGGGATACCATCCATACTCAACAAAGTGGTTACCATTCAACAGGTAGGACTAGGATATATTAAACTGGGGCAGCCTTCTACAACTCTCTCTGGTGGCGAATCGCAAAGGGTAAAACTTGCAACCGAATTATCGAAAAGGGATACCGGAAAAACATTTTATATTCTTGATGAGCCAACTACAGGACTTCATTTCGACGATGTTCGTGTTTTGCTTGAAGTATTGAACCATTTGGTGGATAAAGGCAACACCGTGGTAGTTATCGAACACAATATGGATGTAATTAAAGTTTCGGATCATATTATCGATGTTGGCATGGAAGGTGGATCGGGTGGAGGAGAAATTATATTTGCCGGATCGCCGGAAGAATTAATTTTAAATAATAAAAGCTACACCGCCGAATTTTTAAAGAAAGAACTTAAACATTAACCTGAAATTATTTACAAGGGTTAAATAATTTCTCTTTAAAAACTCCTGAAAATAAGCTAAAATTGTATTTTCGGCCTTCAATATAATTACAACAAATTGATAAAAAATAGTTTTTGTATGTTAATTTATTGATTAGCAATTATAAACAATTTTAATCTTTAATATTAATTTCAGTTTACTGACCATAACATTCTATATTTTACTAACGTATAAAACCTAAATTTTATAGGTGGTTTAACTCAAGTTTAAGATTTACACACATGTCGACCAGTGAGGAAAAAATCAGGAATGCTTTTCAGGAGAAAACCTGGAACGAGATAAAATCAGAAGATTCCTGGAGGATTTTTAAAATAATGGCAGAGTTTGTTGAAGGGTATGAAAAGCTTTCGCGTATTGGGCCTTGTGTATCTATTTTTGGATCAGCACGTATAACGTCCGACAGTGTTTATTATAAATTAGCCGAACAGGTTTCATATAAGCTTACTCAATTTGGTTATGGAATAATAACCGGTGGAGGTCCTGGCATTATGGAAGCAGCTAATCTTGGTGCAAAACGTGGATTAGGCCGATCGGTAGGGATAAACATCGCTTTGCCTTACGAACAGAGTGCCAACTTATTTATAGATCACGATAAGTTAATCACTTTTGATTATTTTTTCGTTAGAAAAACAATGTTTATGAAATATGCCCAGGGCTTTATTGTTTTACCCGGCGGTTTTGGAACATTTGATGAGCTTTTCGAAGCTTTAACATTAATTCAGACTGAGAAAATTGGCCGTTTCCCAATTGTTTTAATAGGTACCGATTATTGGGGCGGATTAGTAGATTGGATTAAGAAAACAATGCTTGAAGAAAATAAATGTATTCATCAGGACGACATGAATCTTTTTCATGTTGTTGACGAACCGGATGAAGCCGTTGAGATTATTAATAACTTTTACTCGAAATATCTGTTAAGCCCTAATTTCTAATTATATTAACAATTAGAGTAGTTATTAACAGTTGAATTTGAATTTATTAAAGATTGTTTATTTTGTTGTAACTTTATTTTACAAATGAATTATTCAGCTAAAGATACCCAACCATGATACGCTTAATTACAGCTATTTATGTTTTGGGAGCACTGGCCATAAACCTGCTTTTTCAAAGTGATGTTTCACTTACGATGGTTGTTGCTCCTAAAATAAATGCAGGAACAGAGCTTATTGTTAAAGTTTCCCTGAAAAAAAATGATTTAACCGGTTTTTGCCGTTTTCAACAGGAGTTACCTGCTGGCTTTAGTGCCTCTTCGGTGAATACTTCCAACGCCGATTTTACATTCAAAGACCAAAAAATTCGTTTTATTTGGTTAAAACTTCCTGAAGAAGAGAATATTGAAATAAGTTATAAAATTACCTGTGACGAAAGGTTAAAAGGTTCTTTTAATCTGGCTGGAAAGTTTTCGTATATTGAAGAAAACCAACGTAAATCAGTCGATGTTACCCCTCAGTTACTTACAATAGTTCCATCTCCCAATATCAGTCCTGTAATGCTTGTCGATGTTAACGATTATGGCAAAGAGATTTTTCCTGCAAGTTATTCTGAAACTGATTTTGGACGAATTGCATGCATCCGGCAAAAGCCAATGTGGATGGAAGGCCAGAATGAATACATAGTTAATGTGCTGGTGAATAAGGAAAAGCTTCAGAAGTTCGCAAAAATTGAAGAAAATGTACCTAAAGGGTTTACAGCTTTAAATGTAAATAGCCGCGATGGGATTTTTACTTTTAAGGATGGGAAAGCCAAGTTTTTATGGATGAGTTTACCTGCTGAACCGTATTTTATTGTTAGTTATAAACTTATTCCAACTTCAGAAATTAATCGGAATGAAGTTGATATGTCGATTAATGGTACTTTTTCATATATTATTGACGATAAAACTCAAAGCGTTAATGTTTTTGAAAATGATGCCAATCTGGCAAATCTTAAACCAGAAGAACTTGCACTCCTTCTTAAGTCTGAGCCGAAAATCCAGATTGCTTCGTCCCCAAAAGTTGGAACTAAAACTCAGTTAATTGCCAAAACTACTGCAACAGGAAAAATGCCTGTTGATACTCCGGGAACAGTAGTTAAAAAACCTGTTGATATAGCCTCGGTTCATAAGAACAATACCAGTGCAGAAACGCTTAGTCCGGAAAGTAACGGCATTCATTTCCGGGTTCAAATTGCAGCGGGTCATAAACCAGTGAATATTAAATCTTATTTTGGAAAGTTAAAACTTGAAAAGTCAATAGCTAAAGAAGATCATAATGGGTGGATAAAATATTCTATTGGATCGTTCGATGCCTATAAACAAGCCCGCGATTACCGGATTCATTTATGGAATACAACCCCGATCACCGATGCTTTTGTTTCAGCATATAACGATGGTAACAGGATTACAATACAAGAAGCCTTGATGATTACTAATCAAAAATGGATAAAATAGCTTTATGAAGTTTTCTACTTTTTTTAAACTTAGTTTGGTTTTACTGCTTTCGTATATTCCGGTTAATATTTTTGCCCAGGACCCGGATGAAGAGTATTTAGAATCGTTGCTGAAAGAAGAGGTTGAAAATGTAAATCTTGTATATAAGCCAGTAATTGGCTTTGGTTATGGATATATGAATTTCTATGGAGAAGTAAGGGACAAAAGACAAAATCCCCTCACCGGAACTCCTGCCTATAAGATAAACGTTGCTACTTATCTGGATAACAAGCATTATTTTAAAGCTAATTTTTTTCTGATTCTGGGACAAATGGGTGGTAACCGTTATTCTATTGCCGAACCTATGGAAAATATTAATTTCAAAACTGATTTAACAATTTTTGGTATAAATCTTCATTACGACTTTAAACCTTTTATTAAACAAGGTTCCCTGATTACCCCATTTATATCTTTAGGCATTGAAAATGTACAGTTTAATTCAAAAACCGATATTTATTATGACGGGGTAAATCCCTATGTTTATGGAAACGACGGTACTATTCGGAATGCTGATGGAAATATTATTAAAAGAACCTATAATTATAATACCGATTTACGTGACTTAAATAATAACGGGTTAGGTAGCTATAACCAAAGTACTTTTGGTATTCCGTTGGATGCCGGTCTTGATTTTACTGTATCCAGCCGTGTTACCATGCGATTGGGATATTCGTACAATTATACATTTACCGACAATATTGATAATGTTAGCAGTAAAGCAACCAAAGGTGTTAAAGGAAGTAGTATGAACGATATGTTCAGCTATTCATACATGAGTTTCCATTTCGATTTATTTTCCAGTCCAAAGACTATCATTATGGAGAAGTTATTTGCTGATGTTGATAATTTCGACTATTCATTTTATGGCGATAATGATAACGACCTGGTTTATGATGGTTGGGATAAATGTCCGAATACGCCTATGGGAATTGAAGTCGATACAACAGGTTGCCCTTATGATGATGATAAAGATGGTGTTCCTAATTATATTGATAAGGAACTTCATTCAAAAATTAATGCCATTGTTGATAACGACGGTATTGAAATTGATTCGGAAAAATTGGCAGGGGTGCTAACATCCCAACAAGCTATAAGCCGTTCGGAAGTGGAATCATTCCTGATGATGCAAAAAGCAAGAACCCGTTATAATATTGGTAAAAGCTCTATTCCAATACCACAGCGATACAAAAGACTTGATAAAGACAAAGATGATTATATCTCCTTTGATGAATTGCTGGATGCCATTGATGAGTTCTTTGATGATTCGCCTGACTTAAAGTCAACTAAGGATATTTATGAACTGAACGATTTCTTCTTTGCTCAGTAAGTTCAATCCATCCTGAATTGAATTCCCATTAGCCATTATAATATGGGAGAATTTAGAAGATATTTTTCTAAGGCGGGCAGATATTTTTCACGTTAGGAAAATATTTTTTCACCTGTGAAAAATATTTTTCCACTTTAGAAAACCGACCTCCTGAAACAAGCAATTTTCTTAAGGGAGAGAAATTCTGTTGAACCTTTTTTCAATCCGAAATCAGCAACCCTTTTACTTCTTCATTACCCGGTCCATTTCCCGTTTCGCTTCCTTGTGTTTAAGATCCTCGCGTTTGTCGTATTCTTTTTTGCCTTTGGCAAGTGCAATCTCGACTTTGGCTAATCCTTTATCATTCAAAAAAATGTGAAATGCCACTATTGTAAGTCCTTTTTCCTGTGACTTGCGGAATAGTTTTTCAAGTTCCTTTTTATGCAACAATAATTTACGATCTCGTTTTGGGTCGTGATTATTAAGATTACCCCAATAATATTCGGCTATATGCATATTTTTTACATAAAGCTCTCCGTTGGTAAAATAACAGAAAGCATCAGTAAGGCTAGCTTTTCCTAATCGTATCGATTTAATTTCAGTGCCACTTAATTGAATTCCAGCAACAAATTTTTCAAGGAATTCAAAATCGTGTGAGGCCTTTTTATTTTTTATATTAATCTTGTCACTCATAAATTTGTTCTTTCATTCATTATACTCCTTTAGCATCGGCCGTTCCCTGTTTTTATAAAATAGGCTGGGAAACATAAATCATTCCAGTTACCACAGTTCCCACAATCAAACTAAATATTGCATAAATTCCGACGATAATTAATAATGAAACCACAACAAATCCAACTTTATTTGTTTCCGGAGTTTTTAAGATAACAGAAGTTCCTATCCAAAACAGATAAATTGAATGTAGCGCTAATATCAAAAAAATTGGCATATCGGGGAGTAGTCCTACTAAACAGATTGCTATAAAAAAGGAAGTAGATGAATATGTAACAAGCTTAAAAGTTGAATCCAGATTTTTATGGATGCCAAAACTTATGGCTAATTCATTAATAATAACTGCCGATAAATAGATCCCTCCAATAATAAACAAAGCTGATATAATAGTTTTTAAAGTAATCAGGGTGATTGAATAGGGTTGAAGGGAGAAAAGTGATGCCCCTGTAAAAGAACAAATTGTATAAACGATTACAAATGGTAATATATATTCTTTCAGTATCTGTTTTCTTGTATCAAGTTCCGATTCTATTCTAACCCATTCTATTGGGGGAATTAAAATCATATTTTTAGCCCTGTTAAAAAAAATATTAATACTCATTATTGATAATTAAAGGATAACCGAACAAAATTAAGAAAAAATGCCGCAAAACTTGAAGTTTTTCTATATTTAAAACTTGAAACCTAAAATGAGGAACAATAAATGTCCTATAATCTTATTGTAATATTAGGCCCGACAGCTTCAGGCAAAACAGCAGTAGCAGCATCATTGGCTAAAAACCTGGATAGTGAAATTATTAGTGCAGATAGCAGGCAGGTTTACAGGGAACTTAATTTAGGTACCGGAAAGGATTATGCTGATTACATTGTCAATGGAGAAAAGATTCCCTATCATTTAATTGATGTTCACCCGGCTGGTTATCAGTATAATGTTTATGAGTATCAAAAAGACTTTATAACCATATTTAATAAGCTGAATGAGAAAAGGAAATGGCCCATTTTATGTGGAGGATCCGGTTTGTATATTCAGGCTTCAATTCAGGGATATCAGCTAATTCAGGTGCCGGTAAACGAAAATTTACGTATTGAGTTGGAGGGGAAATCTTTAGAAGAACTGGCAAATATTTTATCCAATTATCATACACTTCACAATACTACCGATGTGGATACTCCTAAAAGAGCAATCAGGGCAATCGAAATAGCTGAATACTATAAAAATAACAATCCTGAAACTTTTGATTATCCAGCCATTTATCCTCTGCTGGTTGGAGTGCGTTTTCCCAGAGATATTGAAAGGGAGCGGATTACCATGCGTTTGAAGCAACGGTTGGATGCTGGAATGATTAAGGAGGTCGAAGATTTATTGCACAATGGGGTTACTCCTGATCAGTTATTGTATTATGGATTAGAGTATAAGTATTTAACATTGTTTTTAACCTCGAAAATAACCTACGATGAAATGTTTAATCAACTAAATACTGCAATTCACCAGTTTGCAAAACGGCAAATGACGTGGTTCAGACGAATGGAACGAAGTGGCATGAAAATTCACTGGTTGGACGGAAATATGCCAATTGATCAGAAAGTTAGTCAGATTAAAGTCTGGATAGAGGCCGGAAAATAGTATATTAGTTAACATTAGTGTCCGGTTAAAAGTAAGAGATTTCTCCCTGTGCCCGCCTGCTGCCGGCAGGGTCGAAATGACAAGGCTTTGTTGGAATCTAACTACTTAATTGTCATTTCGAATGAAGTGAGAACTTAGTGAAGCGATCTCACGCAGGTAAATCTTTCCATTTATCCTTTTCCGAATTTTTACCGGACAACAGTGATTAATTAAATAACCTGATCCCATAAATTACCAATACCAAACCTAATCCAATCCACCAGCTAAATTTCCTAATTGACCATACAATGCTTATTTTCAATAAAGTTGTCCACTCCAAAATGTAAAGCCATCCAACAAAAAATATTAAAGGGTTGATGTGCCAGGCTTTCTGAATTTGTAAATGCAATATACTGTAACCTGCCCTGGAGAGGCCACAAAACGGGCACTGTACACTTTACCATTTGTAGTGCATACAAACTGATTGGGATTCAAAAACAATTTTTTCAGGTATTATCGCCCAAATCAGTGCAGAAAATGCGAACAAAACCAGAACAATTATTTTAAGTTTTCTGTTTTGTTTATAATTCATACCCATAAAAGTCACATTTCGTTCGGCTAAAATTACGTATTATTGCACTTCAATCCATAAACATGGCTTTATTTAAAAAGAAAGAAGAGAAGAATATCCTCGATATGGTGCCCTTTCATGTGATTAATAATTTCACTGAAAAAGAAGGACTGATTACTTTAAACCTGCCAAAATTTAAAAAGCCTTTCCTTTCAAAGTGGCTCGTTCCAAATAATAAATCTGAGTTTATTCAAATTCATCTCGATAAATATGGATCGCAGGTATGGAGGCAAATTGATGGAAAAAAATCAGTGCAGGGAATATGCAATGAAATAAGGAAATCAGCTGTTGAAGGAGAAGAAATCCCGGATCTGGAAGAACGTTCAGCCAAATTTATTACCGAATTATATAAAAGTCGTTTTATTAATTTCATGGAGGAAAAACTATGACAATGAATCTGAATGAATTATCCCCTAAACCTTTATGGTCAATTTTTGCCGATTTATGCAGTATACCGCGGCCTTCGAAGCACGAAGAAAAGGTAGTTCAATATGTGATCGGGTTTGCACAAAAGCACGGTCTTGAATTCTACAACGATAAAGCTGGAAATGTTATTATCAGGAAGAAAGCCACACCTGGAAAAGAAGGTGCCAAACCCATTATTCTGCAGGCACATGTAGATATGGTTCCTCAAAAGAATTCGGCAACACAGCATGATTTTCTTACTGATGCTATCCAGGCATATGTGGATGGAGAATGGGTAAAGGCAAGGGGAACAACGCTGGGATCTGATAATGGAATTGGTGTAGCTGCTGCTATGGCTGTTCTTCAATCGAACGATTTGGTACATGGCCCACTTGAAGTGCTGCTTACCATTGATGAAGAAACTGGTATGACAGGCGCTTTCAACATAGAACCTGATTCGCTCAAAGGAAAAACAATGATTAACCTCGATTCAGAAGATGAAGGCGAATTATATATTGGTTGTGCCGGTGGTTTAAATACTTCAGCCCGCATTCCTGTTAAATGGGAAAATGTTTCAGGGAACTTCAAAGCTTATAAACTAAACCTTACTGGATTAAAAGGTGGACATTCAGGGCTTGATATTAATTTAGGGAGAGGCAATGCAAACAAGCTGATGAACAGATTTTTGTGGAATGCTTCCAGAGAATTTGGTGTAAAAATAGCTTCACTCGAAGGTGGTACTTTACGAAATGCTATTCCAAGAGAAGCTTTTGCAGTTATTGCTGTTCCTGGCGATGCAGTTTCGAAATTTGAAAAAGGAATTTCCGATTTTGAGCAAACCCTGAAAACTGAACTAGGCTCCATTGAAACTGATTTGTCGTTTAATGCCGAAAGTTGTGAATTGCCAAAACAAGTTGTTGAAAACAAATCGCAGGCTAATTTTTTAAATGCAATTTATGTAATTCCAAACGGAGCTGTTCGCATGATTGCTGAAATGCCTGAAGTTGTGGAAACGTCTACGAACCTTGCTATTATTAAGCTGAAAGAAACCGAATTGGAATTGATGTGTCTTTTAAGAAGTTCAGTTGATTCTGCAAAAATGGATTTGGCAAATGCAATGACAGCAGTTTTCGAGCTCAGTGGTGCAGCTGTAGCTCACGATGGTGCTTATCCAGGATGGAAGCCAAATGTTAATTCTCCGATTTTAAGCACAATGGCTGAAGTTTATCAGAAAAAATTTGGTAAAAAACCAGAAGTAAAAGTTATACATGCTGGTTTGGAATGTGGTATTATCGGGGATAAATATCCTGGAATGGATATGGTTTCTTTCGGGCCAACCATTCGTCATCCTCATTCTCCCGATGAAAAGGTTAATATACCTACTGTTCAAAAATTCTGGGACTTTTTAGTGGAAACACTAAAAGCCTGCTAAATTGAAATATAATTATTTGAGCGTAGCTTCTCCCGGCTACGCTCAAATTCAAATTTATATTACTTTTCTTTTTTTTCTTTTTATCTGATGGTAAAACGGGATCTGCATAGCGTAATAGCTTCAAAAAAGGCAATAATCTTTGATTTATACCATACTCTTACTGCAACAGAAGTAACTTCTCCCCACGGACTTTCAACTGCCACTATTTTAGGAATTGAAAAAAAGCTATGGAATGAACACCTCATGGAAAAGTCCCGTGATCGATTAACTGGTAAAATTTCGGATGCTTATACCATTATAAAAAACCTTGCTCATGCTATTGATCCGTCTATTTCTGAAAAATTGATACAAGAGGCAACGAGTCGTAGATTAAATCGATTTACCGTATCGCTCGAATGTATGCCGGCGGACAGTGTGAATGCATTAAATAAGCTCAAGGAATCAGGAATAAAATTAGCCTTGTTAAGCAATGCCGATGTTATTGAAACCAAAGGTTGGAAATCATGCCCAGCAGTGCCTTACTTTGATGTTGTAATATTTTCGTGCGAAGTTGGTTATATGAAACCAGAAAGGGAAATTTATGAGATATGTCTCGAAAGGCTGGGAGAGATGCCAAATGACTGTGTTTTTGTGGGAGATGGTGGTTCTGATGAATTTATCGGTGCAAAAAATCTGGGAATACAAACCATTATGGTTACTGGAATTGTCAAGCGGCTTTGGCCTGAAAAACTGGTGCAAATTGAAACCCATGCTGATTATGTAATTGAAAGTGTTTCTGAACTTGTTCCAGTTAAGGATTGAAAATTTATAGTTTATTGTTTATCATTCATAAAATTTAAAAATTATTTGAATGATTGGGGATCTCGAAATCCCTCCAGGATTTAAACCGGGTTTGCCTTCCGGAACGGGAACTTCTAAGTTATTGTAATATTTATCCCAGGCCTTGAATGTAATGCCTGTTTCCGGATCTTTGAACGTCATTGGTTCTGCATTGAAGAGCTTGTGTCCGCTGGAATCTTTAAATGCATAATAAACCAGCTCTGAGCAATAGTAACTTTGATTATCCAAATCGAAAGCATCGTCATACGGTTTGTTCAACAACTTCCTGCAAAGCTGAATGGCACTATCTATGCAGTAATCATATTTTTTATTTATTCTTCCTGCCAAAACTTTTGGTTTTCCTTGAATATCTTTTGAACGATCAAGGAATTTAACAAATTTGGTTTTTATTACCCCCGGACCAATAGCTTCGTAAACAAAAGCGGTATCGTTTTCTACAGAAATTATTCCAACATGCGATAAATGAGTTCCGTCCACACCCTGAGTTACTTTTTCAATGGCATCGCAAAGCTCGCCGCAGTCAATGTCCTGAAATACCAGATCGCCGGTTTTGGGTATATAATGCCTTGTACATGAACAGAGCATAGACAGAGTAATTACAATTAAAAAATTTTTCAACATTGAATATAAATTAATAGGTGAGAAAGTTAAAAAATATCTTTTTGTAAATTTTAAAATTCATCCAAATTCATATATCAGTAACACAACATTTAACATTTGCGAGTGTTTAATAAATGTTGAGTTCATTATTTACTTCATATATAACTACATGGAATTCAAATTCATACCAATTCATAGTTTTCCCCTTCTTTCTTAAAATTAATAGACAATTGAAACGTTTTAAATAAAATTTTCTTGTAAATATTTATTAAATTGTATGTGAAATTAAAATCCTAATATTATGACAGACAAACAAGAAAACAAACTGCGGATGTATCTTACAATTAGTGCGGTTTGCGAAAGTAATGTTGAGGTATGGCAAGATAACGACTCGTTTAAATCAGCCTTCGAAGTATTCTGTCTGAAAATACCAATGATAGAGAAGTTGCGGGATATTCAGGAAATTGAAAATGCTGGATTAAAAGCCTGTGAAAACAACATAACCCGGTTGCGATTTTCCAGAAACAGAATAAAAGCTGCCTCTGAGAATCTTCGAAAACTCTTCAGGGAAACAGACGATTTTATTTTTAATAAACTTGATAAAGAAATTATTGATTTTAAGGAAGATGTACCAGATTTTTACTATCAGTATAATGCTGCCAGGATAATGCTGTATCCCGTTTCATTTAAGGAAAGAAAAACAAGTATTCCGGTAATTGAAAATTAAATAAAATAGCCTGCTCTGCGGGCTATTTTTTTAATGTGGCATCAATATCTCCGCCTTTGAAAATCCAGCAAACTTCATCACAACTATCGCTCACCTTATACATTTTTAATTTATCACCATCTACTACAATAACTTTTTCCCCATTCTGAATATATTCAACAGCAACTGAATAATATTCGTTTACATCCAAGTTGTATTCAATGCTTGATACTGAAAGAGTGTCAATAATGACGGCGCTTTCATAATTTTTCAAAAACGCTTCTTCATATTTCCCCTTAAAAATTTTTATAGGAATTCTTGTGTTTTCAGAATTCATGGTCACTGAAACTTTAACCGGTCCGAATTCTGGTTTAGGAACATAACATTGTGAACAATCAACATCGTCGAAAAAGTATTCATCCCCGCACGACAATAATCCAAAAAACAAAAAACTTAAGATTAAAGGCAATTTATTCAGAATATTTGCAGTTTTCATTTTAATCAATCCAACCATCTCAATTTCCGGTTAATATTTTGATTATTAAAATTATAAAAATGATATAATAAATTAAATGTTATATGGGAGCTCTTCAATTCTTTTTCTCCATAATTAGAGTAATGATATCCCATCCTGAATTCTGTATTGTTTTTTTTGAAAAAGACATAAGCCAATGGAGCTGCATTTATTCCACCATTAATAAAAATATCAGTACCCCTGTATTTCCCAAAAGAATATAATAATCTTCCTCCCAGGTTAATACCATAAGTGGTAGAGTTTTGGGTAACACTAAAACTTTTAAGAAGATCGAAATTAAAGACAAACCTACGTTCTTCAAATTGATAATAGCCAAAATCGGGAATTACAAATTTTATATCTTTTGTAATGGGGCGAAATGAGAATCCAAAATTGTAGGTGAGATTAAATTTTAAATCGTTTTGTGTAATAAAAATTCCTGTTAACAGGTCGCCAGAGCTGATATTTAATTCTGTTCCTGCCCCCATTGACTTAAATGCAGGGAAAAAATTTGATCTGACACCTGTGTTTTTGATGGCATTAATAATTGAAGTGTCTCTTGTAATTTTAGCAAGTGTTTTTGGATTCAAACTAATCGAATTCGATTCTTTTGCATTGGCTCCATTGTTAAGTAATATTCTTACAATATTAGGGTATTCATTTACAATAGCCAGAGAAAGGGCTGAAAATCCTTTTTTATTCTGAATATCAACCGAGGCTCCGTTTTCTAACAACAGTTTAACCAAAGGTTCATTTCCTTCCTGAGAAGCTAACATTAACGGGGTAAATCCGTATTTATCCTCCGTGTTCACATTTGCACCGGCGTCAATTAAAAGATATGAAGCTTCATAACTGCCATTGATAACTGCTGTCCCTAGTGGGGTAACCTTATCGCTACTTATAGCATTGGGATTTGCACCTGCTTCCAGTAATAAAAAAACAATAGTATCATTATTGTATAAACTTGCATAATGCAATGCCGTTGCATTATTTGAACCAGTAATGTCTACGTTTGCTGAATCCGTAATCAGCATTTCTGCAATTTCTGTAAAACCAAATTGCGATGCAGTGATCAGGGCAGTTAAACCATTCTGAGGCTGTTGATTTACTTTAGCACCTTTTTCAAGCAATAATTTCACCGTGGAACGATGTCCTGCGGCTGTAGCATAAATTAATGCTGTTGTTCCATCCCAGTTTTCAGTATTTACGTTCACCCCTTTCTGAATGCAATCAGCTAATACGGGATAATCTCCATTTGCTGCTGCTTCAAGAAACCTGATACTTACATCACTTGAATAAGAGTACTGGCTAAAGACTTTACTTCCAACTAAAAAGAGAAGTATAAAAGAAAAAGTGACTTGTAAATAAAATTTCATTTCACAAATTTACCGAAACTATAACACAAAAATATTAAGTTAAAAGAATAAATTTCAATAATATAATTGAAAAAAGCATATTCTAAAATTATTATCCGAAATTTCTAAATCCCGATTTGGATAAAAGTTTTTATTTTGCTTTTATGTATCAATGTCGTTTAGTTTAGGAATTGAATAATTAATCCACACTTCGATTCCGCTCAGTGTGACAATAATACCAGTTTTTCAGGTTGAAAACGACAATGTTTTATGTATGATCAAAAGTTCTGAATCCGTTACCAATAACCTGGTTGGCATCCATTACTGTAAGAAAGGCAGAAGGATCGATAGAAATGATATATTCCTGCAGGATTGCAAGTTCTCTGCGGTTCAGGTTGCAATAAATTATCTTTTTTTCCATTCCGGAATACATTCCTTCGCCATGAAACATAGTTGCTCCTCTTTCAATATCAAAAAGAATCTTATGTCGTATTTCCTCATATTTGTCGGAAATAATAAAAACTGTTTTTTCCAGACCAGGACCTTGTAACAGATAATCGATCACTTTTCCGGTAATGAAAATTACTATCCAGGAGTATAATGGGATTTTCCAGTCTTTAAATGCCAATAATCCAATTAATACCACTACAGAGTCGATATATATCAAAAGTTGACCTAAAGGTGCACGGGTATATTTTGCAATAATCATTGCAAGAGTATCGGTTCCTCCAGTCGCTCCTTTGGCTTTGAATATTATGCCTAATCCTATCCCGAATAATAATCCTCCAAAAATACATGAAAGTAAAGCGTCGTTTTCCACAAGAGGCTTGTATCCCCAATAGAGAGTTATGGCATCAATAAAAAAAGACGACATAACCAACCCGAAAACACTTTTCAAACCAAACTTGTGGCCAAGAAGACGCATTCCTACAATTGTTAAAGGAATATCCAGAATTAACCCCATTGTTCCTACAGGTAATCCTTCCGGTGCAAATGAAAACATTCCGACTGTCATGTAATGGATAATTATACTCAATCCATATACCCCGCCAGGAACAATTTTATAAGGGGTAATAAAAAAAACAAAACTGGCCGCTAAGATAAAAGCACCGCATGTAATCATGGAATAGTTGATAAACCACTTCTTTGAGAATATTTTTTCGTCCTTGCTGATCATATAATTGTCTTTAATTTCTGGCGATTCAAATTTCTAAAAGTATTTCATATAAATTTAACTCACAATGATAAATTTAATCGAACTCTCTTTGTATTTTTAGTTTTATAACATACCAATGCTAAACCATGAAAAATATTATTTATTTATTAAGTTTCGCTTTCATAATTGTTTTCAATTATTCCTGTGTTTCCCAAAAGACGGATAAAAGTTTAACAGTTGCAGATTCAACGTTCAGCATGGTTTTTATGACTGATATCCACTTGCAACCTGAGCTAAATGCAATAGAAGGGTTTCGAAAGGCTATGGATTCAATAAATAAATTGAAACCAAACTTTGTGATTACCGGTGGTGATTTAATTATGGATGCATTGGCTCAGAATCATTCACGGGCCGATTCACTGTATGATTTATACAATCATGAAATCAAAAGATTAACTGTTCCTGTTTATAATTCTATTGGTAATCATGAGCTATTTGGTGTATATGAAAAAAGCGGTATAGATACTATGGATGCTATGTATGGAAATAAAATGTTTTTGCAGAGAATTGGTAAAACATATTATTCATTCAAATTTAAACAATGGAAATTTTTTGTACTTGAAACTGTTTTTGCGACAGCGAACAGGCAGTATACCGGTTATATTAATCCCACTCAGATTGCCTGGTTAAAAAAAGAACTCTTTAATACTGATGCTAAAACACCCATTGCAATTGTTTTACATATTCCAATGCTTACCAGTATTACTCAGTTTAATAAAGGAGCTTTAGTTCCAAATACTGAAGGCTTGGTTTTAAATAACTCGAAAGAGTTAATGGATGTTTTCAACGGATATAATTTGAAGTTAGTTCTTCAGGGGCATTTACATGTGCTGGAAGATAATTATATTAAAAATATTCATTTCATTACTGGTGGTGCGGTTTGTGGGGCTTGGTGGAAAGGACCTAATGAAGGTACCGAAGAAGGGTTTATATTAATGAAATTTTCAGGCAGTGAATTTAACTGGCAATATATAGATTATGGTTGGGATCCGGCAAAAAAGCTGAACAAATAGCAAACATGTGGATGAGATTTTACTAAAAAGGGCAAACATTGTAGAAAAGGGTAAGATTACCAATGGAAATATTTTATACTGGATGAGCCGGGATCAACGTGTGGATGAGAACTGGGCGTTGATTTTTGCATCTCAGATGGCAATTGAAAATAGTTCATCTTTGGCAGTTGTCTTTTGTCTGGTTGATGATTTTCTGAATGCCGCCCTCAGGCAATATGCTTTTATGATAAAGGGTTTGCAATTGGTCGAAGCTAAATTGAAGGAAAGAAATATTCCATTTTACCTTTTGATCGGGAAACCTGAGAGTGAAATTCCGAAATTTTGTTTCAAAAATAATATTTCACATCTGATAACTGACTTCGATCCATTAAAAATTAAACAGACCTGGCAAAGGGAAATAAGTGAAAGAGTTGTTTCAATGGTTATTTCAATCGATGCCCATAATATTGTTCCTGCTTTTCAGGTAAGTTCCAAAGCAGAATATGGCGCTTACACAATCCGTCCAAAGATTAATAAGTTATTGCCAATATTTTGGAATAATTTTCCTGAGCTCGGGTATCAAAAGCAATTTCAGCATTTTGATTTTATTGCATACGATTGGATTGGAATTTTATCTGACTTGCAAGTTAACCGTGAAGTAGCAGAGGTTACATGGTGTTTGTCGGGAGAAAGTGAAGCAAAAATTACTCTTCATAATTTTATTCAGGATAAACTGGAAGATTATGCCAATAACAGGAATAATCCGCTTAAGGATGCTACATCTGATTTGTCAGGTTATCTTCATTTTGGCCAATTATCAGCTCAATATATAGCACAGCAGGTTTTAGAATCAGGCATTACTTCAAATTCCACGGAAGTTTTTTTGGAAGAATTGATTGTAAGACGTGAACTGGCTGACAATTTCTGCCTGTATAATCCTGATTACGATGCTTTCGATGGTTTTCCCGTATGGGCAAAAACTTCATTAAACAACCATAGAAGCGACGAAAGAGAATTTCTTTATTCGCAGCACCAGTTTGAAATGTCTCAAACACACGATGAACTTTGGAATGCAGCACAGACACAAATGGTAGTTACAGGAAAAATGCATGGATATTTAAGAATGTATTGGGCAAAAAAAATTTTGGAATGGACTGTCTCACCTGAAGAAGCATTAAGAATTGCTATTTATTTAAATGATAAATATGAGTTGGATGGCAGGGATCCGAATGGCTATGCCGGATGTGCCTGGGCAATTGGTGGCGTTCACGACAGAGCATGGAACAAACATCCTGTTTTTGGAATGATAAGATATATGAACGAAAACGGATGCCGAAGAAAATTTGACGTAAATACTTACATCAAAAAATGCAGGGATTTATTGCCGTCTTCTTAATGAATCTTCGTTATAGTATAGTCTTTATTGTACTTTATTATATTTATTACATTATTCATTGTGCCATTTCCATTTTCAGCAGGGAAAAAGTGAAAATCCGACTGAATCAGATCAACCTGATAGGATGGTAAACAACTTTCGAAGTTAGATCCATATTTTGCCAAAGCATTCAGGAAATAAAAAGTTATATCGTAACCTAAAAATGCATAGCTATATCCCTGGCTACTGAAAGATTGTATGCCCGGTTCGCTTTTGTAGTAATCGTGCATTTTTAATATAAACTTTTTAGTTACCGGTTTGCTGTAATCTGCATAAAATGAAGTATAGTATTCGTATTGAAGATTATGAAGATAGGAAATATCGGTGCTTGAAAAAGTTGTCCATTTTGGTAAACCGAAAATTGATATTCTGAAATTGCTGTTGATGTAATTCATATTTCGAAGCAAGTCGGAAACAGCAGTTTCTTCGTTGGATGGCATAACAATGAGGTTGTCCTTGTCAGCAACCAATTTACTGCTCAAAGTACCATCTTTATTGCCAATATGGGTTTTGAACTGAAATCCGGAAGCTCTAAGAATGTTTAGTTTTTCTTCGAACTGGTTGAATATTTCCTGATCAGCTAGCCGACTGGATTTAAACAGAATTATGTTTTTGTCTTTCTGTATGGCAAGATATTGAATAGCTGCATCTATCTTGGAAGTTTCTGATGGATTTACCTGGTAAAGATTTGGATTTCCCTTTAATAAATTAGAGTTTTGCGATAATGGGGATACAACTTTTATATTGTATTTCTTTGCAAAAATGAGTGCTTTCTCAAGAAGAGATGAATCGAAAGGCCCAATAAAAAGTTCCATTTCTGACAATTCCTTCCTGTTTAAAATACTGGTTAGTTTTTGAATATCCCTTCCTGTATCATAAACAAAAATTTTGTATGAATTTCCTGCTTTTTTTAATGAATCCAATGCCAATAAAGCTCCTTCATAAAATTCAAGCAAGTTTTTTGAACGTGAAAAAACAAGCCGGTCTTCTATGTTTTTATATCCCGCAATGGAATCTATGTCAATTGTCGCTTTATTTTCCTCAAGATATAAAGGCAGCAGAAAAGCAACTTTGTGAACCTGTTTATATTCATTTGGGGCACATGGTTCAAAGCTTTTAGGTTTTGGAGCATTAATGGTGTCAGGTTTTACAGCTTCAGTATTCAAAATAACAATTGGTTTATTCCCGGCAGGAATTTTCAAAGTCTGCCCCGTCTTTATATCCGAAGTGTTCAATTCAGGATTTACCTGAACAATATCGTCTACCGAAATTTGGTAAAAGCGCGAAATGGAATATAAAGTTTCTTTTCTTTTAACTTTATGCTCAATAAAAGAAGCATTAGAGCTGGTATTTGGTTTAACATCATTGTTATTAACTTCAATATTTGCAGCTTTAGGTATTTTAATTACCTGACCAACCTGTATCGGACTAATTTCAGTTTCAGGATTATGTTTGTAGATTTCTTCTTTGCTGATATTGTACTTTTCGGCAATTGAAAATATTGTTTGACCGGCATCTACAATATGAAATAAATAGTTTTCGGAGTTTAAAGAGTTTGGAACAGGTGCGGATAGGATGGCAGGTATTTTCAAAATCTGACCTGTTTTTAAAGATGTGGAGGCATATGGATTTAGTGCAATGATATCTTTTTGAGTAACACCATAAGCTTTGCTTATAGAAAATAAAGTTTCGCCACTTTTAATGGTATGCAGATAATAAACCTTCCCTTCAATAATCACTTTTTCTTTCGAAATTGTTATAGGTACAGGTTCATTTTGCGCATATACCACTGGATTAAAATTAATTACCAGTAAAAAAAGCAAAATAGTTTTTATGATTAATTGCATAATCTTATGAGATTGCTAAGTAATCCACAAAATTAGAAAAAACTCGGGCATATAAATAAAAAAACGAACTATTGATGAAACAATATGTTAAAGGTTTTTTTAATGAAGAATAATCAATAGCGTTTTTAATAAAAAAAAGCCTTTTTTAAAGGCTTTTTTGCTAAATAATTAAATTACAATACAATAGGTTTATATTTTGGTACAAGTGTTTTCATAATTACCCACCCCATAAGATAAGTTACTGAACAAATAGAGAAGATGATGAAATAACCTGATTTGATTCCTTCAAATCCAAAAAATTTCCAATTATTAGTAGCTGCAAAATCAAACAATACTCCTGAACCTTTATTTATCAAAAATGCCCCAATTCCTCCGGCCATTCCACCAATCCCTGTAATTGTAGCAATGGCTGATTTAGGGAACATATCACCTACGGTTGAGAAAATGTTTGCTGACCAAGCCTGATGAGCTGCAGCTGCAATTCCAATGATAATTACCGGAAACCAATAGGAGTAATATCCAAGCGGTTGTGCAAGTAGTGCTAATAATGGGAAAAAGGCAAATATTAACATCGAACGCATTCTTCCTGCATATGGATTCATTCCTTTTTTATTAACAAAATAAGAGGGTAACCATCCACCTATAATCGAAAGAAGCGTGATAGCATAAAGAACAAATAAAAGTACCTGCGCCATTGTAGTGTCCGAGGAAAGTCCATATACATCGCTCAGGTAAGCTGGTGTCCAAAATAAATAGAACCACCATACGCCATCAGTCATAAATTTACCAATGGCGAATGCCCATGTTTGTTTATATTTGAAACTCTCAAAAAACGAAATTTCCTTTTCTATTATCTCAACATTATTATTTGCTGCAGTTTCTGCAATCTTATCCTGGTTAATATAATTGAGTTCTGCCTTATTTACCTTTGGATGAACATGCGGTTTTTTGTAAAGGAACAGCCAAAATCCCATCCATACAAAACCCAGGGCACCAATTACAATAAATGCCATTTCCCATCCAAAATGAGAAGCAATTACCGGAATCGAAACTGGTGCAACCAAAGCTCCAACTGTAGCTCCAGCATTAAAAATACTGGTTGAAAAAGCCCGGTCTTTTTTAGGAAAATACTCGGCTGTTGCTTTGATAGCCGCAGGAAAGTTGCCTGCTTCACCAAGTGCCAGTACAAAACGTGCAAAAACGAAAAACGTGACGCTCACTGTCACTATCATGCCAATATCGTCGATTGTTCCAATAGCTTTTTTCGCTCCTTCAAAACCAACTAGCCAGTGACCTGTAACAAAGCCGGATGTAGCAATTCCACAAAAAGCATGTAAAATGGCGCCAACCGACCAAACTCCAATTGCCCATAAAAATCCTTTTTTGGTATCCATCCAATCAACAAACCGCCCTGCAAATAACATGCTTATTGCATAAAAAATTGAAAACAAGGCTGTTATATTCCCATAATCTGTATTTGTCCAATGGAACTCCGGTGCAATAAAATCCTTCCATGTTAACGATAGAACCTGACGATCCATATAGTTAATGGTAGTGGCAAAAAACAACAACCCGCAGATAGTCCATCTGTAATGTGTCATTTTCTCTTGAATATTTTTTAAAGCCATAGTAATATTATAAGTTTAATAGGTAGCTTATTATTTGGTTTGGATCTTTTTCAATAAATTTAAAAGATTTCTGGAGTCATCTTCCAGTTTTTTGAAGTTTCCGGATTTAACAATTTCATTTGTAATGAGATTTGAACCAATCCCTACACAATATGCACCCGATTCGAACCAGCTTTTCAGATTTTCTTCCGTTGGTTCAACACCTCCTGTAGGCATCATGTTGCTCCAGGGCATTGGGCCTTTTACTGCTGAAATAAACTTTGGACCACCTACCTGCGATCCAGGGTAAACCTTCACTATTTCAGCTCCCAGTTCTTCAGCTTCCGAAATTTCCGATACTGATCCGCATCCGGGCATCCATAATACCTTACGACGATTACAAATTTTAGCTATATCCGGATTGAGCATTGGAGAAACTATAAAAGCAGCTCCCAACTGTATGTATAATCCTGCTGTAATTTCTTCAATTATCGATCCTACACCAAGAATCATATCCGGCATTTCTTTGGCAGCATGTTTGTTTAATGCTGCAAAAACTTCGTGGGCAAAATCGCCCCGGTTCGTAAATTCCATGACCCGGAATCCTCCTTTATAGCAGGCTTCAACAATCTGAATGGTGGTTTGGGAATCGGAATTATAAAATACAGGAACTATTCCCGATTCTTTAAGCTTAATAGCAACTTCAATCCTGGTAAAACGCGACATTGTAATAGTTGTTAGTTTGTTTTCAATTTTGTACCATCGTTTGCACAAATGTTAAAAAAATAATTTAATAAATAGCATAGAAATAAAAAAAACGCAGGTTTATTTTCCCTGCGTTTTTAAATTAGAATAGAATGGGATTTATCCAATTATTACGTCAATGGTATTTACAGAGCCTTTTGCCTGCACAGGGATTTTATTCCCCTGAATGGCTGTGCCGTTCACTGATAATGATTTAACACCTTTCATGGCACCATTTGAATTCTGGAAGTTGATCTGGTATGTTGCTCCACGGTATTTTCGCGTCACCTTAAAATCTTTCCATCCCGAAGGAATACAAGGATCTAGTAATAATCCATCATAATCGGGCTGTATTCCTAAAATGTATTGACTAATAGCATAAAAATTCCATGCTGCTGTTCCTGTTAACCATGAATTTTTAGCTTCTCCCGGGCGAAATGCATCTTTACCGGCAATCATCTGAGAGTATACATATGGCTCTGTTTTATGTAGGTCGCTAATCTTTTCGAGATAAGCAGGTGCAATTTTCTTATAATAATCAAAAGCCCTGTCACCATTTCCAATGTTGGTTTCACCAATCATGATCCATGGGTTGTTGTGGCAGAAAATTCCTGCGTTTTCTTTATATCCTTCAGGATAAGAAGTGATTTCGCCCATTTCGATATGATATTTTGTGAAAGGAGGGTTGTTAAGTACAATGCCATATTCACAATCGAGGTATTTTTTTACTGAATCCAGGGCTTTTTTAGCCCTACCATCTTCAACACCAACACCTGCCATCACACAGTAACCATTCGATTCAATGAAAACTTTTCCTTCTTCACATTCATTGCTACCGATTTTTTTACCATAATGATCGTATGCCCTGATAAACCATTCACCATCCCATCCGTGCTTGTCGACTGCTGCTTTCATTTTTGCAACAGCAGTTCTTGCCTCATCTGCTTCCAATTTCAGATTTCTGATATCGCATAATTTGGCATATTCTTCGCCGTAGAGAATAAACATTGCGGCAATAAAAACTGATTCAGCTACCCCGCCACTGATGTGCTGGGTTGTTTGAAACGATTCGTCAGGATTATTCGAAAAACAATTGAGATTAAGACAGTCGTTCCAGTCGGCACGTCCTATCAATGGCAAATCGTGCTGTCCAAGGTTATTAGTAACATGATAGAACGAACGTTTTAAATGTTCCATCAACGATTTGGCTTTCGATTCGTCATTATCAAATGGAACCTGCTCATCTAAAATAGAGAAATCGCCCGTTTCCTTAATGTATTGTGTTGTGGAAAGGATAAGCCATAATGGATCGTCGTTGAAGTTGCCACCGACTTCGTGGTTTCCCTTTTTTGTAAGCGGTTGATATTGATGGTAAGCCCCTCCGTCTTCAAACTGAGTAGCTGCAATATCCAAAATTCTTTCCTTGGCTTTTTCCGGAATTTGGTGTACAAATCCTATCAAATCCTGGTTTGAATCGCGGAAGCCCATTCCACGGCCAATTCCCGATTCAAAATAAGAGGCACTACGCGACATGCAGAAGGTAATCATACATTGGTACTGATTCCAGATGTTTACCATACGGTTCGTCTCAACTTCAGGCGTTTGTACCTGGTAAACTGATAATAATGAAGACCAGAAATTTTTCAATTCATCAAATGCAGCATTTACCGCACTCACATTCGAAAATCTGTCGATAAGTTTTTTTGCAGGGGTTTTGTTAATCACTTTTGGCGATTCCCATTTTTCATCCTGTAGATTTTCTGCATAACCTAATACAAATACTAATTCTTTGGTTTCGCCTGGCTGCAAAGTTATTTCAAAATAATGAGACGCAATTGGCGACCATCCATGAGCTTCTGAATTCTTTGGTTTTCCTTCCATTACGGCTTCGGGAGTGTCAAAACCGTTATATAAACCTATAAATGACTCCCTGTCGGTATCGTATCCTTGAATAGGTTGGTTAACAGAATAATAAGCATAATGATTACGACGTTCACGATATTCTGTTTTATGGTAAATTGTACTTCCCTGGATTTCAACTTCACCAGTGGAAAAATTTCTTTGAAAGTTGGTCATATCGTCCAGTGCATTCCATAAGCACCATTCAACAAAAGAGAAAAGTTTAAATGATTTTGTTTGACCTGAAGTGTTTTTGAGACTTAATTTTTGAATTTCACAAGTGGTGTGAAGAGGAACCATGAATAATACTTCTGCTTCGATTCCGTTTTTCTCACCTTTAACAATGCTATAGCCTAATCCATGACGGCATTCATAGTTGTCGAGTTTGGTTTTTGAAGGCCTCCATCCGGGATTCCATACTGTGCCGTTATCATTTATATAGAAGTATTTCCCTCCAAAATCAACCGGCACGTTGTTGTACCGGTAACGGGTCATACGGCGTAAACGGGCATCTTTATAGAAGCTGTAACCTCCGCAGGTGTTTGACATAATGGAGAAAAAATCTTCATTCCCCAGATAGTTAATCCACGGGTAGGGGGTCTGAGGGGTGTTAATTACATACTCCCTTCGTGTGTCATCAAAAAAACCGAATTGTTTTGCCATTGTACTTTAATTTATGTTTTTTAACTTGCAATCGATTGCAAACAATTATAAAATAAAACGCATAAAGTATTGTTTTTTTATGCATTTTTGAATGGGCTAATTTAGAAATTAATATCAACTTATAAAAAATATAGAAAAGAATTCCTTTATGGCCAGAAAACATGCTACAATTCACGATATTGCCAAAAAGGCCGGAGTTTCTTCCTCAACTGTTTCAAGAGCTTTGCAGAATAACCCTGTAATAAACGATAAAACCAGAGAAAGAATTAAGGCATTGGCCGATAAATTAAATTATCAACCCAATGTGCTGGCCCATAATTTAAGGAAAGGCCATAGTAAAATGGTAGGGGTACTTGTGCCCCGGATAGATCATCACTTTTTTTCAAGTGTAATAGGTGGAATCGAAAAGGTTATGAATGAGGCAGGGTTCAATGTGCTAATTTTGCAGGCACTGGATTCTGTTGAAAAGGAAAACATGAATATCCAGTCACTGCTCGAACAGAGAATTGCAGGGGTTTTAGCCTCACCTCTTGCAGTTTCAAATGATAACGCACCATACCTGCAACTTGTAAAAAACGAGATTCCTCTAATCTTTTTCGACAACACACATTTCAACATGCCAGTGAGCATGATCTTAAATGATGATTACAAAGGTGCCCGGCTTGCAACTGAACACCTTATTGAACAGGGATGCCGGCGTATCATTTTTTTGGGCGGCCCGCGCGAAAATTATATATACAAGCGCAGGTTCGAAGGTTTTAGAGATGCGATGCTGGATAACCACCTGCCTGTGGAAGAAAAATTTGTTTTTAACCGAAAACTTGATTTTATATCCGGTAATGAAGTAGCTGAAATTATCATGAAAGAGAAAGTCATGCCTGATGGTGCTTTTTCGGTTACTGATCATCAGGCAATTCATTTAATACAGGCACTGAAGAGGGCAGGAGTAAAGATTCCACTTCAGCTCGCTATCACAGGTTTTAGCAATGCAGATTTCTCATCAATGATTGAGCCTTCCCTGACAACTATCGATCAGCACAGTCTCGAAATGGGAACTTTGGCTGCTAAAATGCTTCTTGAGGAAATGGAACTAAGGAAAAATAATCAATTTTTACCCAGAAAGATATTTCTTACTCCCGAATTAATTATTCGTCAATCCAGTTTACGAAAAAATGAATAAAAACAAGAGAAAGCAACAAGTCACCATTCACGATATTGCGAAGCAGTTAAATACAACTGCATCAACAGTGTCAAGAGCATTGCAGGATCATCCGCGGATCAGTCAGGCAATGAAAACTGCTGTATTGGAACTTGCCGGAAAATTGAACTATCAGCCGAATTTTATTGCATCCAGTTTACGAAAGGGTCATGGTAATACGATTGGAATTTTAATTCCCCGCATCGATCGCAACTTTTTTTCATCAGTTATCGGGGGAATTGAAGATGTTGCTGCAGATGCAGGTTATAATGTTATCATTTGCCAATCGTACGACTCGGAGGAAAAAGAAAAGACTATTGTTGAAACACTTATTAATGGTAAAGTTGATGGTTTATTAGTTTCCATGGCTTCGGGCACAAAAAATACAACACATTTTAAACAAGCAATCGATAAAGGATTGCCGTTGATTTTTTTTGACCGTTCTTCCCCCGATCTGGATGTGAGTAAAGTGGAAATAGATGATTTTCAGGGAGCTTATATGGCAGTTTCTCACCTTATAGCACAAGGTTGTCATAGAATTGTTCATTTTAGCGGACCGTTAAATGTTTCTATTTACAGCAACAGATTCAAAGGTTATAAAGCCGCACTCGAAGAGCATGGAATTACTTTTGATGAAAAGTTGCATTTCCCGGAAGTTATTAACCGCGATTCAGCTACATCAGCTATTGAACGCATTGTGAATTTAAAACCTATGCCTGATGCTATCTTTTCTGCATCTGATTATTCTGCATTAGGCGCTATTACTGCTTTAAAGGAAAAAAATGTGAGAATACCTGAAGATATTGCCATCGTAGGATTTGCAAATGAGCCTTATGCTGAAATAATTACTCCTTCACTCACTTCTGTTGATCAACACAGCCGTGAAATAGGACAGGAAGCAGCCAAACTCTTTTTTGAAGAGCTTGCATTGCATGGAAATAATTTTGTTTCTAAAAGGGTAATGTTAACTCCCGATTTAATTATCAGGGATTCTTCTAAAAAGCTGAAATAATTAAGCGGGGTAATAATATTTTTTATAAATTTGAACAATCGATTGTACAATAATATAAATTAAAAATGGAAACAAGCTTTGAAGTGCGATATGCTTCACATCCAGAAGATTTTAAACATTATTCCACGGAAAAAATAAGACACGAATACCTGATTACCGATTTATTTAATCCGGATAGAGTTAAATGGGTTTACTCACATTTCGACAGGTATATGGTAGGAGGGACAATCCCTGTAACAAAAATTGCCCTGGAAACTATCGATCCTTTAAAATCATCTTTTTTCCTGGAAAGAAGAGAAATAGGAATTATCAATATTGGAGGACTTGCCAGGATTTCGGTTGATGAAGATGTGTTTGCACTAAATTATAAAGAGGCATTATATCTTGGATCTGGTAAAAAGCATGTATTTTTCGAAAGTGTTGATATCGGGAATCCGGCTTGCCTCTATATGAATTCTGCCCCTGCTCATAAATCTTATCCTTGCAAAAAAGTCACTCTTGCTGATGCTCTGGTATTAGAAGCAGGATCAATGGAATTATCAAATGCACGCACTATTAATAAACTTCTGGTGAATGGTGTAGTGGAATCGTGCCAGCTTCAAATGGGGATGACAGAATTAAAAGCTGGAAGTGTATGGAATACCATGCCACCACATACGCATGAAAGGCGCATGGAAGCTTATTTTTATTTTGGTGTTCCGGAAAAGCAGTCTATATGTCATTTTATGGGTAAAACCAATGAAACACGACATATCTGGATGCAAAACAAGGAGGCAGTGCTATCTCCATCATGGTCAATACATTCAGCTGCAGGTACAGCAAATTATACTTTTATCTGGGGAATGGCGGGTGAAAATCTCGATTATAGTGATATGGACAGTGTTACTGCTGACCAGTTAAAATAGACTTTAATATTTAAATTATGATAGAACAATTATTTAGTTTAAAGGGGAAAACAGCTCTGGTAACAGGTGCGACCCATGGATTAGGGATGTCGATGGCTTTGGCTTTAGCTAAAGCTGGTGCTCAACTGGTAGTAAACGATATCTCGAAAGAAAAACTTGACACTGCTATTAAAGAATATGCTGAAGCAGGTTTTAAAGTACATGGCTATGTATTTGACGTAACTGACGAAGCTGCCGTGAAGATTCATATTGAGAAAATTGAAATGGAAGTTGGAGCTATTGAAATTCTTATTAATAACGCAGGTATTATCAAGCGTATTCCAATGGTTGATATGGAGGTTGCCGATTGGGAACAGGTAATTAAAATAGACTTGACAGGTCCTTTCATTATGTCGAAACATGTTGGTAAAAACATGATCCAACGCAAGCATGGTAAAATTATCAATATATGCTCGATGATGAGTGAATTGGGACGTGACTCTGTAAGTGCCTATGCCGCCGCCAAAGGAGGATTAAAAATGCTTACCAAAAATATGGCTACTGAATGGGGTAAATTCAATATTCAGGTTAATGGCATTGGACCGGGTTACTTTGCAACTGCTCAAACGGCTCCTATCAGAGTCGATGGACATCCATTCAATGATTTTATTATTAGCAGAACACCGGCAGGTCGTTGGGGAGATCCCGAAGATTTAAGCGGAGCTGCAATATTTTTAGCATCCAAAGCCTCTGACTTTGTTAATGGCCATATTTTGTATGTGGATGGGGGGATTTTAGCTACAATCGGTAAACCTTCAAACGAATAATAAGGAGAAATCTGAAAGTTCTGGTTAGGATGTAATTAAATAAACGGTGTAGTTAGTTAGTAGTTGCAATGTTGTCACTCCAGATTCCGTTCCTTATTATTACATTATCAAAAAACGCAATGTCAAATAAGCTTTTTATTATTTAACTGAATCAAAGTAAGTGAAATTAATAGTACTATACTCAATGGATTATATGTTATAAAACACATAAAAGCTTCTTTTTATATATTTTACGGTGGTTTATAGAAGATTTTATTCACTCCTCTCTAACCAGATCACTTTTGAAAATATTTTACTGAAAAAAAGATTTACTTATTTTATAAGATGCGAACCTCCTTCAACAAATTATGAATACAGATGTTTTAATATGAATTTACCTGTAAACTGTTTACTTTTGCATGAACGAGACAACAGCAAAGCTATCGATGAAGGCTCCCGAAAATAAAGTAATATTAGAAGAGATAAAAGTGCAGACCGTATTAGATGATTATTATATGGCCCACCTCAGCAGAAGTTTAAGTATTCTGGGCCGAAAAGAAGTTTTGAACGGGAAAGCTAAATTTGGAATTTTTGGTGATGGAAAGGAGTTGGCACAAATTGCCATGGCCCGGAATTTTCAAAATGGTGACTGGCGTTCAGGCTATTACCGCGATCAAACATTTATGCTTGCCATTGGCAGGTTAACGCCTGTTGAATTTTTTCTTCAGATGTATGGAGATACTGATCCTGTGAGAAATCCAGCAAGTAGTGGTAGGAATTTTAACAATCATTTTGCCTCAGCAAATTATAGTACAGAAGGTGATTTTTTAAATTTGATGGATCAGAAAAACAGCGCTGGTGATATTTCTCCAACAGCTGGCCAGATGCCGCGGTTATTAGGGTTAGCATATGCATCAAAGTTGTTCAGGCAGAATAAAGATCTGAAAAAATATAAAAAATTAAGTTCCGGAGGAAATGAAGTTGCTTTTGGGACAATTGGAGATGCGGCTACATCGGAAGGCCATTTTTTCGAAACAATCAATGCCGCCGGTGTTCTGCAGGTTCCCATGGTTGTTGCCGTTTGGGACGATGGCTATGGTATTTCCGTTCCCAAAGCATATCAAACTACTAAATCAAGTATTTCAGAAGCACTCCGCGGATTTGAAGAAGATGTTAATCATAAAGGTATTCGGATTTTTAAAGCCAGAGGGTGGAATTATACAGAATTAATCGACACCTTTAAAATCGGAGTTGAACAGTGCAGAAAGGAGCATGTTCCAGTTCTTTTTCACATCCAGGAAATGACCCAGCCACTGGGACATTCCACTTCAGGATCGCACGAACGTTATAAGTCGAAGGAACGCCTCGAATGGGAAATAGAATACGATCCATTGCTAAAAATGAAAGAGTGGATTTTAGAAAATCACTTCGCTGACGAAAACCAATTATTAGAAATAGAAGAAAAAGCAAACTCAGAATCCAGAAAGGGTAGGGAAGAAGCATGGAAACTTTTTACAAAGCCTTTAATCAATGAAAAAGAAGAGCTATTAGCATTGGTTACTAAAAAAAATTGTGTTTGTTCAGGAAAACAAAGTCAAAAAACGATCGATACAATTGTATATGAGCTTTCGTCAATTAAATTCCCGATTCGAAAAGATATTTTGAGTGCCGGCAAACGTATTATCAGGCAGGTTTGTATGAATTGTTCCGCACCGGGCGGAATGAAAGACAGCTTGAGAAACTGGATAAAAATAAAAGAAATTGAAAACGCTGATAACTATAGCAGTCATCTTTATAACGAAACTTCAAAGTCAGCATTAAATGTTACAGAAATTGCCGCTGTTTATTCTCACGATTCACAAGTTTTAAACGGGCGTGAAATCATTAGAGAGAATTTTGATAAAATATTTGAAAAATACCCTTTGGTTGCCTTGTTTGGTGAAGATGTGGGTAAAATTGGCGGTGTAAATCAAACGCTCGAAGGTTTACAGCAGAAGTATGGTGATTTAAGAATTACCGATACCGGAATCCGCGAAGCTACTATCCTTGGTCAGGGAATTGGTCTTGCACTCCGGGGTATGAGGCCAATTGTTGAAATACAATATTTCGATTACCTGCTTTATGCATTGCAAACATTGAGCGACGATCTGGCATGTACTCATTGGCGTACCCGGGGCAAACAAATAGCACCGGTAATTATTTCAACCAGAGGTCACAGACTCGAAGGTATCTGGCATTCAGGTTCACCCATGGGGATGGTGATCAGTACTTTACGGGGTATGTACGTTTGTGTTCCCCGTAATATGGTACAGGCTGCGGGAATGTATAACACACTGGTACAATCGGAGGATCCTGCCATTGTAATTGAACCATTAAATGGCTACCGGTTGAAAGAAATTTGTCCTGACAACATAGGTAATTATACTGTTCCATTAGGGGAGCCGGATGTCTTACTTGAAGGTACTGATATAACATTGGTTACATATGGATCGTGCGTTAAAATTGCTTTAGAAGCATGTCTTCAATTGAAGGAATTTGATATTTCAGTAGAACTTATCGATATACAAACACTTTTGCCATTTGATTTACATCATACGATATTGAATTCGGTTAAAAAAACCAATAAAGTTGTTTTTTTCGATGAGGATGTTCCGGGTGGGGCGTCAGCCTTCATGATGCAAAAAGTTTTAGAAGAACAGAAAGCATTTAAATATCTCGATGTTGCCCCTGTCACAATTACAGGTGAGGAACACCGTCCTGCTTATTCCACAGATGGTGATTATTTTTCCAATCCCAATGCAGAAGGCGTATTTGAACGAATTTACCAGGTTATGCAAAATTCGAATCCCGGGAAATATAAACAGTTGTATTAAAATCTTCAAAAAAAGGTTATTTTGGCAGCTTAATATTATTCTAGCGTGGATTTAAAACAGCTATTCAGAAAAAAACCTATAGATCAAATCCTGAATGAAACTAAATTAGATGAACCGGGACAATTTTCTCTTGCCCGAAATTTAACCTTACGCGATTTAACAGCTTTTGCCATCGCTGCCATCATTGGAGCCGGGATTTTTGGAACCATTGGAACTGCCAGTTATAACGGTGGACCGGCAGTTTCTTTATTATTTGTTTTTACAGCTATTGCATGTTCGTTTTCTGCTTTGTGTTATGCAGAATTTGCTTCAAAAATACCCATTAGCGGAAGTGCTTATACTTATGCTTATGCGTCCATGGGCGAATTGATTGCCTGGATAATTGGCTGGGATTTGTTGATGGAATATTCTGTTGGAAATATTGCAGTGGCAATTTCATGGAGCGATTATTTTACCAGTTTTCTAAAGGGATTTCATATTCAGGTGCCTTATTATCTTTGTACTGATTTTTTTGGTGCTTCCCGGGGTTTTAAAGAAGCTTCGAAACTAATTGCTTCAGGGGTTCCGATCGATAGTATCCCACAATACCTGAGAGAAGCATATCTTGCCTGGGTTCATGCACCGGTTGTATTTGGGTTGAAAATAATTGCCGATATTCCGGCTTTTTTAATTGTTGTTTTTATTACTGTCCTGGTTTATATAGGTATCAAAGAAAGCAAGCGGACTAATAATATTCTTGTACTTCTTAAAGTGTTTGTAATTATTCTGGTGATTGCTGTAGGTGGTTTTTACGTTAATCCTGACAATTGGTCACCATTTGCCCCAAATGGTTTGCCGGGTGTATTAAAAGGGGTTTCTGCAGTGTTTTTTGCTTATATAGGTTTTGACGCTATTTCTACAACTGCCGAAGAATGTAAAAATCCTCAACGCGATTTGCCAAAAGCAATGGTGTACTCTCTTATTATTTGCACCTTTTTGTATGTTGCCATAACCCTTGTTTTAACCGGAATGGTAAATTATAAGGAACTTGCAGTTGGAGATCCGCTTTCGTTTGTATTTGAAAAGATCCATATGCCATGGTTTTCAGGGATAATTGCACTGAGCGCGATCGTTGCGATGGCGAGCGTTTTACTGGTTTTTCAACTGGGGCAACCAAGAATCTGGATGAGTATGAGTCGAGATGGACTTCTACCTGCAAAATTCGGTAAAATTCATCCAAGGTTTCGAACACCTGCATTTTCAACTGTCATTACTGGTCTGGTTGTAGGTATTCCCTCCTTATTCCTGAATCTTACTGAAGTAACTGATCTTACAAGTATTGGAACCCTTTTTGCTTTTGTAATTGTATGTGCAGGTCAGTTAAATCATCACAAAAATGAAAATAACGGATCGTTCAGAATGCCTTATATAAATGGGAAATTTATTATTCCGCTTTTATATATTTCGGTGATTATTATTCTTTTATTAGTTTTCAGGTCAAACATTTATAATTATTTTAATACTTTCCAGGAATGGGATATTCTAAAACACAAACTTCCTTATTTATTGTTTTTTCTTATCAGTAGTTTTATAACTATCCGGACGTATCTCAAAAATTATTCGCTTATACCTGTTTTGGGACTGCTCACAAATTTTTATTTGATGACAGAATTAGGATATACCAACTGGTTAAGATTCTTAATATGGCTATTAGCAGGTTTAGTAATTTATTTTTCATTTGGTATTAAAAAGAGCAAGCTTAGAAAATCTTTACAATACGAGTAAATATTTTGGTTTTAAATGTTTATTATATAGGATCTATTTAGATTAATGTAAGGTACATTTTTTGCAGCTTTTTTATTTATTTACGGTTGATAAAAGTTTTGGGGTATGGAACTAGATTTCAATATTTTTAAAATAGAATATAATAAGGTAGAACCACTTCGAGGAAGAGTACTGGTTGCTGAACCTTTTTTACAGGATACTTATTTTAAGCGTTCTCTTGTTTTATTAACGGAATATACACCTAATGGATCAATAGGGTTTGTTTTAAATAAAACATTAGATGTCACTATAAATGAAGTAATTGAAGATTTTCCTGTTTTCAATGCTACTGTGGCAATTGGAGGACCCGTAAGTACAAATACAATTCATTATCTTCATGTTTTAGGCGATATAATTCCTAATTCTGAACATGTTTTTGGAAATATTTATTGGGGAGGTGATTTTGAAACTATCAAAGAAATGATTGCTGCCAGAGTAATATTTCCTTCGCAGATCAGGTTTTTTCTTGGTTACTCAGGTTGGCAGGCGGGTCAACTTGAAAGTGAATTGAGACAAAATTCATGGTTAGTTACAGAAGTAAAATCCATGGACATTATGGCACAAAACACAAGTATCTGGAAAAATACGATGGCAAAGTTAGGTGATAAATACAAGATATGGTCTGATTTTCCGGAAAATCCAGGATTTAATTAACCCAACAGGGAAACATGCCGCATTAAACTGCTGTTGGGTTCAATAAGGATACTATTGAGTCCAACAAAGTTTCCTGCTTCCATGTCTCTTAAACTATCCCCAAAAAAGAATGATGTCTTAACATCAATATTAAATCGTGCTATTGCTTTTTCAAGCATTATAGGCTGAGGTTTTCTGCAAAAGCATCTTTCTGTCTTGTCGTGGTGCGGACAAATATAAATATCGGTAAGTTGGATTCCGTGCTTTTTTAATTCATTCTGTAGATATTGATGCACAGTTTCAACATCTTTTATTGAATATTTTCCTCTTTGAATTCCTCCCTGATTGGAAATTACTATCAAAAGATAACTTTTCTCCTGCCCTATTTTAAGGAACTCGAGCAGACCATCGTTGAGAGTGAAATCTTCTATTCTCCAGGTGTATTCTCCCCGTTCACGGTTAATTACCCCATCACGGTCTAAAAAAATTGCTTTGTTCAACATGGTTCGCAAATTATTGGTTCATTCCCCTGAAAAAATCGAAGGTTAAGAAAGCATTTATGAAATCATGTATTAAAGAAACATCTATGATCAAAGGGAATAAAAAACCAAATACTGCGCCAACAAAATGCGCATCGTGATTAGTGTTATCATTTCCACGGTGGCTCATATATTGAGAATAAATGAGGTAAGCAACTCCAAATACGATTGCGGGTATTGGAAGTATTGCAAAAAGTCTTAAAGTATTATATGGGTCAAAGAAAATAAATAAGAACAATACTGCTGAAACCGCTCCTGACGCTCCTACGGAATTATACCAATGATCGTCCTTATGTTTGGCTACCGATAAAAGTGAAGCCATTATAATAGCGGTTAAATAAAATCCTGTATACCATATCTGATAAAATTTTAAATATCCAAGTTCTTCCAATTTGCTAAAAAGGTATTCTACATTTTGGCCAAACATATACAGCACATACATATTTATTATAAGGTGCATCCAATCCACGTGTACAAATCCATGAGTAATGAGTCGGTACCATTGCCTGCGGTGGTATACCTGGTAAGGATTTAACTGAAGTTTGGAAAACAGATCTGGCTGGTTAAAAGCCATAATGGAAATGAGTGCGGTAATTCCAATAAAAAATAAAGTCATAGAATGATTTTTTGCAAATATAGCTTTTTAAGGACAAGTTAGGGAATGTTCGGTTTTATTACTAATGCAGGATTTTATAAACCAGTTCTTTTAACAAGTCGCCTGATGATGCTGAATAAGAACCCACTCCTTTCGATTTCAGGTCGTATTCCCTGAGCCATTCTATTATTTTTATAAGTTTTACAGGAGGATATTTTCGGGCCGCTGATTCATATTCGGCAGTGAAAAAAGGATGTATTTTTAAGGCTGCAGCCACAGAAGACTTTGATTTGTCAGGTAAATAATGATATTTAAAAACTTTAATAAAATAGCCGTATAGCGACGATATTGTCAATACCATTGGATTGTCGTTCGGGTTTTTTGCGAAATGAAGAATAATCCTGTTGGCCTTCAAAACATCATTGGTAGCCAGGGCTTTCTGAAGTTCAAAATTATTATAGTCTTTGCTTATACCTATGTTTTTTTCAATAATATCGGACGAAATTTTTGTAGTGCCCTGTGGAAGTATGATAAAAAGCTTTTGAAGCTCATTTACAATTTTACTCAAATCGTTACCTAAAAACTCAGTTAGTAAAACCGCGGCATCAGGAGAAATGCCATAACCTTTGCTGTGAAGATATTCCGAGATCCATCCCGGGATTTTATCTTCGTATAATTTCTCGGAATTAAAAACGACTGCACTTTTATCGAGTGAGATAAATAATTTCTTGCGTTTATCCAGATCCTTATATTTGAAATTAATTACCAAAACAGTTGATTTCAGAGGCTTTTCAACATAATATATCAAATTGTCGATATTCTTTATGTTTTGGGCTTCTTTTACAATAATAACCTGATGACTGGCCATCATTGGAAAACGCTTGGCCGCATTGATTACAGTAGCGATATCAGTATCCTTGCCGTAAATTACCGATTGATTGAAAACTTTTTCTTCTTCAGTTAAAACATGAGCCGCGATATAGTCCGAAATTTCATCGATATAATATGTTTCTTCTCCCATTAAAAAATAAATGGGAGAATATTTTTTATTCCGCAGGTCGGACATTATCTGATCAAACTTCATCATAATACATTATTTTTACAACAACCATTTCAATAATATGGAGCGTTTAAATTTACCAACTTATTCTTTTTCTGTTAAGATTGTTGACGAGAAAAAATTTATTTTCGACAAACTTCGCAAAAAATATATTTCTTTAACTCCGGAAGAGTGGGTGCGTCAACACTTTATACAATATTTGGTTCAGGAAAAAAAATACCCGTTGGGTTTAATATCTGTTGAAAAAGGATTCGATTTATATAAGACAAAAAAAAGAACCGATATACTCATTTTTAACCGTTCAGGAAATGCATGGGTTTTGGTTGAATGTAAAGCTCCTTCGGTGGTTGTGAATGAGCTTTGGTTCGACCAGGCTTTTGCTTATAATTTAAGTATAAAAGCTTCTTTTATTATGCTTACCAACGGGTTATCGCATTTCTGTATGAAAGTAAAACCGGATCTTTCGGGAGTGTCTTTCATGAAAGAAATTCCTGATTTTGATTTATTGCCTGATGAGCTGAAATAGAAATTCGCTTTGCCAGCCTTCTGTCTTTTTTAGCCATTCTTTTTTCTCGCCACATTTCACAAATTTCTTCGATTTGAATAAACCGATACTTGATATATTATCAGCACTGATATTACAATAAAGCTGATGAAGCTTTAAAATTTTAAAACTATAACTGATCAGAATATCCAGTGCTTCACCTGCATAGCCTTTATTCCGTTCTGAAACATTTCCTATTAAAATTCCTATTCCGGCACGATTATGATAAGGGTCATAATCAAACAGGTCAATAGTTCCCACAGTAATAGAAGGATTAATAAGTTCTATCATTAACCGGAGTTGTTTTGACTGGAAAATATCAAGGTGAGAATTTTCGATATAATTTTTCAAAACATACCGCGAAAAGGGTGTAATGGTATTGCTAACCTGCCAAATTTCAGGGTCGTTTTCCCAAATATATAATAAATCGAGATCTTCTGGTTCAGGAGCTCTCAGTAATAAGTTTTTACCTTTTAGATTATTCATGAAACAGCAGCAGCAGTTACTTGTTACCTGAGGCAACTTCTTTGATATCCAGTTTCGATTTAATGTCCAATTTATAGATATCCTCACGGCCTTTACCATCTTTGGCAATTCTGGAGATATAGCCGGTGGTGCCACTTAAAACAGGACAAAAGAAGAGATTGTCGTTGGTGTTATTAATTGGATAGCCAATATTAGTTGGAATTTGCCATTTTTTATTTTCGATTGTTGAATAAAAAACGTCGTATCCGCCCATATTGAAATGGCCTTTTGAAGAAAAATACAATGTTTTATTATCAGTAGCTATAAATGGAGAGGCTTCGTCTAAATTGGTATTAACAGTTTTGCCAATGTTTTGGGCTTTTGTCCAGTTTCCGGCATTATCGCGTAATGCATAATAAATATCAAAGCCTCCCCGGCTACCTTTTGAACGATTGGAAGTAAAATACAATGTTTTTCCATCAGGGGAAACTGAAGCAAAATCTTCTTTTGATGGAGAATTAACATTTTCTCCTAATTTTTTGGCTACTGTCCATTTTCCATTTTCATACATAGAAACATAGATATCGCTATTGGTTTCCGTTTTTCTCACAAGGAACAACTCACTTCCATCGTATGACAAACCGGTAGGATAAAAGTCTCCATCTGAAAGAACCTGAGGATTAATGTTTATCGGGGCACACCAGGAATTGTCACTATTTTTTTTACAGAAAAAAATTGCATTATACAATTTTTGAGTCGATAAATAAACAATCATCGAATCGTTACCGGACACTACCGGACAAGTTTCAGAGGTTATAGTATTTATTGGTTCACCAATATTTTCCCAAACCACATCTACCGGACTGTCCTGGATTATTTTTGCCCGCTCGCATGCTTTAATTTCATTATCAACAATACTGATATTATAATTTCCATAAAAGCCAGTATGTTCGGTAAATTTGTCGTAAGTTTCAAGAGCTTTTGATAGTTCATTATTAATTCTATATGCATTCCCCAGATAAAACAAAGTATGGAGGGGTGCTTTGGTTTCTTCCAGTTCTTTTGGCTTATATTTGGTCGAAATATTGCGTGAAGCTTCTTCGAAGTATTGGATAGAGCGGGTTTCTTCACCTGAAATATTCATATAACAAACACCAATCCGGTATTTTATATTAGCGCTTTCATAACTATTATCCAAAAGTTGTAAATAATAAACAATGGCTTCTTTATAATCCTCTCTTTCAAAGAAGAAATCAGCATCGCGGTGAATTTCTTTTAATTTGGCTGATTTTTGTGCAGAAGCAGGTAAGGTAAATAGTAATAATATTATCTGAAAAGCTAAAATAAAATGTTTTATCATGTTATAAACATTAATTAACCAAATTTAACAAAATTTCTTAAGAACCCAGCAATAAGAGGTTATTAAGGTTGTTCAATTTTTAAGGATTCAGGAATATTAAGATCCATGATAATTATTTTTCTGTCTTCCTTCGATTCGATGACCTTAACTTCAACACGTCTGTTGAATTTTCTCCCATCAGGATTATCAGTGCCATCGGTATTTTTATTTAAAGCAATAAATTGCTTCTCTCCAAATCCTTTAACAGTTATTGCGTTTGTTGTTATTCCTTTTTTAATAAGGTAGTTTTTTGCAGCCAAAGCTCTTCTTTCGGATAAAACCTGGTTGTATTTATCAGCACCCATGGCATCAGTATGACCTGTAAATTGAATTTTTATATCATCATAGTTTTTCAGGACAGTCAGAATGTAATCCAATGATTTCATGTTGTTTTCAGTCAATTCCCAACTATTAAAGTCGAAAAAAAGAGTAGGTAAAATGATGGGGCTGCTTTCCTCTTTTAAGGCTTCGTTTTTAGTACTATCAGGTTTAATTATGCTTTGTACAGTAGTTTCAGAATCAATTCTTTCTGAAGGTTGTCTGGAATCCGGATTATTTATAGAAGCTATGAGTTCGGGTGTTGGTTTTATATAAATTTCAAATAGATCTTCAAATCCCAGATTTCCTTTTTGGGTGAGAGCTGTATAAGCCATCTGTCCATTCTTAACCGGATAAAAATACAAATCGTCGTCAGTAGTATTTATAGGATAGCCAATGTTTTCAGGATCGGAAATTTGACCGTCAGGTAGAAGATTACAATAAAATATATCGTAACCACCCATAGTTTTATGCCCTTGAGAAATAAAGTACAGGCGGGTGCCATCTTCTGTAATATAAGGGGCATCTTCATTATAAACCGTGTTTATTTTAGAACCTAAACTTACAGGAATCCCCCATTCACCATTTGATTGGCGAGTCGATTTAAAAATATCCATTGCACCTGAACCGTCTTTTCGGTTACTAGAGAAAAACATGGTTGTACCATCTTTGGTTATACTTAAATTACCTTCCCAATATTTTGAATTAATATTTTTTCCAACACTTATTGATTTGGTCCAAACACCATTATTTTTTTTACTCACGAGTAAATCAGCTTCAAAATTGTCTTCTTTACGAAGGTAAAGTTCAGTGCCGTCGTATGAAAGAAACGTAGGATACTGATCGCCATCCGATTGGATTTCGGGTGTAATATTTATAGGAGCTGACCATTTGTTATTAACCTTATAACAATAATAAATAGCATCGTAAAATTTTTGTCTCGAAACATATACCAATACATTTAAATCGCCTGAAACAACAGGATAAATATCGCTGCTTCCTGTTGAAACCGGTTTGTCGAGTGTATGGGTAAAAATGTTTACAGGATTCTTCATTAAGTAGGCAGCAGTGGCACAAGCTTCTATTTGCTGATTGGCAAAGGCAATCCGTTCTTCATCCTTGTCAGTATAAAATGACTTAAACATTTCATAATTTTTTACAGCTTTTTCCAGATCGTTATTTATTCTGTAAGCATTACCCAGATAAAAATATGCATCATAAGGGGCATTGGTTTCTTTAAATACACCTTCCTGATATTTGGGACTGCAGGTTAAGACCGCTTTTTCAAGATAGGGAATGGCTTTGCTTTTTTCTCCTGAAATATTTAAATAACATTGACCAATCCTGAAATTTATGTTTCCATTTTCACTATATCCTCTTTTATATATTGCCAGATAATTGGAAAGTGCTTCACCATAATCTTCATTTAGAAGGAAATATTCAGCATCCAAAAACATTTCCTTTAAATTTTCATTTTCTTTCTGTGCAAATAAGCACATGTGAAAAAAGAAAAAGATTAGAGTTAGCAGTGTTAGGCGTTTCATCTTTACTGGAATAATGGTATGAAACAAATTTAGGAATTAAAACAATATAAATAAAGAAAATATAGTTATGGATTTGACCAAGAATAAAATTCAGCGGTTTTATGATTATAGTTTCCGGTTTGTGGTCTTCAGCTTTTTGATGAATATTTAATTTAATTGCCGATTTCAAATGGTAAGCAGTTGAAATGAGTTTTAATATTTTCAGGTATTATTGCAGTGCTGTTGCGTTATCGAAGCTGTCGGTTAATATAGAAAAGGAGGCTGTCTATCGGGACTTTGCTACTTATGACAGGTTTGCAATTGCGGCGATGTCAGACTAATCTCTTTGCTTCAAATTCCTGCACGTCGTCAGGTTATCTACTGATGCTTTTCCCGGGGTTCCACTTCGTTTCACCCCGGGCTATTAACATTTAACTCCTATCGGAGTTAAAAATCAATTATTGTCATCAATGCATTATATGCCCCATTTTTTGGGGTAGGCTCTCAGTATGGCGCTCAATTTGACAAACAATATACTTTCAAGCGTCAGGCTGAGTTTAGTCGAAGCCTTATTAAATTTTAAGACATCTGTTATTAAAATATGGTATTGGATTCTTGTATTGGCATTTCAGATCTCTCCTCTTTTTCTTCAAACTTGTCGTCGGATTCTTCTTTAGTTTTTTTAGGAGCTTGTTTTTTAAATTTTGACTGGTCAATCCCATTCACATCAATCCTGTTTTCACGTAAAAACATACCGGCAGCTACTGCAGTTTTAATATCGGATATCTTCATATTAAGTTCCCAATCGGTATCAGGAAAAGTTTGGGGTTTTAAAGTAAACTCCAACGATTCGTCAAGGCAAAAATCCACCAATAGTTGTATGTTCTTGCGCTTCAGGATAAGTTTTAAATCATTCATTGTTTCCATAATTTTATGTATCAGGTTTCAAAATTAAGTGTTGGGATCTTTTCTCAGGTGTTATTCAAAAAATGTTTTCAACATTTTATCAGAGGCATATGCACAACTTATAAACAAAGGGGATTAGGAACTAGGTGTTAGGAGGTTAGATGTTAGGGGTTAGGAGGTTAGCTGTTAGGTGGTTAGATGTTAGGGGTTAGGAGATAGGAAATTAGCTATTAGGTATTAGGTGTTAGGAGTTAGAGTACTTCTTACTTCTTACTTCTACTAATTACTATCTTCAACCATCTTATCCATTCCTTTTGTGGTATAAATTTTATAATTCCCTTTTTCGTCATTGTAAATAAGGTACGCTTCCAGATTGCCGTTTTTTTCGATTATTTCTATACTTTTTTTAAGGCCTGCAACCATACAAACAGTGGCGTATGCATCGGCAGTGATGCAGTCTTTGGCCACGATGGTAGCACTTAATAAATTAGATTTTACCGGATAACCAGTTTTGGGATTTATTGTATGGGCATATTTCACTCCGTTTTCTTCAATAAATTTTCTGTAATTACCGGAGGTTGCCAGACTTCTGTTTTTTAAACCAACTACAGTTTGAAGTTCCTCACCCGGGGTCATATTTCCTTCAACAGGTTTGTCAATGCCCACACGCCAGGTTTTTCCTTCCCGGTTTTTTCCTCTAGCATGAATCTCACCACCGATTTCAACCAGATAATTTTTAATACCCATTTTATCGAAGAACCGGGCAATAACATCACAAGAGTATCCCTGAGCAATCGCATTCACATCAATTTTTACGCGAGGGTCCTTTTTCACAATTTTGCCATCTTCCAGTGTTACATTTCCCATACCTATAAACTGTAATAAACTATCAATAATGGTTTTGTCGATGTGTATTTTTTTTTCCGGACCAAAACCCCAGGCATTTACGAGCGGAGCAACGGTAATATCAAATAATCCGTTACTTTGCTCGTAAACATCGTACGATTTATTGTAAACATCAATAAAATACTTATCAAGTTTTACGTTTGGGTCATTTTTGTTGACCCTCGATATTATTGAATTCGGGATATAGGATGAAAGGCTGAGATCGAACTGGTGCAAAATGTTTGAAATAGAATCGTGATAATCGATACTGTCGGGACTTTGATAAATAATGTGGTATGAAGTTCCCTGGATTCCACCCTCATTAATCAGATATACACCCTTGCTGAAATAGGAACAGGAACTCAAAAGAATTAAAAATGGAATTACAAAATATTTCATTTGGTTGAAAGAGATTCAGTTAATAAGATATTTACAATAATCCTTTAAAATAGTTCCACAAAGGATCATCAGGCAAAGGAGCTTTGATTATAATTTCATCGTTTTTAACAGGATGTTTAAATTTGATGGAACGTGCATGAAGTGATATTCCTGCATCAGGATTGGAGCGGGGAAATCCATATTTTAAATCGCCACGGATTGGACAGCCTATTTTAGCGAGTTGACATCTGATCTGGTGGTGTCGTCCTGTTTCGATACGAACTTCGAGTAAGAAAAATTTATCGGAAGCACCAATGAGCTTATAATGGGTTATTGCCTTTTTAGATCCCGGAACTTCTTTTACAGATGCGAACGATTTATTTTTTTCGGTATCCCTTTTGATGAAGTGTATAAGCGTATCCTCATTTTCCGGAGGCTTGTTCATAACAATTGCCCAGTATACTTTTTCAACGCCATTTTCTGCAAACATAGCATTTATGCGTTCCAGTGCCTTTGAAGTGCGTGCAAAAACTACCACACCACTTACCGGGCGGTCAATTCGGTGGGAAACACCCAGAAACACTTCACCGGCTTTTTGATATTTTTTTTTGATATATGCCTTAACTGTATCTTCCAAGGCTACATCGCCCGATTTATCTTTCTGGACAATATCAGAAACTTGTTTATTTACAGCAATCAGGTGATTATCTTCAAAGAGAATTTCCATCAGAGAATTTTAATACTGTTCTTTTTCATTGGGAAAATCCCGGGTACGTACATCTTTAATGTAATGTTCAACAGCTCCTTTAATTTCGCTGAATAAGTCATGATACCTGCGTAAAAACCGAGGTGAAAATTCCTGGGTAATTCCCAGCATATCGTGTAAAACCAAAACTTGTCCGTCGACCTGAGAGCCAGCACCAATGCCAATGATTGGGATTTTTACTTCCTGGGCTACTCTACCGCCGAGACTTGCCGGTATTTTTTCGAGTACAATTCCGAAACATCCTAATTCTTCGAGCAACTTGGCATCTTCTATTAATTTATTTGCTTCGACATCGTCCTGTGCTCTTACTACATAGGTTCCATATTTATGAATAGACTGGGGCATAAGTCCCAAATGTCCCATAATTGGGATTCCGGCGCAGAGGATACGCACAATAGATTCCTTAATTTCGCTTCCGCCTTCCATTTTTACAGCTCCGGCACCAGTTTCTTTCATAATACGGATAGCCGATTCCAAAGCGACTTTTGAATTTCCCTGGTAAGTTCCGAAAGGCATATCGACAACTACCAGTGCCCTGGTTACTGCACGTGCTACTGAGGCAGCGTGATAGATCATTTGGTCCAGGGTAATGGGTAAGGTGGTTTCGTAACCTGCCATCACATTCGAGGCAGAATCACCAACAAGAATAATATCTATCCCGGCCATGTCGACAATTCTCGCCATAGAGTAATCGTAACCTGTTAACATGGCAATTTTCTGACCCCTAAACTTCATTTCCTGAAGCACATGGGTAGTTACCTTTTTTATATCTTTATGTACCGACATAAACACTTCTTTTTTTATAATAGCTGCCAAAGTTACTAATAAAAGCAATATGTTCATTCTGACATGTTGTCACCAACTTTTTACACGATAGCGCCAATATTAGTATGAGTGTCATATAAAATCCCTTTAATGTCAGTTTTTTTTTCATGGCACAATGATTGAATAAAACAGCTGGAATTAATTTATAAAAATGAATATTAAACCAGAAAATAATATTTAAGACATGGGCAAAATTATAGGAATCGACTTAGGTACAACAAACTCCTGTGTAGCAGTAATGGAAGGAAACGAACCCGTTGTTATTGCAAACAGCGAGGGAAAAAGAACCACACCATCTGTGGTTGCATTTATTGAAAATGGGGAACGTAAAGTTGGTGACCCTGCAAAACGTCAGGCTATTACAAATCCGGTACATACTGTCTTCTCCATCAAGCGTTTTATGGGTGAGACCTTTGATAAAGTTACTACGGAAGTTTCGCGGGTACCTTATGTTGTACAACGTGGCCCAAATAATACGCCAAGGGTAAAAATTGACGATCGTCAATATTCGCCACAGGAAATTTCGGCAATGGTGCTTCAGAAAATGAAAAAGACAGCCGAAGATTATCTTGGACAGGAAGTTACCGATGCAGTTATTACTGTTCCTGCTTATTTTTCCGATTCACAACGTCAGGCTACCAAAGAAGCCGGTGAAATTGCAGGACTGAATGTGAAACGTATTATAAACGAACCAACTGCAGCGGCTTTAGCATATGGATTAGACAAAAAGAATAAAGATATAAAGATTGCTGTTTATGACCTTGGTGGTGGTACTTTCGATATTTCCATCCTCGAGTTAGGAGATGGCGTTTTCGAAGTAAAATCAACTAATGGAGATACTCACCTCGGTGGTGACGATTTCGACCAGGTAATTATAGAATGGTTAGCTGCGGAATTTAAAAAAGACGAAGGCATCGATTTACGTCGCGATCCAATGGCATTGCAACGTTTAAAGGAAGCAGCCGAAAAAGCAAAAATTGAGTTGTCAAGTTCTACTTCCACAGAAATTAACCTGCCATATATTATGCCGGTTGATGGAATTCCAAAGCATTTGGTAAAACAACTTACCAGGGCGCAATTTGAAAAACTTGCTGATACCCTCATTCAAAAAACTGTTGAACCTTGCCGTTTGGCTTTGCGCGATGCACAGCTCCAAGCAGCCGATATCGATGAGGTAATTCTTGTAGGTGGTTCAACACGTATTCCAGCCATTCAGCAAATTGTAGAAAAATTCTTTGGCAGAGTGCCTTCAAAAGGAGTAAATCCTGATGAAGTTGTTGCTGTAGGTGCTGCTATTCAAGGTGGTGTTTTAACAGGTGAAGTTAAAGACGTATTGTTACTTGATGTTACTCCGCTTTCTTTAGGTATCGAAACTTTAGGCAGCGTTATGACCAAGTTAATTGAGTCGAACACTACCATTCCATCGAAGAAAACAGAGACATTTACCACAGCAGCCGATAATCAATCGTCGGTAGAAATTCATATTATTCAGGGTGAACGTCCAATGGCAAGAGATAACAAAACTATCGGACGTTTCCATCTCGATGGCCTTCCACCAGCACCTCGTGGAGTACCACAGGTTGAAGTTACATTCGATATCGATGCCAATGGAATTTTGCATGTAGCTGCCAAAGACAAGGCTACAGGAAAATCGCAAAGTATCCGTATCGAAGCTTCCTCAGGATTGACTGATGCCGAAATCGAAAGAATGAAAAAGGAAGCTGAAGTGAACGCCGAAAGCGATCGCAAGGCTAAAGAACAGATTGATAAACTCAATGCTGCTGACAGTTTGATTTTCCAAACAGAAAAACAATTGAAAGAGTTTGGCGACAAACTTCCTGCTGATAAAAAAGGTCCGATTGAAGCTGCTTTGAATAAATTAAAAGAAGCTCATAAAACCCAGGATATTGCAGCTATCGATTCTGCCACAGAAGAACTGAATAAAGTATTCCATGCTGCTTCGGAAGAAATGTACAAAGCAAGTCAGGGAGGAGCTCCGACAGATGGTCAGCCAAATGCAGGCAATGGTCAGGCTCAAAATCAGGAAGCAGGTTCTAAAGTGAAAGATCAGGAAGTAACTGATGTAGATTTTGAAGAAGTAAAGTAATATTAGCCGGTTCGCTGGTGAATTTTAAAATAGGATGTTTAAAAGCCATGCCGGAAGGTGTGGCTTTTTGCTATTATAACTGTATTTTGACAACTCACTTCATTCAACTGTACAAAACTTCTAAGTCGAAATTTAAAGTATCATTGGGAATATAAATGCAAAAGAGCCAGATACTTTCGTACTGGCTCTTTTCGCGGACCCGGAGGAATTCGAATCCCCAACCCTCTGATCCGTAGTCAGAAGCTCTATCCAATTAAGCTACGGGTCCTTTTTACTGTTTTGCGAGCGCAAAGATAATCATTTTTGCTATTTCTGCTCTATACCTTTGATTTTTTGTTTATTTTTTAAATGTTTTCTTGTTATCCATTTTTGAAGTATTCTGAAATATAGCACATTATCTGATTTTTTTAAGTTAATTTAAATGAGAAGTCGACTGTTGACTGACCTCGGCTAATACAAAGTCGAAAGACCACTGACCACGGTTAATACAAGAAGGTTGACGGACCATTGACAAAACTGTCGTCTGTCGTCTGTGGAAAGTGGACAAATTAATTCAGGCTGACTTTTAACAATGTGGTCTTCGGTCTGTCGACTATAAAAAATTTATTTTCAAACGACTTGCATCTAACATCAATGTGATTGACATTTTAAACTAAATTCGCAAAAAATAATTTTGTGATAGAAGGGTTTTCTGATTATAGTCTGTGGGGATTATTCCTGGCCAGTTTTCTAGCAGCAACTGTAGTGCCTTTTAGCTCTGAGGCGCTGCTTTCTTTTTTGATAATTAATGGTACTGACCCATATACCGCTGTTTTAGTGGCTACTGTCGGAAACTGGCTTGGCGGGATGAGCAGTTATGGCATTGGATATATGGGCAAATGGGAATGGATTGAAAAATATTTGCGAATAAAAAGAACAACGATTGAAAAATGGCATCACCGGCTTTACAAAAGAGGAGCCATCTTTGCCTTTCTTAGTTGGCTTCCCGGGGTAGGGGATATTTTTGCAGTGGGACTAGGGCTTTTAAAATCTAATGTTTGGGTCACTGCCATTGCAATGCTGGCCGGAAAATTTGTTCGCTATGTTATTTGGGGATGGATTACGGGGCTTGTGTTCTGAAGCTTCCTGAGCTTCGACAAACTACTTATGACATTATTTTAATAACTAGCTTCTAATAACTTCATTAACTTCCATTAATTTTATTCCCATTAATTCCATTCCCAACTTCTCCATTCCCATCTTCCCACCTCCACTTATAAACATCTGTTAATAATATTTTCTGACAAATATCAATTTTTGAAAAAGAACCTGACAAAATTCATTTAACTTTGAACTTTTCAATTCAAATCGGAACTTTTATAGAATATTTTTAAAGAAATAAACATGAAGAAGTATAATTTTAATCCAGGACCATCTACTTTACCTGAAGTAACTATTGAAGAAACTGCTAAAGCAGTTCGGGATATTTACGGAACAGGTTTATCGATTCTGGAGATCTCCCACCGTAGTAAAGAATTTGAAGGTATTTTGGCAGAGTCTGTTGCCTTGTTCAAAGAATTATTAAATATCCCCGAAGGTTACTCCGTGATCTTTTTAGGCGGTGGTGCTTCATTGCAGTTCTGTATGGTTCCGTTTAATCTGATGAACAAAAAAGCTGCTTATATCAACACGGGTACCTGGGCCAGCAAAGCTTTGAAAGAAGCAAAAGCGTTCGGTGAAGTAGTTGAAGTTGCTTCTTCCAAAGATTCCAATTATAGTTTCATACCTAAAAATTATACCGTTCCTGACGATGCGGATTATTTCCACATCACCACCAATAACACCATTTTTGGTACACAATGGCATCACGATCCTGATTCAAAAGTTCAAGTGGTTGCCGATGCTTCGTCAGATATTCTTTCCAGGAAAATGGATGTTTCCAAATATGCACTTATCTATGGTGGTGCTCAGAAAAACCTGGGGCCTGCCGGTGTTACTTTTGTGATCATCAAAGATGATATTTTGGGTAAGGTAAATCGTCACATTCCTACCATGCTCAATTATAAAGAACATATCGAAAATGGTTCCATGTACAATACTCCTCCTGTGATTGCCATATTTGCATGTCTGCAAACATTAAAATGGTTGAAAGGCATTGGTGGGGTAGAAGCAATGGAGAAAATCAATATTCAAAAAGGCAATTTATTATACGATGAAATCGACCGCAATAAAATGTTCAAGGGCACTGCTGCTAAAGAAGACCGCTCTTTAATGAATGTTTGTTTTGTGATGAATGACGAATATTTACACCTGGAAAAGGAATTCCTTGATTTGGCCACTGCAAAAGGATTGGTGAATCTTAAAGGTCACCGTTCGGTGGGTGGTTTCAGGGCATCAATTTACAATGCCATGCCGGTTGAAGGTGTTCAGGCGTTGGTAAATACCATGCAGGATTTCGAAAAGCTAAAAGCCTGAAATATACAACCCCAAATCTGAAATAAATGAAAGTTTTAGTCGCTACCGAAAAACCATTTGCCAAACAGGCAGTGGATGGTGTCCGCAAAATTGTGGAAGATGCCGGTTTTCAACTTGTTCTTCTTGAAAAATACAAAGAACAGGCTGATCTTGTTAAAGCTGTTGCTGATGTTGATGCCGTCATTATTCGCAGTGATATCGCTTCGCGTGAAGTACTTGAAGCTGGTAAAAACCTCAAAATTGTAGTAAGAGCCGGTGCAGGGTTTGATAATATCGACCTGGAGGCTGCTTCAGAACGCAAAATAGTTGCTATGAACACTCCTGGTCAGAATGCTAATGCAGTTGCCGAACTTGCCATTGCCATGATGGTGATGCAGGCACGTCACCATTTTGATGGATCGTCGGGAACCGAGTTAAAGGGTAAAACACTCGGTTTGCATGCCTATGGTTTTGTAAGTAAATGTGTTGCCCGCATTGCAAAAGGTTTTGGTATGGAAGTATATGCATACGATCCTTTTCTTACTCCGGCCATGATTGAGGTAGACGGTGTTAAAGCTTTGGGTAGTGTTGAAGAATTATATTCGAAATGCCAGTATGTTTCGCTTCATATTCCGGCCACCAGGGAAACTAAAAATTCAATTAATTATAACCTTCTTTCAAAAATGCCGCAGGGTGCCATGCTGGTGAATACAGCACGAAAGGAAGTTATTGATGAAGCATCAATGGTGAAAGTATTCGAAGAAAGAAAAGATTTTCAATATGTTTCGGATATCGCTCCCGACAATGCAGCTGTATTTGCTGAAAAATTCCCCGGCAGGTTTTATTTTACACCTAAAAAATTAGGTGCCCAGACTGATGAAGCCAATATAAATGCAGGTTTGGCTGCTGCCCGGCAAATAGTGAACTTTTTACAGAAGGGCGATCAAACCTTTCAGGTAAACAAATTTTAATAAATAATTATTAAACAATAAAATAAGAGAGTTGCCACAAGCACTCTCTTATTTAATTTTAAGCTGTATATGCAGTCTAACAGCTAAAATCTAATATCTAAACTTAAAACAATGGCAATATTAAAACCATTCAAAGGTATCCGTCCCGTTAAGGAGAAAGCAAAAGCTGTAGCATCCCGTCCATACGATGTTTTAAACCGTGAAGAAGCCAAAGCTGAGGCGAAAGGAAATCCGGATTCTTTTTTACATGTAGTAAAACCTGAGATTGATTTACCTGATACAATGGATGAACATGCACCTGAAGTATATCAGACAGGAAAATCGAATTTTGAAAAGATGCTGAAATCGGGATTAATGTTTCAGGATGCCGATGAGTTTCTGTATGTTTATGCACAAACTATGAATGGCCGCACTCAATATGGATTGGTAGGCTGTGCTGCTGTTGAAGATTATATGAACAACATTATCCGTAAGCACGAATTAACCAGGCCTGATAAGGAAGAAGACCGGAAAAACCATATTCGTACCAGCAATTTGAATTACGAACCTGTGTTTTTTGCTTATAGGGCTGTTCCGGAAATTGACAAAATTGTTGCTGGTATTGTGAAGAATGATCCTGAATACAACTTTACTGCTGAGGATGGTTTTGGTCACCATTTTTGGGTAATCCGCGACAAAAAAACTGTTGATACTTTGACACAATTATTTTCCAAGATTCCTTACACCTATGTAGCTGACGGTCATCACCGTACCGCTGCTGCTGCCCTGGTAGGGAACGAGCGCAAACTGGCCAATAAAAACCACAGTGGGAGAGAGGAATACAATTATTTCCTTGCAGTGCATTTTCCCGATACACAATTGGCTATTATTGATTATAACCGGTTAGTAAAAGATTTAAATGGATTGTTACCCGAAGTGTTTCTGAAAAAACTGGAAACAGGATTTATCGTTGCGAAAAAAGGAAAAGCCGAATACAAACCAACCTCGCTGCATAATTGCAGCATGTACCTTAGGGGTGAATGGTATTCACTCACTGCAAAGCCTGGTACATACAACGATGCCGACCCGATCGGTTGTCTCGATGTTACTGTACTTTCCGACCAGATATTAGCTCCGGTTTTAGATATAGTTGACCTTAGAAATTCCAAAAGAATTGATTTTGTAGGTGGTATCCGCGGTTTGGGCGAATTAAAGCGCCGGGTGGATAATGGCGATATGGCCGCAGCCTTTGCCCTATATCCCGTTAGCATGGAACAGTTATTTACCATTGCCGATTCGGGCAATATTATGCCCCCCAAAACTACCTGGTTTGAGCCTAAATTAAGGAGCGGGCTGGTGGTTCATAGTCTGGAAGGATAAATCGAAAGATTATTATCATAATTTTTAAGAGGATGTTATTAGCGACGAAGTCGGTTACTAACATCCTCTTGGCTTTTGTATAACTATTTAAAATTTAGTGGTTTGGATATTTAACAAAAAGCATTTACATTTAAAAATAATTTGGACACTTGACTAACATAACTAAAAGTTACAAAAATGTTAATCGTTAAATCAAGCAGTTACGAATAAAAAGCACCTGAGATATAATAGAAATAACGACAAGGGTTGTTATTGGAATGTTTGTGTGTAAAAAGAATAAGATCCCCTAATTGCATCTAGACCAGATTCAACATGGAAGATTGAAAGATTCACCAAAGAATATATGCTTAAGGTATATGAAGATTTGAATAATAATGATAAAGCTAAGATTTTGTGTAAGACTGGTGAGAAAGCACCAGATTGGAGAATCCACCATTTCAATTAGTCAACAGGAGGAACGAAATTATTATTTCGGTCAATTTGAAACCGGAATAACGAAAGAAACAGTTTTGTTTTCCAACTTTAAATCAGGTTTCTTTCTCCAGGCATTTCATACATACATCAGGTTATAGTTGTCTGAACTTTTTTGTGGGATGTCATTTATCAAACAGCCGAGTCAAAATAATTCTTGCTAATATCTTGATTTAAAAAGTAATTTTTTAAAAAATGGTTAATGAGCAAGATATTTCCGAATGTTTTAAATGAATCAGATATAGAATTTATAAAGCAATGAAAATCAATAAAGAAAATAGAACAGCAATTCTTTCAACAAATTTTAATTATTTTGGTTAATTTTAGAATTACTAAGTAAAAATGTTGATATGACAACAAAAATATATGATTTTTAAAACCTTAAGGGCAACCTTTCCGGAGGACTTAGAATAGCTGATGGCTTCTTGATTTTTAGAAACGAATAGCCCAGGCAACCATGCCTCATATCACGTTCCTGTATAGTTTATAATGAGCTTGTCGAAGAATCAGTACCGGTCCCGAAAGCTTCCGGGATTGCCGTTTGGCTTCGTTACTCCCGCTGGTCGTGGTCTCCGCTTCGCTTCGGCACAGTGCATGGGTCACCCCAACTTAGCGAAGCGGTCTCATGAGCGATTGCGAGTAAACCACCTTGCTCCCGCATGCTTGCGGGACTAATGGTTACTCACTCCATTTCATTTTTAAGTGTGATCGCGAAGGCTGCGCCTTACAGGACGTTACCACTGCGCATAAGGGACTTGCACCCTCTGGAAAAATGCACACTTGTTATTTTGCTCTTTTATTAGTATTTTTCGATCTTTTCCAGAGCTTTCAACAAGTGTGTGCGCGCTGCTCATGCAGGGTCGCAAGCGCAAAGCGTCAGAGTGCTAATTTTGGTTTTTATAATAAAAGTGTTTAACATTAAATAAAAAAATGGATAATCAGAAAAGCATAAAATCTGAGAAATCAGAAAAGCATGAAGAGATGATCGCGACTACTCATAAAGAACTCATAGCTAGATTTAAAGGTTCAAATGTTATATTTGAGAACCATAAGAACCCAAAGAAATATTCTCAGATTTTTCATGAATTTATGGAGCCTGCAATAAAGGAAATTTTGGATGATGAAAATGGATTAAAGAATATTCTTGATTGGGGGCAATTAGTTTGGAATAAAGCTATAGCTGAGGATTTCCCTGAAAATTCAAAAAGTAGAGATATTGAAAAAATATTTCCATTTTTTAGGGCATCGTTTTTTGATCAGACATTAATTTCGCATTTTATTAATCGAAAAAAAGAACTTTTTAGTAAGGACAGTTTTTTTATAATAGAACAGACATCGCTTTTAGATTCCGATGGAAGATTGTGTATCAGTATAGCAGTATCAAAAGTTGAAGATTAATATAAAATTAGATTATGGATTAAAATGGACAGACATTAATAAAAATAGATTATTTAAGAGCAAACTTGAGGTGGTATTATAATACGTGGTATAAATAAATTGGCAGACAGAGGTTTGCGTAGTTTACAGCTTTTAATTATGTTTACAGTAAACCGATACGAATGAGCTTTGAAATGCCAATCAATTCATGCCATCATCCGTTACCAATACTTAAAATAAACAGACTAATACGATGAAAAGAATTGTCGAGCTACTGTTTTTATCTTTAATCATTATGATCTCTTGTAAGAAAAACTAGATTAATATAACAGATAGTTGGGAAAGATATAATAGTAATCCGGTTTTCCGTGACACTGTGCTAAACGTCTCCTACGACTATGAAATCGCAAGTGATGCTCATGTTTTTCTTGATGAACATTCTTCACTAAAGATGATTTATACTGGCGATATAGACGAAAAGGTTTCTATAAAACTTGCTACCGGCAGTTCCTGGAGTAATTGGACAAAAGAAAAAGGCCTACTTTACAAACCAAACGTGACAGGTACGGACAAATATAAAGAAACTGCATTTTACAGAAAATCATCAACCGGTAAACATCAAATCTACTACATCGGATATAATAATGAAGACACTTACGAAGCCCAGATATTTCTCGCAGAAGCTGATTCTTTCACCGGAGAATATTATCAATATCCACAGCCATCAGTAACGAAAGGAATGATTGCAGGTAAAAATGTTTATTGTATGACATCTCCAAGTATTTTAGAATATGAGGGTGATTTATATATGGTTTTTATTGGCTGGAATGCTCCTCCAAAAGAAGTGACTGAGGTCTGGATTATTGGTGCAAAATCAACTGACGAAGGACATAGCTGGAGCGATTTTCAATTAGTGGATACTAAAATTGGAATGGAAGGACAGGTAACAAAAACCCCTGAGGGAAATTTTGTAGCTGTTAGAACAGGAGAATACATGAATGGGGAAGCCATTTTTTACAGTACCTCAAGTCATCCGTTTGGACCATGGACTGAAAGTAATGAACCAATTTTAATACAAGTTGGTGCCCCGTTTGAGAAAGATGAAATAATTGCCGCTCAAATAACTATTGATGCAAATACTGGTAAACAATATTTATTTTATACAGGAGCTGATAATCTAAAAGGTTATTGGATTATGATGGCAACAAAAGAATAACTATTGCCAACATCGTATAAATTTTATTGGGGCGGAATCGCTGATTTTAAAGGGCTTGCTTCGAATATATTCTTAGCGTTTCGACAGGAAAAGAGCTTCGTTGCGTCGTGAAAAGCCCATAAGGTGTGATTTAAATATGAAACATCTTTTAGTAACTGGGTTTTCGGACAAGTAATCTATGAGGCCACTTTCCCAAGGCGAGATTGGAACGATAGATGTAAAAATGAATTGAAAACCAAATTATTAACAATGAAAGGTTGGGTATCTGGACAAATGAAAGGAAAAAATGTATGCACTCATTTTAACTGGCCAATCAGGATTAGTAGGGCAGATTGTGCAGCAGGTAAAACGTTAATTTCCGTACTGTTATCTTGATCTCAGTGGCGATCGGGACTGAAACTCATAATAAAATAATGTAAACATGATTGATTTTTTCTAAGTCTCTTTAGGGGGATTTAGGGGTCACTTGGTTCATAATACTATTTCTTAAGAAACCGAATTTTGAAGTTTACAATATTATTCTAAATTTGTCTGATTATTGTACCCGACAAACTTATATCTCAAAAGTTGATGAATAAAAAAAATATTATTATACCGTTATTACTGTTAATGAGTTTTACCTGCGTCAACTCTCAAAGTAAGGTATCGTCAAGGGAGATGTTTTTAGAAGCTGAATCGTATTTTCTTTACGAAGAATACAGGGAAGCATTGCCTTTATATGTTCAGTTATCTGTTCTGCATCCAAACAATGATAATATCAATTATCGTTTGGGACGGTGCTATTTAAATATTCCCTACGAAAAAGGAAAAGCCATTTCTTACCTTGAAACGGCAAGCAAAAACATCAACCCTAAATATAAAGGTGATAACCTGAAAGAAACAAAAGCTCCTTTTGATGCTTTATATTACCTTGGAGATGCTTACAGGGTCAATAATCAACTCGACAAAGCCCTTGCTCAGTACAAACGTTTTAAAGAAGTTAGTAATCCGGCAGTTTTTGATCACGATTTAGTGAACGATCAGATTAAAGCTTGTGAAAATGCCAAATTACTTGAAAATAAACCCATAAAGATATCCTATGTTAATCTGGGCGAAAATGTAAATACGCGATACTCCGAAAGTAATCCTGTAATCTCAGGAGATGAATCGACGCTTGTTTATTCAGCTCAACTGCAATTCTACCCTGCTGTTTTCGTTTCACAAAATATAAATGAAAAATGGTCGGCTCCTGTTAACATAAATCCTGAACTCGGTGTCGACGACGATTGTTATCCCGTCGGACTATCCTACGATGGAAAAGAACTCCTGTTGTATAGAAACAATGATTTCCTCGGCGATTTATATGTTTCTCATTATTTTAACGGGAAATGGACTAAAGTAAAAAAGCTCAACAATAATATCAATACTAACTTCTGGGAATCGCATGCTTGCTTATCCCGCGATGGTAAAAAACTCTACTTCACCAGTAACCGGAAAGGAACAAATGGTGGCCTCGATATTTATGTTTCCACCCGCAAGGAAACAAGCTTCGATAATTGGAGTGTCGCTAAAAATTTAGGCCCTGTGATTAACTCTCCTTTAAATGAAGAAACTCCGTGCCTCTCGGCCGATGGTCAGAAGCTTTATTTTAGCTCTTTGGGACATAACGGGATAGGAGGATATGATATTTTTATGTCTGCTCTAAATGCAGGTGGAAGTTGGGGAATCCCTCAAAATATTGGTTATCCGCTCAATACTACCGATAACGATATGTTTTTTCAGCCCATCAGGGATGGAAACGAGGGTTATATTTCTCTATTCAAAAATGACTCCTATGGGAAAAATGATATATACAAGGTAAATATAACGGTCAGTAATCAACAACTCGCTACTTTAAATTCTAAAATTAAAGAACCCCAGGTTACACTTCCGGTTTCCGAACCTGCTATCACTAAAACAGAGCAAAACAAGAATACCGTTAATGTGAAACCAGTAACGCTTTCATATAAAGAAACTGTTCCACAACAAAATTCAGATACTTCGGCTATGGATACTACATCTATATTAGCCCAAAATGTGGACTCAACTGCATTTTCTTCTGATTCTTCTTTTATTTCCGACAGTGCAATAGTAATTGAAGATAATAGCTCAAATACTTTGGATGATAAAAGTCTGAACCCAGGACAAAAACAAGCATGGCACAAACTTCTTTACGGAGGATTGGGAATTCTTGCAGTATTTACATTTTTTATACTATTTTTATACCTGCGGTCGAAAAAAAGAAAACACTAACAGCTTTTCCGATATTCTTTGTATTATGACAAAACCTACTATTCTATTCATACTGTTATTATTTATTACAAGGTTTAATTTTGCTCAGGTTTCAAATGATTATATAACAGAAAAAATTCAAGAGGCCGACGAATATATTTTGTCCGAAAATTATCATGAAGCCTTATATGTTTTAGACAAATTAAAAGAATCAGGATCTGAAAACGCCAATTGGAATTATAAGACAGGACTATGCTACTTAAATACTATCGATGAAAAATCGAAAGCCTTACCCTATCTTAAACACGCATCACTACATATTTCTAAAAGCTATAACTCTGTTAATCCTTTGGAAACTAATGCTCCAAAAGATGTCATGCTATTGCTGGGTGATGCTTACAGGAATAATAATAACTTTTCGGAAGCTGAAAAAAGCTACAAACGATTTTTAGAATTACTGGATAAATCCGACACAAAATCAATTGACCTTGTAAAACGTCGTATCCGGGAATGTCATATTGCAAAAACACTACAGGAAAATCCGGTTAAGATTAAATGGGAACACCTGAAAAGCAATATCAACGAGGGAATAGCCAATTTAAATCCTGTGATTTCTGCTGATGGTAATATTATGGTTTTTAGCCGGAAAATGAAATTTTACGATGCCATTTACATTAGCCATTTTAAAGAAGGAAAATGGAGCGATCCCGATAACATTACCACACAATTAGGCTCCGATGGGGAATTTTATCCCACTTCAATATCGTCTGATGGTACTAAATTATTGATGGGCAGTTACGAAATGCTCACTGGCCAGGATATTTACGAATCAAAATGGGCCGGTTCCCGATGGTCGAAACGTATAAAACTCGATGAAGGGGTTAATTCTAATTTTTCTGAAATAAATGGTTACTACTCGGCCGATGGAAATACAATATTTTTCGCATCGAACAGAGACAAAGGTTATGGTGGTTTTGATATCTACAAAAGTGAACGCAGAGCCGATAATACATGGTCGCGTGCAATAAATCTGGGACCTGCAATAAACACTGCAGTCGACGAAAAATCACCCCGTTTGCTTGATAATGGCAATGTTTTATGTTTCAGTTCCCAATCTCATTTAAATATGGGGGGTCTGGATTTATTTTATATTTCTTACCCTATTACCGTCGGCGACAGACCTAAAAACATGGGTTTTCCAATAAATACAGTAAACGACGATTTTTCTTTTTATCCGGTATTCACTCAAAACTCAGCATACATTGCAAAATATGATATTAACAATGTAGGGGAAACCGACATATATCGGGTGGATTACGATAAGCTTTCAACCATTACAGATGTTTCGGTAAATGCTCAGATCAATCTGACAGGAGTTTCCAACGATGAGATCGTTTCATTATACATTTTAGACCCTTTATTTAACGATACTTTGGAACAACGATCATTGGATTCTAATTCCACTGCAGTCGAATTCATACTTTATCCCGGTAGTTTCATTTTAAAAGCTAAAAAATCAGAAATGGAATCAGAAACAGTAAATTTTCAGGTTCCCCAAAATCTAAAAAATCAGACTTTACAAATTCCTTTATCTGTGGTGTTTAATACTCCTCAGAATATTCTAGCTGAAAACATATTAACAACTGATACAATTTACGTTTCAAACATCAGCTTTGAATTTAACAGTTATATCTTCAAACCCGAATACCAAGCTTTATTAAATAAGATTGCCAGATTCATGACCGACAATCCAACCTGTACTCTTGCTCTAACAGGATATACTGATGCCCTGGGAATTGCAGAATACAATAAAATCCTTTCAAAAAAACGGGCCGATCAGGTAAAGCTATTTTTACAAAATAAAGGTATTAATGCAGATAGAATGAAAACATCGGGTGAAGGAAGTACAAATTTTATCGCTAAGAATGTAAATTCCAATGGATCGGATAATATTGAAGGGCGCTGGTTTAACCGTCGTGTGGAATTTCATTTCGAAACTATCCCGGCAGGAATAATTATCATCAACAAAACATCAGTGCCTGTAAACCTAAGGTAGCCTGACCGCTTAAAGTCAATTAATAGGCAGGTTAATAATTCTAATCAATAGTCGCAAAACCAAATAACGATGGCAATACCTTGAATTCCCCGGTTTCGGGGAATTCAAGGTATTGCTAAGAAATAACCACTTTTAACAGATGGCGAGGTAATCGCAACTGTTTCATTTAAAGCAATTCGACGACCTTTCGCTCTCCCTTTTTAAGAACAACATCTTTGAATGCTTGTTTCCTTAATTAAAAACATATATGTATACTCCGTCGTCGACTTATCGCATACAATTTAACAATGGTTTCACTTTTAAAAACCTTATTGAACAATTGCAATATTTGATGCAATTAGGAATAGGGGCAATTTATGCCAGTCCTGTTTTTGCAGCAGTTCCCGGCAGCAATCATGGTTACAATATTACAAATCCACTGGTTTTTAATAAAGAAATAGGCTCAGAAGATGAATTTGAAGAAATATTCAAAATTCTGCAACCCAATAAAATAGGTTGGATTCAGGATATTGTGCCCAATCATATGGCTTTTCACCCCGATAACAGATGGCTGATGGATGTTCTTGAAAAAGGCAGATTGTCAGCTTATTCAGGTTATTTTGATATTGATTGGGAACATCCTGTTTTTAATGGCAAACTCATGGTGCCAAATTTAGGCAAATCCCCGGAGAATGCTGTTATTGCCGGCGAAATCAAATTAATATGGCACAACGGGGGATTTTTTATTTCATACTACGATTTTAAAATTCCAATCAATGGAGATTCTTTTCATGATCTCTTAGAAGAAAGTAAGGCTTTGGAAGATTCCTATTACGTAGGTCAGGGTATTGCCCGTGACGATTATAAAACGGATACTGCATTCCATGGCTTTGGTTGGTCCAACAGCCGGCAAAGGTTACAATCGATTTACGATACCGATAATTCTTTTGAGACATTAATTAATAATATTTGTGAGGAAGTTAACTCCGATCGTACAAAATTATGGGAATTGCTTGCCAAACAATATTTCGAATTGCACTATTGGCAGGATGTAGAAAAACACCTGAATTACCGGAGATTTTTCACCATCAATGGTCTGATAAGCTTAAGCATGGAAAACCCTAATGTTTTTGAAGATTATCATGCATTTATTTATGAGAAGGTGAAGGCTGGAAAATTCCAGGGTTTGCGAATTGACCATGTAGACGGATTAAAAAAACCAAATATATACTTTGACAGGCTTAGGGCTAAAATGGGAGAAGACACCTATATTATTGTAGAAAAAATTCTGGAACACAATGAACAACTTAAAAAAGACTGGCCATTACAGGGGTCGTCAGGTTATGAATTTTTATCACTGGTAAATAATGTTTTTACAAATCGTTCAGCGCATATTCCCTTAGTTAATTTTTACAAAGAGATAACCGGAAATAATCTTAATCCTGAAGAAGTTATTTATCAGAATAAAAAAATGATCTTAAATAAAGATTTCAGAGGCGATTGGTATAATATTACAAGAAAGATTTCCACGTCAGGCCTGGTCAACTTTAACGATAAACTTACAACTGAAAACCTGCATGAAGCCTTAGGTGAGTTTTTAATTAATTGCCCCGTTTATAAACTTTATTCCAACAATTTACCACTTGAACCTGAAGATACAGAAATGATAGATGAAATAGTTAAAAAGTCTATTCGTAAAACTCCGAATCTTACACTTCCTTTAAATAGTTTTAAGAATATCTTTTTGGGCGACTATTCCAAAGATCCTGAGAAAAAGGATTTAGCACTAGACATATTTTTAACATGCATGCAATTTACAGGGCCACTTATGGCTAAAGGAGTTGAAGATACAACGATGTATTCCTGGACAGCATTTATTGCCCATAATGAGGTAGGCGATAATATTGATTCTGAAGGCATCAGCATCGAAAAATTTCATCAACGAATGATCTACCGACGGAATCATTATCCATATTCACTCAATGCAACTGCTACGCACGATACCAAACGTGGAGAAGATACCAGGGCCAGGTTAAATGTTATCAGTGATGTTTATGCCGATTGGATACAATTGGTAAAATACCTGATCAATAATAGTCTCGCATTAAAAACTACAATCAATGGAAACCTCGTACCCGATATTAATGAAGAATATTTTATTTATCAAACCCTTGTGGGTTATTTACCTTTAATTGAAGAAACTCATAAATCACTTTCCGAAAGACTAGCCAATTATTTGCGAAAAGCATTGCGGGAAGCTAAAATTCATTCGAATTGGAACGAACCGGATGAGAATTATGAAAATGCAGTCATTTCATTTAGTAATAAGCTACTAAATCCGGAATTTCTTTTAAACAACCATTTTACCTCTTTAATAAGAAAAATAAACTCATGGGGATTGGTGAATTCATTATCACAAGTGATATTAAAATGTACTTGCCCCGGCATCCCCGATTTTTATCAAGGCACTGAATTATGGGATTTTTCGCTTGTAGATCCTGACAACCGCCGTGCTGTAGATTACAAAAAGCGAATGGCGATGCTTGCTGAAGTTGAAAATTTTAGGCAGGTTAATAAAACAGGATTATTTCGGGAACTTTGGATTAAGAAGGAAGATGGAAGAATAAAACTCTGGCTCACTCACAAGCTAATGTTAGAAAGGGCATTAAATCCTGAAGTATTTACTTTGGGCGAATATTTACGGTTGAATGTAACAGGTGAATTCAAAGATTATATTCTTGCTTTTGCCAGGGTTTACAAAAAAATTTGGTATTTAACTATTATTCCCCTTCATGGTGCAATATTGCCATATTCCAAAAATAAAAATTCAATTGATTGGAAAAAAACCAGTATCGCCCTCCCGGAGGATGCTCCGGAAAACTGGAAATTAGTTTGGGATGCTTCAAGCCTGAATTCCACCAGTGCTTTATTAGTTGCTGATGCACTTCCATATGATTGCCCGGTGGTTTATAAAGGCGAGCTAATGGAAACAGGAAGGGGCAGCGGAGTTTTACTGCATATTACTTCTCTTCCAGGAAAATATGGGTCGGGCGATCTTGGGGAAGAAGCTTATAAATTTGTCGATTTGTTAAAAAAAGCTAAACAATCGTATTGGCAAATCCTCCCATTCAATCCTGTTGGAGGATCATTTTCTCCCTATAGCTCATTATCGGCTTTTGCCGGAAATATAACTTTTATTGATCCTGAAGAACTTTTAAGGCAGCGTTTAATTGATCATCTTCCGAAAGTAATTGCCGAAGAAAATTCAGCCGACCTTATCCAGGCTGAAAAACTAAAAAGTTCAGTTATCGAACAAGCTTTTAATAATTATATACAACAGAATTCGCAGGTTCTTCAAAAAAAATTCGAAGATTTCTGTAAGAAAGAACATTACTGGCTAACTGATTTTGCCTTATTCAATATTTTTAAAAAAGAATTTGATTACACATCCTGGAACAATTGGCCTGATAAAATAAAATTCAGGGATAAGGAAACTTTAAATTTTTACCAGGAGAAATATGCTTCAGATATCACTTTGATTAAGTTTGGGCAATACCTCTTTTCGGAGCAGTTTAAGAAATTAAAATCATACACAAATTCAAAAGGTATCAGAATAATTGGCGACATGCCCATTTATGTCAGCTATGATAGCTCAGACGTTTGGGCGAATCCACAATTTTTTAACCTCGACCCGGAAATGAAAATGAAAACTGTTGCCGGTGTTCCTCCTGATTATTTCAGCGAAACCGGACAATTGTGGAACATGCCAATTTATGATTGGCAGAAATTGGAAGATGATGGTTATACCTGGTGGAAAAACCGGATAAGAAAAAACCTCGAATATTGCGATATGCTACGATTCGATCATTTCCGGGGCTTTTCATCCTATTGGGAAGTTCCTGCAAATGAAAAAACCGCTGTTAACGGGAAATGGACAAAAGGACCTGCTCATAAATTCTTCTCCGAGCTTAAAAGGGAATTTCCTGAAATGCCCTTTATCGCAGAAGATCTGGGAGATATTGATGAAGACGTTTATAAGTTGAGAGATGATTTTTCCCTACCCGGAATGACAGTGCTTCAATTTGCATTTGGGAATAATATGCCATCCTCCGTTCATATTCCGCACATGCACACAAACAATAGTATAGTATATACAGGCACTCACGATAACAACACTATCAAAGGCTGGTTTAAAACTGAAGTAAATAAAACCAACAAAAATCAGATCACCGGATATTTAAACAAAAAGATAATGCCGTCAAACATTTCCGAAGAATTTATCAGGTTAGCATATAGTTCGGTTGCTCGGGTGGTAATCATTCCTGGTCAGGATATTTTAAACCTGGATGAAACAGCAAGGTTAAACAATCCTTCCTTTCCGGAGGGGAACTGGACCTGGAAATTAAAATCTAATGATTTAAAATCAGATGATATTTTGAAGCTTAAACGATTGACAAAATTATACGGTCGTTAAACAATTTCAGGTTGATAAAGGAATGGTAAATGAGAATTTACTGCCAGCGCCTTCATTACTTACCGCCCATATTCTGCCACCATGTTTCTCGACAAATTCTTTGCATAGAAGCAGACCTAATCCAGTACCTGTTTCTTTATTTGTTCCCGGATGAGAAAATTTTATTCCAATTCTGAATAGCTTTTTTATATTTTCTTTCGATATTCCAATTCCATTATCCTCAACTGATAATGTTACTCCCTTTTTGTTTTTACGGGCATAAACCTTTATTATTCCATTGTTATGGGTAAATTTTATTGCATTTTGAATTAAATTTCTCACAACGGTATTCAACATATTAAAATCTCCGACAAGTTCAATATTGTTGGTTATGGCAATTTCCACCTGGTGTCCTTTGTTATAGGCAGAATCTTTAACATTGTCGAAACAATCCCTGACAAGATCGTTTAGGTTAATTTTATCCGGATTAAACGAAATGGTCCCGGTTTGCGAGCGAGACCAGTCAAGTAAATTTTGAAGCAAAGCATAGCCACGGCGGGCGGAATCGTTTATTACTTTACCAAGTTTTTTGTTTATCTCAGTATCATAATCAGTATCAGAAGCCAGCATTTCAGAAGCTCCAATTAAGCTGGAAAAAGGATTTTTAAGATCGTGTGCTATAATATTAAAAAATTTGTCCTTAGTAGCATTCAGTTCCTTCAATTCCCTGGCACTCTTTTTAAGACGCTTTTCTGCCAATTTACTTTCGCTAATGTCAAAAAGCATCAAACTACACCGCTGACCACCTTTTGAGTTATTAAACAAGCTTGGATGGCAACGAAACCATTTCCAGTTGCCCATTTTATCATTTAATAACCATTCGGGTTTATAGGCAACAGTGGTTGGTTTACCGGTTAAATAATTAAGAAAAGCCCCCTGTTCTTCTGATTTACAATTTTCAAGTATGGAAGAGGATACATATTTTCCAAAAATATCATGATACTTAGAATTTGAATAAAGAATATTTCCACAAGTATCCAATTCACAAATTAATGCATTACTTTTTTCTGTCAACATCCTGAATTGTTCTTCACTTTCTCTTAACAATTCTTCAGCTTGTTTCTTTGCTAAATTTAACCGGATAGAAAAGATGCCCTGAGACAGGTATTTTGCCAGTTCTGATAAAAGTTGAATTTCATCGTCAGTAAAAAATCCAATTTCGTTAGAATAAAGATTCAATACACCGAAAACATTATCCTGATAGATAAGTGGCAAGGATACACAAGAATAAAGACCATTTTTTATGGCACTATCCCTCCATGGTTTAAAACCGGGTTCTAACTGAATGTTATTACACACGAAAGGCTTTTTTGTTTTTATAGCCATTCCTGTAGGGCCTTTTGATAAAGCATTGTTTTTTAAATTCATTCTAAAAGATTTCAAATAATCTTTTGAGAATCCTGACCACGAAACCGGTATCACTCTGTTATCTTCTATAATTCCAACCCAGGCCAATGCCTGATTGCAATCGTGTGTAATAATATCACAAATTTGCCAAACATATTCAGTTTCATTTTTAGCATGAAGTAAAGCCTGACTGCTTCTGCTAAGTGCCAATAAAGTCTGGTTAAGTTTTAATAGTTTTTTTTCATTTTTCCCTTTTGTCTCCAGCTCATATTGAAGGTTATCAAATAAAGAAATATTTTCAAGTGCCAGTGACAATGTAGTCGAGAATCGTATTAGAAAATATATTTCTTCGTGATTGAATATTTTTTGTTCGTGATAATTAAATAAGATCACCCCAATTTTTTCGTGTTTTGTAAAAAGAGGTACAACTATTACTGATCGAATTTCCCAATTTTTAAGCTTGTCATGATTAACGCGTGGATCTGTATGGGTGTCTTCAATCAGGACAATTTTTTTCTCGTTTAATGCAAGTAAAGCATGAGGTTCATCATTTACTGGAACAATGAGGCCTTTAACACTTTCCGGAAATTTATAAACATGCTTTATCATCCATTCGCTTTCATAATAAAAAGAAACGGCGGCTGAATCGCACTCCAATGATTCAGCTACCATTTCCATAGCTTTTTGGGTAATATCATGATCTCTTACAGAACGATGAATAACTTGTTCAATTGAACTTAAAGTCTTATTAATATTATTCTTTTTTTTCTCAGAAGTGATGTCTCTTAGAAAAACCTGAATAATTCTGTTTTCATTATCCGATATATTTATTGCCTTTATTTCTACATCCCGTACAACTTTATCTAATCCAATTATTTTTTGTTCGGCTTCTTCAACTAATTTACCGGATTTTAGGTTTTCCATTCTTTTTAACATTTGCTTCTGGAGTTGAGGATGTAAAAACTGAAAAGGTTCACTTCCTTCAATATCAAGCAAGTGTTTAGCGCCAAGCATCTTCAGGGCAGCAGAATTTGCATACTCAATTAAACCGTTTTTATTGATGATAACGCCAGTTGGTGAGTGGTCATTTATTCTTCTTTGTAACATTTCACTTCTTGAAAAGGCATTCTGAATTTTAATACTATCATCAATAATATGCCATAATGTAAGGGCCCCAATTATTTTTCCGTTATTATAGATTGGGCCGGAACTAGATTCAACAAAGCTTTCCTTTCCTTTAAATTTAATAGAAAAAATTGCACCTGAAACATGCTCACCTTTTATAGCTTTTACAGTAGGTTGTTCATTCATTATGTAACGACTTTCGTCCAACCATTTGCACGAAAACATCGCTATAACATCTTTAACATTCAAACCAGCAGGATTAAAATCATAATGTTTAATAAATGAAGAATTTACACTTATTACATTTAAATTCAGATCATAAAGAAATGCTGGATCAACAATGGCTGATAACAAATTTTCCTGTTCTACTAAAATTGCATTAATGGTGTTTGCTAAATTTTTAGTATACATAATCTTAGTGATTATGAAAATTTAATTCATTTATAAATATAAATAAACATTGTTTATGCCTTAGAAATTAAAGCATAAACAAATTTTAAAAATTAAAGTAATTAGTATCGGAAAATTAAAAAACAATTAAGCATTGGCTAACGGATCCGATGAACTATAATGTGTCATTTTATTCACTGTTGGCTGTTCCAATAAAGGCCGGAAGCTTAAAACCGGGATTTGGGCATGATTGACAATTTGCTGGGCATAAGGTCCAATAAACATTTCGCGCCAATTATAATCCAATGATGCATTAATTGCCAAAAGATCAACCTCTTTATCCCGGGCTATTTTTATAATATCATTGGCTATGTTGGTCGCATAATATAAATCGGATCGAAAATTAATATGCTCGTCAACCATTCGTAATTTAAGTTTCGACAGAGAATTTGAAATTTTGGTTATCTGATCCGGTCGGTTTTTATCAACAATTCCGGTAACTTCAAGCAAGGTGTCTTTTTGAATAAAGGAAGTTTTTACAACTTCATACTTTTCTTCTATACCTGAAATGTCGCGTATTGGAAATAATATTTTATCAAATGAAGCTTTTTTGAAACTTCCAGGTATGGTGAGAACAGGACAAGGTGCATGTTTTACTACTTTATAAGCGTTGCTTCCAATAAAAAATTCTCTAAATCCTGAAGCGCCATGGGTGGCCATAATGATAAGATCGGCAACTTCTTCGGAAGCAACAGAACAAATGTAATGTGCCGGATTGCCTGGTTCAACATGAACATAGCAGGGAATTCCCTCTTTAAGTTCAATTTCTTCCTTTAGTCTTTGAAGATTGACTTTCGACGCATCGAGCACCTCTTGGTTCGAATAAACGGAGCTGGAATATGGCTCAATGGAAAAAGAATAATAATCAAGCTCCACCGTATGGACCAGGTGCAGTGAGGCATTGTGCCTTTTACACATTTTAACCGCGACTTTTAAGGCATTCATTGCCAAATCGGTAAAATCGGTCGGGAAAACAATTTTGGCGACTGAATTATTTAAAGTTTCCATGATTGAGATTTTAAATTTTACAACAGTGAACCTAATGTAACAAAAAGAATTATTGTAAAATACCAGTTTATAGTAGTAGTTTCTAACACATGAGAAATTCAAGCACTAATGTACAATTTTATAAAGTAAAAATAAAAATTATTTGTATTTATAAGTCAATGTTGTGTAGTTTAGGAATTGAATAATTCACTTCGACTCCGCTCAGTGTGACATTAATATCAGTTTGTCAGGCTAAGCGGAGTCGAAGCCTACTTTTTAACTCAACGACATTAATTTATAAGTACTAAAATTAAGTATTTTTTAATTGGTAATCAAGCCTATAAATTCATGTGAACTTAATTTGAATTATAATGTTTTGCTTACATGAAGAAGAATATCTTATGAGGTTTATTTGTTTATTCGAACCTGAAAAGTTGTTGCAGGATAAGTTCTTGGAATTCTGTAACCCAAACGAAACCTATATTTTTTATGGAAGGGTAATGTATGTCAGAATTAAAAAGTATCCAGGTGAAAAAGTAATTTTTTCGAACAATTTTGTTGAAAATAAACTTAAAATACCTGCAACTACAAGGAACTGGAATACTATTCTAAAGTTATAGGATTACAAAAACCAGAAGTATGCATAAGTATCAAAAAGTAAATTTTAAATCGGTGGATGAGTTTCTGGAATTTCTGCCTGAAAATGAACTTCACATTGTAAAATACTTACGCGAAATTGTGTTCGATTGCATACCTATGTGCTCAGAAAAATTGTCGTACAATGTTCCCTATTATTCAAGAAATTCAAGGATATGCTTTATATGGCCACCATCCATTCCCTGGGGAAATACAAATATGAACGGTATACAATTTGGATTTTGTAATGGCTATTTACTGGACGATGAAATTAAATACCTTGAAAAAGGAACACGCAAGCAGGTTTTTTGGAAAGAGTTTTCGAACATTAAAGAAATTGATATCTACTTGCTTAAATCGTACATATACGATTCAGTTATCATAGATGAACAACTCAGTAATCCAAAAAAGAAAAAAAATCAACAGTTCCGGTGATCTTACTCTACATAAACCACCAAACCTTTCAAATATTCTCCTTCAGGATGATAAATATTAACCGGATGATCAGCCGGTTGTGTTAGCTGATGTAAAATCCTTACATTTCGTCCGGTGCTTGCTGCTGCTGAAAAAATGGTTGTCCGGAAAGTATTTTTATCCACCACCTGGGAACACGAAAATGTAAATAAGATTCCACCGGGTCTGATCTTTTTAATTGCCTTGGCGTTTATCCTTTTATATCCCTGCAGTGCATTATTTAATACATTAAAATGCTTTGCAAAGGCAGGCGGATCCAAAATTATCAAATCGTATTTATCGTCTATATTATCGAGATAATCAAATGCATCCACGCATATGGATTCATGATTGTGACAGTCAGGAAAATTCAAAGCAACATTCTCATTGGTAAGTTCAATTGCCTTTTGCGAACTATCGACAGAATGCACCATATTGGCACCACCACGCAAGGCATAAATAGAAAAGCCTCCGGTATAACCAAAAACATTTAATACATCTTTACCTTTTGAGTAAGCTTCAACCAGTTTACGGTTTTCGCGCTGATCGATAAAAAAGCCTGTTTTTTGCCCTTCCACCCAATCAACTTTAAACAAATTACTGTATTCCGATACTGCTTCAGGCTTGCCTTCTCCTAAAACATAACCATTTTTTGGTTGAATTTGAGCTTTAAATGGTATTGTACTCTCGCTTTTATCATAAACACTCACCAGATTGTCACCATAAATTTCCTTTAATACATTGGCAAGTTCTTCCTTAATCCGGAACATTCCAATTGAATGCATCTGCATTACGGCGGTGCCATTATAAAAATCGATGATCAACCCTGGCATTCCATCGCCTTCGGCATTGACAAGCCTGTAAACATTCGTATTTTCATTACTTGCTAAACCTAATGCCAGTCGAAGATTATATGCTTGTAATATTTTACTTTTCCAGAAATTAAAATCAGGATTTACCTGTTGGAACGAAAACAGTCGCACTGTTATTGAACCAATCTGATAATGGCCCATTGCCAGGAACTCATCTTTATTCGAAAATACTTCCACCACATCACCTTCGGCTGGAAAACCAACAGTATCCTTTATTGCACCCGAAAAAACCCATGGATGAAATCGTAAAAGTGACTGATCCTTCCCCGATTTTAAAATTATTTTAGCAAACCCCATTATTTATAATTATCAATATTTATGAATAGAATTTTTTTAAAACTTACACCTAACTACTTAATAAAATCAGCATTAATTTTACTGATAAACTTCCTTATCGAGTTAATTACCTGAGACGCGGATGTCATAATTACCATATATTATGGGACTCGCGCGTCTGCAATTCTTCGTTTTTTTTCTCCCCGGCTTTCAGCCGGGGTTATAGATATGCAACCCTTACAGGGTTAAAGAACCCAATGATTCAAACTACAAACATTTTTACATTTTACTCGTTACTCGTACTTGTTACTCATTCCCATTTAACAAGCTTCTTAACTTAAGGAAAATTTCCCGGCAAGACCATGCATCGGTAGCAGCATAAAGCATTTGAGCTTCCGTAAGTGCGTCGGCTTCCCAATTTGATAATTGTTGTGATTTGGAAATGCGGCTATTCATTACAATACCTGCAAGACTTGATAAACCGCTGTTTTCAATACCGAATTTTCTAACATAATCCTGTAATTCAATAAATCCACCCGGCTCAAATGGCCTCACTTTCTGAAGCAGCTTAATGTCGTCGCGAATAGCTGCACCAACTTTTATTATGCAAGGATTGGAAAGGATTTCAAGAAGTTCATCCTGAAGACCAAGATGGTGCATCCTGAAAATAAAAGCTTCGTTAGAAGTGGCAATTTGTAATAATGCAACTTTATTTATTTTTCCTTTTTTAAAGGAAGGTTTGGTTTCAGTATCAAAACCAAGAACTTCCTGTTGTGATAATTTTTTAGCATGAGCCCTTAATGTAATGGCATCATCAATAATGTGTATTGTACCTTTAAATTGAAAAAGTGGAAGCTCGCGCAGTTGTTCTTTGGTAATTGATGGAACAAACATTATTCACCCTCCGGTGTCAATAAATTCAAATCTTCTTCATCTATCACGTCTGCAACCACATCCGCAACATCGTCCACATCGTCTAACCCACCGTAAGCGGAAGGTTTTATAAATTGAAATGCATGGATGTACCTGACTGCATTCAGTAATTTCATTCCCCAAAATTTACCAAAAGTATCTACCAGTTCAATAATAGCATCATTCATGGCTTCAAAAGTTGCCTGATTATGCCATTGAACAAAATCTTTCAAATCCTGGTATACATCAGTCAAATCTTCGGAAAGACTTGCCTGTGCACTTTTTTTGCTGTTTGGCTTTTCAGGATTAAAAATTTCGTTGTAAGAATCACGTGGGCCAACAATTGTAATCAAAATTTTTCTGATTTTATTGTACTGACGCTCAGTAACATATTTCTCAGCATCATGCTCATATTTTGTTTTCGGGCGCACAATCCTGTGCACTTTCAGATAAACCGGAAGTAAAGCAATTTTAATATCCTGCAATACATTCACAGAAGTCATTTCGTCGAGACTTTCTATTAATTTGCAATACTCTTCACAGTTCTTTACAAAAAGATTGATATCCAAAGGCTTTTCTGTCTTTTTACTGCTTAAATCCATAGAATTCTTTTTTGTTTGTAAAGTTAAATATAAATGTAGATTTTCACAACCACTTTAAGATACAATTGACAACAAGCCATTTGATAATGTTTTTATTCTTCCGTTATCGCATAACCATTGAACAACTAAAATGGCTTTATCTTTCTGCGATCCAAATGAATTAGCCAGTTCATCAGGTAAAATTGCTGAGGTATTTAATTTTTCAATTATTTTTATTTCCAACTGATGAAATTCAAAATTCTTCATTCCTAAATCGTGCATATTTGTGCAAACATCACAAATACCACATACCTGGGAGTCGGGTTGTCCAAAATACTTTAATAATATCTGACTACGACATTTTTCTTTATCAGATACATATTGTACAACAGCATTTATGCGGCGTATAAACATTTCTTTCCTAAACCTATAATTTTCAGGAGAAATGTATAAATTTTTATCATCCAGCCGCTCTTCAAGGAAAGTGATGGTAGGCGTTTTTTTTCGGGGCAAATACTTAACTAATTTTAACGACGATAACTTAAGAAGGTATTGATAAACCAGATCAACAGGAATTTTAGCCCTGTTCGATATTGTTTGTTCGTCGATAATGCTGTAATCGCTGAACATACCACTGTACGACCGGAGCAGCACTTTAATGAATGTATCAAAGGCTGCGTTGGCTACCTGAAATTTATACAAGTCATCGCGGCCTACTGTAAAATGAACCCGGGAGGGAGAGTTTACTTCTTCCGAAAATTCGATGTAACCTTCTTTTTCCAGTATTTTCAAGGCATTATAAGCCATAATAATATGGAATTTATAGGAAGAACAAAATTCGGCAAGATTGAAATCGTAGATAACGAATTTTCCTCCTCCCAATGGAACTTTTAAAAAGTTACTTAAAGCCTGGTATACCTGTTTAATATAAATAATTTCTGGAAAATGCTGATTTATTTCTTTTTGAAGCTGCTGCCTGTCAGGCTCATTAGTTAGAAAAACCGCAAATGCAGTTTTTTCATCACGGCCGGCACGTCCCGCCTCCTGAAAATAAGCTTCCAGACTCAAAGGTGCCGTTTCGTGGATTACAAATCTTACATCGGCCTTATCGATACCCATTCCAAAGGCGTTTGTGCTAACAACAACTTTGCATTTACCGGCTTTCCAGGCATCTTGTTTTTTATGCCTGATTTCATCGTCCAAACCAGCGTGATAGAAATCGGCAGAAATGCCATTCTTTATAAGATATTGGGCAATTTCCCGGGTTTTTTTTCTGTTTCGAACATAAACTATCCCGGAACCTTTAACTGAATTGATGATCCTGAGGATGTATGCAGGTTTATCTTCTGCTTCCCGCACGAGGTAGGCAATGTTTCTTCGTTCAAAACTTTTCGACAGAACATGATATTCCTTAAACTGGAGTTTATCCTGTATATCTTTTACCACTTCGGTAGTTGCAGTAGCGGTTAATGCGAGTATAGGTACATCGGGAAATAATTTTCTAATCTCTGCAACCTGATGATAAGCAGGCCTGAAATCGTAACCCCATTGCGATATGCAATGAGCCTCGTCCACTGCAATCAGGTTAATTTTCATTTTCTCCACCCGTGTCCGGAATAATTCAGTGGCTAAGCGTTCGGGCGAGAGATATAAAAACTTATAATCGCCAAAAACAGCATTGGTGAGGGCAACATCAATTTCATCCCTGTCCATTCCCGAATGAATAGCAAGAGCTTTAATGTTCTTTGCTTTCAGGTTTTCTACCTGATCTTTCATTAAGGCAATAAGAGGCGTAACAACTAGGCATAATCCAGCTTTCATCAATGCAGGTATCTGGAAGGTGATAGATTTTCCGCCTCCGGTAGGCATTAGTGCCAGCGTATCCTTCCCTTTAAGTACGGAATCAACAATATCTTCCTGTAAAAGCCTGAAATTTGAATATCCCCAATACTTAAATAAAACTTCCCTTGCTTCTGACATAATGCATGATTGTTCGTTTCATTTTTACAAAAATAGTAAAAGTGGAGATGATATATTTTTTTTGTATTTTGGCGCGTGTTTATTTTCAATAATCAATGCTTTGCTTTTATAAATATTATTTACTGTTGTCCGATTAAAAATTTTAGATTCATCGCTACGCTCTGAATGACAGTTCTTTTTGTTAGTAAAAGTGGAATGTGTTGGATGGCGGCGTAGCCGCCATCCAACACATTCCAACAACAAATATATTTGTCATTCCGAACGAAATGCAGTGAAGTGAGGAATCTACACTTTACTTTTTGTTTTTACCGGAAAATAATGATTGTAATTTAAATTTTCTATAAATTTTTAACATTTTTTGAGACTTCAGCTACTGGAAATGCAATACTTTATTAATAATTTTCACGTTAATTCAAAAAGTTTAAATATGAGGTTATTTTTTGTGGTTTTTATATGCCTTCTGATCCCCCAATACATATTTTCTCAGTCAAATGATGATGCTACATTTTTAAGTATTGGAAAACAGAAAATTTCTACCGGAGAATTCGAAAGAATTTACAACAAAAACAATAGCATAAACTCCGCCGAAAATCAAAGTGTGGACGAATACCTTCAGATGTTTGTCAATTTTAAATTAAAAGTGCAGTCGGCTATAGATGCCGGCCTGGATACTCTCCCATCATTTAAAAATGAACTAAAAGGTTACCGCGATCAATTGGCGAAATCGTACCTGACTGATAACAAAACTGCTGATAGCCTTATCAGGGAAGCTTATCAAAGAATGCATAGCGAAGTTAGTGCAAGTCATATTATGGTTTCCCTGAATATGAGTCCTTCACCTGAAGATACTATCGTGGCATGGAAAAAAATAATGGGAATAAGGCAACGATTAATAAATGGTGAAGATTTTGAAAAACTTGCATCCGATTTATCAAGTGATCCTTCGGCAAAAAATAACAAAGGAAATCTAGGCTATTTTACTTCACTTCAATTGCCCTATCCTATCGAATCTGCAATTTACAACAACAAAATTGGAGAAATTTCATTACCTGTAAGATCAACTATGGGTTACCATTTAATTAAAACCACCGACAAAAGACCTGCACGTGGAGAAATTAAAGTTGCACATATTATGTTAATGGTTCCTCAGGGTTCTTCAGATTCGTTGTGGCTGATAGCTGAAAAAAAAATAAAAGGAATTGAACAGGAATTGAAAGCAGGTGGTGATTTTGCAAATATAGCGAGAGAACGATCGGAAGACAGAGGTTCAGCAAAAAATGGCGGAGAATTGCCTGCTTTTGGCGCTGGACGAATGGTTCCCGAATTTGATGCAGCAGCATTCAAATTGAATAATCCAGGAGAAATATCAGAACCTGTAAGAACATTTTATGGATGGCATATTATTAAATTAATTGAAAAATCGGGTATACCTGAATTTGAAAAAGTCAAACAAGATCTAAAATCACGCATTTCGAGAGATGAAAGGTCAAATATTATATCAAATTCATTTACTGCTTATTTAAAGAACGAATATAAATTCGAGGACGATTTAAGCCTTTTAACCAATTTATACAGTTATGTTCAGCCAAAAATTAATGCAACAAAAAAACAAAACAGTAAATCAGGGACTAAGAACCTTGTTCTTGCCGAAGTTCAAAAGCCAAAATCTTTTATAAACTTTAATATTGATAACCAAATTGCAGAAAAAAGTCTCATCCGGTTTGCTGATCAATCGTATGAACTATCTGATTTTATTGCATATTTAAAAAATATTAATTTACCTGATAGCTCAGCCTCTGTTGAAGATTTTATTCGAAAAACATATAATTCTTACGTAGAAAACAAATTACTGGAATATACTAACAAGAATCTTGAGTTAAGTAATACGGACTTTAAAAATCTGGTGCAGGAATACCACGATGGCATATTACTTTTTAACATGAGCGACAGCCTTGTCTGGAGCAAAGCTTCTTTGGATTCTACAGGTTTGACCGAATATTTCACGAAAAATCAAAATTCATATATTTGGCCGGTAAGGTTTGAAGCTACTGTTGTAAGCAGCAATTCTCCGGAAATAGCTAAAAAAGCTTTAATTGCAGCCAAAAAATTAAAAACTCAGAAAGCAATCGAATCAGGTATAACAAAAGCTGTATGCGATACCTCGGCCAATGAACCTTGTATTCAAATTACATATGGTAAATTCAGCAAAGGCGAAAATGAAATTGTTGATTCGGTATCCTGGAAAAAAGGGATTTCAAAAATTGAGGAACACAATGACAAATTTCAATTTGTAATTATTCACAATGTTCTTAAAAGCATGCCAAAAAAGCTTGAAGAAATAAAAGGCCTGGCAATTTCCGACTACCAGAATTACCTGGACAGTGAATGGGTGAATAAATTGAGAAAACAGTATCAAGTTGTAGTGAATGATGATATTTTGAATGAATTAAAAAATAAGTATGCAGGTAAAAAATAATTATAAACTCCTTATGCCGGCTGTATTGGTTTTAGTTGTTATTTTTCTTTCCTGTTCGCGCGAGCAACCAAAAAAAGAATTAATACCAGTTGCCAAAGTGAACAATAAAATATTGTATGTATCTGATTTGCAACATATATTTTCTAAAAATCAATCAAAAGCTGACAGTGCTGAATTTGCCCAAAAATATATTGAAAACTGGATAAAAACCCATTTACTTTTAAATAAAGCTGAACTTAACCTCAGTAAAGAACAGTTGGACATTTCCGACCAAATTGATGCGTACCGCTCTTCACTTCTAATATATAAATATGAGGAACAAATGATGAGAGAAAAGGTCGATACCTTGGTTACGAAAGATGAAATAGAAAAATATTACATCGAAAACAATGCAAACTTTCTATTGGACGAAAACCTTGTAAAAGTACTTTTCATTAAAATACCTTTAAAAGCTCCACAAAATGAGAGCCTCAAAAAATGGTATAAATCAGATCAAAGTGAAGACATAAAAAATACAGAAAAATATTGTTATGCATATGCTAACAAATATTCTGATTTTGACGAAGATTGGATTAGCTTTGCAAACATTCAAAAACTATTGCCCGAGCCAATAAAAAATGAGGATGAATATCTAAATTCCAATAAGTTAATTGAAACTCAGGACAAGGATTTTTTGTATTTAATAAAAATAAACGAATTAAAACCCAGGGGATCCAGTGCTCCTCTGGACTTTGTTAAGATGAAAGTTAAAAACATAATTATAAATAAAAGAAAGTTGAATTTTATTTCAGAACTTGAAAAAAACATTTATAATGATGCAGCTGATCATAGCAATTTTAAAATTTATAATCAAGATAAGAAATAAAGGAATGAAGTATTTAAAATTTGTATTTGCCATCATTTTTCTTGGTACAATTGCCAATAATTCTGTAAAATCGCAAGATTCTATTCAAACTGCCAAGCCTCAGAATATTGTGATTGACCAGATAGTTGCCATTGTTGGAAATAAAATCATCAAAAAATCAGATGTTGAAAATCAATATCTTCAAATAAGAGCGAATGGCGATGAAGTGGATAAATGCCATATTCTGGAAGTAATGCTCCGTATAAAATTAATGGTGAATCAGGCAGCAATTGATAGTGTTGAAGTAACAGACAGTCAGGTTGAGAGTGAACTTAATCAGCGGTTGAATATGTTTGTAAGCCAGGCCGGATCGGTTAAAGCATTGGAAGATTACTTTAATAAAAGCCTTTTGGAAATGAAAAGCGACTTTCGAAATGAAATTCGTGATAATCTGATTTCCGAAAAAATGGAAGGCGAAATTGTGGGAGATCTTACAATTACACCCACAGAAGTGAAATATTTTTACAATAAAATGAATAAAGACAGCCTTCCTTTGATTAATTCACAAATTGAATTATATCAGATTGGAATGTATCCACCTTATACTGAAAAAGCTGTTTTCGATTTAAAAGAAAAAATGCTTGAACTCAGGAAACGTGTTTTAGATGGAGAAAGTTTTACTTCACTCTCAGTTTTATATTCTGAAGATCCTGCAGCAACCCGTGGTGGAGAAATCGGTTTTTTAAGTAAAGGCGAACTCGACCCTGAATATGCAAAAGCTGCTTTTGCGCTGAAAGAAACAGGGGAAGTTTCAAAAATAGTTGAATCACAGTTTGGATATCATTTAATCCAATTGATAGAAAAAAGAGCCGACAAAGTAAATACCAGGCATATTCTAATGAAACCTAAACCTGATCCTGATGCAATTGAAAAAGTATCCTCACGTCTCGATAGTGTTATTAGTTTAATTAAAAAAGACTCTCTTACTTTTGAAAAAGCTGCGCGTTTCTATTCGGAAGATAAAAATACCCGTTTTAATGGTGGATTAGTAATGAACCCGCAAACCGGTGAGCCAAAATTTGAAATGGACCAGTTAAACCCTGCTGATTACCGGGTAGTCAAAAATCTAAAAGATGTTGAACTTTCTGAACCATACGAGTCTTTTGACGATAAAAACAGAAAAATATATAAAGTAGCCATGATCAAGTCAAGAACCAATCCTCATAAAGCTAATTTGAAGGACGATTTCGATTTATTGAAAAATATGGCTTTGAATTACAAAAGAACCACGCTTGTTAATGATTGGGTTTCAGATAAAATAAAATCGACTTATATCCATTTAGACGATTCATTCAAAGATTGCAGTTTCAACCGGAAAGGATGGATTAAATAAACGATTAATGCATAAAATAGTAAAATATCTCTTTGCCTGCACATTTTTTTTTGTTCTGTTAAGTCTTAACGTTAGTGGACAGCAGGTACGAACAATTCAAATCCAAAATGCCAATAGCTTGACAAACCTGCCAGGTAAAACTGATGTTCAAAGGTTGGTAGGAAACGTTATTATAAGCGATAGCAGTGTTACTATGTATTGCGACAGCGCCTATAATTACGCTACAAACAAAATGGATGCTTTTTCAAACATTCGTATTGTTCAAAATAATGGTACCCTGAATATTTCATCACAAATCCTGAATTATGATGGGAACAAAAAGGTTGCGGAGTTACATCGCGATGTGGTTTTGGTTGATGGCGACATGACTTTAAGAACCCAGGATATTTATTATGATTTAAGAACCGGTATTGCATCCTATAGCGACAGCGCCAATATTGTTAAAAATCAAACTGTTATTACCAGCGAAAAAGGTCAGTACAATAAAAATAACAAGACCCTTTATTTTCAGAAGAAGGTAGTAATTACCGACCCTCAATACAGGATTCGCAGCGATACTGTTGATTACAATACGGTAACCAAAGTTGCTTTCTTTTATGGGCCTACAAATATTCTCACCGCCAAAGATTCAATATATTGTGAACGAGGTTGGTATAACACTATCGACGAAAGTTCACATTTATATAAAAACCCTTTCGTTATCACTGAAGGAAGAAAAATCAAAGCTGATACACTTACTTATTTAAAAACTACAGGTTACGGTAAAGCAATTGGAAATGTTGAAATGATTGATACTGCTCAAAATGCAATCATTCGTGGAAACTATGCTACCTACAATCCTGATAAAGAAAGAGCTGTTGTTACTGATAGTGCTTTACTGATCCAAATTTCCGATGGCGACAGCCTTTTTATTCATGCCGATACCATCCGTTCCGATCTCGATTCTACCGGCCTGCATCGCATCCTCAAGGCTTATTATAAGGTAAAGATGTTTCGTCACGACTTGCAGGGCAAGTGCGATTCGTTAAATTATTCGTCAGTCGATTCAACATTGCAATTTCATGGATCTCCTGTTCTCTGGAGCGATTCCAGCCAACTTACAGCTGAATACATCCAAATGTATATGGTGAATAATAAAATTGACCGTATGGAACTTCAAAACTCAGCTTTTCTGATTGCCCGGGACGATAGTGTCAAATTTACCCAGGTAAAAGGGAAAACCATGATGGGGTATTTTGAAAACGGTAAAATTTTAAAACTTGTAGTGAGAGGAAATGGTCAAACGCTTTACTATCCTAAAGATGAAGAAGAATATATTGGTATGAATAAAACAAATAGTACCGATGTAATTATATACATGAACGAAAATAGTAAACCCGAAGATATTGTTTTGCTGATAAAACCGGAAGGTACTCTTTTTCCACTAAATGAAATCTCTAAAGAAGATATGTATCTGAAAGATTTTAAATGGCTGGAGGATATTAAACCGAAGCGAAAAGAAGATATTTTTATCTGGAAATGAAAAGGGGCTAAAAACCCCTTTTTTGATTAATATTCTTCTTCATTAAAGAAAAAATCGTCTTTGCTAGGATAATCAGGCCATATATCTTCTATACTCTCATATATTTCACCTTCATCTTCAATTTCCTGTAAATTTTCAATTACTTCAAGAGGCGCTCCTGATCGAATTGCGAAGTCAATGAGCTCCTCTTTGGTGGCAGGCCAAGGAGCATCCTCAAGTTTCGACGCCAGTTCTAAAGTCCAATACATAGGGCTAACATTTTATAAATTAACTAAATAGATTTTTCAAAGGTTGGCTGAAATTATAAATATTTTTTGAAATTACAATCTTGCTTTCCATGGAATTTCTTCAATGTTTAAATCTTTTGTCATTTCTCTTGATAAAACAAACAGATAATCAGACAGTCGGTTGATATATATAATAAGTTTCTCAGGCACAAAGAATTTTTCAGAAAGTGAAATTATTACTCTTTCGGTCCTTCGGCAAACAGTTCGGGCAATATGACAATGTGATACTGTTGGATGACCGCCAGGTATTACAAAACTTGCCAATGGAGCTAAACCCGATTCCAGCGCATCCATTTCTTTTTCAAGCTCCTGTATGTCAATATCTAAAATTTCAGGAATTTTTTGTTGACAATCCTCACAATCGGCAGCAAGAATGGCAGCACAAATCATAAGTTTATCCTGAATATTAATAAGGAAACTTTTATGGTGGCCGGAATCTGTCAGATCCCGTATCAACCCTACATACGAAAGTAATTCATCAACACTTCCGTAAGCTTCAATTCTTTCATGAGATTTTGAAACCCTTTTTCCTCCAATTAAGGAAGTATGTCCTTTATCCCCGGTTTTTGTGTAAATTTTCATTTAAATAAATAAAATATAAACCCAATCTTTATTAACAGATTGGATAAAGCGATTATTACGCTTGATGTAACGTATAGGCTAATTTTATGTTTTGAATGTTTCCTAAAAGAAATAATAATTCTCAATTAATTCCTTAAATGACTAATTTTTCTTTCTTCCGGTCAATGTCAGTTTCTACTAAACCATCTCTGAGCCTTACAATGCGGTGTGCATTTTGGGCAATATCTTCTTCATGAGTAACCAGAACAATGGTATTTCCTTTTTCATGAATCTCTCGGAATAAATTCATAATATCAATGGAAGTCTTGGAATCGAGATTGCCTGTTGGTTCATCAGCAAGGATAATTGTTGGCTTATTAACAAGTGCCCTTGCAACAGCAACACGTTGGCGTTGACCACCAGATAATTCATTTGGTTTATGGCTCATCCGATCCTGTAAACCAACCTGTTCCATTACAATTTGAGCTCTTTCGATTCGCTCGGCTTTCGGAATTCCTGCATAAATTAATGGTAGCATCACATTTTCTAAAGCCGAATATCTGGGTAAAAGATTAAAGGTTTGAAATACAAAACCGATTTCTTTATTACGGATTTCTGCGAGCTGATTGTCTTCCATTTTACTTACATCTTTACCATTCATAAAGTAGGCTCCTCCTGTTGGAGTATCCAAACATCCAAGGATATTCATCAGTGTGGATTTTCCTGAACCCGATGGACCCATAATGGCAATATACTCATTGCGGTGAATACTTAGCGTAATGGACCTTAAGGCTTCAACTACCATAGCGCCAATTCGATAATGCTTAAAAATTTCCTGAAATCGGATGATTTCTTCCATATTGATTCAAATTAGGAAAACAAATATACTAGTAAAATATTGTAAAATTTTCTTTTTGGAGTTTTGGGTTTATTAAAACAATGCCTAAACGAAACAGATCGAGACAAACTCTCACTTTCGGATGTTGCTGGATCTCTAACCATGCATCCATCATTCCGGGCGACCAGTTAATATCATCAAATACCATAACAGTATTTTCATGGCTATATTTTAAGATTTCTTCAAAATACAGTAAAGTGCTTTCTTTCTGATGATTCCCATCAATAAAGGCAAGATCAACTTTACCTGTAATTTTCAAAACTTCTGATAGCTTATTATCAAAATTACCTGTAATAACTTCAACATTCGCAACTACTTCACTAAGCATCGACGAAGCTAAATTTGCTTTTTCAATTGAACCTTCAATAGTATAAATTTTAGCTTTGGGATTAGCCAAAGCCAAATATAAAGTTCCAATTCCCAGAGAAGTACCTAATTCAAGCACAACTTCAGATTTATACTCCGAAACAAGATTAAAAAGAAGATTGCCATAATGTGAAGAAACAGATTCCCGGTCGGCAATATTACTTATTTTCTTTACGGCTTTTTTGTTGTTCGATCTGGCTCCCAAATCCAAAGTATTCACTTTTTTTCCATTTATAAGAAGATTGTGCCGGTAAATTTCTATTTTGCGCAGAACATTAGTGTCAATATCTTTGGCAAAAACCTCATGAATCAACCTGAATAAATAGGGAGAATGGATTCCATGCCCCGTATTATGAGGCAAAATAAAATAGTATTTTATACCTTTGGCAAATAACCTTCGGTGTATCATATTGTAACGAAGGAAAAGATGAACAAATATTTGGAACAAGATATAAAATTTCTTCCGGGTGTTGGCCCGAAACGTGCCGAATTATTCAACAAAGAGCTGAATATATTTACGGTTAAAGATCTTTTATATTTTTTTCCATATAAATATATTGACAGAACAAGGTTTTACAGTATCAAAGAAATTGATCCTTCGCTCGCCTACATTCAGCTCAGGGGTAAAATAACCCGTTTTTTACGTGAAGGTCAAAAACCCAAGGAAAGGCTGATTGCAAAGTTTACTGATGGAACTGGTGTAATAGATCTGGTTTTTTTCCAGGGATTAAAGTTTGTACTTGAAAATTATGATATAGGAAAAGAATACATCATTTTAGGAAAGCCAAATTTATATAATGGTTCTGTAAATATCATCCATCCCGAAATTGAATCGGTTGAAAAAACCGAAGGACAAATTAATGCTTCTCTACAGCCATTTTATAACACTACCGAAAAACTTAAGAATAACTTTATTACTTCCAGAAGTATTCAAAAATTTCAGAATAATTTATGGAAAGATTTAAAACAACAGATTGCGGAATGTTTACCAGGTTATTTATTGGCAAAACATAAGCTTACAGGTTTACACGAAGCGCTTTTTAACATTCATTTTCCTCAATCGGCCGATTCGTTAAGAAGGGCACAATTCAGGCTGAAATTTGAAGAGTTGTTTCTGATACAGCTCGATCTTCTAAAACAAAAATATAATCGTTACCAGAAGCTCGATGGACTTGTTTTTGGCAAAGTAGGGAATACATTTAACGATTTTTACAACCATTATCTTCCTTTTCCGCTTACAAACGCACAAAAAAAGGTAATTAAAGAAATACGCAAGGATCTGGGTTCCGGCAAACAAATGAACCGGCTGGTACAAGGTGATGTAGGAAGCGGAAAAACCCTTGTGGCTTTAATGACCATGCTGATTGCCATTGACAATGGTTTCCAGTCGTGTATGATGGCTCCTACCGAAATTCTTGCCAATCAGCATTACAACAGCATTAAAAATATGCTGGGAGATATGGATGTGACAATTGAATTGCTTACCGGATCAACTCCTAAAAAGAAACGTGGTTTAATTAGTCAACAGTTAACCGATGGAAGCTTAAATATACTTGTTGGAACCCATGCAGTTATCGAAGATACTGTTCAATTCAAAAATCTTGGTTTTGTAATTATTGACGAACAACATCGTTTTGGCGTTGCACAACGTGCTAAATTGTGGGAAAAAAACGCCCAAACTCCCCATATTCTTGTTATGACAGCAACTCCTATTCCACGAACACTGGCTATGACATTATTTGGTGACCTGGACATCTCGGTTATCGATGAACTGCCACCCGGCCGAAAGCAAATAAAAACCATTCACTATTACGATACCAAACGCCTGGTGATGTTTGGTTTTATAAGGCAACAAATTGAACTTGGACGGCAAATTTACATTGTTTATCCGTTGATTAAAGAATCGGAAAAATTCGATTATAAAGATCTTGAAGATGGTTATCAGGCTATCAGTCAGGCATTTCCACCCCCAAAATATGTTATCAGCGTAATTCATGGAAAAATGAAAGCTAAAGAAAAAGAATATTCCATGAGGTTGTTTAAAGAAGGCAAAACCCAGATAATGATTGCAACCACCGTGATTGAAGTTGGTGTTGATGTTCCCAATGCTTCGGTGATGGTAATCGAAAGTGCGGAAAGGTTTGGGCTATCGCAATTACATCAGTTAAGAGGCCGTGTTGGCCGTGGAGCCGATCAAAGTTTTTGCATCCTGATGAGTTCTTATAAACTGTCGGATGATGCCAAAAAACGGATCGAGGCCATGGTGAATAGCTCCGATGGTTTTGAGATTGCTGAATTGGACCTGAAATTGCGTGGCCCCGGAGATCTGGAAGGAACACAACAAAGTGGGCTCGCTTTTGACTTAAAAATTGCAAATCTTGCTAAAGACGGACAAATTTTGCAACTTGCAAGAGATTCTGCAATTGAAATACTTGAAGATGATCCATCGCTTTCAAAATATGATAATCAAATTTTAGCACAATCAATTTCACAAGCCAGAAACAAGGAAGTTGACTGGAGCCAGATAAGTTGACATTTTAACCTTAAAACAGAATAATGAAACCTGCAAATACAGCACTTATCACAGGTGCGTCGGGAGGAATAGGACTTGAACTTGCAAAAATTGCTGCATCAAAAAATATCAATCTTGTACTTGTTGCCCGTAACAAGGTCAAACTAGACCAACTACGCAAAGAATTGAAAGAAAAGTACCAGATAAATGTATGGGTTTTCGCACACGACTTATCAAATCCTGATACTTTGCCCGAACTGGTTGAAGAAATTGATAACCTCGCACTGGAAATCACTATATTAATAAATAATGCCGGAATAGGCGACTATGGCAAATATCTGGAGACCAGCCCCGGAAAAGAATTGGAAATGATTAATCTTAATGTATTTGCACTTACATACCTAACAAAAATATATTATAGGAGAATGATGCATGCGGGCAATGGTAAAATTATGAATTTATCTTCCATTGCAGGGTTTATGCCAGGACCTTATATGTCGGTTTATTATGCAACGAAGGCATATGTGCTATCGCTTACTGAAGCACTTTCTGCCGAAGCCAAAGGAACAGGTGTAACACTTACAGCGCTGTGTCCAGGTCCAACCGAATCTAACTTTTTTGCAAATGCATCTGTTAACGATCAATCAGCAATAAAGTTTTTTCTTAGTATTCCCAAAGCTGAAGTTGTAGCCCGGTATGGCTTTAATGCAATGATGAAAGGGCGAACTGTAGCAATTCATGGAATAAAAAATAAGATCACCATTTTTTTGGTAAATTTTATACCCCGAAAAATGGTGACATTAATTATTAAATGGTACCAATCGAAATGGAAAAACTAATCTTTGGTTTCTAACAACTTAAATTTCATTTTTCTTGCAGCAACTGCTGCCCCAATTATTCCAGCTTCGTTCAATAATTCTGCAGGAACAACTTTAACCGGCACTTTGAATGGCATATTTTTTATATCCAGTTTTTTGGAAAGTCCGCCTCCAATGATAATCAGATCAGGCCAAAACAAAGAATGCATGTATTCAAGATATTCATCGATTCTCTGCATCCAGGCATCCCATTCTAAATTTAAATCTTTACGCGCTCCATCCGACATATACTTTTCAGCTTCTTGTCCATTTGGCATAATAACATGGCCCATTTCACAATTGGCTACCAGTTTACCTCTTGTAAAAAACACAACACCCACTCCTGTACCAATGGTTAAAAGCATTACTAACCCTTTATGTCCTTTTCCAGCTCCGAACTTCATTTCGGCAAAACCTGCAGCATCGGCATCATTTAGAATATAAAAAGGACAACCTGTCTTTTTTTGAAGAAATTCTTCAGCATTAAGATTTATCCAACTATGATCTATATTAGCTGCAGTTTTAGTAACCCCGTTAAGTACAACTCCAGGATATCCCGCACCAATAGCGCCATCCCATTTAAAATGTTCGGCTACTTCCTTGATCACCAAGGCAATACTAGCGGGAGTTGCCGGAATGGGAGTTGGTACCCTGAACCGGTCAGTTTTTAATTCTCCTGTTTTGGTGTTTACAATGGCTCCCTTTATTCCTGAACCACCAATGTCAATGCCTAAAATTTTTTTGTAATTCATTTAACCTCGAATTGAATTAAGCGTATAAACAATTATTAATTTTTTCTGGAGAATAGATAAGTATGATTTAAAACCTAAATATAAAACAATTTAAAAAATCAATTTCACTTATACCTAAAAATTAATATGGTTTTTAATGTTCCGAATTTCAATTACCTTCTTTTAACACTAAAAACAAACATTTGTTATGCAAAATGAGATATTAGAATTGCTGAAAAATAATTCCAGCGTTATAATCCCTGAAATTGGAGCAATAATGATTAAACCAGGAACAGGTAGTCTGATATTCAACGAATTTCTAAAATTCAATGATGGATTATTGACCGATCATCTTATAAAAACCAGAAATATTGAGAAAGTTGAGGCTTCCAAAGAAATTAAAAATTTTACCACTCATATAATTAAAAGTTTAGCTAAAGATAAACTATGCGATCTGATGCCACTAGGTGTTCTTTATATAGATGAAAACGATAAAATTCTCATTAAATCTACCTTATCATTTGATATCGGAACTGATAATATTGAAACATCTGTAAATAAATCGGTTATAAACGAAACCGAAAAAATAGAAGCTCCGTATAATCCTCCAACATCCAACTTGTTAGAAAACAGTAACAATGTGGTGAACCCAAAAATAACAAAAGAAAATAAAGCCATGTTTGAAAATGTACCTAAATCTCAAAATGAGGATAAATCGTTTAATGATGATTATTATCCACCAAAGGAAAGATCTGTTAAAAAGGTATTAGTAATAAGTTTTTTATTAATAATCCTGGTAGCTGCAGGGATATATTTTGCCTTTCTTAAAGATCCCAATTTTTTCTCAAGAAATGAAGATATTCCTGATGAAATGCCCGTTGTAAAAAAGGAAGTATCAGCTCCCTCTTCTATGGTAACTGAACCAGAAGTTCAATCTTCAGTGGCATCTATTGACAATTCCAAAAATAAATTCCACATCATTGCAGGGGCCTTTGTGGTTGAAAAAAATGCTGCCGCTTTTATGGAAACTCTTGAGCAAAAGGGATTTGAGCCTAAAATTGTTCTTAAACGTAACCAATACAGTTTTATATCTGTTTATTCGTGTCCAACTTTTAAAGAAGCCAATTATAAATTTAAATCGTTTGAAGGAACGGGTATGCCTGTTTGGATAATGAGATATTAATAAGAAGACATTCTCAATTTCAAATCAGGGTTTCAATAAAATTTTATATTTCGCATTTTTTACAACTGCCTGTCGTGAAAACCAGTCGTGCTTATATTTTTTATTGATGTAAAGCTCTGTTTGATCGCAATAATAAGGGCTGGACGGTATTCCTGATATTCCGGTCGGAATAACAGTCCAGGATTCGTCCCAATTCCCCGTTACATATACATGACGTTGCGATGCACCATGAGTTGTTTCAAATGGATTGGTATATTTATACGAGTATGGCTCGACTGTATGGAAAGAGCCTCCCATTTTATATGGCCCACGGTTCAGGTGCAAAAATTTATCCAGTAACCAAACCTTACCTAAAAAATGGTTAACTGAAAGCTGGTGTATCTCACCCCATTTCCAATTATTTATGTTGGTACCATATTTTTCATTAAGTTGGGTTATAGTCTCGCGAAATGAATTAATAATTATATCATTAATTTTTTCACTTTTATCTTTTGTATTAATATCGTCAACAAAATCAGAATTATCGTTCGTCCAAATGTGATGAATGGCATTGCGTACCAATATTTTGTCGGCAATAAACTCTTTATAAAGACTATCGCCCATATCGTCCCGATAAATATTCTTCAGAAAGTTTAAGAAAAATGTTTCATAAAGAGAAGGAGCTACCTGATCAGCATCCATCGACATATTCCACTCCTTTAAAATTTTATAAGCTGAACCATCTTGATCACTAAGTTTATTATGTCTAAGCATTTCTAATAGCTTAGGAAGGTAATATTTAACATTTTCCGAATGAAAATCGGTTTGAATAGCTTTAAAACTTTGGGCATTGTGTTTTTCTGTTTCAAGGAGCATATTTGTTATTCTGTTGAACCGGAATGGAAGATCGTACCAATAGCTTATATAATTCGGGTAATCAACAGGAGCAGTTTTATTGTTGGCCGACACGGCAATTCCTGAAGATGGATTATAATAGTGAGGTAAACTATCAAAAGGAACCATCCCTTTCCAGTCGAACTCATCATTAGTGCCTGGCAAAACCTCCCAGGCTGGTCCTTTACGTTTTGGCACTCCGGCAGCACAATACAATCCAATGTTTCCGGCTGTATCAGCATACACAATATTCTGGCTTACAGCTATAAATGATTTAATAGCATCTTTAAATTCTTCCCAGTTTTTTGCCCTATTAAGCAAATATACCGTACGGATTTCGTTACTCCATTCATTTCCTAACCAATGCATCGAAATAGATTCGTTGTAAATTCCTTTAAGATTCGAAACGACAGGACCCCTATGCGTAAATTTTAATATTCTTAAAATGGTATCACCACCTTTTATAGCTATTTTCTCCTTTCGTATATCCAATAATTTCCAGTTGCCGTTAAATTTATATTGGTTACTGTCGGCAGGATTAATTTCTTCCTGATAAAAATCGATATCATCGTTCATTACATTTGTCATTCCCCACGCAATGGCATCATTGTGACCCGAAATAATAAACGGAGCACCCGGCAGCATTACACCTGTAACATTCAGTTGACCTTCTATTACCTGATGCATTTGATACCAGATACCGGGAGCATTCAATCCAAGATGCATATCATTTGCAAGTAATGGTTTCCCGTTTTCACTTCGAGAAGAATTCACAGCCCAATTATTTGAACCATGAAATACTGAAACTCCAAGTTCCTGTATTTTCTGATTTGCTGCCAGAAAATCAGATTCCCAATTATTTGATTTTTGATTTGCAATTGACTGGGGATAAATCACCGATAAGGTAGAATCAAAATAAGGCACCAATTGCAAGGTTTTCTCTATTCCCAGTTTAGCTTTTAATTTATGAAGTACAATTTCAGCAATCCAGGAGCCATTCAGATCCCATGCCATGTAACCTACAAGGTTAAACGACTGTTCCGGTTTCCACAATTCGGGTTTATAACCAAGAATTGCAAATTCAGGAGGAAGGTTTTTAATGTTCTCATTGATATACTGGTTAATTCCATCGCTGTATGCTTCAAAAATATCTTTAATTTCAGGTGACGATTCTGCAAATAATTTTGCTGATTTTTCGGGCATGCCCAAACTTCTCATCAGTATATCAGCTTCCAGAAGGTCTTTCCCAAATAATTCCGACAATTGGCCCGTGGTAACGTGCCTGAGTAAATCCATTTGCCAAAGTCGATCTTGTGCTGTTAAATATCCGGTAACCCGATAAAGATCTTTACTGTTCCGCGCATAAACATGAGGCATAGCAAAAGAGTCACGATAAACCCATACAGAGTCTGAAAGATTCTGTATTTCAAATGGCACAGAATAATTGGGTAAAGCACGTCGGGAAATTTTGGTTCCAACAATAATAATTATAATAATTAGTATCAGAAAAATAGCAATTGAAATGAAGACCTTTTTCATTTTTTTGGCTTTAAAGAAAATTAAATAGTAAACAAATAAAATTACTTTTGGAAAACATCCATTCGTTTAATGGATTCATCCAGGCGAAAGTAGTCTGTATCACTTTTCAGGATGAAATTAAGTTTCAAGTATTAAATTTACTAATATTTATAACACAATTATAATATGTTGCACTCTTCCAATCATCCGGTAAATGAAAATAAACTTAGCTTAAAAAAATATATAATCATTATAATTTTATGTTTCCGGATAATTCCTGTTTTTTCTCAAACAACTGTCGATTCTTCCAAAAAAGAAAAGCCAAAAACAGGTTATAATTTTGGTGCACTTCCAGCTATTGCTTACGATTCTGATTTAGGATTTAAATATGGGGCATTAGCAAATTTTTATGATTACGGGGATGGCTCTATCTATCCTAAGTACCGGCACTCGTTGTTTTTAGAGTGGTCGCGGACCACAAAGGGAAGTGGAATTAACCAAATTATTTACGATTCAGAATTTTTGATACCCAAAGTACGCACAACCATCGAATTTGCCGTGTTTACTGAGAAAGCTCTTGATTTTTATGGTTTCAATGGCTCAGAAGCTTATTTTAATAAAAGTTTGGAAGATCAGAATAATCCAAATTACATATCGAGGATGTTTTACCGGCACGAAAGAAAACTCAACCATTTTAAAGTTGATTTTCAGGGAAATATACTTGGAAGACAACTTAGATGGTTTGGAGGTATTGAATATTTTGGTCATAAAATAGCAACTGTTAATATTTCAAAACTTAATAAAGGCAAGGATAAAGAAGACCTGTTACCTGATACAGCACTTCTCTATGATAAATTTGTTGAATGGGGAATGATTTCCGAAGACCAAAAGAATGGTGGTGATAACACATTTTTAAAGGTGGGTTTGGTTTACGATACACGCGATAACGAACCTAATCCAATGAAAGGCATTTGGACCGAAGCTTTTTTACTTGGTGGAATTCCAGCTCCTGGAACAGAGAAGTATTCATTCAGCAAAGTAATCCTTACACATCGGCAGTATTTTACTCTTTATCCTAAAGTGTTAAATCTGGCCTACCGATTAGGATATCAAAAAAAGATTTCAGGTACTATGCCGTTTTACATGCTTCCATATATCTATAATTCAACTAGTACCCGCGATGGACTTGGAGGTGCCAAAACGCTGCGTGGAGTTTTAAGGAACAGGGTAACCGGTGAGGATTATCTTTACGGAAATGTTGAATTACGCTGGAAATTTTATCAACACGTACTGATGAAACAAAATATTTACATCGCACTTGCTGGTTTTTATGATATTGGAAAAGTAACAGGTAAATATCATTTTAACACCAGTGCTGATGCTGAAGCGTTAGCCTATCTCCGGTCAGGCGAGAAAGAATCGTGGCATTCTGCATATGGAACTGGCCTTTATTTTGCCATGAACCAGAATTTTGTAGTTAGTTTTGTTTATGGAATGGCTTCTAAAAGAACTGATGGAGATAACGGTCTTTATATAGGATTAAACTTTCTGTATTAAAAACCTAAAATGTCATGATTCAATATAATTAAATTTGAATTTCAGGATATTTTCAAAATATTCACCTCGTTCAATCATATCATCATCTCCCGATTCGAAATACCAGTTTATGATTAAATTTTTACCTTGCTGCGATAATTCTGTTAACTCACTTAACAGTTGCAGTAAAGATTTGGCAGAGGCGCTATTCATATATTCGAGTTCAACCTCAACAATAGTTTCGTTATGAGGATTAAGACAATATTGAAATATCCACGATTGAAGAAGATCAAAAAATATAGTGGCATCTTCAGGAATAGACCTTCCTTTGATCTTAATTTTACCATTAAAATAAAATTCAACTTCAGGAGTTTTCGAAGTAGCCTTAATAATTAAATTATCCATCCCAAAAATTTGATCTAAAAGTAAAAACTTTTTAACAAGGCGCTAAATTCTTTCTCACTTATTAACAATTATTAATTAAAAAACTTTTCAACATTATACAATGATGTTGAAAAATAGGCATTAGCAGCTTTTAGGATTTATAAACATATTCATTGCAAATCCCATTTTATTTATAAATTGCCAAAAATTGACTCTATATGATAAGATATTCTTTGGATTCTCTTTTGTTAGCTGCAATAAAATTTGCTTCTGAAAAACATATGTTACAACGCAGAAAGGGATGTAGCGATATTCCTTATATAAATCACACCATCCGCGTTGCTTACATTCTTCAGGAAATTGGCAAAGAAAATGATCCGATTCTTCTTTCCGCAGCGGTATTGCACGATGTACTTGAAGATACCGATGCTACAGAACCCCAACTTACTGAACTTTTTGGCAACGAATTGACTTCGATAGTGAAAGAAGTAACTGATGATATGACCCTCACATACGATGATCGGAAACGTTTCCAAATTAAAAAAGCACCCACACTAACTAACAAAGCTAAGTTAATTAAAATTGCTGATAAACTCTCAAATATTCAGGATATTCTTACAAGTGAACTTACATGGTCGAACCGTAGAAAAAGAAAATATGTAGAATGGTCGGAACAGGTAGTGGAAGGTTGCAGAGGAATCAATGAGAATTTGGATATAGCATTTGATGAGCTTGTTGCCCATGCAAAAAAATGTTTGGGAGAAGATTAAACTAGGTATACGCATTAAATCCCTGCTCTAACCAATTCTTGCCAAAGGAGTAATATTGTGGGAAGCAAATTCGCCTTTCAGAAATTTATAATATCCGGTTATTGCAATCATTGCTGCATTGTCGGTTGTAAATCGAAGTTCAGGAATATATACCTTCCATTTTTCGGAAATTGCCAAAGAATTTATTTTTTCGCGTAAGCCCGAATTTGCCGACACACCACCTGCCAGAGCAATTTCTTTAATATTATACTTTTTAGAAGCAGTAATAAGTTTTTCGATTAAAATTTCGACAATAGTCTTTTGAAGTGAAGCGCACAAATCAGCTTTATTTTTTTCAATAAAATCGGGATCCGAAGCAAGCTGGTCCCTTAAAAAATATAAAAAAGAAGTTTTTAAACCACTGAAGCTGTAATCTAAATTAACAATTCGGGGTTTATTGAATTTAAAAGCATCCGGGTTGCCCTGTTCTGCATATTGATCAATCAATGGGCCACCAGGATAAGGTAAATCCATTATTTTAGCACATTTATCGAAGGCTTCTCCAGCCGCATCGTCAATGGTTTGACCAATAATTTCCATTTCCAGGTAATTACGTACCACAACTATTTGAGTATGCCCTCCCGAAACTAAAAGACACAAAAATGGAAATTTGGGCACATCTTTATCTTTATCAGTACTTTGTATGAAATTGGCAAGAATATGTCCCTGCAAATGATTTACTTCAATAAGCGGTATATTTAACGATAAAGCCATTCCTTTAGAAAAAGAAGAACCTACGAGCAGTGAACCCATTAATCCGGGACCGCGTGTAAAAGCAATGGCTGATATCTGATCTGCTGAAATACCTGCGTTTTTAATTGCAACATCAACAACAGGAACTATATTTTGCTGGTGAGCCCTTGATGCGAGCTCGGGTACAACACCACCATATATTTTATGTATCTCCTGATTGGCAATAAAATTGGACAATAAGCGTGTATCTTTTAAAACTGCTGCGGAAGTATCATCACACGACGACTCTATTCCTAAAATATATACTGACTTTCCCACCAACTTCGCTTTAGAATTAAACTTTTTTTCGTTTTTTTGCGTTTAATGTTAAACATGTAAAATTATCAAAAAAACAAGAAAAATACTGTTGATTACACTGCTGGTAATTTTTTGCTTACCAACATTGGTATATTTTTCCTTTTATATTCCCGCTGTGCAGCGCTATGCAGTAAAAAATGCTGAAAAGGAATTATCCAAATTCTTAAATACCAGGGTCACATTTTCTGAAATCTATTTTACACCCATCTACAAACTGTCATTTAAAAAGTTTTGTGTTTACGCTCTAAACAACGACACCATTCTTTATGCATCCGATTTAACCACGGGTGTAAAGCTATTTTCATTGTCAAATAAAGTACTTGCATTACGATCGTTAATGCTTACTGATCCAAAAATTAATTTTTATATCGATTCCACACGAACTTTAAACTTCCAATTTTTAGTTGATAAGTTTACGCCTAAAACAAATAGTAAAACGAGCTCAGGTTTTGAATTTGGGATTAATCGAATATTAATAAAAAATGGAACATTTATTAATAAGGCATTTGATAAAAAAAATATTTCATATGGTGTTAATTATAAGGATATAAAGCTTTCAAATTTTAATGTGAGCGCTTCAAATTTCAGGAGCCGTAATGGAATTATTTCTTTTCGCATCAGGCAAATGTCAGGAAAAGAAAAGTCGGGTTTTGAATTGATTAATTTTAGTGCAAGAGCTATTATTGACAAATCAAATCTGGCTTTTAACGGAGTAAATATATTAACAAATTTTTCGTCGGTTGATGCTTCACAAATTCGCCTCAACTTCAAAAAATTTAAGGACATGGGGTCCAATTTTATTGAAAACGTAAATCTCTTTGTTGATATTGAGAAAGCCATCACAACAACTGACGATATAGCCTATTTTGCTTCAAGTTTAAAGGATTTTCATTTTCAGGCAGAAATTTCAGGAAAAGTTACCGGGAAAATAAATAATCTACGAGGAAAAAACCTGAATATAAAATTCGGAAGTAACTCATATCTTTCCGGTAATGCTGATATCACCGGATTGCCTGATATTCAGGCAGCGTTATTATACCTCGATATCCGTAAGTTTTATTCTACACCTGCTGATCTCGAAAGAATCAGATTACCAAAATCGTCCGTAGGGCATATTCAACTGCCTGAAATAGTGCATAAACTCGATTATTTCAGTTATACAGGCAAATTCAGTGGATTCATCAACGATTTTGTTGCATATGGAACCATAAGCAGTAACCTCGGAAAAATCAACTCCGATATATCTATCCGTCCTGATGGTGCAAATAGTTTCAGCTTTAAAGGAAAAATAAAAACAACCGATTTTAACCTTGGTTACTTACTTGACCGGCAAAAAATAATGGGAAAAATTTCCCTTAATGCAATGGTTAATGGAAGTAATAATCTGGCCAATCAAATGACTGCCAAATTTGATGGTTCAATTTCGAGCTTTTACCTCAAAAAATATAATTACAAAAACATAAAAATAAACGGAACTATTTCGGGAAAAAAATATGATGGTGCAATGACCATTTCAGACCCAAATATTGATTTAAATTTTTTGGGGAAAGTTGATTTATCTAAAGAAACACCTGAATTTAATTTTTCAGCTAAAGTTGAGAGGGCTTATCTTTACAAATTAAATATCGACACTATTGATACTGCCTCCTTTGTTTCATTTTATGCCACAGCCGATTTCGCAGGAAAAAATATCGATAATATTAATGGAGAAATCAAGCTTTTAAATTCAACATTTAAAAAGACCGGAAAAGAAATTCATATAAATGATTTTTTGCTTTTTACAAAAAATATTAATGAAACCAAACGTATCATTTTGCGATCCGATCTCGCTGATGCAGAAATATGGGGTACTTATCAATTTAAAGAGCTACCGCAAACTTTTCTTTGGTTTACAAAACATTACCTGCCATCGTTAATTTTGAAAAATACTTCTCCAGAAAAAAGCACGCTGAATAACTTCAGTTTTGAAGTCGGGTTTAAAGATACCAGGTTACTCACTGATTTTTTCGTACCAGGCTTATATATATCGCGCGATACTAAGCTTTCGGGAGTATACAATCCATCAGCATCAGATGTCAGTTTTAAAATGTTTATTCCATTTATGAATTTTAAAGGAAAAAAAATATACAATATTGATATTGATGGAAACAGCACACCTGAAAACATAAACTTCACAACAAGCTGTTCCAGTTTTAAGTTCAATAACCAATTCAGCCTGGATAATTTTACCTTAATTGCAGAAGCAGCAGGTGACTCCATCCATTTAACAAATCGCTGGAATAATTGGGATTCAATTGCATATAAAGGAAATATTAATTCAATCATAACTTTCGCACCTTCAAAGAACCAACGTTTTCCGAAAATTAATATTTCATTAGCTACATCGCAGGTTATTTTACATGATACAGTTTGGAAAATTAATCCATCAGTTTTTAGTATAGATAGCAACCGTATTGCAGTAAATCATTTGGAACTATTGTACAATAATCAGAAGATAAATGCTGAAGGTGCAATATCGAGAATTCCTGATGACAAATTAAAAATAAGTTGCTCCAATGTTGATCTTTCGGTAGTTAACCCGTTTATTCCTGGTAAATATGTAATCCTTGCCGGTGTTGTTAATGGTGAAGCCGAGTTGTCCAATCTATATGAAAACCCATATTTTCACTCAAATATTAAAATTGATTCTCTGTCAGTTAATCACGAGATACTTGGCAATACCGAAGTTATTTCTCAATGGAACAATCGAGAAAAGAGCATCGACTTAAAACTGATTGCTTTAAGGGGAAATTTAAAAACTTTGGAAGCAAATGGTGTTTATCAAACCCAATCGAAAAAATTGGACGGGGATATCCATTTAAATAAATTAAAAGTAAATATATTCCAGCCATTTACCACTTTCCTATTCTCCGATTTAAAAGGATTGGCTTCAGGAAACCTTGAAGTACATGGAACCATTAAAGAACCAGTGTTTAATGGCGAAATAAATGCCCAAAAAATTGGTTTTATGGTAAACTATCTAAAAACCCGATACAGCTTTTCGAAACCAATTAAAATTAAGGATAACAATATTTTCATAAACGATTTAGTTTTATATGACAGTAAAGGAAATAAATGCGAGGTGGACGGTAAAATAACCCATACATATTTTAAAAATTTTTATTTCGATCTTTTTATTAAAGGAGACAATTTCGAGTTTTTAAATACTAATGAAAATGACAATAGTCTTTTTTATGGAAAAGCTTATGCAACCGGTAGTGTCGAAATTTTTGGCCCTCCCAAGAGCCTAACAATGAATATTAATGCGCGAACTGAGAAAAATTCCCTATTAGCCATTCCATTGGGAAACAGATCGTCTGATATTAGCGAAATGCGCTTTGTACGTTTTGTTGATAAAACTCCAAAAATAATAACTCCCGAATATGATTATGAAAAAGAACAAAAAAAGATTAAAGATTACACGGTTAATTTAAATGGCTTAAAACTAAATATCAACCTGGAAGTAACTCCTGAAGCGACTGCTCAGATAATTTTTGATTCTAAAATTGGAGATATGATTCAGGGCAATGGATATGGTAACATCAAAATGGAAATTAACACGCAAGGTAAGTTTAGCATGTATGGAAATTTTACCATTGAGCAGGGAGATTACCTTTTTACACTTCAAAATGTAATAAATAAACACTTTAAGGTGTTACAGGGTGGAACCGTTTCGTGGAAAGGAAATCCAACAGATGCTACAATCGATATAGAAGCCATTTATCCTGTAAGAGCCTCTCTCTACGATTTATTATACGCTACTATGGGGACAGAAGCCAATGAATATGTAAACAGAATACCCATTGATTGCAAAATATACTTAACCGGAAAATTAATGAATCCGGAACCTAAATTTGAAATAAATCTTCCAAATGCTACCCAAAAAGTTCAAACATTGGTTAATTCAGCCATTAGCAACCAGGATGAACTAAATAAACAATTTATTTCATTACTTGTATTGGGAAGTTTTCTTCCAGATCAAAATATGGTGAAAAGTAACGGCAATGGAAATGTTTCGTCATCAACTTCGGGGTTCAACCCGGTAGGCACAACGGGAATGGAGTTCATATCGAACCAGTTGAGCCGCTGGCTTTCGCAAATTAATCAGGATTTCGACATTGGTGTGAATTACAGGCCAGGCACTGATTTAACTTCACAGGAACTGGAAGTTGCACTTTCAACACAACTATTGAACGATCGTGTTAGTATAAATGGCAATTTTGATGTAGGTGGAACTTCACAAATTGAGGCTGAGCAAACCAACAATATAATGGGTGATTTTGAAGTTGATTACAAACCATGGAAAAGTGGTAAAGTTCATTTTAAAGCATTCAGACGTTCGAACGAAAATTATATTTATTCGGAAACCTCGCCTTATACTGAAGGTGTGGGTATATCGTACAAGGAAGATTTTAACAGTTTTGGTGAATTGATAAAAAAATACTGGAAAGGCATTTTTGCCAAAAAAGAAGAAGAAATAAAGCCTAAATTAGAGAAAGAATCTAGTCAGGTTATTGAATAGATAAGTTTCGGCTACGAGAACAAAAATATTGTTTTAAATAAAATAATGTATATACTTAAAAATTAATAATAACAGCAAACAAAAACGAAATGGATTTACTTACAATTCTGCAAATCAGTTTAAACGATTCAACCAACGTTCCTGCAGTTACCAATCAAAGTATGCCGGTGTGGGAGCTACTTACCAAAGGTGGATGGCTAATGTACCCTATTTTCTTCCTCTCTATTGTTTCGGTTTACATTTTCTTCGACAGATATTTATCAATTCGAAAAGCAACACGGATAGATAAAAATTTTATGGATCGTATCAGAGATTACATTAAAGAAGATAAAGTTGACGATGCTCTTTCACTTTGCCGTAAAACTGATTCACAAATTGCTAGGATGATTGAAAAAGGAATAAAAAGAATTGGCCGCCCTTTAAAAGAGATTGAAGAAGCTATTGAAGTGGTAGGAAAATTTGAAGTTTATAAGCTTGAAAAGAATCTGGTCATTTTAGGAGTTATTGCCGGTATTGCACCTATGTTTGGATTTATTGGAACTATTGCAGGGGTTATAAAAATATTCTATAATATTTCGTTGGCCGATAATATCAGTATTGGTTTGATATCAGGCGGTTTATATCAAAAGATGATTACCAGTGCGGCAGGTTTAACAGTAGGTATCATTGCCTTTATCTGCTTTCATTGGTTAAATATAATGGTTAGTAAAGTTGTTCATATGCTGGAACAAAGTGCTATGGACTTTATCGATTTACTTCAAGAACCTGTAAAATGAACCTTAGAAGAAAACCATTCGGTGCAGAAGTAAGCACCTCTTCATTTAATGATATTATGTTCTTCCTGATGTTATTTTTCCTCATCATGTCGACATTGATAAGCCCCGGAGTTATTAAACTGAGCCTTCCCAGCGCCCAGAATAATCAAACGGTGCGAAAAACCGAGGTAGCTGTATCAGTTACAAAAGAACTTAAATACTTTATAAATCAGAAGGAAGTGCCTTATGAGAACCTGGAAGTAGAACTGGTATCGGTTATTAAGAGTTTAAAGGATCCTATCGTAGTTTTACGTTGCGATAATAGCATTGCGGTACAAAGTTTGGTTGATATCCTTGAAATTGGCAATAAGCTTAAAATAAAAATGATTTTAGCAACTAAATCGCCCAATGGCTGAAGCTCCTGAACATATCGAAAAAAGAAACCATGTAGTTAGTGCCTTCATATCTCTTGGTTTTCATACTGCAATTATTTTGATTATGCTTTACTGGACACTAAGTACACCAATTCCACCATACCCCGAAGGTGGCGGAGGCGAAGGTTCAGGGTTAGAAATAAACCTTGGAACATCCGAAACAGGTTTAGGATCAATTCAACCTGAAGAAATTAACGTTCCTAAGGAAGAATTGGAAACGACAAAACCTGCACCGTCCAGTGCGCCTGACAAAATTATAACACAAGATGTGGAAGAGGAAGACGCTATTGAGGCATCGCCTAAAAAAGAAATTATAAAGGTAAAGCCCCCTGTTGTAACAGCCCCTGTTGTAAAAAAACCTGTTCAGACAATTGCTGAAAATAAACCCGTTGTAAAAAAACCTGTTGTAAACCCCAATGCCTTATACAAACCACAAACAAATAGCCAGGGCAATACTCAGGGCAGTAACGACCAGGGAAAACAAGTCGGTAACCCGACAACTCCCACTTATTCCGGACAGGGAAAAGGTGGTGAAGGAGGCGAAGGTGCCGGCGGAGGAAGTGGCGGCGGCGTTGGAACTGGTACTGGAAAAGGAACAGGCCCAGGAGTTACCTACGATTTAGGTGACAGGTCGTTTGTATCGCTGCCAAAGCCTGAATATACAAACCAGGTCGAAGGTGTAGTAGTTGTAGAAATTTTTGTTGACAAGGATGGTAAAGTAACCGCAGCAAATCCCGGATACAGAGGGTCAACTACCTTAGACGAAAATCTGCTTCAATTAGCTAAAAAAGCTGCCTTAAACGCACGTTTTGACCGAAAAGCAGATGCACCGGCAATACAAAAAGGAACTATTACTTATAGATTCAGATTGCAATAAAACTGATATAATTTTGTATTTAAAAACCCTTCTGCAGATTTAAGAAGGGTTTTTTTATTACCTCAAAATATCCAAATCCATTCATTTAAATGTACTATCAAAACTTGCCTTAAGTATTCTTTTATTTTATTATATCATTGTTAAAAGAAGAGTAGGACTAACAATATTATTGCCTTCTGCTATTTACTTTAACCACTTTACCGATCCCTTTTCCTGTTTTACCGAAATATGTTCCGGAATATTTGCAACTGAACGTACTTTTGATTCAAATATTAACATTAATAATTTAATAAAAATGAAAATGAGTGCAACTTTGATTATCGGGATAATTCTAATTTTACTTGGAGCAAGTGCTCTTATCAAGGTCGTTTTTAATGTAGATTTCCCAGTGCTTAAAATTGGTTTTGCTGCCTTGTTTATCTATATAGGAATTAGAATTATAACAGGTGGAACAGTGGAATTTTTTGGTGGCAAAAATGATGAAAACTCAGTGTTTTTTGGTGAAAGAACAATTTCCTCCATTGAAGATGGAAAAGAATACAATATAATTTTTGGAGGAGCAATTTACGATTTTAAAAATGTAAACTTGGAACCAGGCAAAAATACTCGTATTAAAATAAATACAGTGTTTGGAGGATGTAAGTTGTTACTTAATAAAAATCTTCCTGTAAAAATCAATTCAAATACCGTTTTTGGTGGCACGTCAATGCCTAATGGCAACAACTCAGCCTTTGGCGAAGCTGAATATAAAAGTGATTCTTTCGCGCCCGATTCTTCTGCCCATCTGTTTATTGAAGCAAATACAGTTTTTGGAGGTTTAAAGGTAATTAAAGAATAACACGATCTCCAATAATTAAAAAAGCCGGCCAGGAAATTCCCAGCCGGCTTTTTTACGATAAAAACATACGGTTAATATTTACTTTCCTTCGAAGGACTATTCTGTGAAAATCTTGATTTACCAACAAACTTTTTTTCTGCTCTGTAAAAAGGTCTCGAATTTGCCGACCTCGAAGCAGGTTTACTTTTTGGCTCACGAACCACATGTGCAGGCATATCCATATGATATGGCTGATCAGTTATAAGTGGGATGGATTTCGTAATCAGTTTGTGAATATCCTTTAAAAAATCCTTTTCTTCAGCATCGCAAAACGACATGGCAATACCACTTAATCCGGCTCTTCCAGTTCGTCCAATACGGTGAACATAAGTCTCCGGAACATTCGGCAACTCGAAATTGATCACATGCGAAAGCTCATCAACATCAATCCCTCTTGCAGCAATATCGGTAGCAACCAAAACACGGGTTTCTTTTGATTTAAAGCTTGCTAGGGCCCGCTGTCTCGCATTCTGTGATTTATTTCCATGAATAGCCTCAGCCTTGATACCAAATTTGATAAGATCTTTCGAAACCTTATCGGCGCCATGTTTGGTACGGGTAAAAACAAGAGCAGTAACAATGCTTTTATCTTTTAAAAGATGGATCAATAGTGATTTTTTATCCTTTTTATCAACATAATACAGTTCCTGCTTTATAGTATCAACCGTAGATGAAACAGGAGTGACAGCTACTTTTTCAGGATTTACAAGGATAGTATCGGCAAGTTTCGAAATTTCGGGTGGCATAGTTGCCGAGAAAAATAAAGATTGACGCCGGGAAGGTAATTTAGCGATCACCTTTTTAATATCGTGGATAAAACCCATATCAAGCATTCGATCGGCTTCATCGAGCACAAACATTGAAATATGATGAAGATGGACATATTTCTGGTTCATTAAATCGAGCAAACGGCCGGGTGTTGCAATCAATATATCAACCCCCATGCGCAATGCATCAGTTTGTGATTTTTGTGAAACACCTCCAAATATTACTGTATGCCTTATATCGGTATGCTTACCATATGCAGTGAAACTTTCTCCGATTTGAATTGCCAGTTCCCTGGTAGGGGTAAGAATTAACGTTTTAATAGTACGTGAACCTGCCTTTATATCTTTTTCCTGATGAAGAATTTGAAGTATAGGTATTGCGAACGCAGCAGTTTTGCCTGTTCCTGTTTGAGCACAACCTAAAAGATCTTTACGACTTAACACTATTGGTATTGCTTCTTCCTGAATTGGTGTTGGCTGTGTATAACCCTCCGTTTTTAAAGCCTTGAGGATAGGCTCAATAAGATTTAATTTTTCGAATGACATGAAATTTATTTAAGTAAAAAATGATTTAAAAAGAGAAAGAGGTTGGTCCAACGCTTATTTAAGAGGGCTAAGGTACGGATAAAAAAATTAGAAATAGGATTTAAATGAATTGTACCAGCAACAACAACCTCAAAAAAAAATAGGATTATTTTAATTAAAAATGGGTATTTACAATTATTCCAATACAATAGGAAATATCCTATTTGCTTTTGAAGAATGTTATTAATTCAGTATCAGGTTTATCAGGATCAATAAAATTTCCAATCTGGATTGTATCCATTGATGAATTCACTTGTATCATGCTTATCAGGTAAATTTATCCAAGTTCCGGTTAATTCAGGTTTTAAAGGTTCAGTTTTTTCACAGCTAAACAAAAGAACAAAAATTAAAATGAAAAGGGAATTAATTATTTTCATAAAATTAGTTTGATATTGTCCAATAGCTAATCACTTAAAATCATGGTATTAAAGATGATTAATTACCTTAATTATTTCGTTTATATTTGTTTTATTTAATTTCAGATGATCACAAATGTCACATAATGAAAATTTGACGGTTGTAAATGTAATGCGAATTTCCCAATTTATTTGGCTATGCACTGGCTGTTTTGAAATCCTTTTTTGCAGTAATAAACTATTCAATTTGAATATTATAAATTCCATTAACCAATAACCTGGTTGAAGGAAGTTGCTCTGTTAATTCAATATAATTATTGGTTTTACGGCCTGTATTTACTTTTATTTTTTTGAAGTAATATATCGAATTTACTTTCTTTTCATACATTAATAAATATGAATCATTTTCGAAATTGATAATTGCTGTTTCAGGAACAGACAAGACCGAATCGACAGCAGTATATACTTCGCCTTCAACAAATTGATTGCTCACGATATTTATACTTTTAGAATTATCTATTATTGCAAAACACTCAACCGACTTAGATTCAGGCATTATGGTTTTCCCTACAGTGTTTATAGTTGCTTTATATTTCACAATTTTATTTCCGTTTAAATAAAACGCTACCGTTTGCCCCACTTTTATTTTATTTATATTTTTCTCAAAAACGGAGAGTCTTAATTGGTAAGACTTATCATCGATTATTTCTGCAATTTTTTGCTGAGGCTCAACATATTGACCCATTATTGCATTAATACTTGAAACATAGCCATTTATGGGTGATTTAACAGTATAAGTGGAATAGAATTCACCCTTTTCAATTTTTAAAACATCAAGCCCCATGCTTTCAAGCTTAATTTTCAATGCCTTATACTTCGCATTTTCGGCAAAATAGTTACTTTCGGCGTAATTAAATTCTTTTTGGGTGCCAATATTAGAATTATACAATTCCTTAGCTCTTAAATATTCACTTTGTAACCGTGAAACAATAGCAGACGATTCTGCAAAGTCTTTTTGCTGGTCAACAAATTCATTACCCGAAACATCAAACATTACTGAGCCTTTGCTAATGATTTGACCCGGTTTGCAATAAATTTTATTTATTAAGCCAGACAAGGGTAAACTAATTTGTGCTTGCCCGTCAACGGATGGTATAATAGTGCCTGTAACATAAACTGCATCGGTAAACGGATATAACAATGGTTCACCTATGAGCATTTTTTCTGATTCAAATTGTGCTTTTGTTATTTCAATAAGGCCGGAATTGGCAACGGTAGTTTGTTCAGTTTTATTTTTGCACGATACTATTATCAAGCCTAGAACGAATGCTATAATTATGTTTGTCTTCATATTGCTTGCTGTTTATTTTGAAAAATATTTTATTTCCGAAGCTGTTTTATTGTATTTCAATACATTCTCAAAATGTGCCAGCAGAATTTGAATTGCTGATTCATAACTATTTACAAATTGATAAAAATTTATTTCGCCTATTTGATATGATTTTAATGCCGTTTTCATAATCTCATTCATTAATGGTTCTCCCGATAAAATATAATTGTCGAGCAACGCTTTATATGTAAGGTGCTCACTGAATAACTGGTTTAACTGATTATTTATTAAAGATATTTCGTTCTTGTTGAATAAATTTTTAGCATTAGCTGAAAGCTTTGATGCATTTATTTTGGCTTTGTAACTTCCAAAAAACAGGGGTACAGCAATGCCGACTTGAAATCCTTGGTAGTACTTACCATTTTCGTACTGATTAGAACCTAAAAAATAATTCACATTAAAATCCGGTAGCATTTTATTCTTTTCAACTAAAATAAGAGAACTAAAATAATCATTCTCTTTTTTCAACAAATCAAAAACCGGCAATGAATTGGGTATTCCTGTAATTTCTGGCAATAGTTCAATTGCTATTGGAACGGTAAAATCGCTCTCGTAATTCATCAGCACTTTTAAGCGCTGATATGCATTTACAATATCCACTTTTAAAGAATTTAACTGAATTGAAACCTGACTTTCCTTTGCCTTTATATTCAATACTTCAAGACGGCTAACATCGCCCATTACAGCTCTTTTTTCAGAATTGGCAAGTAATATATTATAAAGGCTATCTAAGGTTTGATACAATTTTTGCTTATTCAAAAGAATTTGATAGTTGAAATATGAAAAGGAAACATTTTTTACAAGGTCGTTTTTTTGAATATTTAAATTTGCTTCGGCTATTGAAATTTCAATTTGTCTTGATTTGCTTTCGGCTGAATAAAGTGTTGGAAAACTAAAACTTTGCTCCACGCCCCAAATTTTTAAGGGGTAACCTTTTTCAGCAATATTATTTTGGTCGGTACCATAGCTGAACATGGTTTTATCGGGGGCAAAAGCGGTCTTTTTTAATGCTTTACTTTCTTCAACTTTTAGGGCGTAAGCAGCAACTTGCTTGTTGTTAAGAATGGCAGTATCAATGGCCTCGGTTAATTTCATGCCTGGGTTTTGCCCAAAAGCAGAAACAGCCGGAATACTAATCAGAAGTAGCGTAATAATAGTAATGGAACGAATAAAACGCAAGGGGAAAAATTTTATTCCTTTAACATTATAAAAAATTTCAAAAAGCAAAGGTAAAGCAATCATGGTTAACATGGTAGAAGTAATAAGCCCGCCAATTACTACAGTAGCGAGTGGTCGTTGAACTTCGGCTCCTGCACCTGTTGAAATAGCCATCGGCAAAAAGCCCATAGCAGCGGCTCCGGCAGTAAGCAATACCGGCCGCAAACGGTTTTTAGTTCCGGTAAGTATTAATTCACGCATATTCGTCATTCCCTGATCCTGTAATTCCTTTAAATGCTCAATAAGTACAATTCCGTTTAGCACAGCAATACCAAAGAGTGCAATAAAGCCAATACCTGCTGAAACGCTGAAAGGCATCCCCCTAATCCAAAGAAGAAATACGCCACCCACTGTGGCTAAGGGTATTGCGGTAAAAATCATAATGGCATCTTTTAACGATTTGAATGCAAAATGCAGAAAAATGAAAATCAATAATAAGGCAACAGGTACAGCAATCATTAAACGGTTTGTAGCATTTTGTAAATTTTCGAATTGTCCGCCATATAGAATATAATTGCCTGCTTTTAATTTTATGTTTTTATCAATTTTTTGTTGAATATCAACTATAACCGATTTTAAGTCGCGGTTGCGCACATTAACACTTACAACTACCCTGCGATGTGCATTATCATGCGAAATCTTTGCTGGCCCTTGTGTGTACTCAATATCAGCAAGCTCGCTTAATGGTATCATTTGTCCGGTTGAAACAGGTATCTGAAGCTGACGAATATCGTCAATATCAGTTCGGTTTTGGTTATCAAAACGCATCACCATATCGAACCGTTTTTCGCCCTCAAAAACTACCCCTGCTGTTTTACCGCCAAATGCTGTTGATAGCAGTGTGTTCAAGGTATTAATATCCACACCGTAATAAGCTATTTTACTTCTATTGTAATTCACTTTTATTTGGGGTAACCCGGCTGTTTTTTCCATAATTATATCGCTTGCTCCCGGCACATCTGCAATAAGGTTCTTTATCTCAAGGGCTTTTTGATTGATATAATCGAGGTCTTCGCCGAATATTTTAATAGCAATATCTGAACGTACCCCCGTAATCAATTCATTAAAACGCATTTCAATGGGTTGCGTAAACTCATATTCCACTCCCGGAATTATCGAAAGTTCTTCTTTGAATTTATCAGCAAGTTCTTCTTTGCTATTTGCCGAAGTCCATATTTTTTTTGGTTTTAGTTTAATAATCATATCAATTTCTTCCATGGACATTGGGTCGGTGGGTACTTCGGCAGCACCAATACGGGAAACAATTTGTTCCACTTCGTTGGGAAATTTCTCTATTAAAATGTTCTCCATTTTAGTGGTCATTTCTACAGTTGTTGTAAGCGATGTTCCTGTTTTTAATACTGGCTGTATTACAAAATCTCCTTCATCTAGCGTAGGTACAAATTCGCCTCCAATGCGTGTAAACACCATAGCGGTAAGCAGTAGTGAAACAATAGCTGCAGCAAGCACTATGCGTTTATGGCCGCATGACCATTTAATTACCGGGTAATACGATTGATGGAATTTGTCCATAATCCAATCGGAAATAGTTCGCTTTTGGATTTTGATTGGTTTTAAAAAGAGCGACGAAGCAACTGGCAACCATGTAAGTCCTAATATCATAGCGCCAATTATAGCAAAGGAGAACGACAATGCCATTGGGCGAAACATTTTGCCTTCAACACCACTTAAAGACAAGATAGGTATGAAAACGATAAGAATTATTACCTGCCCGAAAATGGCTGATTTCATCATTTTTGAAGCACCGGAAATAGAAATCTTGTCCATTATAGTCATGCGTTTATCACCTTGACTTGACAGAATTTCATCTTTTTGCAAAGTCATTTTTATGGCAATAAATTCAACAATGATTACTGCTCCATCGATAATTATCCCAAAATCGAGTGCTCCAAGACTCATTAGGTTGGCATCGATACCGAATATAAACATCATGCCAATGGTAAATAACAGGGCTAAAGGAATCATAGACGCAATAACCAATGCCGAGCGAAAGTTTCCTAAAAGCAAGATAACGATAAACAGCACGATGATTGCGCCAAGAATAAGGTTCTCAACTACAGTGAAGGATGTTTCAGAGATAAGTTCGCTCCTTTCAAGGATAGGATTAATAAAAATACCCTCGGGCAAATTTTGCTGAATTTCAGCTACCCGGGTTTTCACTTCATTAATTACAGTTTTTGAATTGGCATTCTTGAGCATCATTATTTGACCAAGCACAGTCTCGCCCTTGCCATTAGCAGTAATTGCACCAAAGCGGTTTGCGAAACCAAATTTCACGTTCGCCAAATCTTTTATAAGGATTGGCGTACCTGCATTATTCTTTACTACTATATTTTCAATATCTTCTAAAGTCCTTGCCTGACCATCGCCTCTAATAAAATAACTTTGATTTGTTTTTTCAATATAGGAGCCACCCGAAATACCATTGTTATTTTCGAGCGCAGTAAAAATATCCATTAAGCTAATACCAAGACTTTTAATCCTTGCAGGAATAACCGAAACCTCATATTGTTTTAAATATCCGCCCCAGCTGTTTATTTCAACTACACCATTTATCCCCGATAATCGTCTTTTTATAATCCAGTCCTGAATTGTCCTTAAATCCATAGGGGTATATTTCTCCCTAAATTCAGGCTTTACATCAATAATATACTGGTAAATTTCGCCCAAACCGGTGGTAATTGGTCCCATTTCGGGTGAGCCATAAGCCTCCGGAATATTGGCCGATGCAGTTTTAATTTTTTCAGCTATTAGTTGTCGGGGTAAATATGTTCCCATGTTTTCGGCAAAAACCACCGTAACCACCGAAATGCCAAATTTAGATATGGAACGGATTTCCTTAACGCCCGGCAAATTAGCCATCTCCATTTCAACCGGGGTAGTAATAAACTGCTCAATTTCCTGGGTCGATAAATTACCCGAGGTAGTGATTACCTGAATCTGATTATTTGTAATATCGGGTACTGCACCCACGGGTATATTTAATACAGCATATAAGCCAAAGGCCGCAATAGTAAGCGTAAATAGTATAACTACCAACTTATTCTTTACGCTAAAATCAATAATCTTTTCTAACATGGCAATAGAGTATTCATATTATATGTTTAGTTTTAATGCTTTTTATTAGTTAATTCTATCAAAAAACTCATTCAAATTGAAACGACCAGTTTTTTGATTAATTGAATAAAGTTATATCCTGAATTATTCATGAATTTTGACTGCCTCGCCCTACAATCTCACTCCCCTCTCTTTCAGGAGAACTTAGCGAAGCGATCTCACGACCGAAGGGAGTAACGGCTGGCCCTGCCTGTTGCAGAAGGGGTGAGGCTAATATCTGGTTTATGAAATTATCTAGGATAAAAATAATCTTACTATTTATACATTAAAAAAATCAAATATAACTTATTTTATCTTAAAAAATCAACTTATGCCTAACTGAATTGTCCGCTTGTGTATAACGTTTGATGGCATGGTGTCGTGCGGGAGTAAGGGGTGATTTCTTATCACCAGATAGCTATCGGGATTACACCGACTTATATTACGAGCAAAAAACCTTCTAAAACCTCTAAAACCCTCTAAAACCCGCATGTACTATACCATGTTGTGTACGCCCTTCATGAGCAACGCGCGCACTTGTTGTAAGCTCTGGAAAAAGTCAAAAAATACTAATAAAAGAGCAAAATAACAAGTGTGCATTTCTCCAGAGGGTGCAAAGTCCCTTATGCGCAGAGGTAACGTCCTGTAAGGCGCAGCCTTCACGATCACACTTATAGAGTGGGTAACCATTAGTCCCGCAAGCAAAGACAAAGGTAAAACCGGTGAAAAGAGCGGTATTGGTGATGCCTAACGAACTGCGTAGTACAGGACCCGGAAGTTTACACTGAGCTTGGTCGAAGTGCTATGTGTTGCCTGCCTGGCGGCAGACAGGTGTGAGGCTCCTCCCGTCAGGCTATCTGGCGGGACGGTCTACTCGATTACCTCCCGTTTTTTTTAATCATAATGGAATCTACATTTTAGAATCAATAATTCATCAACTTTCACCTGATAAATCAACCGATGTTCATCCGTTATCCGACGAGACCAATATCCTTTATACTTATATTTAAGTGGCTCGGGTTTACAAGTCCAGTATATGGAGTCCTTGAAATATCCTTTATTAAATCGTTTATCCTTGCCAATATTTCTTGTCAGTCTTAAGCCAATATTGGTAACCCCCTATGGTTCCGAAGGGGTTGTAACAGAGCTAAATAATCTCCCCTGCCAGGTATCCCTTTCAGCCAGACGTTTTTCGAGTTTCTGCAGCAGCTCATAGGTACGAATTAGTCCCCATCCCGGTCCGGCCAGAAAACGTGGCGGTACTTCGGAGGTAAATCTTTCCACAGCAAAGGCCGGGTTTAATTTTTCGAGGAAATCGATAAAAAACTCAATATATTCATCGATACTGAAGAACCAAAACGAATCAGGATTTGCCAGATATTGCATTTCCATGGCTGTCCCTTTTACAATTTGCAATTGGTGAAACTTAATCGTATTTAAAGGCAAACGATTTAGTATGTCGGCTTCTGCAATCATCTGTTCTTTGCTTTCCCATGGGAATCCGAAAATCATATGTGCTCCGGTTTTAATTCCTCGTTTGTTGGAATCTTCTATCGCTTTTACACTTGCTTCATAAGTATGACCCCGGTTTATTTTCTCCAGACTTTCATTGTAACACGATTCAATACCGTATTCTATCTGGATGTAATATTTTTCAGCCAATTTACCTAAATAATCAAGCTTTTCATCGTCCACACAGTCGGGACGGGTGCCGATTACCAAACCTACTATATCCGGGTGACTAAGAGCTTCTTCGTAATATTCTTTTAATAAGTTCAATTCGCCATAAGTATTCGAAAAAGCCTGGAAATAGGCGAGGTATTTACTTGCCCTCCTGTACCTAACTGCATGAAATTCTTTTCCTTCGTCGATTTGCTGTGTAATGCTTTTATGCGGCTGACAGTAGGAAGGGTTGAATCCATCGTTATTGCAATAAGTGCATCCGCCGATGCCTTTTGAGCCATCACGGTTGGGACAGGTAAATCCTGCATCGATGGTTACTTTTTGAATCCTTTCCCCAAAATTCCTTTTGAAATAATCGGTATAGGTGTTAAATCGCCGCTGATGTCCCCATGGATATTTTTGTTCTTTTTCTGCCATTATCCGAATAGTTTTCCCTGAACAGGTTTGTCCATGGCTAACACAACTTTCTTCATAAAAACATACCAGATATAAGCATCCACATTGCGGTATCCCATCTGTTGCAGTTTCTGCTTATAGTTTAGTACCTGTCGTATGTGCGAATCTTCCTCACGTTCTCCGAATTTATAATCCACAACCACCACTTTATTTTTACCAAACATGATCCTGTCGGGACGTTTAAGCTGACCTGTTTTAAGCAGAATGTCAGCTTCGGTTTTTACTTCCCATTCATCCGAAAACCACGAACTTACTTCTTTTTTTCTCATCAAATCCCTGATTTCAGAAATCATCGATTTCTCTTCTGTATCAGGAATCAGTCCTTTTCTAACCAAATTATGGGCAGCATTTTCAATATCATCCACCGTGCGAATATTCTGAAACATCTCATGAAATAAGCTTCCCTTAACCCTAAGGTTATTATCCACTGATGATAAAGATTTAAATTCTCCCGAAACTACCATTTTTGCTTTTCGGGAAGCAATGGAAGACGTTTTGTATTCGTCAAGCTGAAAATCATTGTTCTCCAATACGGAAATGTCCGTTGACTGATCATTAACTCCATATTCGAGCAGGGCATTCCCTTCGTCACGTTTGAGGCTGATCATGTTTGTATCCAGAAAATTCTGCTGTGTGCTGAAGGCAAAATTATTAAGAAACATTGTGAGCAAATGACCGGTACTTTTAGAATCGTCCTTTATTTCCACCATAGGAGTAAAAACGATTAATTTTTCAATGGCGCGGGTAAAAGCGACATATAAAAGGTTCAGATTGTCGACCTTTGTAAAAATCTGTTCACGGTGATATTCGTAGCTAAAAATTGTGTTCGCTGTGGCCGAACTGAGTTGCACCGGCAGTAGCTTTAACTGGCTGAAAGGTTCGCGGTCGGGTATTGCCCAGATAAAATTATCGCCCGATTTGCTCGTAAAATTCCAATCGCCAAAAGGAATGATCACAACATTGAATTCCAGACCTTTGGAGCTGTGGATGGTCATTAAACGCATGGCATCCTGATTTTCAGGCATCGAAATAACTTGTTTATTGCTGAAATCGTCCCACCATATTAAAAAGGAAGTGATGTCGATGGTGTTTTTCTTGCTGTATTGCAGTATAGTATCTTGGAACGACTGCAAATATGGCATATTGCTCTTGCTGGTATTCAGAAAAAAATGGCTGATAATGATATCGACCAGCTCATACACCGGCATCGACTTATGTTTTGGTGCATCTTCCAGAAAAGTTTTGATATAGCTGTCGAAAGTGCTGTTTTCTCCCAATGAAATATTTAAATAATCTTTAAATTCATTTTCCAGAAAGGCTTTGTTGAGATCGTCGCCAGGCTCAAGTAAGAAGCGTAACAATGAAACAATCCATTGGACTACCGGTGCATTTTGAAGGAATAGAGCATCGCTTGATATAATATCGTAACGGAAGTTTCCTTCTCTTTTATTTTTCTCCTGCATAAAAAAATTAGTGATCTCAACCCCTTTTTTCTTATCGCGGATCAGAATAGCAATATCCCGGAGACGATACCCCGTTTTTTGTAAATTTTCGACTGTGGTGATCAACTTTTCCAAAGCAGCTTCTTCCCAATCGTCTTTATGCAGAAATTCCATTTGAACAAAACCCTTTTTATTCTGGTGTTGCGTTGGTACCTTTTGAACGCAATCGCTGTATGCATTGGTGAAAAAGTCGGAAAATCCTTTTAACTGTGGTCCGATAATAGCATTCTCTGCGATCATATGGTTCAGCTCGTCTTGCAAACTATCCCGAAGGCAGCTAAAAAAAGCATTGTTAAAGCTGATTATATTTTCGGTACTTCTCCAATTGTCGTCGAGCGGATGTGCACTCAGTGAAGATACCGGGAACTGTCTCAGGATCTTATCCGAAAGTATTGTCCAGTCGCTGTTACGCCACCTGTAAATCGATTGCTTTACATCGCCCACCACCCAGTTGCGGTAATTTCCGGCAAGGCTGTTTTCAATCAGTGGCCGAAAATTTTCCCATTGCATACCCGATGTATCCTGAAATTCATCGATCATAAAGTGCAAAATGCGTGATCCTGTTTTTTCATAAATAAAGGGAGCATCCGAGCCATCTACAATTTTCTGCAGAAAGGCCGTGGAATCAGCTAAAAGGAATATGTTTTTATCATTAGCATATTCATTTATTTCCTGGATAATATCAGCGATTATACCCAGAACATAAATGTTTTTGAAAATTAAACTGACAGTGTTATAAGCTTGTATGTGCTCGTCGCTGTAAGAAACAACCGCTTTGAGTAAGTTGTTAAAACCATCATGGTAAGCAGCTTCAATAGAAATTTTTTTAGGGGAAGATTTTGAATACCAGTTATCAACATTATCAATGGAAGTGCGGGCTGATTTGGTAACTTCATACGAACTACCATTTGCCATCTTCTCAAAAATGCTTATAAATCCTTTTGATTTACGGTTGAAATCATCCGGAACCAGTCCATGTTTTTGCATCAGTGGTTTTGCCTGCACAGCAAGGAGCTTTATCTGATCTTCAAAATCTTTGGCAAAGGTTTTTAAAACCGGGATAATCGCTTCTATGGCATCGCGATTGACAATTTCACTAAAGTAATGACTGTCGATTTTTTTAAAGATTTCTTTATGTATTTCCTTACCCAGGCGGACGATATCATTTTTCAGATCCCAGCTTTTGGCATCTTCAATTTTATTTTCGGCAAAACGAACCAGCCATTTACGCAATTTTTCGTCGGTGGCTGTTTTCCTGAAAAGCATTTCCACCGCTTCATTAAGAACAGTATTAGTATCGGTTTCAATTTCGAATCCTGAAAATAATCCCAGTTCATGAGCAAAAGCTCTGATTACCTTTTGAAAAAAGCTATCGATGGTGGTAATGGAAAAATGCGAATAGTTGTGAAGCAATAAATTCAGGATATATCGTGATTTTTCCCTGATAGAGCTTTCAGGTTCTTTTGTTTTCTGGGATAAAAAGTCCAGATAGTCGGAATGCTGATGAGAAGCCAGTTTGAAGAGTTCGCGCAGAATACGGCCTTTCATTTCGGCAGTAGCCTTATTGGTAAAAGTAACTGCAAGGATATGCCTGTATTTCTCAGGATTTTCGAACAACAAACCAATAAATTCCCTGGAAATGGTGAATGTTTTTCCCGAACCTGCCGATGCTCTGTATATGTGGAGTTTGGACAACAGCCAATTTTTATTAGGTGAAATTCAAAAGTACTCAAAGATTTGAGAAGATGTGAATGGAGAAGGTGAGAAGTTGAGAATGGAGATAATAAAATACGGCATCCGGTCGTTGAGCGGAATCGAAACGCCCGGGTGGAGAAGATGGGAATGGAGAAGATGAGAATGGAGAAGGTGAGAAGATGGTATTAAAGTAGTTATTTGAAATTAGGAGGTGAAAAGTCTTGATTCTTGATACTTGGCTCTTGATACTATTATTTACTCCACTTTCTTTCCTACCAAAAAGCCACCTTCATAAACCGGGACAATATTTGTGAGATCGAAGGTGTGGCAGAACTCAAGACAGTCGTCAAGGCCATTATCACGAAGGCGGCTGCGTTGGGCTGCTTTTTCGATATAACCCAAAAGATCCGGTTTTGCAAGATGCCAGAGGTCGAGCGATGCAAGTGCTGAATCGCAGTTTGTGTTGTATTCGGGATTCTCCATTATTCTCTCCACCATGGCTCCGGCAAGGATTGTGTCTTCCAGGCTAAAACGATTTTTCCAACCGGCACAAAAAAGGATAATATCGCGCTTAAAGGAAACAAGATATTTACAAACTGCTGAGATATTAATAAAAGCAGCAACAGTGGCTTTATGGCATTCGCTTGCTTTACGGATGGCTTGCGTGCCATTGGTAGTGCTATAAGCTATTGTATGATGCTGAACACGTTCGGGGGTAAAATTGAAAGGAGAATTACCAAAATCGGCAAATGGCAATACAAATCCATCGCGTTCTGCTGCAACCAGGTAACCTTCTTTCTTAAACCGTATTGCTTCCTCTACTTCTCCCACCGGAATCAATTTTTCAGCACCATTCATAAAAGCAGCACAGATAGCCGACGATGCCCTTAAAACATCTATTACGGCCACTACAGCTTCTTTATTTTTAAAGCTTTCGAAGGTGGCAGGAGTAAAGCAAACTTCAATTTTCATGATAAATATAGTAAATAGTATTAAGTATAAAGTAATAAGAAAATACAAGGCTTTCTAACTTAAATTTAGTCTTCAGCCTAATTTCCTTCAGCCTAATACCTTTTTAGCCTTTAAAAAATGGCAGTTTCACCACTTTCGCCTTCATGTTTTTATTTCTTATGGGAACAAAGATTTCACAATCAATGGCTTCATAACCAGTTTTTACATATCCCAATCCAATTCCCACTTTTAACATAGGCGACATGGTTCCTGAAGTCACAACTCCGATATTATCGCCTTTTTCGTTCACAATATCATAACCATGGCGTGGAATTGCTTTATCTACCATTTCAAAGCCAATGAGGCGGCGTTCGGTTCCATAGGTTTTGAGGTTGAAATTATATTCCTTGTCAATAAAATCTTTGCCCTCTGTAAATTTGGTGATCCAACCCAAACCAGCTTCAATAGGAGCAGTGGTATCATCGATATCGTTGCCATAAAGGCAAAATCCCATTTCGAGACGTAACGTATCGCGTGCTGCCAGGCCAATAGGTTTAATGCCAAATTCTTTTCCAGCTTCAAAAATGGCATTCCAAATTTTTAACCCATCATTATTATAGAAATATAATTCAAAACCACCAGCTCCGGTATAACCTGTATTGGAAATAATCACTTCTTCCACTCCGGCAAACTTTCCGGTTGTAAATGAATAATAGGGAACAGTGGATAAGCTGACATCTGTTAATTTCTGGAGAACTTTTTCAGCATTCGGACCCTGAATGGCAAGTTGTGAAATCTTGTCAGATGCATTTTCAAGTTCAGCACCAAGAGTATTGTTTTGATTAATCCAATTCCAGTCTTTCCCGATATTCGAAGCATTTACAACCAGCATATATTTCTCTTCTTCGAATTTATATACCAGGATATCATCCACAATTCCGCCTTTCCCATTAGGTAAGCAGGAATACTGTGCTTTGCCGATGGTCAGTTTAGAAGCATCATTGCTGGTTACCTTCTGAATTAATGCCAGGGCTTTCGGACCTTTCACCCAGAATTCGCCCATATGCGATACATCAAAAACGCCAACATTGTTTCGTACAGTCAGATGTTCCTCGTTAATTCCAGTGTATTCAACAGGCATCATAAATCCTGCAAATTCTACTACTTTGGCGCCAAAAGCTTTATGTGTATCCAGAAATACGGTTGTTTTCATTCTATTATTGGTGTTTAAATATGGGACGGTATTGTTACTTTCAATTTGCGCCAAAGGTATAGAATCAAATCGTATTCTGAATTTGCTTTATAACATGAATGAATTTTTGCAATTCAAAATTTCCATCAAAATCCCCAGGGAAAGGATGAATTTTGCCATCATCAAGGTAATTGCTTATTTTTATATTTTTAAAAAGGCAAATCGTTCAACCATTTAAGATAAATATTTATGAACAGTATATTGATGACCGGAATGACAATTGTTATCATAGCGTTGATTTTTTACACATTGGCATTAATTAAGGAAAGGAAGGAGCATGTTTTATCGCGGAAACTGCTGGTTTTATTTAATATTGGATTGCTGTTCGATATTACTGCTACTGTTTTTATGATTGCCGGATCGACAAATTCTCCTTTTACGCTGCATGGCTTTATTGGTTATTCAGCTTTAACTGCCATGATTATTGAAGTAATTTTACTTTGGCGTTATTATAAATCAGAGGGTTTAAATTCTGTTATATCCTCCAAAATACATAAATATACCTTTTATGCCTATTGCTGGTGGGTAGTGGCTTTTATTACTGGCGGGTTGATTGCGGCATTGAATTAACCGGCCAATCCAAATAATTACCATTTTAAATACCGGCTTAGTTTACTTTGATCCAATTTGGTAAAATCAAAGATAAAATACACCTATTTTATTTAATGAACCAAAATGTGGAGCATATGTTTAAATACCGTACATTAAAAAAGAACATGGATTTAGTAATAAAATATTTTGAATCTGGAACAAGACCTGAGGTTACAATGCCTGAAAAAGCTATTTATGAAGCATTAAAAGAAGAAGGTGTTCGGAAATTGGTTGGCGACCATTATGCCTGTTTACGGCAAAGTTCTATTGCTCATCTCTTTCCTGAAGATAATGATGCCTTCGATATGGTTACCAAGCATTCGGCCGATTTTTTTATTCAGATCATGGGTGGGCCAGCTTATTTCAATATGAACCGTGGAAACCCGATGCTCATTAAGCGTCACGCTCCATTTGCAGTTACACCCGAAGCCCGGGTGGTGTGGCTGGAATGTTATCAGAATGTTTTATTGTCATTAGAAATAGACGAGAAACTGACTATGTCGTTCTGGAATTATGTCAACGTGTTTTCTCATTGGATGATCAATTCAAACAGCGAAGCAGCAAAACCGGAAACTAAAAATGAAAACCCTGTTACTTTTAGATTGTCCAGGAATAATTGATATTTTCTGAAAATACATTTCCGGAGAAATATCTATTGGATCTACAAAGAGGACGCCGCTATGCGGCTTTGATAGGATTAGGCATTTGATATACAAATAGGGCGCTGCGATGCAGCTTAAAAATATTCCGGCATTTGATCTACAAATAGGGCGCTGCGATGCAGCTTAAAAATATTCTGGCATTTGATCTACAAAGAGGACGCTGCTATGCGGCTTTGATAGGATTAGGCATTTGTTCACATACAAATAGGTGGGCGGTTATGCAGCTTTCTTGAATATTCAGAAGAGGCTTTCTGAAGATTTGGTTCAATATTTTGTATTAGCCGCCTTAGCGGTGGACTATTTGTAGCAAATTAGCACATAATTAATCAATTAGCCGCATCGCGGCGACCTATTTATTGAATTAACTTTCCATCAAATATTCCGACAGATTTACATCGTGAGGGAGATTCATTTTTTTACGCAGGCGGTACCGGCCAATTTCAACTCCTCTCCCTGAAATATTCAGTAAGTGGGCTATTTCTTTGGTAGTAAAATTCATTCTTAAATAAGAACACAATCGCAGGTCGTTGGGGGTAAGCTCAGGATGTTTTTCTTTTAACCTCCTGAAAAATCCTTGCTGCGAGAGCTTGAGATTGTTCATAGCACTTTTCCAACTTTCGGTTTGTGTATCTAATCCTTGGTAAATGATTTTCTCCAGATTTTTTACATGTTTAATGGGATATTTGGCCGATTGTTCTTTTAATGCATCAATTTCTTCCTTTAACTCTGTCAATATCTCATTTTTCTGAATTAAATACCGCATTGTCAGCATCAATTCATTACTTTTTACATCCAGTTCATTTTCCAATGTATTCCGGCGCAGTTCCATTTCTACAAGTTTTTTTTGTTTCCGCAACTCGTATCGGAAAAAGAGGAATGCCAGATAGTTCAGCAAAGCAAAAAGTATGAAATAAATGCCAAAGGCATAATAGGTCAGATACCATGGTGCTTTTATAGTGAATTTTAGACTAACAATAGCTGCATTGGTGTCGTGTTTTATTTGAATGGTGTAGGTGCCAAACCTTACATTGTTGTAATTAAAGTTGTTAATAGTAGTAGTATGCCATTGTTCCTCTAATTCCGGAATACGATAATAATAAACCTTTTCTTCCATATTAAAACGCGAAGGATCCGAAATATATACCGTTACATTATTGATGGTATACGGGATTTTATATCGGCTATTTCCGCATAAATCCAACGTTTTGCCTTTTCCCCTGAAACTTAGTTTCGATATCAGGATGTGACTTTCGTCGGAAATATTTTTGGAATTTGAAACATCAAATATTTCAAAACCCTGATGATTAGGAAATAATATATTTTTACTGTCCAGTTTAATAATTTCCAGATCGTTACCCGGGGAATGGATGTTCTTTTGATTGAATTCCAGTACTTTGTTTATTTTAAAGTTCAGACTGATCTCGAATAAGGCAATTTTGTTCTCGAAAATGAACCAATATTGATTCCGCTCATAAGAGATGATTTGAGCGGCTTTACTAAATTCTTTCAATTGATTGTTTAGAATCGTAAATGGTACAATCTTATTTGCATCATAATCGAATGTATAAAGCTTATCGGGACAGGTAAACACAATGCGGTTGTTTATTTTGAATACATCAATATTCCCTGAAGTTCCTGCGATTTCGTTAAAAAATTGTTGATGAACTACTGAGTCAAGTGTCTCGTTTAATTCAATTTTGTAAATACCCCTTTGATGGTGCGAAGCCCAGACATACCCAAGATAATCCACTTCTACATGTCGCGATGGCTCGTCAAAACCTTTAATTTTATTTCTGAATTTCCATTTACCATTCCCGTCTTTATCAAACAATACCAAGCCTGTATAAGTACCTTCAATAAGCTTATCTGCCAATGGTTTTATTGTCCAGCCACCTGTAACATAAGATATTGGAGTAAAGGTTTTATCGGTTACTATGAATGTTCCATCGTTATGTCCACATAAAATAAGGTTTTCAAATTCACGTAATGTCCATACCTGCCCCTGACTTCCTGGTATCATTTTAACATCCGAAAAACTATAATACTCATCTTTGTGATTCACCTTTGCCGTAAATAATCCCTGGTTAGTACCAATGTAAAGTAAATTTTGATTTTTTAATATCGTGTAAATTGTGCCTAACGTGCCTGTTACATTGGTATATTGAACAATTGGCGATGTGATTTCAAGATAATTTACACCCTGATCCAATCCAACCCAAATACCCTGTTCCCGATCTTTAAAAATGGACAAAACAGTATTATTTTTCAGACCATTGGAGAAATTAAATGTCTTTTTGATATTTCCCAAGGCATTAAACTCTACAATTCCATTAAGTATTGTGCCAAAAACAAAAAGAGAATCATTAATAGCAACTCCTGCATTGCAGGTATTATATTTTAAAAATTCCGATACTTCGCAATCAAATTGGGTTATTTTTCTTCCATCATAAATGTATAAACCATTGTTAGCAGTTCCGATCAAATAAGAACCATTTTTATAAGGAACAATAGTATGTATTTTAACGGTAGAGAATAATATACTGCCGGGAATAAGCGTATATTTTTCATGTTCGAAATTGTACAAGCCTGTTCCTAAAACCTGAACCAAAAAGCCATTTGTTTTTGGAAACATAAAAAGTTGGGTAAAAGGAGCTTTTATTTTTTTAACGTTCTTGTAGTCATAAATATAAATGGAAGTGAACGACTGAAAATAAACATTTCCTTGCTGAATATAAATTTTCCATATTTCGTCGTTTTTTTCAACATTCACAAGCTTAATCAACGATTTATAAGTTAAGGCACAATCTGTTGTTTTTTCCCAAAAGCCTAATTCTTCAAAACCACCCGTAAATATTTTTCCTGCATTGTCGATACTAACAGATCTAACCCCTTTATTAAAGGGCATTTTATAAATATTACTTGTTAGTCCGTCATATTCAATTAAACCTTCGCTATTTGCGAAATAGATAAACCCGGTAATGGGATGTTGGTAAATGCCCCAATTTTGATTATTCACAGGAATGTTACCCGATACAAAATTCTTAATCTCGTGATATTGGTTTTTCATAGCACCACTGGTATGGATGCAGAAAAGTAGCAGTAAAATGTTTAACAGGCGGCTTTTTATCATTTGTATTTATTAAGACAGAAAAAAGTACTTACTACTTACGGATGCGAATTAAGGGTTAAACACGTTATTTTGGCGAAATTATCAACCCGTTTTTCAGGCTGAAAGCCTTAGACAACAAAGGACAAGGCAACGCCCTGTCGTAAGAGTCCCATTTGTTTTTGCAGGCTGTATGCCTGCGATATGGGTTTATACCCGCCTATTCGATACCGGCTTTTGTCCCAGCCTTTCAGGCTGAACTGAAGTGGGGAGCCTTTAGAGCCTTTGGGTTTTACCCAAGGTTGCGATGTCTCAGGCCTTCAGCCTGAAGAATACGAATGAGGTCCCTCCATCCAAATTGCATATTTTAATCGTTCAACCCTTAATTAGCATTACGACTTACTACCAGTTTTATGCAAAAATAAAAAACCCGGAGAATATATCCCCGGGTTAGGTTGAATAACATTTATTTTGTGAGAAGATCAAACCAGGTTTGTTGTTTTACTGCCAGATTTATTATTAGCCTTTGGATAAATAATATTCCTTGCTGCTTTGTATTTAAGATAATAATCGGGGTTTTTTCTTTTAAACTGAGGGGCAAGTCGATCGAGGCTACATTTTATTAAATCCCGGGCTTCCGAAAACAGTTCTTTAATATTTACTGTTTGGGTAGAGCGAACAAGGATAGCCTCGCGGGGAGTAGGCTTTACTTTCTTATAATCGTCGAGAAGCTTTGAAAAAGTTTCCAGATCCTTTCCTGAAACTCCTTCCTTAGCCAAATCGGCAGCAGGAACTTTTGATGCTTCCTTTTTTACGCTGTCGCAGGCTGTTATTATATCAGCCTGCATAAATTTTTCAATTGTTCCGGGCTTAATATCAATTTTTGGCATCAAGGTGAGGTCCTTTTTTGCATGGGCATACGAATATATCGCACCAGCAATGTCGAGAAGATAATCACATAACTCTTCCTGAACATGGTCTTTATCGTCGGCAATACCGGTAATGTCTTCTTCCTGCCCGACTTTAATACTGTCGAGTAAATTTATTATAACCACGAGCCGGTCGATACTTTTGGCAAAGGAGGGAATGGAATCGGTGGTTGGTTTGTCGTTTCGGGCAATCTGAATTACTAATTTGTAAGAATCTAATTTAGCGATCTGATATTTGTTCATAATGTTTGTTTTGAAGGTTAAATATTCAAATGTATTAAATAGCTCAAATTGAGCAGTTTATTTTTGTTTATTTTTGACTAAAGACCTGTTTTAAACGACATTGATTAATTTAAATATCTTCTGAATTCCTAAGCTCTCCTGCAAAGCATTAAATTGAAAATTTTTGTGGTCTGTTGACAAACAACAATAATACGCATATTAACTTAATGAAATTTAATACATTCCGGGGTTTTGTAATGGTGTTCGGGGTTTGAGAACGGCGTTCGAAAAATTGTTATGGCTGTCGTAAAATTATACTGGCTGTCGGAGTTTTGTATTTGTGTTCGATATTTTGTAATTCCCTTCGGCAAATTTTAATTGTTGTTTGGTGTTTTGTAATGTCGTTCTGGATTTTTTAATATCATTCGGAGTGTTGTATTTGCGTTCGGCATTTTGTAATGTCATTCGGCATAATTTAATGGCGTATGGCATGTGTTTCTATGATTTCCACTAAGTCACAAAGACACGAAAAAACACCAACGCTTTGTGCCTTGGTGCCTTCGTGTTCAATTTGGATTTTTCCAGATATGTTTGTTAACTACTGCAATCTTGTTTTTTCTGCCTTAATACTATTTTTTTCCCCTTCATCAATACTGAAGCCTAGTTTTTTAATTCCCTGCTGCACATCGGGCGACGACATAAACAGATCCCAGAGCAAACCTGTCCGGTAATTTTCCATCATCACAACAATCGGCCCCTGGTCAATAGCCAGGTAATGTTTTGGATACCAGTTTTCATGAACACTGAATGCATCATAAAATCCATATTTACCCCAGAGTTTTTCACCGAATTTTTCGTAGAAACTTCTCATGGCATACGTGGAATATTGAGGTGTATATGGAAATGACGATAATGCTGCAGTGGGGGAGATGACCCCTAAATCGTTTTCTCCCGGAGCATGAGCTGCATAACCCTTAACTGAATAGCTTGCAGTTAATCCCCAGCAGGTAGAATCGTAACCTGCAAAATTTTTAGGATTTGTGGTGCACCACCTGTGATTAATAAGTGTCAGGTTTTTGTTATGTTGCCAGTAATTTGCGTATTGATCGCTTAAGCCACGAGGATCCAAGCCCAAGTAAGAGTAATGCTCCCAAAATAACGGGCCTCCGTATTCTTCATTATCATTATGCTTGAAATACAGTTTATAGCCATATTTATCCTTATCCGATACTATTTTACCGCCTCTGGCCCAACCTTCATGGTAAGCAGTTGCCTGAACAGGATGCGTTGGGGAAGATGCAGCCATCACATAAAGAATCAGGCATTCATTATAACCTTCAACGGGAAAATTCATAGCCCAGCCTTTATCGGGCGACCAATGCCAGTATATTACATTTTTTCCCTGAGTAAACCAGTTCCATTCCACTTCACGCCAGAGTTGATCGATATCTGCGGCTAACATTTTTTCCTGATCGTTGCCATTCAAAAAATATTGCTTTACTGCTATAAGTCCCTGTATCAGGTAAGATGTTTCTACCAGGTCGGCTCCATTATCATTTGGGCTAAACGGTTTAACCTTCCCCGTTTCACCATTGATCCAATGAGGCCATGCCCCATGAAAACGATCGGCTTTCTTCAGAAAATCTACTATGTGCTGAAGTCTTTCGTACCCTTGTTGCCGGGTAATAAAACCTCTTTCGATCCCAACCAAAATGGCCATCACTCCAAAACCTGAACCACCGCTGGTAACAATGTTTTTATCGTTTTCAGGATATACATTATCCGAATGAAAGCGCTCACGTGCCATTCCTGATTTTGGCTCTGCTCCATCCCAGAAATACTGAAAAGTACGGTATTGTACAAGAGTGAACAGGGAATCGTTAGAAATTTCGTTAACCGTTTGGCCCTGCTCTGCCTGGGTGATTTTCGACGGGGTATTACACGCGATGCTAAAAGAAGCAGCCAAAAGAAAGAAAATGCTATTTTTTATCATAATTTGATGTTTTTTAGACTCCTAACTAACCATATATAATCTTTTTCAATTCATTTAAATAAGGTTAAAATTTCTATGTTCATTATTCAGGCTACTAGTGATGTGTCAACCATGCTTCGACTTCGCTAACAATGACTAATGCACTGTCAGTATGAGCGGAGTCGAAGACAGATTATGATTGACATAACACTAAGGTTAAAATAAGGGTGGGTTATTCAATGTTTAAACCTTATTCTTCTTTCAAACCTTAGTAGTTTAATATCAAGCATGTTTTTTTGACCTTATTGCCTTATTTAAAAAATACCATAAGTGTTCAATCGAATATGGTGGAAGGCTTCGACTCCGCTCAGCCTGACCCCTGAAGCAACTGATTGACGCATTTCGACTCCGCTCAATGGAACAATCAGTTGCCTTTTAAGGCAACCTTATTTGTGTGGTAGTAAAATTGTCAACCTAATGTCGTTACTAGAAGAAACTAAAGCCATTTTCATTGATTTTTTCTACCTGATTCCTTCCTTCTGAGATTTATTTACGATTTAGTAAGTAAATCCTAATTTATTTAATCCACTTTGTATATCCTTATCATTCATGAAATAATTCCAAAGCAATTGCGTCCGATAATTCTCGATCATGCAGATGATCGGACCCTGATCGATTGCCAGGTAAGAGTTTGCAAACCAGCCATCGTTTAAATTAACGGCATCGTAAAATCCATAATTGCCCCATAGTTTATCACCTAATATGTAGTAGAAAAATTTTAATGCTTTCATACTTTCTTCAGGAGTATAAGGGAACGATGAAAGTGCTGCTGTGGGTGCAATTACTCCAACATCGTTATTAGGTGAACTTGCTGTATATCCATTTTTTATGTCGCTGGCAGTAAGTCCCCAAAACTGGTCGGAATAGCCTTTCTGATTTTTAGGATTCGCCTTGCAATATTCATAATTGATGCGGGCATGAGCAACATTTTGAGTCCAGTATTTGGTATATGTATCCTGAAGGTTGCGCGGATCCTGCCCAAGAAAAGAGTAATGTGCAAAGAACATTGGTCCGCCCCGGTCTTCACCTAAAGGAAGTTGAATGCCAAAGAAAGTTTTGCCATTCTTAATTGCTCCGTTTCTGGCCCATCCTTCGTCGTAAACCTGCTTTGAAATAGGAAATGTGGGAGAAGATGCTGCGAGCACGTAAACAATTAGTGCTTCGTTCCATCCTGTAACCGGCATATTCATATCCCAATTGTAGTTGGACGACCAGTGCCAGTAAAGTTTATTTTGATTGTCCTTTTGGTACCAGGTCCATTCCACATTTTGCCATATCTTTTGGATGGTGTCGCAAAGTGCTTTTTCGCTGGCATTTCCATTCAAAAAGTACTGTTTAACAGTAAGTAAACCCTGGATTAAATAAGCGGTTTCCACTAAATCGCCACCATTATCTTTGGTGCTGAAGGCAATGGCTTTACCTGTGGTTCCGTTAAGCCAATGCGGAAAAGCACCATGAAATTTTTCGGTGGCAGGATTATTCAAAAAATTGACTATTTTCTGAAGATGTTCAAAACCTTGCTGCCGCGTGATGAAGCCTCTTTCAATTCCAACCAGGATGGCCATTAATCCAAATCCACTTCCACCTGAAGTTACCACGTCGCCAGAACCGAAACGTTCCCGCGCAAGTCCTGAAACAGGATGAGCGTGATCCCGGAAGTATTTGAAAGTCTGCTTTTGGACTAAAGTAAGCAGGGAATCGTTGGAAATTAGCGGGAATTTAGGAGTTGAATCGAGTAAAGTTGAAAATGTGAACGAAAAGCCATCTGAAATGAGGACTCCCAGGTTTTCGCCAACATCAATTAATAAACGGTATGTTGTCAGTGGTTTTAATTGGGTTCGTGGTCTGATCAGGAGTTCTTTGGAATCGGCTCCGAATCTATAACTATAAGCAGTATCGATGTTTCCGGTAAAAAATATTTTATTCTTATTAAATTTTGTGGTATCTACTTTCTCTGAAAAGTTAATTTTTACAAGTACATTATGAAAATCAATGTTTCCAACAGAACCATTGTTGATTGCTTTGATTTTGTTTATCAAAACTGAATCGATTGAAATATCTTTATTTCCAGCGGGCTTATTATCCTTTTTACAGGAAAATGCTATTATAAAAAGGATGAGAAAAGGAAATAGGATTTTCATGCTGTTTTAAATAAAATGTTTGATTGGAACTTTTCTTTTAAATCTACCAGGTTTTTAAAACCTGGCAGATTTGGAACTTTCGTTGGACTTCGAGATATGTTAAATTATGGATTTATCTGAGAAACTTCAGCATCATAAAGATCTTTTATTTCCTGCTGAGTAAGTGCCTTATTATAAACTCTAAATTCATCAAGCATGCCTTTATAGAATTTCATCCAGTCCTGTGTTGTGCCATCTAATTGTTGTGGCCATGCACCAAAAAGAATTTTACTCATATCGCTGCCAAACTTAATTGGACCAAGAAGAGGTTGTGTACCTCCAGTTGGAATTGGTCCTGCATATCTTATTTGTTCAAATACCAAATCACCATTAACATAAAATTGCATGGTAGATGTAGCTTTATTATAGAGACCTACAATATGGAACCATTTATCATTAAGAAATTGCGTTTTGTTTTTTCGGATATCCTGACCTTTCCATTCAGGCGATTCATTATCAAAAAGAAAAAGCTTCATATCGACAGAGTCCCCTTCTGCCTGACTTTCCTGAATTAAAGTTAAATTTCCCATGAAACCGTCGCCACCATTAAGTGCAAATATTTTTGCAGCTCCACTTGTAGTTACAGGAGTTTTAATCCATGCTGCAAGAGAAAATTCTTCCATTGTTAAAAATGGATTTCCAGCGGCCACATTGTATTCCAGGTAAGATTCGCTTGAACTACCCTGATAAGCTTTTCCTCTGCGGCCGTCTACAAAAGAACCGGCTCCTACTTTTTTACTAAAAGTGATAGCAGTTGTTTTCTGAACAGCTTCTCCTTGAGCTTCAAAAGGGAAATATGCCACAAGATTAGCGGCGGCTATTGTTGATGGATCAGTTTTTCCATCACCTCCGTTGTCATCATCTTTATCATCTTTACATGCTGTAAACATAACACTACTTAGGAGCATTGCTCCCAGAAAGTATTTTCCTAATAATTTAAAATTCATTTTCATACTTAAGTTATTTAGTTTAACGTTTTAAAAATCAACAATTATTAATATCCATTATTTTGTACAAGGTTTGTATTCAATTGTAACTGTGCAGCCGGAATGGGATAAACCTCGTGTTTCCCGACCACAAATCCTTTGTTTTGTAACGCTGTAACAGCCTGACCTGTGCGCACCAAATCGAAAAACCGGTCTTCTTCCAATGCCAATTCTGCTCTTCGTTCGTCCCATATTTGCTGAAGTGTAACTCCTGCCAAATCGATTAATCCTGCTCTTCTCCGAACAATATTTACTGCTTCGTCGGCCGTGAGGGCGGTTGTAATAACTGATGCTCCTCGTACTTTTGCTTCGGCATACATCAGGAGAATATCAGAATATCGTAGAATGCGCACGTTATGATCGAAACCATATCCATTGAAATTCCACCGGTTGTAAACCGACGGGGTATAAACTTTTCCATTGTATACCGGATTACCAACGGCATGTTTAATGCTGTCTCCCTCGGGTGTTTTAGTTCCGCGGTACAGCAGTGTTGTAGCAGGACGAATAACTTCGCCCCGGGAATTAAAGAAATCAATCAGATTTTGACTAGGAGTGCAAAATCCCCAGCCTTGCATATTGCCGGGTGCATTTCCCCTTGGGCCTTGTACATAAGCATATTCGATAAAGGTTTGATCTCCGGTAGTCTTGCCCAAGGTAGAACTTTGTAACTCAAACAGCGATTCTTTGCTGTTTTCGCCATCAATACTGAAAACCTCCCGAAAGTTGGGCAATAGTTCATACCTGCCCGATGAAATTATTTTGCTTGTTGTAGCAGCAACAGAATCCCATTCCGATTGATATAAATGTACTTTTGCCTTTAATGCCAAAGCGGTATACCGGTTAATTCTCCCGGCCCATTCACGGGTATACATATCAGGTAAAACAGCAATGGCTTCTGTTAAGTCTTTCTCAATAAAGTCGTATAGCTGTTGTGTTGTTGCCTGTGATTTTGAAGCTAATTGTTCCGAAGTAAAGGTTGTATCTATAATGGGTGCTTTTCCAAATAAACGGGTAAGATTAAAATAAGCATAAGCTCTTATCATTTTTGCTTCTCCCTGACATTGCATTGCGTATTGTTTGTCGCTGGCGTTTTGCAAAGCAGCTTCAAAAAGCGGCATCTGGTGAATGGCAAAATTTGCAGAACTTACAATATCAAAATAGCCACCCCATAAATCGTTAACTAATCCGTTACTTGACTGATAATCCAACTCATCAATTTCTTTCATGGGAGGATTATCTTCGGGTGAGCTTCCTTTGTCAGCATTATCGGATGCTATTTCGAACGCACCAATGTATGGGAAAACATGTGCCCTGTAATTTCGGAGCTGTGCATATGCAGCACTAATGGGTAAAAATATGTTTTCTGATTTGGTGTAATCAATACCGGTTGTTGGTAAAGTACCTTCCGGCCTTTGATCCAGAAAATCCTCACAGTTAGAAAGAATTAAAATGCTTGCTATTAATATGAGAATATTTATTTTTTTCATTTTTATTTAATTTAAAAATTTAACTTCATGCCAACCGAATAAATAGCCTGCATCGGGTATATGGTATTATCAATACCGCTGGCAATAGGACTGCCTCCAACTTCAGGGGTAAAACCTTTATAACTAAAGTATGTGAATGGTCGTTGTGCCGAAATGTAAACCCTGAGTGACGGGATAAACTTTATTTTGTTTGTAGTATAACCAATTTGTACATTTTGAATTCGGATATATGAGCCATTTTCGACAAAAAAATCGTTAGCCTGTTGTGTGAACGAATAATTAAAAGCTTCAGCCGACGGATATTCTGAGGATTTATTGTCGGATGTCCATCGGTTGTCAAAGAAATCCTGATCGTAGTTTCCATCGGCAAAAACATCACGGTTCATACGTTTTGCATTTAGAATTTTATTTCCGAGCTGTCCTTGCATTGCGAGGCTAAAATCGATATTTTTAAAGTTATAACCGAAGTCTAAGCCAGCCGTTAACCATGGAATAGCACTTCCGAGAAAAACTTTGTCTTGTTCATTGATTACCTTATCGCCATTCTGATCTTTATATTTGAAAAATCCTTTATCTTTAATAGCCTGACTAACAGGGTCCCTTAATGCTTCACTTTCGCTTTCGTAAACCCCGGCAATTTCGTAACCATAAAAAGCTCCGATAGGATGACCTACTTGGGTTCGTGTGGTATAGTTACCACGAATATAACCTGAAGGTATATAATCCCTGCCTTGCAGGTTGGTTACTTCGTTGTGAATAGTGGATCCATTTATGCCGATCCTGTAATTACTGTTATCTGAAATTTTATCCTTCCATACAAAATTTATTTCCACACCATTATTCAGTACACTTCCATTATTTCCAAGGAGCTCGGCAACGCCTCCACCTGTGGCTATTGGAGCAAAGAAAACAACATTGTCGGTAATCCGGTGATAATAATCAATTTCACCGGAAAGTTTATCGTTGAAGGTTGAAAAATCAATACCTAAGTCAAACTCGTTAACAACTTCCCACTTAAGATAGTTCTGGAGAACTGTTTGGGCACCAACACCGGTAACCAATATGTCGTTGAAAATGCCCGAACTGCCTGCACCAGTCTGCCCCAATCTCTGGCTCGAGTTTGCAGGTACATTGTCGTTTCCGAGTAACCCCCAGCTACCTCTCACTTTCAGATACTGAAGCCACGATATATTTTTCATGAAATCCTCTTCCGAAACGTTCCAGCCTAAACCAATGGATGGAAAATAGCCCCATTTTTCCTGGTATTTAGAACTGGCATCGGCACGAAATGTAATGGTCGCCAGGTATTTGTCTTTCAAATTATAAGTTGCACGGGTAAAAAACGATATTCCATGGAAAAGTGTAGCTCCATCGTTTGCATATCTGTCGTTGAATGAGCCGGTAGTAAAATATTTTGATTGTTCGTCGTATCCCGGAACATCCTGGGCTGTGCCTGTAATAAACTCGTATCTTTCCATTCGCGTGGATTGTCCCAGCAAAAATGAAAAGCTGTTATCATTGCCTCTGTTATTGTATGTTAAAAGGTTATCAATTATTTGATTTGAGGAAGTATAAAATCCTTTCGATAATCCTGATTTTCTTACTCCCTGTGAACCGCCAACAACAAATTCGGGTGTGTAGTTCCGTGAATTCCAGTTGTTATTGTTGATGTTATACGATGATTTAAAGGTTAATTTATTTTTAATGAGACTAAATTCGGTATAAGCGCTGAATAAAAGTTTATTTCCTTTTTCGTAATTATCGTTGTAATAAGCTGAAGCCACCGGATTTCCATATTGATTTCCAAAACCATACTGCTGAGGTGCACCAAATTTTACCGGATAAGCACTCGTATTATTTTCATCGTAAACAGGATAAACAGGGGGATTTACGTAAGCTCCAAAAAAAGCATTGTCGTTTGAAAGATTACGGTCGTATTTTGAAAGGACTGAATTTATACCAATTTTCAGGTATTTATTCACATTCTGATCCAACCTTCCCCTGAAGTTAAACCGTTGGTAATTATTTTTTGATTTCATTATACCTTCCTGAAAATAATAACTACCTCCAAAGGAGTATGATGTATTTTCAGCTCCGCCTGAAATATCAATATTATGGCTATGTGTAGGGGCAGAGCGTATGAGTTTCTGATACCAATCGGTTGAGGTTGGATAAGTAGCAGGATCACGCGGTACATAACCTGTAATATTTGTATTTGCTTCATTTAACAGGGTAACATACTGGTTTTTATTCGCCATTGGAAAAACATTCACGGGAACCTGCATGCCGTAATAACCGTCGTAACTTATAGTAGGTTTGGCTTTACTTCCTTTTTTTGTTGTTACCAGAATGACACCGTTAGCGGCTCGAACACCATAAATGGCAGCAGCAGAGGCGTCTTTCAGTACTGTTAAATCTTCAATATCCCCTGAACCTAAAAAATCAATATTGTCAACAAAAATACCATCAACAACATAAAGAGGATTAGCATAATCACCTATGGAACCAACTCCTCTTATTTTTACTGACGATCCGCTGCCGGGAGCCCCGGAATTTATGATCTGAACCCCGGCAACCCGTCCCTGTAATGCCTGAGTTGGATTGGATGTCGCCTGTCTGCTTAAATCTTCACCTTTCACTGTAACAATTGGTGCTGTTAAATCTTTTACACGCTGGGTACCATAACCAATTACAACAACCTCATCCAGACTTTTTATGTCGGCTGTTAAATTGACATCTATTGCTGTTTGATTTCCTACTCCTCTTTTAATTGCATTATATCCAATCATCGAAAAAACCAGAGTATCAGTGGGAGATGCATTGATGCTGTAATTGCCATCAATATCAGTTACAGTTCCCCTTTGGGTATACTGAACCAAAACCGAAACTCCGGGTACAGCCTCGTTATCTTCAGCAGTGACTATACCCGTAATGGTTTGCTGGCTCCACAAAAAGCCCGAATTAAAAATTAGAAATAATAAAAGCAGTTGTTTTTTCATCATATAATAATTAAAGAAGATGCGCTTCTGAATTAAAAATTAGTCAAAGATATCGGGTGCCGGTTCGATATGCTAAATAAGCCTCTGCTATTCCATTTCTCATCATTCATTATATTCCGACAATCACCTTAATTTTATTACATCATTAGTTTGTAAATAGATAATAAACAGCAATATATCTGTTTAAAAATAACCTTGAAAGATGAATCCGATGAAGAAAATATCTCCCTTATTATTTTAATATGTTATTAAAATATTCCTAACAATATTGAGTCATTCTATAAAACAAACTTGCGTCAATATTTCTGCAGGTTTTATAATGTTTTTCAACCTTTCGGTTTCGAATCGAAGATTTGATTACATTTATCCCTTAATCTAAATTTAAAATTATGGTTGCATTGGTAGTTATCGGAATATTATTGCTCATTGCTGGTTTTGCCATTTCAAAATCAGATAGTCCCTACAGAAGCAGCGGAAATCTTGTAAAAGCTGCAGGTATTTTAGTCATTATTATTGGTTTAGCTTTATCGTCGGTAAAACAAATTGAACCAGGTGAAGTCGGTGTTCAAAAACTTTTTGGCAAAGTAAGTAATCAAACCCTTGAAAGTGGGCTGAATATTGTAAATCCATTGGTTCAGGTTGTGCCGTTTAATATCCGTACCCAAAACTATACCATGTCGGGAGTCCTCGATGAGGGGACAAAATCGTCGGACGATGCTATCAGGGTATTATCAGCTGATGGATTAGAAGTAATTGTAGACCTTACAGTGCTTTATAAAGTAATACCAACTGAAGCACCTCGTATTTTGAAAGAAATTGGTACCGATTATCTCAACACTGTTGTTCGCCCAATTTGTCGTACCAAAATTAGAGACAATGCAGTTTATTACGATGCTGTGGCATTGTATTCTACTAAAAGAGATGAATTTCAGTCCCGTATTTTTAAAACCATTGAATCGGATTTTAAATCGCGTGGTTTATTGCTCGAACAGTTATTGGTGCGTAATCTAACTCTTCCAGAGTCGGTTAAAGCATCCATTGAATCAAAAATAAATGCCGAGCAGGATGCACAGAAAATGACTTTTGTACTCCAAAAAGAAAAACAGGAAGCAGAACGTAAGCGTGTAGAAGCGCAAGGTATTGCTGATTACCAGAAAATATTAAGCACAGGTTTATCCGATAAGCAGCTTCAGTACGAAATGATAAAGGCAATTGCTACTTCACCCAACGCCAAGCTTATTATTACCGGAAATGGAAGTAAAGGGAACCCTATTATTATTGACGGAAAATAACCAATTAAAACTAAAGCTAAACCCGGTTGTTTTTAATTAAATAACCGGGTTTTAATTTATGGGAAAAGAACATCATTTTCAGGCAGAAATACTCTGGACAGGTAACATTGGTAATGGGACTTCTTCCTCCTAATTGAGTTAATTACCTGAGACGCGGATGAATAATTACTATATATTAAGGAACTCGCGCGTCTGCAATTCTTCGTTTATTCCACCTTGGCTTCCAGCCGGGGTTATTGATATCCAACCCTTTCAGGGTTAAAGCCAAATGATTCAAACAAAAAACATTTTACATATTACTTTACTTTTTACTTATTTAATCCTTATCCTTTTTCTTGTCAGTTTGTTTTGGGTTTTATCTCTTATTTCTATGAAAACACGGGTATAGGTGATCAAAGAGCTGTCAGTTGAATAAAATCTTGCTAGATCGACAAAAAAATCATATTCTTCCTTTCGGAATAAAGATAAAGGGAAAGTGGTGGTGCCTGTGCGAACCTGAAAGAACCTTTTTGCTCCTTTCTTTTTGAATATGACAACAGGTGGATCCATTTCAATTGGGATTACTCCTGTATTTCTGACTTTTATATTAAACTCCGGAAAGTCCTTTTTAAACCTGTTAATTGTCACTCTGGTAAATGGAGTGTGATTAAAATAATACTTTTTGTAGAAAATTATTAACAATAAAAGGTTCAGTATCAATGAACCTATTAGTATGTAATCTTTTGCAATTAAAGTATATCCGAATATTGTAAAGTTCAGCACGAAATCAAAGTAAAAATTCATTATTCTATGGTTTCAGTTTTTGGTGGAAACAACAATGATAAGATTATACATACCACCAGCGTACCAATAATAACATAGAGTGAATATACACTTTTAAACCCAATGTGTTCCAACCAGCCATGTGCGAGCAGTTTGAAACCAACAAAAACAAGCAGGAACGAAATTCCAATTTTGAGATAATGGAAGAGATCGACAACTCGCATCAAAAGGAAGAAGAGTGATCTTAAGCCAATAATCGCAAAAATATTTGAAAAGAATACAATGTAAGGATCTCGTGTAACAGCAAAAATGGCGGGTATTGAATCGAGAGCGAAAATTATATCAGTAAATTCAATCAGGATTAAGACCACAAATAACGGAGTCATGTATGTTTTCTTTTTAACCTTTACAAAAAAACGATGACCTACATACCGCGGGAAAAGTGGAAATTTTGTTGAAAGAAATTTAACTAGCCAATGATCCCGGGCTTCAATTTTTTCATCTTTATTGCGGTTAATGAAGATAGTAATTCCGGTATAAACTAGGAAGGCACCGAATATATAAAGTATCCATTCAAATCGTTGAATCAGGGCTGCACCGGCAAATATGAAAATAAACCTTAATATAATAGCTCCTAATATTCCCCAGAAAAGCACCTGTTTATAATACTTTTGACTAACAGCAAATGAGCTTAAGATCATCATAATTACAAAAACATTATCCATGGAAAGTGTATATTCTATCAGATAACCTGTTAGAAATTCCATGCCCATATTCTGACGGTATAGTTGAACACTTTCAGCATAATTCTGCAAATTGAGGCTTAAATGACCGGAATACTTTTCTTTAATCTCTAATAACCCCTGCATATCAGTTATTCCATGAAATTTTTCCCCATGGAACAGAATAAATACATAAAAAAGTAAAGCACAGGTAACCCATACGCCTGTCCATATCAAGGATTCCTTAAAAGAAATTATGTGGCTTTTCCTTCCCACAACCATTAAGTCGAATATTAAAATCCCGACTATTATCACGCTAAATAATAGCAAAAACAAAATTTCCTGATTTATCATATTTAATGTTAAATATTATGGAAACAAAAATAGACAATTTAAAAGTAAATTCTGAAGATCATAAAACAAAAAGCACATAAAATGTAACGAATTTGAAATTTACATAACCCTAAAATACTCTTGTTTGTTTTATTATAAAGTCTTAAAAATCGAAGCATAGGACTAAAACTATTCATTGAATCTAAAAGCTTATTCATGAAAATACATTCTCAATTTGAATTTAACAGATTAGTTATTGTAGCAAACCGTTTGCCTTTTAAGTTTGTAGAAAAAGAAGGAACCTACGTTGCCGAACAAAATTCTGGAGGATTAGTTTCGGCAATACTGGCATTATCGGAAAATCTGAAAAAAACCAAGAAGATAGCACAAGATATTGTGTGGATTGGGTCGGGGGATGTACCTGCCCAATTTACAAATCCAAAAGGTTTTGAGTTGCAAAATGTTGAAATTCCCGAAAGATTATACAACGACTACTATGAAGGGTTTTCAAATAATACTATCTGGCCCTTGTTTCACTATTTTTCGTCGTTGGTAGCTTATGATAAATCAACTTACAATTCTTATCAGGAGGTAAATAAGCTTTTCTGCAATAAAATGAAAGAAGTAATTCAGCCTGATGATTTTGTCTGGATACACGATTACCAGTTATTATTGCTGCCTGCAATGGTTCGGGAATCAGTTCCCGGCTGTAAAATTGGATTTTTCCTCCATATCCCTTTTCCATCGTATGAAATTTTTAAGCTTCTTCCCCGAAAATGGCGTGAGTCTTTGCTCAAGGGAATAATTGGGGCCGACCTGATTGGTTTTCATACAAATGATTATACCCAGCATTTTATTAAATCAGTAAAAAGGACTTTAGGTTATGAATGTATTCAGAATTTTATTTATTCCGAAGATCGGATTGCCAAAGCTGATGCATTTCCAATCGGGATTGATTATGAAAAGTTTAACGTACATGATGATCCGGAAATAATAAAAGAAAAGGAGAAGTTAAAAGAGCAATTACATGGAAATAAGCTAATATTTTCAATTGACAGGCTTGATTACACGAAAGGTATTTTAGAGCGACTGCAAGCTATCGAATACTTTCTTGATAATTATTCAACCTGGCATGAAAAGGTTGTTTTTAACCTGGTTATTATTCCATCGCGCGACAATATAATCGCATATAAAGAAATGAAGAATGATATTGAAGCAACCGTAGGAAGAATCAATGGAAAGTTCAGTAATTTATCCTGGCGTCCTATAATCTACCAATATAAATCGTTGCCTTTTCATGAGCTTTTGGCATTATATGCAACCAGCGATGTGGGGCTCATAACGCCGCTTCGCGACGGGATGAATCTGGTGGCCAAAGAATATATCGCTTCACAAAAAGAAAACGCAGGAATACTCATATTAAGTGAGATGGCTGGGGCTTCGTCGGAGCTTACCGAAGCTTTGATAATTAATCCAACCGATATTGAGGAAGTTGCTGAGGCTATCAATAAATCGCTTTCGATGCCTGAAAAAGATAAGCGATTCAAAATTAACAAGATGCAACAACGTTTAAAAGAATACAATGTTTATACCTGGGCCAACGATTTTTTTAGTCAGGCGAATGATATTTACGAAAAACAGTTAGCGCTCAAAGCCCGTTATGTCGACCCAAAAATTCTGGAAACCATAAGTAAGGCTTATCAGAATGCTGATTCACGGATTGTTTTTATTGATTACGATGGAACACTTATTCCTTTTGCCAAGTATCCGGAACAGGCTGTGTTAAGCGAAAAAGCAAAAAGTATAATCCTAAGACTTACTGAAGATTCCCGTAACAAAGTTGTTGTGATCAGTGGCAGAGATAAAAAATTTCTTGATAAGCAATTTTCAGATCTGAACCTTACAATTGTTGCTGAGCATGGGTTATATATTAAACATCCCCATGAGGAATGGAAATCCATGATTCAGATTGATACAGACTGGAAAGAAAAAGTATTTCCAATATTAAAAGAATATGTAGAACGTTGTTTTGGGTCGTTTATAGAAGAGAAAAACGCTTCTTTGGTTTGGCATTTTCGTAATGTCGATGAGGATTTTGTTCAGCTTCGTATTCACGAATTAAAAGACGATCTCTGGGAGATTTTGAAAAATGAATCAAAGTTAGAATTAGTGGAGGGAAATAAAATTCTTGAGATCAAAAGCACACTTTACGATAAAGGCTCATCAGCAGTTAGTTTATTAAAGCGTAAATACGATTTTATTCTTGCCATTGGTGACGACCGTACTGATGAAGATTTGTTCTCAGTTTTACCCGAAAATGCTTTTACTGTAAAGGTGGGTACTGGATTAAGCATTGCGAGATACAATTTAAAATCACAAAATTTAATATATGATTTTTTTGAATTGCTGGTTAACCAGAGTGTTATATATTAGAAATAGAAATAGAAATAGAAATGAAATAGAAAATAGAAAATAGAAATAATATTCTAAATGCTAATTTAAAAAATATTTAATATGGAAGCTGTAGAAAAAAATACTGAAAAAGAACCACAACAACAGGAACGCCCTGGATTTGAAGCTGAAATGAAGCCAACTCCCGTTTATGATGACAAGACTAAGAAAGGATCAGGGAAATTATTGAATAAAGTAGCTGTAATTACTGGTGGTGACAGTGGAATTGGACGGGCAGTTGCTATTTTATTCGCAAAGGAAGGTGCTGATGTGGCAGTAGTATATTTAAGCGAACACGAAGATGCTAAACTTACCCAGCAAGAAGTTCAGAATTATGGACGTGATTGCTTATTGATTTCCGGTGATCTTGAATCGGAAGACTTTTGTAAATCGATTATTGATAAAGTAATTAATGAATATGAAAAAATAGATATCCTTATTAATAATGCTGCTGTTCAATTTGAATGTGAAAAGCTTGAAGACATAACCACAGCTCAGTTAATGAAGACGTTTACTACCAATATATTTTCGTTTTTCTGGTTAACAAAGGCCGCTTTACCTCATCTGAAAAAAGGAAATACAATCATCAATTCCACATCGGTAACTGCTTATCGCGGAACAAGCCATTTAATTGATTACGCTTCAACTAAAGGAGCAATAGTAGCATTTACCAGGAGTTTGGCATTAAATCTGGCTGAAAGAGGTATACGTGTCAATGCAGTGGCTCCCGGTCCAATCTGGACTCCCCTTATCACTTCCAGTTTTGAGCCTGAAAGAATAGCCAAACATGGAGAAAATGTACCTATGCATCGTTCGGGCGAACCAGTTGAAGTTGCACCAAGTTACTTGTTTTTAGCTTGCGACGATTCCTCGTACATGTCGGGACAAGTGCTGCATCCGAATGGTGGAGAAGTGATTAATGGATAAATATGTAAGAATTAATCCCGATAGCTATCGGGAGTAAGAAGTAAGAATATTAGAAGTTAAAAGAAAAAAAAGCCTGGTTAGGGAGACCAGGCTTTTGTATTATGTTTAATAGTTTTTTAGTTTTTTGGGCAAGAAAAAATCTGGTTATATCAGATTACATTCCACTTCCACTTCCACTTCCTGAACCACTTCCAGATGTACCAGTACCTGTACCGGTTCCACTACCTGAAGTTCCTGTTCCTGTACCGCTACCGGATGTTCCTGTACCACTACCTGAAGTTCCTGTACCACTACCTGAAGTTCCTGTACCTGTGCCGGAAGTTCCTGTACCTGTGCCGGAAGTTCCATTACCAGTTCCATAATCTTTACTTGTTCCACTACCAGATGTACCAGTACCACTGCCTGATGTCCCACTACCTGTTCCGGTTCCATATCCCGAACCAGTTCCGGTACCTGAACCAGATTTCATTTTTTTATTTTTCTTAAGATACATCGTATCTGTAGTATTGATTACAGATGTGTCAGCTTCATTATACCAACTCGAAGTATCAGTACTGATTCCTGTTCCATATGTTGAACCTGAACCGGTTCCAGTTCCAGTTCCAGTTCCGGTTCCATAAGTTGAACCTGAACCTGTACCAGTACCTGTGCCTGATTTGTAAGTAGTATCTTTGGATGTTGACGATTGGCTGCTACTTCCTGAATTATAAGTACCACTTCCTGTTCCACTACCTGATCCAGTACCATAAGTTGAACCTGATCCAGTGCCAGTAGCTGTTCCGGTGCCAGTACCTGATTTGTAAGTCGTATCCTTAGATGTGGAAGATTTGGTACTTGTTCCAGAATGATAAGTGCCTGTTCCAGTTCCTGAACCTGAGCCGGTACCTGATTTATAAGTATCGGATGTGCCAGTTCCTGCATTCTTTTTAGCATCCTTCTTAACTGAAGTACCACTGCTGCTCTTACTACTATACGTGCTTGAACTGCTGCTGCTTTTGCCAGTTGATGAGGTATCCCTTACCTGACCCGTTGCAATGATTCCTGTTCCTGCAACTATTATGGCGATTAATAAAAATTTTCTTTTCATGTTCTTTTATTTTTTATAATTAGAAAAAACTTAGTTAGAAATATTATACCAAAGTTTTTAAGTAGCTATAATACAGTTATATCCAAAGTGGTTGGAAAGTACTCGCAAGTTATTTATCCGCAAAGGGGGAAATTTTTTACTCACATTGTGACTTATATCCCATTGTTTATTATAATCTCCATAGGCGGGTATAACCCCATATCGCAGGCATACAGCCTGCAAAAACAGATGGTGTCTCTTTACGACAGGGCGTTGCCCCGTCCTTTGTTATCTCATGCTTTCAGCCTGAAAAACGGGAAAGGCGATAATTTTACCAAAATAAAGTTTTAACCCCTAATTCGCATTAATTACAAGATGGTAACTAATTTTGAATAATCGCTGTAAACAGAAGTTGTGGCAAAAAAATATATAGGTTGTTCCGGAAATTTTTATTATCACTGGATTGGAAACTTTTATACTGATATTCTTCCCAAGATCAAATGGCTGCCTTTTTAATAATGGAATTTAGTTTTCTAAAAAATTAGGTTTATTGGTTGAGTTAATACCGTCTGTTTCCTTTACTGCAATGAGTAATTAATTACCCTCATTGTAGATTATTTTCCAAAAAATCTAATTTTAATATTCTTGGAAATAGCATAATAACAAGCAGTTAAAAAGATGGCATATATTTCAATCTATATATATATTCATGACTAAAATATTTAAAAATTTAGCATATGGAAAATAGAGATAATGATCGGAATATTGGTAATAATCAATACGATCAAAACAGACAAGGAAACATCTTTGATGACAAAGATATAGTAGAAGATATTGATTCTGTACAAGACCCTTATCCAGCAAACAATATAACTGGTAAAGATGAAATTTTGGATGATACATCCGATGGCGAAATTGATAATGATGACAATATTCATGAATATGAAGACACTGATCATCCTCATGAATATCAGCAACCATCAGCCGTTCTGGATGACCTTTCCGGAGTTTCGGGTGGCGCTGACACCAACCCGTATGAGCAGCAGAATCCTTTACAGTCTACTTATCCTTCATCCGAAAGAGACAGATAATTAAATTAAAATATTAACTTTTTAAATCTGAAAATTATGGCAACTGCAACAAAAAAAGATCAAGCGGTTAAAGATTCATTGTTAGAAGAATTCTTTGTAGAAGAATTGAAAGACATTTATTGGGCAGAAAAGCATCTTCATAAAAATTTGCCTAAGTTACAAAATGCAGCATCTTCACCTCAGTTGAAAAAAGCTTTTGAAGATCACACCAGGGTTACTTCTGATCAAATTGCACGGTTAGAAGAAGTTTTCAGGTTTTTGGATTTAAAAGCTGAAGCAAAAAAATGCGAAGCCATGGAAGGTCTTGTAAATGAAGCTCAATCGATAATTGAAGACACAGAGAAGAATACAGCAACTCGCGATGTTGCTCTGATTATGGCTGCTCAAAAAGTTGAACATTACGAAATTGCAACTTATGGAGGGTTAGCTCAGTTAGCAAATACACTTGGTCTTGAAAAAATTGCAAATCTTCTTGGCGAGACTTTAGATGAAGAAAAGGAAACAGATGAATTACTTACTGATATAGCCGAAAATGATATTAATTATCAAGCAAGTAACGAAAGTTAATAATTATTATATTCAATTTTTCATGCCGGGGTTAATATTATTCTTTACAGGAATAATATTAATCTCTTGTAATACATACATTAAGCCAGAAAGAAATGTTACCGTTTCAGAAAAACCGAACGATACAATATTATTGGCTGAAGTATACAGAATTACAAAATACGCGCAAGGGATTGCTGATATAACAAGAATAAAAGCTGCAAATCAAAACTTAAGAATTTATGCAGAAAAGCTTTTGCTGTTACAGCAAAAAAATGAAGAGAAATTGGATTCATTATCCAACAGAAAAAACATTTACTTAGCCAAAGAATTGACAATGGAGCAAAATAAAGAGCTTCGGGGGTTAACTAAAAAGAAAGATTTCGAATATGTAAATAATTTAGAAAAGCAGTTGAATCAACAAATTAAATTATTCGAAAGTGTATCAACCCGGTCCGAAGATAATGAAATTACAACACTTGCAATTGCCTTGTTATCTGATATACAGAACAATTTGGATACTTTGGTATTAATTAAAAACAAATTAACTGTTAAATAAACATAAAATTTTACTATTTAAGGTACTTATTTAAAAATTAATTTGATTTACAATGCTTATTTATTTAATGTTGGCGGCATTAGTATTAGTAATTTTATTAGCGTTTTATGCTTATAAAGCAGCAGACAAGCTTTACGATAAAGCCAATTCTGAAATAAAATGAAAAAACGATCGGCTGAGAACGGGAGTAACTTTTCCCTGAATTATACAGGTTTTGGTTATTCTCATATTTAGAGATAAAGAACACTAAGTTATATTTTAAATTTAAACGTTATGGGAACAGGAAAATTATTTTTAGGTTTAATTATTGGAGCAGCAGCTGGTGCTGTAGTTAGTTTACTATATGCTCCTGATAAGGGTTCAGAAACCCGTCGTAAATTATTGGATAAGGGTGATGATTACGCCCAGAATATCAAGAATAGATTTAATGAATTTGTAAATAAAGTAGGAAAAAAGAATAACGGTTCAGAATTTACAGGTGAAAATGAATTTCGTCAGGAACCTTCAGCTTCTAACCCTTCTTTTTAAATTTTTTTCTATCTCAAGAAAACTTTTAAGATAGAATGAAAGCCTTGGTAATTTGATTATCAGGGCTTTTGCATTTTAAAATATTATTTCAGTGCTAATTCCAATATCTTAGAAATCTCTTCCGAATTAAAAGGTTTTCCAATAAAAAATTCGGCACCGCTTGCCATTGCTTTCTTTTTGTTCGATTCTGAATTGTGGGCAGTAATCATTAGAATTTTAGAATCAGGATAATTCTCCCTGATAGTAGGTATAAAATCTATTCCTACACCATCGGGCAAATGATTATCTAAAAAAATAATCTTAGGGATATATTTGTTAAATATATTCTTAGCCTCCGCTAAAGAGTTAACATAAACTGATTGAATATTTTTGTTTTTTAAAATCAGGGTAAGCAAAAAACAAATGTCTACGTCATCATCTATAATTAAAGCGCCGATGCCTTTATTTTCAGTTCTTTCCACCAGAAAAAAATTTAAACTAAATCAATGTAATATCTATTTATAAATTAAAGTTTGTTTGGTTTTGGGGTTTTACAGGGTTTAATAAATACAAATATATTTAATTTTATGTTTGGTTGAATTTAAAAATTTTGTAAAGATAACCAAATGAGGGAAAAATTATAAGAATTCCTACAATTAGTGCGTAAACTAAATATTTTACTGTAGCTAATGGAGCAACACTGTTCCAAACCGTTAAATGAGCACCGTTGTTTATATAAACCATTACCGGAAACTGGATCCCAAACCAGCCTAAAAGTATGAAAAATGTCAAAAAGCCTGCTATTATCCTTGTAATAAGCGCTTTACTCTTTTTAATACTTACCCACATTATTGGAACAAGGAGAGTTGCAATCACTAAACAAACCGTACTTACTGTTGAATTTAAAAATTGATTTAATAAATGCACATTATCGAATTCAGCAAAAATAAATACTAAAACACCTGAAATAATAAGCAAAACAAAGAATAAAAGTGATATTTGCGGGTATCTCGACTTAGCTTCAATGCTATTTTCTTCTTCTCCTATCAAAAATACTGAAGCGAGCCAGGCAAACAGTAATGTGACAAAAATTCCTGTGGAAACTGAAAATAAATTTAACCAAGGGTGAATAAAAACTTCAAAAAACGATCCCTCCGGGTGTGCAGGAATTCTTCCCAAAATAATTGCTCCCAAAACAATTCCAAAAAAGAAAGGCGTAATCATACTTGAGATTCTGAAAAAATTTGAATAGTAAATACTAATTTTTTGATCCGGAATATCGTAATATCTGAAAGTGAAAGATGTTCCCCGAATTATGATTCCGATCAGAGTGATCAGTAATGGTATATGAAGATAGGTTGTAATGGTTGTATATACCTTTGGAAATCCATTAAAAAGGATTACTATAACTAAAATAATCCATATATGGTTTGTTTCCCAAATGGGGGCTATAGCTTTTGAAATGGTACGAATGCTTTTTTTCCCGGTTAAGAGTTCAATAATACCTGCACCAAAATCAGCTCCTCCGAGAAGGACATAAAGAAATAACGCAACTCCCAGAAAAAATATCAAAATATCAATCATGGGATTCAATATTAAAACTATTGTTGTGAAGTGCCTCTATTTGACGTTTCATAAGCCAAAAAACAAAAAAAGTTAAAAACAGGTAAATTAGGGTAATTATGTAAAAAGAGAACTGAATTCCTGGCATTGGTGTTACAGCTTCACTTGTTCTCATAATTTTGTAAATTATCCAGGGCTGACGGCCTAACTCTGTTACCATCCAACCGGCTTCAACAGCAATAAAACCTGCCGGAGTGAGCCATGCCAAAGTTTTTAGCCACCATAATTTTTGTAAATTTTCTTTCCATTTCCACGAAAAAAATAAATACATGATACCTGCAGCTGCCATTAAAATGCCCATTAATACCATAATCTGAAATGCAATATGAACCCATAAAACCGGTGGCCAATCGGATTGAGGCGTTTTATCTAAACCTTCCACAGCGGTATTAAAATCTCCATGTACCATAAAACTGAGCAAGCCGGGTATTTTGATGGCATGGCTTACTTTCTTTTCATTTACATTGGGTATTCCACCTAATAACAAAGGAGCTTTTTCGGTTGTTTCAAACAACGATTCCATAGCTGCAAGTTTTGCCGGTTGTAGCCTGGCCACTGTTTTTGCTGAAATATCGCCACTTATTGGTTGAATAATGGCAGCTATAGAACCAAGCGTTAAAGCTATACTTATTGCCTTTATATGCAGAGGATGTTGTTTCTTCTTTACCAACAGTATAGCATGAACACCTGCTACTGCGAAGCATGTTGATGCAAATGCTGCTATTGTCATATGGAGCGCTTGTTCAAACCAAGCTTTATTAAACATTGCTTTGAAGGGATCAATATTTACAGCCTGGCCATTCACCCAGTCGAAGCCTGCCGGACTGTTCATCCACGAATTAGCGGCGACTACAAAAATTCCTGATACTACTCCGGCAATTCCAACCACCATTCCAGCTATCAGGTGGACGTATTTATTCAGATATTTCCAGCCGTACAGAAATAAACCTAGTGCAATGCCTTCCAGGAAAAATGCTGTTCCTTCCCACGAAAAGGGCATCCCAATAATGGCTCCCGCATGTTCCATGAATTTAGGCCATAATAATCCTAATTCGAACGACAAAACTGTTCCTGAAACGGCGCCAACTGCAAAAAATATAGCTACACCACGCGACCAAGCCTTTGCCAAATCCAGATATACCTTATCACCAGTTTTGATCCATTTCCATTCCGAAATAAACATTAGCCATGGCATGGCCATTCCAATACATGCAAAAACAATGTGGAAAATAAATGAGACGGCCATTTGAGACCGTGCAGCCAGAAAATTATCCATTTAAAAGCAGTTGAGAAAAGTTAAAATTTGGGTATCAATATTTATTCCCGATCACATTAAATTGTATATCAGTAATTTATATAGGACAATGTTCATTTATTTGGGTATATATTTCCACGATATGCGAATGTTATACCACTTACCAGCATTTGTAGTTATTTTGCCGACCTTAGAAATGAAGTGAGGTGATTTTATTTTTTTCTTTTCTTTTTTAATTCATATTCATTTGCTTCTGCTATGAGCGATTTCCAGTCATGTTCGCTGTCTTCCGAAATAGCTATGGTTTCATCATACATATTTTTTTCAATAGGCATTACAGTTATTTCTTTTTGTAAAAACCCCTGAATTTCTTCCAGTATTTCCTTTTCTTCCTTGCTGCAAAACGATATGGCCCGACCTTTTTGTGTTCCCCTGCCTGTACGTCCAACCCTGTGAACGTAATTTTCTGACTCTTCAGGTAAGTCGTAATTAATAACAAAATCTACATTTGGAATATCTATACCCCTGGCACTTACATCGGTAGCAATCAATATTTTATTATTTCCTTCCTTAAATTGTTTTAAGGCCAGCAAACGTTCTTTCTGATCCTTATCGCTATGCATAGTCTGGCTTGACAGACCAACTCTTTCGAGTGCTTTGCTTACACGTTCTGCCCTGATTTTTGTGCGTACAAAAACTAAAATTTTGCTTTCAGGGTTTTCATTAATTATGCGTTCAAGAAAAAAACGTTTATCGTCCATTTCAATAAATGCAACTGAGTGTTCTATGTTTTTTGAAACCGGATCCTGGGGCGACAATTGTATACGCACCGCTTTATTCACAAGAGAATAAGCAAGATCTTTTATTTCCTCATTAATTGTTGCAGAGAAAAATAAAGTCTGATGTTTTCGGGGAATCATTTTTGTAAGCTGCCGGATATCGTGGATAAAACCTAAATCAAGCATATGATCGGCTTCGTCAAGTATAAGTACCTGCAGGTCGTCTAATTTTATATGTCCCTGGCTCACCAAATCGAACATTCGTCCGGGTGTCGCGACTAAAATATCAAGTCCTCTTCCTAAACGGTCAATTTGAGGGGCCTGGTCGACCCCGCCATGCACACAGGCTGCAAATACTCCTGTTCCTAAGCAAAGTTGCTGGAAAACTTCAGTTATTTGAATAGCTAATTCATGCGTTGGTTCCATAACCAGGCAGCGTATGCTTCTTCTGCTTCCTCTGTCGAACGAACTGGTTTGCAAACGATGTATCACTGGAATTGCAAATGCAGCAGTTTTACCAGTTCCTGTCTGGGCAATAGCCAAAACATCTTCTCCTTTTAATATGGGAGGAATCGATTTGTATTGAATATCTGTTGGACGCTTAAAGCCAAGTTGCTCAAGGTTCTCCTTTATTTGGGGTGTAAAATTATACGAACTGAATTTCATTTAAATAAACTTGTTTATTCGTTTGGTAATGGTTTAACAACTTTCACCCTTCCAACCTCGCCGGTTGTAAGTCGTACTTTTATTCCATGGGGATGGTATAAACTATTGGTTAAAATGTCCTGTACTATACCTTCAGTAAGTTTTCCCGATACCTGATCTTCCTTCAAAACTATCATTACTTCCCTTCCAGGCTTTACATCGCTGCGGTTTTGACCTTTCATGCTATAAATTTAAAATACAGGCCAAAGTTACTATTTTTCCATCGGGCTTTTAAAATATTAATTTAACTCTTTATAAATTACATTCTTTTTGAATCAGGTTCAAATAAAAAATATACTTTTGAATAGTTAATCGATTACTATGTTTCTGGCATTCTTTCCATTTTCCGAGGTAATTTATGTTTTGGCAGGTTTACTTGCCTGGATTTATATTGTCTTTGGCTTTTTTGGAAGTCACGAAGCCACTGTTGCTAAAATACATTCTTCAGAAATTACAATTCAACAAAGTCAGCTAACTGTAAAAGATTCTTCTAATTACGATGAATCAACGTGTTACTGGGTAAAAAGTATGCAAAATAATTTCATTGATATTATCAATGAAATTGTAAATACTTCTTTCTTCTTTAAAAATTGTACAGTATATAAATTTATTGAAATACCAGACTTTCTCAAATATTCATGCCCAAGAAATATCCTATCCAATCGGGCTCCCCCTTTCACAGCTTAATTCATATTACTGTTTTCTAAATCCTGTCAATGCCAGCAAGAATTGTGATTTTATTCTGGATTGAATTGTTTAATAAATATTTGGATTACAGGATGTTACATGTTTAAAGATATGTCTTTTGATAAACAACAAACAATAAAATGAAGAAAGTTATATTAACGTTATTGGGGATTATTCTAATTTACCCGTGCTTTTACGCTCAGCAAACATTAACCGATACTGTCCAGCTTTCGGAAGTTACAGTTTCTGCTGAGAAACGATTATTGAAAAATAAAGATATACCCACTTCCATAACCTCTATAAGTATTAACAGGTTAGAAGCTGAAAAAACCAAATCACTCAGGAATCTATCTGCAATAGTTCCAAATTTTTATATGCCCGAATATGGTTCCAAACTTACATCACCGGTTTACATCCGCGGTGTGGGTTCAAGAATAAACAGCCCTTCAGTGGGTTTGTATGTTGATAGGGTTCCGTATTTTGAAAAATCTGCTTTTGCATTTGATTTTGCTGATGTTGAGCGTATTGAAGTATTACGTGGCCCACAAGGAACATTGTATGGTAAGAATACAATGGGTGGAATTATTAATGTTGTAACCCGGGCTCCCCGAAATTACCGGGAATTAAAACTGAATGCCGACTTTGGAAATTATGGTTTTATGAAATATAATTTTTCTTATAACGAGCCTGTTTCCAGCAAACTTGCAATTTTATTAAATGGAGGTTACACCGAACGCGATGGTTATTTTACCAACAATTATCATAATGAAAGTGTTGGAAGTGACTTTACCAAAAACGGATCAATAAAGATCAGGTATAATCCTATTAAGCCTCTTGTTCTTACTTATAAAATAGGTGCCGAAAGAAGTTATGAAAAAGGTTATCCTTACGGTGTTCTGGATTCAACAAATATAGTAAAGGAAATAAACTACAATTTTAAAAGCCGTTATGCCAGGGATATAGTGGATAATAGCCTTACTGCCTCCTTATATCTCGATAAATTTGTTTTGACATCTGTTTCGGCAGTACAAACGCTCAATGATAAACAAACAATCGATCAGGACTTTATGCCAAAGGATTATTACCAGGTGAAACAAGGGGTTGATCAGAAGCAATTTACAGAAGAAATAGTGCTTACCAACAATAATGGCAAATGGATAGATGTTACTGCTGGTTTATTTGGATTTACCCAGAATGTAGACCGTGACATTGACCTGGATTATGGAACGGATAGCAAGGAAGTAAAACTTGTACCCGGTAACGGTTATCTCAAATATAACAAAGAGGAGAATTCTGGTATGGCTGCTTTTGGACAGGCTACTGTTAAAAAAATTGCCGGGTTTATCGATATTACATTAGGATTGCGTTACGACTATGAATGGAACACCCTTCATTATACTTATTTGTTAACACAACCTGATAAGCAAACTTTAAAAAGGGATACTGTTTACAAGCAATCATTTAAGGAACTTCTGCCTAAGTTGTCTATCCGTTTTAACATTAACGATAAAACATCAGCTTACTTTACCACCAGTAAAGGCTATAGGGGAGGAGGGTTCAATACTGCAGCTGTAAAGGTTGAAGATGAAATATTTGAGCCTGAAAAATCAACTAATTATGAATTTGGAGTTAAAAGCACCATTGTACCCGATTTATTATCTGCTACCGGAGCCTTGTTTTACATTGACTGGGAAAATCAACAGGTTTCACAACGTAACCCAACAGGTGGCAACATGATAAAAAATGCTGCAAACTCTTATAGTAAAGGATTGGAATTTGAACTTATGTTTACTCCTTTAAAGCAATTACAAATCGGAGGGAATTTTGGATATACCAAAACAAAATACATTGATTACAGGCCTGATTTGAGGGCCGAACTTAATTACAAGGATAATTATATTCCATTTATCCCAAGATATACCTATTCTGCTTTTGTAGGATATAAAATTGATTTGAAATCAAAATATATTACTTCAGCCAATGTTCACCTTTCGGCTCAGGGAGTCGGCAAACAATTTTGGGACGATGAAAATAAAGTAAGCCAGAAGGCTTATACTCTTGTGAATGGCTCAATTGGGGCCGATACTCCCTGGTTTAGTGTTTACCTTTGGTCGAAAAATATTTTTAATCAAAGTTATTATCCTTATATGTTTAACATTGCTCAGTTTAAAAGCTGGTATGCTCAAAAAGGCAACCCTTTAACTTTAGGTGTGACACTCTCAGTTAATATCAGCCAGAATAAATAAACTACCTGATGAAGCCCATTCAAAAATATTCCACCCTCTTTTCCCTGTATATCGCCCAGTCGGTACCCATGAGTTTTTTCTCAACGGTATTGCCTGTGATTATGCGCATGGAGAATTTTTCATTAACAGGCATTGCTTTAATCCAGTTGATTAAACTTCCTTGGATTCTGAAATTTTTCTGGGCTCCACTCATTGATCGTAATGCAAATAGCCATTATCACTATAAAAAATGGATTATCGGTTCGGAGCTTTTTTATGCTGCATGTATTATTGCCATTGCATTTTTCAACCTTCAAACCGATTTTTCAACCATAATAGTTTTAATGGTGTTGGCCATATTTTTCTCGGCAACGCAGGATATTGCCTCTGATGCCCTGGCTATCCGTATCCTTAAAAAAGAAGAAAGGCCTTTTGGAAACAGCGTGCAATCGATGGGAAATTTCGGTGGTACTTTGCTGGGCAGTGGCTGTTTGCTTTTTCTGTATACCATTACCGGGTGGGAGTGGTTAATGGTGCTTCTGGCAGCTTTTGTTTTAATGGCCTTGTTACCTCTGGTCTTTAATATCAAAAAAGAGGAGAAAGAAATTCCTGTTTTGCCAAAAGCAGGAATAACATTGAAAGAAATGGGTGCATTCTTTGCCATTCCGGGTATTCTGAAATGGATGTTGATTTTAATTTTGTTTTACTCGGGAATTTTAGGAATTCTATCGTTGTTAAAACCATGGATGGTTGACCTGGGCTATAATGTTAAGGAAATAGCTTTGATGGTTGGAATTTATGGAACCGGATGTGGGGCAGTAGGCGCCTTATTTGCTGGTTTTATCATTAAAAAGTTGGGACAACGGAAGAGTATCCTATTATTTTCGGCTTACAATATTTTTGCAGCCCTCTTTTTTGTCTATATTTTTAATGCCGGCATTACCAAGCCGCTTCTTTATGCTGCCATAACCATTTTATGGACTGCTTATTCCATGTCGTCGGTTATCATTTATACCGTATCAATGGGAAAAGTAAGGCAGGGAAAAGAGGGAACAGACTATTCCATCCAAATTGTGTTGACTCATTTACAAGGAATTATTATTGCCATTTCGGCAGGAAAATTTGCCGATGCGTTTGGAATGAATAAATTATTCATTACTGAAGCAGTGATGGCTTCACTGGTATTTGTAATTGTTTATTTTTCTCCTTCGGTAACATTGGATATTAAAGAATCAGTTAAATTAAACCAAGATACATATGATGAAAAGTAATCATTCATCAGCTATTCATTTTAACAGTGCTGAAATTTTAACGCTTATAAAGAAGTATGAGAAACCTGGTCCGCGTTATACCAGTTATCCACCTGCAACATTTTTTAATAACGGGTTTAAGGATAGTGATTTAATTAAGCATGTAAAAGATTCAAATTTATGTGAACCTAAAAATATTTCATTTTACTTTCATGTGCCATTTTGCCCCCAGCTTTGTCATTTCTGTGGATGCAATACCGATATCATGCGCGAAAAGTCGTTTATCGACCAATACATGGATGCGATCGTTAAGGAATTTGAAACAATAACCCGATATCTTGATAAATCGCGTTTTGTTAGTCAGGTTCATTGGGGTGGAGGTACTCCAAATTCCATTTCGATGAAATATATCAAAAAAGTAATGGATCTGATTGCAGAGAATTTTACCTATGCTCCTGCTTGCGAAATTGCCATGGAATGTAATCCTGCTTATCTTACACATTCTCAAATTGATGAACTTGCTTCGATTGGATTTAACAGGTTAAGCATCGGAATTCAGGATTTTAATCCTGAGGTGCTGAAGCTCATTAATCGAAAGCCTTCTTTGTTGCCTGAGGAAGAATTAGTTGCAGCCCTCTATGCCAAAAAAATAAAAGTTAATCTCGATTTTGTATATGGTTTGCCCGGACAAACACCAGAATCGTTTGAGCAAACTCTGTTAAGAGCTGTTGAAATTCAGCCCCAGCGTATTGTGACCTTTTCGTATGCGCATGTTCCGTGGGTAAAAGGCGCTCAAAAGATACTGGAACAATATGGTATTCCTGATGCGCATTCGAAGTTGATGATGTTCGAAAAGGCATATAAAACTGCAGTTGATGCCGGATATATTGCGATTGGTCTGGATCATTTTGCAAAACCTGAGGATGAACTCTCGGAAGCTCTGGCCAGTCACCAGCTTCATCGCAATTTTATGGGATATTGCAGTCGCGAAAGTACCGGACAGGTTTATGCTTTCGGCGCAACTTCCATCAGTCAGTTATGGAATGCCTACAGTCAAAATGTTAAAAATCCCGAAGATTATATTAAAGCCATACACGAATGCGGAACTGCTGTGGAAAAGGGTTATACCATGTCGCAGCGCGATGTAATTGTTAATGCCATTATTCAGGAAATAATGTGTAATAATAAAGTTGATTTAGAAGTAGCAGCTGCCAATTTTTCGATTTCTTTGGAAACACTGGGAACTCTTCTACATTTTACACCCGAAAGTTTAATTCCATTTATTGATGATGGTTTATTGAATTTCGACAAAAATATTCTGGTTGTAAAGCCTGCCGGAAAACTTTTTCTTCGTAATATCGCTATGATTTTTGATCCTTTATTGACAGGTAAAGAAACAAATTATTCAAAAACTGTATAAAAATTTAAGAATGCCGATACAAAAAGAAGCTGAAGTAGTGGTGATTGGAGCAGGTTTAACCGGAATGACACTTGCACACAATCTCCGGAAAAGGAATGTTGATTTTCTGGTGCTGGAGCGTTCCGGAACTTTAGGTGGCGTTATAAACACTGTTGAGAAGAATGGTTTTATTTATGAAACCGGGCCAAATACAGGAGTGTTGGGGAATGAATTTGTAATGGATTTGTTTGATGAACTTGCAGGTTATTGCAAATTGGAAGTTGCCGGAAACAGTGTAAATAAAAGATATATAGTTAAAAATGGCCGGATGGAACCCATGCCGGCAGGTTTAATTAGTGGAATTACTACTCCTTTGTTTTCTTTCGGGGATAAGCTCAGAATTCTCGGAGAACCCTTTCGTCGTCCGGGTACAAAACCTAATGAAACACTCGATCAATTGGTTATACGCCGTATGGGAAAGTCGTTTCTTAATTATGCTGTCGATCCGTTTATTTTGGGAGTGTATGCTGGCGATCCATCGTACCTGGTTCCAAAATATGCGTTGCCAAAATTGTATAATCTCGAACAGAAATATGGAAGCTTTATTGGCGGACATATTAAAATGGCCCGCGAAAAGAAAAAATCGGGGATTGTTACAAGAGCAAACCGCAAAATTTTTTCTGTTGAAGGAGGTTTGGCAAATCTTACAAAGGCATTATATAATTCGGCAGGGAATGAGAAATTTATTATCAGTACAAATGGTATTGAAGTACAGCCTGTTATTGAAGGTTATGTTGTTAAAGGGATAATTAATAATGAGGAAGTTAGTATCAAAGCAAAAAAGGTAGTAACAACCATCGGAGCCCATGAATTGCCAAGAGTAGTTCCCTTTATTGAAGGTGCTGTTTTAAATTCAATATCAAATTTGCTTTATGCAAGGGTAGTTCAGGTGTCGTTGGGCTTTAAGAAATGGCAGGGTCATACAATTGACAGCTTTGGCGGTTTGATCCCTTTTCGGGAAAACAGGGACATTTTGGGAATTTTATTCCCTTCAGCTTTTCTCAAAAACAGGGCTCCGGAAGGTGGGGCATTGTTATCGGTCTTTTTAGGCGGCGTTCGTAAAAGTCATATTTTTGATTTATCCGATACTGAAATACAGGATATTGTGAAAAAGGAAGTAAGCCAGTTAATGGGATTAAAGGAATTTCATCCTGATCTGTTTCATATTTCCCGCTATCATCATGCAATTCCACAGTATGGTGCCGATTGTGAAGCCCGTTTTAAAGCTGTTGAAACAATTCAGGAAAAATACAAAGGATTATACATTGCTGGTAATCTTCGTAACGGAATTGGAATGGCCGATCGCATCAAACAAGGTTTTGAATTGCTGGGCGAATTAGGATTTTAACTATTGATTTCAATGGGTAAACTTTTATTACACACAGAACCACAGTGGTTGCACAGAGGATCACAGTGAGGGAAGTGTGACACTAATACCAGTTCGTCAGGCTGAGCGGAGTCGAAGCCTATGTCTTAACTAAACGACATTGATTTAATACCTAACACCTAACACCTAACATCTAATTTCCTAACAACTAAAATCTAATTTGCAATGAATTTTTACGGACTACTCCTCGGCGTTATCGCATTTTTAACCATCGGAATTTCTCATCCGGTGGTAGCTAAAACAGAATATTACTGGGGAAAAAAGACCTGGTGGATTTTTTTTATTGCAGGATTACTTTTTTCAGTGGTATCACTCTTTATGGAATCTGTTTTAGGCTCAGTTATTTTAGGTACAATCGGGTTTAGTTCTTTTTGGAGTACCCACGAAATTTTTAAACAACACAACAGGGTGCTGCGTGGACAAGCCAAGCGCAATCCCAACCGTGTTTATGAAATATCGGGAATATTCCTGTCAGTGATTGCTTTTAATCAGTTAAACTATTCCGGAATAATAGTAGGTGCGTCCACCTTTGTTATCATTGCTGTTTCGCGATATATCTGTATTAAAGCTGAATATTATTTTACGAAGAAATTCTGGATAGGATTTCTGATTATAGGATTGGTTTCTCTGGCAGGCTCGCTCATTACCAAAAATCTTCTGATTTCGATTATTTTGGGGATCAATGGTTTTACTTTTTTATGGGGTATAGGTGAAATTATTGAACAGGAAGAGCGGGTAAAAAAAGGTTGGTTTCCTAAAAAACCATAATGCTCTGCAACTATTGTTAATTAAAGGTTTTATTCAGGCTATTGCCTGAAAAGTTATATTAAAAAAATTGTAATAAGGTTGATTTTTTGTGAAAAACGGTTAACAATCAGGCATAAGCTTGAAATGATAAATTCGACTTAGGCACAGCCTTAGCCGAACGGGGCTTCCAACTTAATTAACAGGTAATTTGTTGATTTTCTGAACTATCATTTCTCCATTTTTACAAGTTAATTTCAGAATATAAATGTCAGGTATCAAATCTCCAAAATCAATGGTAAAGTTTCCTGAGTTGATACCGTCAGCGAAGATCATTTTTCTTCCTCTCAGATCAATTACTTCATAGGATGTGAAAGTTTTATTTTCACTTTCAATGTTCACTTTCGATCTTGTTGGGTTTGGATAGATACTTACAGATTCTCCTGCCAGATTTTCTTTAATCCCTAAGGCTATGTTAGCAGAATATGTCCAGTTTTCAGCTAAACTGTTGTCCAGATTAATATCTTTCAATTGCAGGTAATAACCATTGCCATCGGCTTCCACAGGCCAAGGTATAGTGTCCTGGTATTCAATATAATCGATGGTATTGCCAAAAGCATCAGCAAGGATTATTTTTTCAGAATCATTTGCAAGATTTCTCGAAAATTTACCAAAAGCATCTACTCCATATACTTTTTTAAAGGAAACCGGATCGCTTGCCAGATATAATCTATCATTGGCAGCCAGGGTGGAATTGGGAGGAAACTGAAAGCCAAGACCTAACTCTTTAAAATATATTCCGGTTAAATTAACAGGTTGGTAACTGTTATTTGAAATTTCAATAAACTCTAAATTATTATCAGTGAGACCAACCGCAGGTGCCGGATTGTAATTAATCTTTGTTATCACCAATGGAGGAACGGAAGGGTTTAAGCATGCCTGATAGTTGCCTAAATAACTGGATAACCATGAAACACGTGTTTGTAGCCACGATTTCATATACGAAATTTCCAGGTTTATATTAAATGCTGTACCCCACTTATTATTTTCTCTCATCGATGCTTCTGAAATATGACTAATAATTTGATCAATTTTCTTCGATAAGACAGTATAATTTAATGGTCCGTTTTCGGCGCTCAATTCTTTCCACCTTTTTGAAAGATAGCATTTGAATGTTGGATTATCGTATAAATCTTTCCAGAATTTTGCCCCAGTATTATCTCCGTTGTCAAATTGCCAGACATTATTATGACTTCTGTCTAATCCCCAAAAAAACAAGTCGTTACCATAAGTTAAGTCGAAGTCCCAAATAGGGCCCGCCCGTAATTTGCCATTCCTGTCTTTATGAAAATAGGTGCTGAATTGATAAGCATCAGCGTTAGAGGCAAGCTCATTTATAATCATAAAATCAACAAAACTCGGGATATCTATGATGGAAGGATAACCATTAACTATGGAGGAGTTCCTTGCAGTCATAGTGTTTTGAAAACTCAGGAACTGATTATAGATGTAATTGCTTTGTTCGGACGTTATGTCCAAATGTTTTGGACTGTCGTGCAAAAACTCCACGTATCCTGTATACGAAAACATCGACCAGACGACAGCATCACCTCCGGTTGTTTTATCAGCCTTAACGATATATCCTCCTGTTAAATTTGGTACGCTGTTATCTGCTTTTGTCATCTTTACAATATTGACGCGGCCTGGATCAATTTTTATTTTTTCCATGAAAATATATAATCCCTGATAACTGCCGTTTATAATAACTTCACAGTAGACACATCTTGGCGAATATTCACCAATAGTTCTTGATAAATCGTATGAGAGATAATTTCTGATCAATGATGGGTCAAATGCTATTGAATTCAGTACCCAGTCATTTTCTTTTGGCATTCCAAATATACTTACATTATTATTTGTGTAGTTATCAGCTTTATATGTTGTAAGACCATATGGTTTTTTGGACAGATTCTGAGACGATGAGCCTCTGATTTCGATACCTATGCGGCCATTGTAATTTAAGAAATTTGTATCGTTCATTTCAAAAAGTGAATTTCTAGAGCCATCACGGTGATATATAATTTTCATGTTCCCCATAACTTTGTATGCATCCGGAATTTGCATGCTATTATCGGTATCAATAATCACTATAGGAAGGTTGCTGCTTGAGAGGCTTTGTGCAAAACTTGAAAATGGAAATAAAAACAATGTTAAAACAAGTACTATATTTTTCATTTACCTTCTATTAGTTTGATATCCAGTGTAATTAAATTTTTATTTAGTTTCGGGGTTTGAAATTACTTTTTTTATTTATAAAATCCTTAACATCATTCAATACCCTATTAGAATTATGATATTTATACGGATTATGTTTAAAACAGCATGTAAAAATTATGTTAAATATTTTCCGGTATTAACTTCGAAAAAATTAACGAAGTGAGAAATCTTAATCTTAATTTGTTTACTTGACATAGTGAAACTAAATACCGGTTCTCATTATTTTTCTGCAAATCATATCTGCTTCCCTGTTTAAATTTTCACTGCCGGTATTTTTCTGATGTGCTTTTACCTTAACGAATGTAATAGGGTAGCTTGCAAGATACATGAAAAGGTTTTGTATTAAATCGGCGTTTTTGAGTTCTGTGCCTTTTTTAGTAATAAATTTCTGAGGAACAAGTTTTTCTTTTCTTCCGGGAAGCCCTGCCACATATTGACTATCAGTAAAAATATTAATGGGTAAGTCAGGGTATTTAGCAATACTAAATTCTATGGCTTTGATAACCGCTGTTATTTCCATCCGGTTATGTGTGGTGTGTAATTCCAATCCCTGAAGCACTGTTTTCTCTTGCTCAAAAAGAATAATTGCTGCCCATCCTCCGAGACATGTCCGGGTATTGCAACTTCCATCAGTATAAATGATCACGCCTGAATTACTCATAGGTGGCAATATTTAATAAAAATACCTGTGAATACGAATTCCACAGGTATTTTAAATATGATTATTCTGAATCTTAATTATGCTTTTTGATATATTCCAGATTTCTTGCTATGAATTCGTTTCGTTGCTGAACAGAGGCATAAGTTCGCAAAGCATCCGGTGGAGTATTCATTACATAATTTGTAAGACGTTCTATTGTAGATGTTGCCACATGCATCCTTGTATCTGACGATCCATAATATATGAATACATCGCCATTTCCGCGGGCAACCCATCCATTTGTAAACAGAACATTTGATACATCGCCAATACGTTCATCTCCTTCCGGAGCCATAAAATAACCTCCTGGTGCATATGTAATTTTCCAGGGCTCTTTAAGGTCGGTCATGAACATGTAAAGAACATACCTTAAACCGTCGGCACAGCCACGAACGCCATGTGCCAGATGTAACCAGCCATATTTTGTTTTAATTGGGTGCGGGCCCTGGCCGTTCTTTACTTCTTTAATAGTATGATAAACCCTTGGGTCAACTATAATTTCTTCTTTTACTTCAGCATTTGTCATATCGTCAATCAATGCCCAGCCTATACCACCACCGGAACCGGCATCGATAAATCCATCCTGCGGACGGGTATACAAAGCGTATTTTCCATCGATAAACTCAGGATGAAGAACAACATTACGCTGCTGACTTTTGGTTTTGAGATCGGGTAAGCGTTCCCATTTGATAAGGTCGCGTGTGCGGGCAATACCTGCAGTGGCGGTAGCACTTGACAAGTCTCCGGGAGCTGCATTTGGATCTTTCCTTTCAGAACAGAAAATTCCATAAATCCATCCGTCTTCGTGTTTGGTAAGACGCATATCATAAACATTGGTATCAGGATCTTCAGTTTCGGGCATTACTATTGGGTAATCCCAAAATTTGAAATTGTCTATTCCATTATCACTTTCAGCAATTGCAAAGAAAGATTTACGGTCCCAACCTTCTACACGAGCAACAAGTATAATTTTGCCTTTCCATTCCATAGCCCCGGAATTTAATACTGCATTAATACCTAAACGCTCCTGTAACATCGGATTAGTAATAGGATTAAGGTCGTATCTCCAGAAAACCGGAGTATGTTCTGCAGTAAGAATTGGTCTTTTATAGCGATGATAAATGCCATTAAATTCCTTTACAGGTTTATTTTCCTTTTCAAGGAATTTCTCGTGACGATCTAATAAGCGGTCGAGTTTTTTATTAAATTCTTTTTTTTGCATGATTAAAATGATTTTAGTCCAAGGCTGCAAATTTATGCATTTTTCTTTATAGCCCCATAATAAAGAAACCGGTCAAGATTAATTCAACCGGTTTCATGTAAATTTCAAAGTATTTATTCTTTCTCAGCTAATTTTCTTCGTTCTCCTAATTCAGTTTCTATTTTAGCTAGAAATGAATCTTTAAGTGGATAGATGAAAACAAAGAAAGCAGCCAGAAAGGCACCAATAGCTGGGAATATACTTAGCATCATACGGATTCCCTGTTGAGTAATGTCGGCTTGTTCAACTCCGGCTTTATACCCATAAAGTGCCAAAATCCATCCAACGATAAACATTCCTATAGAAGCTCCAATTTTCTGAGACATAGAAGCTGCTGAAAATACCAAACCTGTAGCCCTTCTTCCGTTTTTCCATTCCGAGTAATCGGCAGTGTCGGCGTACATCGACCATATTAATGGGAAGATAGTCCCGGCACAAATGCTTATTAAAATCTGGAATGTATAAATCATGGTTATATTAGTCTTATCAAGGAAGTAGAAAATAAGACTAAATACTGTAGCTCCAAGCATTGCCAATAAGAAAGTATTTTTCTTTCCTATTTTGTCGGAAATTGGCTTTGCTAAAACAACACCAATAATATTGGCAGCCTGACCAAGTAAAAGATATATGGTGCTTATGGCAACAATCCATTCTGTACCAAGTGTGATACTTCCCTGTCCTTTAAAATAATAAATAAAGTAATATATAGCAGCGCCATCTCGTATTGTATTGAAGAAAATGGTTGAAATGCCTGCGCCCAAAAGAATAAACCAAGGGCCATTTTTTCCAAGATCTTTTAAATCATTTTTAAGTGATGTTTTTTCGGCTATAGGTTTCACCCTTTCTTTGGTCCATGCAAATGTTAAAAGAAAGAAAATTACTGCAATTACAGCAATCACCATTGCTGCTTTTTGAATGCCATACCGATAATTAATTTCTTTTATGGCCATTGAGGAAATTGCAATATCGCTGTTTTCCGGTTTCGAAACTACTAATTGAAGATCCTGGATGTTCGACAGATTATCCTTTTCAGAAATATTCGCCAGTTTGATTTGTACATCGGAAGTTACCCCATTACGGTGTAAGCCTGCAGTATCAATACCTTCAGGAAAAGTAAACCAGCTATAAGTATTGTTTTTTGGGTTAAAAACACCCATTTTAAATGCATCCGGATTTTTGGTAATTACTTTTGCTGTAATAAACACAAGTGAATCGTTAAGTGAGTCTTTCAATTCTTTCGGATTCCCTTGCCAAACGTAGGTTTTTAATCCAGAAGCCTGAATTGTTGAATCATTGATTTCAACAAACTTGTCGCTTGAAAAATTGCTGGCTACTTTTGTACCAAAACTGTCAAATAAAGGCTGATAAAGGCCTAAAACAAGAAAGCTGCCACCAAATGCAAAAATAAAACGATAAGTAGCCAGGGTAGTTCTTTCTTTACCATCAGACGTCATAACTCCCATCAACGATGCATAGGGTACATTTATGAGGGAATAAATAATCATCATAAGCGAATATGTCACATAAGCATAGATGATTTTACCTGTGGCACTCAAGTCGGGTGTTGTAAAAGTTAATATACCTATTATGCCAAAAGGTATGGCAATCCAAAGCAGGTATGGCCTGAATTTTCCCCATCGGGTATTTGTGCGGTCGCCCATAATTCCAATGAGAGGATCTATAAAAGCATCTCCAACACGGGTAACAAGCATCATAAAGCCAGCTACTGCTGCTGTAATACCAAATACATCAGTATAAAAAAACATAAGATACATTCCAAAGAGTTTCCAGAACATGGAAGATGCGGCATCGCCAAATCCATAACCGATTTTCTCTTTTAAGCTGAGTTTTTCTTTAGCCATTTGTTAATTGTTAAAAGGGTTAGTTTAGAGTATAATTATTTCTTTCGAAAATTTAGACTGTTAAAGTAAAAAAGAATATTGCATAAAAATAAAAAAATAATTATTTCTGCAATCGATTGAAATCATCTTAATGTCAATTCCTTTTAAAAAAGAGTTTATATTTATCTTTATTATATTCATTATTATAAGGTTGTACTATGGAAGCTTTTTTATCAACAGGAGATATAAATATATATAATGCTGTATTCCGATTGGTATTAGGATTATTTGCTGGCGGACTCATTGGGATGAACAGGGAGAGAATTAACAGAGCCGCAGGTTTCAGAACACATATTTTAATTTGTATGGGCTCATGTTTGTTAATGTTGGTATCCATTTATATTCCTCAGGAATTCCTGTCATTTAAAAATGGAGACCCCGGCCGCATTGCTTCTCAGGTTGTTACCGGTATTGGTTTTCTGGGAGCTGGTGCAATTATAAAATTGGGCGATCATGTGAAAGGGTTAACAACAGCGGCTTCCATCTGGATTTCGGCGGCAATAGGATTGGGAATAGGTGCAGGGATGTTATGGATTGCCTTGGCTGCTTTGATTTTAGTTCTTTTTTCTTTAATTATTCTTGAGAAAATAGAACGAATATTTTTTAAAAAGCGGATTTATAAAACTTTAAGTATCCAGATGAAGCAACCAACAGTTAAAATTAATTCAATTGAAGATATTCTTAAGAACTATAATGTGAAATATGAAGTTCAGGAATTCAGGCAAAGTTCATATTTAGGAGTACTTAATGTTGAAATAGCCATTACGATTGATAATCGCTTTCCCCTTGAGGAATTTATGACTACTTTGTCTGCTATCTCTAATCTACAAGAAATTGCAATTAAAAGTAAATTGTAGCTGGCGTTATGTTATTTGTAATCTGTCTTCAATTTCGCTCTGACTGACAGTGTGTTAGTCATGTTGAGCCGAGTCGAAGCATGTTTGACACATCATTAGTAAAGATCTTCTATTTAAAGCATACATAAATAGTAAGAATCTCCCTTAACTTCTACTACCGGTTATTTCCTTATCTTTGTGCTTCAAATTTTTTTGTGAATGAGTACTTTTTTATTGGTTGAAAATGCAACAAAGTCGTATGGCGATGTTGAGTTGTTTGAAAATATCAGTTTTTCGATTATTGAAGGGCAAAAAATTGCCCTGATTGCCAAAAATGGTTCGGGTAAAACTACGCTTTTAAATATTCTTACCGGCAAAGATAACTTCGATAGCGGTAGTTTTTATATCAACAAAGATATAAAAATGGGTTATCTGGAACAAAACCCTCAATATTTGCCCGAACTCACTGTTTTTCAGGCTGCGTTTGGTGCATCCGGAAAGCTTATGGAAACTGTAAGAGAGTATGAACAAGCTTTACACGACCACGACGAAAACCGGTTGCAGCAATCGATTCACGATATGGATTTCCATAATGCCTGGGATTACGATCTCCGTATCAAACAAATGCTATCGGTTTTTAAGCTGCCCGACCTCGACCAGAAAGTAAATACCCTTTCGGGCGGACAGGTTAAGCGGTTGGCATTGGCTGTTTCCCTTATCAATGAACCCGATTTCCTTATTCTCGACGAACCAACCAATCACCTCGACCTAGACATGATCGAATGGCTGGAAGAATATTTGAACAAAACCCAGAGTACCATTCTGATGGTTACCCACGATCGTTATTTTCTCGACCGTGTTTGTACCGAAATTCTCGAAATGGACGAGATGAATGTTTATTCTTACAAAGGAAATTATTCTTATTTTCTTGATAAAAGAAACGAACGCCTCACGAGCAAATCGCAGATGGCTGAAAAAGCTAAAAACCTGCTTCGAACAGAACTCGAATGGATGCGCAGGATGCCTCAGGCACGTGGTACGAAAGCAAAATACCGGATCGATGCTTTTTACGATTTAAAAGATAAAGCCGGTTATCAGCGAAACGATAAACAGGTTGATATTAATGTAAAATCGGCCAGGCTGGGAAATAAAATCCTGGAGATGAAACATGTAAACAAGCGTTTCGACGACCTTATAATCCTTGACGATTTTACCTATACTTTTTCGAAACATGAAAAGATGGGTATTGTTGGAAAAAATGGCATTGGCAAATCAACTTTTTTAAATATGATTACCCAGCAGGTAATGCCCGATTCGGGAAAAATTGATTCCGGGGAAACTGTTGTGTATGGATATTATCACCAGCAGGGACTGGTTTTTAAACCCGGCCAGAAAGTTATTGATATCATTAAGGATATAGCCGAATTTGTTACCCTCGGTGATGGCAAACAGTTATCGGTTTCACAATTCCTGACACATTTTCTTTTTCCACCCGAAATGCAGTATACACTGGTCGAAAAGCTCAGTGGTGGTGAAAAGCGGCGTTTATACCTGATGACAGTATTAATGAAAAGTCCTAACTTTTTAATTCTCGATGAGCCTACCAACGATCTGGATATTGTTACACTTAATGTTCTGGAAGAGTATTTACAAAATTTTGGTGGTTGCCTGATTATAGTATCTCACGACCGTTTTTTCATTGACAAGCTGGTCGATCATCTTTTTATATTCGAAGGGAATGGTCAGGTGTTTGACTTCCCGGGAAATTATAGTGATTACAGAGCTTCAGTCCGTTTGCAGGAACAGGAAACTGCAAAGCAAAAAAGCGAAATACAACAAAAAAATAAATCAGACGAAGCTCAAAAACAGCCTGTTACAACCGATAAACGAAAGTTGACTTTCAAGGAAAAGAAAGAGCTCGGGGAAGTAGAAAAACAAATGGAAAACCTGGAACAGGAAAAGAAAAATTTAGAAATGGAAATAAGCAGCGGTAAATGTAAACCGGATGAGATAATTTCAAAATCGAACCGTTTGGGAGTTGTAATGCAAACCATTGACGAATTAACCGACAGGTGGATTGAGTTGAGCAGTATCTGAAAAAAAAAGTAAAAAGTAAGAAGTAAATTGTAGCACAGCCGTTTGTATCAAAGCACTGGCTGTTAGTCTAATTACTAACCCGCAACCCGCACTCACGGCTGTTAGTCTAATTACTAATTACTTATGCGAATTAAGGGTTAAACGATTAAAATATGCAGTTTGGATCAAAGGACCTAACTCGTATTCTTGAGGCTGAAAGCCTGAGACATCGAAACCTTGGGTGAAACCCAAGGCTCTAAAGGCTCCCCACTTCCGTTCAGACTGAAAGGCTGGGACAACAGCCCGTATCGAATAGGCGGGTATAAACCCATATCGCAGGCATACAGCCTGCAAAAACAAATGGTATCTCTTTAGGACAGGGCGTTGCCCTGTCCTTTGCTGTCTCAGGCTTTCAGCCTGAAAAACGGGTCAGGCGATAATTTTGCCAAAATAAAAAGTGTTTAACCCTTAATTCGCATTATTAACTACTAACTACTAACTACGAACTACTAACTACTAACTACTAACGACTAAAATAATATCCTCCAACCTTCTTTTAGGAACGTGGTGTACTGCATTTTCGTCACGCCAGTATTTTACATCTCCGTTCGAAGGTAATTCTTCTATAACAACAGTCTCTTTTGGTTTTCCAAGCGCTATCGCCTGGATAATCTCAAATTGCTGATGGATTTCAAGCACTGAACGAAGCTTTTTTTTATTTACAGATGCAATGATACAACCACCAAATCCTTGTTCGGTGGCAGTTAATAAAATGCTTTGAACAGCAATGCCATGGTCCCAGAGATATCCTTCGGAAATATTTTTGTCGTTTACCATAATGATATATGCTGAGGGTCTTTCACCTTTTTCAGGCCCTGACCAGTCTTTCAGATATCCAGCCCATGCCAGACAATCAAATATTTGTTCATTCATTGCAGGGTCACTGGAAAGTATATATTTAAGAGATTGAATGTTGCGCCCCGAGGGTGATAAACGGGCGTTATCAATCATTTGTTTTAACTGTTCGGTAGTTATAATTTCATTTTCAAAGAACCGGCGATAGCTTCGGTTATTAAGGATCAGGTCTTTTAACATGGCTAATTTTTAATGGGAAATTTATAACAAAATTAAAGAGTTTATCTTATATTGAAAGATCAATGTTTATTTTTACGGTTAAATAGTTAACATGATGAATTTACGAAAAATTACTACGATATTCTTTCTTTCTACAGGCTCAGTTGCAATGGCACAATCGGGACTGGAACTGGCCCATAAAATGATTTCAACTGTTAAATCGTTGAAAACTTTACAGTGCACTTTCGAATCAAGTGAAAGGGTGATGGGTAAAATGACATCTGAAAAAAATAATTTTAAAATAAATTTTAATCCTTACAAGGCTTATTTAAAGCAGGATTTTCCTGAAAAAGGATTGGAAGTGCTTTTTATAAAAGGAGAGAATAATAATCGGGCAAAAATTAATCCAAATGCTTTTCCCTGGGTGACACTAAACCTTAACCCTGAAGGTGAATTGGTATTAAAAGATCATCATCATCCAATATTCCATGCCGGTTTTGGATATGTAGCCGAAGTTTTGGAAATGCTTCTTAAGAAATACCAGTCGAAAACAGACCAACTGATAGTAAATAAAGGTACAATTATGTATTTAGGCCAGGAGGTTATTGAATTGGATTGTAACAACCCGTTCTATAAAATTCATACATTAACATTGGCCAAACCAGAAACGCCTTATGCATTGGGAACGCGATTGCATATCAATTATTTTTCAATATTAGAAGGGAACCCTGAATTAAAAGCTTTTTCGGATATACCAGCGGGAAAAACAATAAAAATACCCTCTGATTATGCCTCGAAAATGGTGATTTACCTGCACAAAACGAAATTCTATCCGATATATATCAAAATATCAGATCCTAAAGGTGTTTTCGAAGAATATAAATTCAGCAATGTGATTTTAAATCCAGCCTTTAAAGAAATTGATTTTTCGGCAGAGAATACCAGTTACCATTTTTAGTTGAAAGTCGATAGTTGATAGACCATGGACTAATAACTATTTAAAAAATTTCTCATTAAAATTCACAAGCACTAAATGTTCTGTAGCCCGTGTGAATGCTGTATATAACCAGCGCAGATAATCTGTAGTAAGCATTTCTTCAGTAAAATAGCTTTGATCGATAAAAACAACAGGCCATTGTCCGCCTTGAGCTTTGTGGCAGGTTACGGCATATGCATATTTCACCTGTAATGCATTAAAGTAAGGATCTTCCCTTACTTTCTCTGCAATTTTGGCTCTGGATTTTTCAGTAACATAGTCTTCAGCAATTGCGTGATAAAGTTTCAGGTTTTCTTCGTTGGCAAACGATGCCGTTTCCAGTTTTAAAGTATCCATGTTTACTTTTGCCGAAAATTCCACATCTCCATAATCTGGCAATATAAGATCGATAGTGGCGAACCTGTGACCGAATAGTTCTTCGAATTTTCGTACACGCTTTACTTTTACAATATCCCCGTTAGCAATAAATTCGATGCCTTCCGCTTGCAGCCAATGATAATTGTTTTTTACTACCATCAGATAATCGCCTGCCGACAATTCTTCTTCGCGCGATAATATCCTGTTGCGGATCATCTCGTTATATTTATTGGCAACACGATTCGACCGGCAAATAATCATCGTTTGCTCCAAACCATACTTACTATAGAATTCCTGGAGATAATCGACTACTTCAGGGCCTTTGATGCAGGTAATATCTTTAATCTTCCTACTTAATTTAATTTGTGGGAATGTAATCTGATGCCCTGCAATGACATTCCGAATGGCCGTTGCATTGGATAATATACCTGAATCGTACGACTGTCGCACTACTTCGCGCAATTCATATTCGTCAATCTTCAGGTTGTAACCTGATAATATTCCGGATGACATGGCATTACTCAACGACATTCCTACCGGGGGTAGCTGTGCAACATCGCCTGATAGAATGAGCTTACATTTTTTATCGTTATATACAAATGACAAAAGATCCCTTAAAAGATTTCCACTGCCAAACGATACATTTTCTGCCGACTGATCTGAAATCATGGATGCTTCATCCACAATGAAAACAGTATTTGAATTGAAATTTTTTCCAAGCACAAATTGGCTCATTGCATCTTTAGCTGATTTTTGCCGGTATATTGCTTTGTGAATAGTACTTGCTTCTGTTTCAGCATACTGCGACAAAACTTTTGCCGCTCTTCCGGTGGGAGCCATCAAAACAGCATTTATATTGAGTTCTGTCAATACTTTTACCAGAGTTGCTATAATGGTTGTTTTACCTGTTCCGGCATAGCCTTTCACCAATAATGCGCATCGTTCCTCCTCTTTCAGTATAAAGCCACACATCATTTCAATCAGCTCTTTTTGACCTTGCGTAGCTTCATATTCCAGATTATCCTGAAAAAGTTTTTCTAAATGCTTTTTTATCATGAACGATTAACGATCTTTGTAAATAGTTTAAATGAGCAGTCAAACATAGCAAAATAATAAACATTATTTAACCAGAAAAGGTCAACACTTTAATTCATGCAAAGCTTAAATCTAACAGACGAAACTTTCGATGTAAACCAATCAGGCAATTATTTACTATTTATGCAAAGTAGTTTGGATGGTTATTCGTATGCTATCTGCGATTCAGTGAGGAAAAAATGTATCCTTCTGAAACATTTTAATACCGGTAGTCACGATTGGTTTGATTACAATAATTCACTTAAAACAATACTGGAAGGGGAGGAGCCACTGAAACTTTCCTATAAAAGTGTTCATCATATTCTGAACAGGAAAGAATTTACGATAGTGCCTGAGGCATTTTTACCTCAAAATGAACAGGAATTTCAATTGTATTACCCCGATTCTATTAATCCGGGAGAGATATTGATAAAGTCCGCAATCGATGTTTCCAAGTCAACTGTTATTTGCCCTTATCCAAATTTTTTGGCCGATACACTTCAAAGGAATATCAAAAATATAAAGCTTTCACATCATTCACTTCCTTTTATAACTTACTTAATTGGTGAGTCATCAAGGACATTGCGGCATGTTTTTCATATGATGATAGATAATAACTACATCACCATAGGAGTTGCGCATTCAGGTAGTTTGGACTTTATAAATAGTTTTCAAATACAAACAACTGAGGATATTTTATACTTTTTGGTTTCGGTACTTGAAAAATTTAGGGTATCACCATCATTGGCAGAAGTTTATTCGATTAATAATTCCAGCACTGCGGATATCCATAACAAACTTCAGCCATATATTGGAAAAGTAAGGAATTTGAAGGCTTCACAAAATATGGTGTATAGCTATATTTTTACTGAAGATATACTGGAACGGTTTGCTAACATGTTAAATTTATACCATTGCGAATAATTAGCGGGAAATACAGAGGGAAGACAATTTTTCCGGGAAAAGAATTTAAAGCCCGGCCAACCACCGATTTTGCCAAAGAAGGTTTGTTCAACATTCTTACCAATAGTGTTGACTTTGAACAAATAAAAGTTTTGGATTTATTTGCAGGAACCGGAGGTATAGGTTTTGAGTTTGCTTCACGCGGAAGTGTTCAGGTTGATGCTGTCGAAAATAGCTATAAGCATCACGATTTTATCAGAAAAACTGCGAGGGATTTACAATTTGAAAATTATAAAGCCATAAAAGGTGATGCGCTGAAATATATTGAAAGATGTCCGTTTAAGTACGATATTATTTTTGCAGATCCTCCTTTCGACTGGGAACATACTGAAAAACTGCCTGATGCGATATATGGAGCAGGAATTTTAGCACCTGAAGGGATATTTATACTAGAGCATTCGAAACGGGTAACGTTCGCAGGCAATCCAAAATTATACGATCACAGGATATATGGCAATCTGCACTTTAGCTTTTTCAAATAATTAGTCATAAGTCGTAAGATGAATTCAAATACAAGTACGAAGGAAGAAGTACGAAGTAAACAGCCTCTTTACAACCGCAGAGTACTGTCTTGATTTTTGATTCTTGTTGATGCTGTTATTTTGTCTTGATACTTGGTTCTTGATACTTGGTTCTATCAACCATCATCTAAATTTTTTCTGTTTTCATTTATTCTGATAATGAATATGATTGCTGTGTTTGGAAAGATAAAATCAAAAATAGTTTGATTATTTTTCAGAAGTTATTTGGAAGATAGAAAATAAGTACTACTTTTGCATCGCTTTAAAAGAATGGCACACGCCGGGAAGTAGAGCAATCAGGAGTGGTAGTTCAGCTGGTTAGAATATCTGCCTGTCACGCAGAGGGTCGCGGGTTCGAGTCCCGTCCATTCCGCCAGACGCAAGTCAAACAATATTAAACCCGCTTAAATCTCAGTATTTAAGCGGGTTTTTCATTTTACTCCGCTAAAGAAATACAAAAATAACCAACGCTTAGGTGAACTATTCGGTTATGGACTTTGAAAGCATACCCTGCAACCACCGATCCAGGATTATATTACCTTTGGCACCCATCCTGCCCTTCCGGTACAGCAATCCAAAAGGAAGACCAATATCTTAATTGTTTCAAACTTGGACTACACAAGGGAAAATATAAGGCACTGGTACAAGCAAAGCCTTTAACAGTTATCCGTGATTATAACCGCGACAGTGTTTTGAATTACAATTCCGGGAAAGAAGAACCCGGAATGTTCGGGATTAATATCCATTGTGTTAAATTATCCGGAACAGCTATCAATGTTAACAAATAGTCGGCGGGGTGCCAGGTGTTTGCCAATTCAGAAAAGTATAAAGAATTCATTACTATTAGTGAGAAGGCCGCAAAATATTGGGGTAATTGTTTTAGTTATTCACTCTGAATAATTCAGATTTATTGCTGAACCTCGTTGTTGCCTCAAGTAGTACCCCTCAATTAAAATAATGCTTAAAGAAGTTATTCCTTGAACGTTTAAACTTTGTGCAAAATGTAAGGTCAAAGCACTAGTGGGGTTATGCCTTTATCTGTTATCCGTTAGTATATCCAGTATAGCATTTTACTTCACAATTCTGAAAACGAAATAACTAGTGTATTGGGGCATAAAAATCCATTGCGTCAAAATTGGCACAATAATGATCTACAGAGTCCAGGGTTTTCACCAATTCTAAAGAGATTCTAAAAAGTTCATTCTATTGTTGATTTTAATTAATGTGATTATTTTTGTTTTACCCGTATAATTATTAATCAAAAATTACATTTAAAAAAAATAAATCTTTTATATTTGTAATAATATTTATCAAATGATTATTATTTTCAAAATTCCAAATTAAGCAAGCACATTTTATTATAGCCTTTGAATTTGCAAAAAGGAATTATTAAATTGATCTCGGTTGTGCCTGATAGCAAAACATTCTGGTCTTTTCGTGAGCAACTTATTGATAAAGATGTTATACTGGATCTGTTCAAGATATTCAATGAAACACTTGATTCAGCAGGTATTTTCGCCAACGAGGGCAAAATGGTAGATGCCAGTTTTGTAGAAGCACCACGCCAACGTAATACCCGTGAAGAACCGCGAAGCGCTCACGAATACCTATTAAAATAAACATAGTATGAGTAAAACAAGCACATAAAAGAAACCGGAACAGCTCCTGATGATTTGAATGAAAATACACACAAGCTTTGCCAAAAAGATATTGATGCACGTTGGACAAAGAAAAACAATGCTACTTTTTATGGATATAAAAACCATGTGAAAGCTGATGTGAAGACCAAATTAATTGAAGAATATGAAGTTACCGATGCTTCCGTTCATGATTCACAAGCCATAGAAGGGTTGCTTACCGAAAAAGACTTAGGGCAAGAGCATTATGCCGACAGTGCATATACTGGCGAAGAGCAAGAGAAGGTATACGAACAGAAAAAGATAATAAACAAAGTAATAGAAAAAGGATACCGCAATAAACCCCTAACCGAAAAACAAGTAGCTGATAATAAAGAGAAATCCAAGATACGTGTGCGGGTAGAACATATATTTGGTTTTGTCGAAAACAGCATGAATGGTTCTATTATAAGAACAATCGGCTTTGCAAGGGCAAAAGCAAAAATAGGGATGATGAACCTAACCTACAATATTTGTCGATGTGCACAGCTAAAAATAGTCGTTGCTATGGGATAGGAATGTCCTGTTGTGAACCACTCAATATTATATGTAGTTGATGTTTAGTTAAATAAAAATTAGGGAGGGGGAATATAATTAGGTTTTTAAAAAACCAAATTATATATTTGTCTCAAACAACGGCATCAAAAAAAATAGTTTTTAGAGATGCCCTTAATCAATTAGGCGTTTATAGATACCAAAGTAACCCAGTTAATTCATTGAATGATTTATTTGGTTGGAGAACAATTTCAGCTTTATCAAAACTATTTTAAATTAAATATATAATGATTAAGTATATCTTTATTTCATGGATGAGTTTGACAATAAGTAATTGGACTTATTGTCAAACAAAAATTGATAGCTTCTTTATAAAAAAATCTTTTAATAATGTAGTTTTTATTTCAAAAGATACTCTATATAAGTTTACCAAAATTGTACAACAGGATGGAGTTTTTGCATTTACAGAAACTCCAATAGATTCAATTTTACAGAATGATCAAGACTACTTTTCATATTTTCCAAAAAAGACTCAATACAATAAATTAGTATTTAATAAACTTGCTGAAACCGATACCATCTACAATTATTTCTCTAGTAAAGAATTAAATGGCATTAATGATGAACTGATTTTTTCCTACATTCTTAAGCAATTAAAAGAACCAAAAAGATTAAATCAGCAACAGAATTTTATTCGGCTATTATATCCCAAAGATGATTTAAACCCATGTAAAGATTATTCCGTTTTTACGATCAGCTGTTTTCATGATTCAGCTAAATTATATCGTATTCTTGGAAGATCCTATGATTCTGATGGCATGCTGATTACAAAAAGTGATTCAGTTCTACTGTCTCAAAGGGATATTAATCGAATAAAAGATCAGTTTAGTAAAGTGAAAGCTTCTTCAGTAAAAGATTGTAGAAGACCTGGTATTTGAAGTGAACCGTATTGTTTCAATCAGTCCTTCCACCAGGAAAAAATTGGTGGCTTTCCAACAGGTTACATTTTCTTCCCCTGCGGGTTTTGATCTCCATTATCATTTAAGGGCTGTGGATCATAATACCTTGCTTTCCAAAATAAACACGGATCAGTTAGCCCGGCACGATGAGGTATTTATCTCTACCGAAACTTACTATAGCCTTTATAAAGATTATAACGAACTGCTGATAAAAGCTGAACAGCTTATCGATGCCTGCAATTTCCAGTTCGACTTCAAAGAATCGCGCAACAAAAAGATATTTACTTCAAGCCGGTACAACGATAAACAGCTATTGGATATGCTGGCATACGAAGGCATGGCATACCGGTACGGGAAGGGTAATATTGAAGCTGAGGCCAGGATCAAAAAGGAGCTGAAAGTAATCAACGATCTTGGTTTCTGTGCTTATTTCCTCATTACCTGGGATATTATCAAGCATACCATGGACAACGGTATTTACCATATCGGAAGGGGTAGCGGCGGAAACAGCATAGTTGCCTATTGTCTCATGATCACCGATATTGACCCCATCGAATTAAACCTGTATTTCGAAAGGTTTATAAATCCTCAAAGAACTTCACCACCCGATTTCGACATCGATT
>JBBQEI010000002.1:0-216917 GCA_038320545.1 Bacteroidales bacterium
ATCCATTCAAATGCTTTTGCAAGCAAGTAATGTAACTGTCTCGAATATTCAACCAAATTCTCTCGACCTTAGCTGGTCGAGAGGGACCGGAGATAGCTGCGCAGTTTTTATTAAGCAAAATGGATCCGGATCGGCTATTCCGGTTAATGGAAACATTTATGAAGCTGGCAATAATTTCGGATCGGGCACTCAGATAGGAACTACCGGATGGTATTGTGTATATGCTGGCGTAGGTACAAGCACAACGGTTAACTCAATTGTAACCGATAATGCTTTTCAGATAATGGTTTGCGAATATACAAACTCCGGAGGAGTAACTTTTTATAATACTTCAACATCATTCAATAATCCAGTTAATAAACCAGCTATTCCAGTTCCAACAGGGCCGGTTAAACCAACTTCCCAAGCAAAAAATATATTTTTTAGTAATGCTACCCCTAATTTGACTATTGCCTGGACGAGAGGGAATGGATCAAACTGTGCTGTTTTTATGAAGCAGACAACTTTATTCGAATCAGCTTTACCGGTAAACAATACCTCATACGCGGCTGCTGGATTCGGAGCCGGAGATCAAATTGGAGCAACCGGATGGTATTGTGTTTACACCGGAAATGGCTATAACACTATCGTAACCGGATTAACTTCAGGAGTTAATTATGCAGTAATGGTTTGCGAATATAACGGATCCGGCGGAACGGAAATTTATAATACAGATCTTGCTGCAGGAAATCCTGCGTCAACACTATTTACTTTACAGGCATCCACAATATCTTTCAACAATGTGCAACCCACATCTATGGATGTTTCATGGACCCGCGGCGATGGTAACTATTGTATCGTTTTTGCGCGACAGGGTACAGCAGGAAATGTTACTTTAACCAATTCGCTCACCTATAATCCCAATAATTCATTCGGACAAGGATCGCCCGATGGAACCGGATGGTACTGCATTTATAAAGGAACAGGAACGAATGTTTCGGTATCTGATTTGGCTGAAAACATGGATTACCGGGTGATGGTATGTGAATATAACGGATCTTCGGGAATAGAGGCTTACAATACAAGTTCGGCAACCGGCAATCCTGCCAATAAACCCGGAACTCCCACTGGCCAGGCTGCAAATATAAGCTACTCGAATGTTACGGCTAATTCAATGAGTATTTCATGGTTAAATGGCAATGGAAGTAAACGTGTTGTGTTTATTAAAGAAACCACAAATTTAGAGCAACCCGCCCCTTCAAACAATAATACCTATACAGCCAATACTGTATTTGGAAGCGGAAGTCAGATTGGTTCCACAGGTTGGTTTTGCATAGCAAACGGTACCGTAAACAATGTTCCTGTTACCGGATTGACAGCTGGGAAAACTTATAGAGTAATGGTTTGCGAATACAATGGCATTCCCGGAAATGAGCTATACAATAAAGATTTCAACTCAAATAATCCAAGTTCAGTTCAATTAACTGTTCAATCCACAAATATAGTATTCAGCAATGTTCAACCCACTTCGACCAATATTTCATGGACAAGAGGAAGTGGAACCGGTTGTTTGGTTTTTGTAAAGCAAGCAAACTCAGGAGCGGTTTCACTTACGAATACATTAAGTTATTCAGGCAGTAACACTTTTGGTTTAGGCTCGCCGGATGGTACAGGTTGGTTTTGTGTTTACAACGGAACTGGCAACAGTACCAGCGTTACTGGTTTAATTCAAAATAAAGATTACAGGTTTATGGTTTGCGAGTACACCGGATCAACGGGGAATGAGCTTTATAACGTAAGCACAACAACAACGGGTAACCCTGCCAATAAGCCATTGATACCTATTACTCAAGCAAGTGCTGTCAATTTCACTTCGGTTACAAACACTTCGATGTCTCTTTCCTGGACAAATGGAAATGGCACCAGGAGAGCAGTCTTTATTAAACAGACATCAGCTGTGGAATCTGCTTCACCCGTTTTAAACACAACTTATGCACCAAATATCGCTTTTGAATCAGGAGATCAGATAGGGACCACCGGATGGTATTGTGTTTATAATTCAACAGGAAATACCGCAAATATCAATAATCTTACTCCCGGAGCATCCTATAAGGTTATGGTTTGTGAATATAATGGAACGGCAGGTGTTGAACAATACAATACCGACCTGTCTGTAAATAATCCTGCAGGAATAACTCTCACACTTCAGTCGACAAATGTTCAGTTTACTAATATTCTGCCCAATTCGATGAATGTTTCCTGGACACGCGGATCAGATGACGAATGTATTGTTTTTGTATCGGCAGGTAGTTCAGGTACAGTAAGTCTGACCAATGGTGTAACATATACTCCAAGTTCAAATTTTGGAACAGGATCAACTCCAGGTTCAGGATGGTATTGCGTTTTTAAAGGCACGGGAAATAATGTTAATGTAACTGGGCTGATGGCAAATACAGTTTACAGGGTTGTAGTTTGCGAATATAACGGTACGTTGGGAAACGAAACTTATAATAACTCGGGTGCTACCGGAAACCCTGCAAACAAAACCATGCCACCTGCAACTCAGGCAAGTAATATTAATGCATCAGGTATTTTTGTCGGAAAAGCAACAATGGCATGGACGCACGGTAATGGAGCAAACTGCGCAGTATTTGTAAAACTCACAAGCATCAATGAAACGGCCGACCCCGTAAATAATACAAACTATAATCCAAATACCAATTTTGGATTGGGTACACAAATCGGAACAACCGGATGGTATTGTGTTTATAAAGGCACAGAAACCTCAGTAATAATAACGAATCTAACTGGTGGCAGTACTTACCGGGTAATGGTTTGCGAATTTAATGGAATAACTGCCGGGGAAATGTTCAATGTAGCCACCGCTGCCAATAACCCGAGAAATTTTACAACCATAACTTCAAAGACCGATCAAACCATCACATTTAATACCATTAGTCCGCGGCAATACGGTAGTCCTGATTTCACTCCCGGAGCAACAACTACTTCAGGTTTGCCAATTACTTACAGATCGTCGAACCTGGCAGTTGCTACTATTGTTGCCGGGAAAATACGTGTTGTTGGAATGGGGACAACTACCATTACTGCATCGCAACCTGGAGATATTGATTTCACACCAGCCGATTCGGTTGAGCAATCTTTTTTCGTGGAGATGGGCACCCAGGGTATTAACTTTACACCCCTCACTCCCAAATATTATGGTGATCCCGACTTTGATCCGGGGGCAGTTGCCAGTTCGGGCCTGCCGGTGAGTTATTCAAGTAATAATACTAGTGTTGCAGTAATTGTGAATAATAAGGTAAGAATAATAGGAGTAGGTGCAACATCTATCACAGCCTTCCAACCTGGTAACAGCATTTACTATCCGGCCATCAGTGTATTCCAGAATCTGGTTGTTGGTAAAAAAAATCAAACCATAACATTTGCCCCTTTACCTTCCAAAATATTCAAAGATGCTGATTTTGATCCCGGTGCAACTGCAAGTTCCGGATTAATAGTTACCTATTCCAGTTCCAATACGAATGTTGCGACTATTGTGGGAGGCAGAGTCCACTTTGTTGGCGCCGGGGCGGTGAACATCCTGGCATCACAGGGAGGCAATGCCTTATACAGTGCAGCTCCGGTTGTACCACGTACTTTAACAATCGAACAGGCTGACCAGGAAATTACATTTGCTCCTCTGGCCGATATTACCTACAACGATATTTTCCTCGACCCTGCCAGTTCCAGTTCAAATCTCGATATTGAATACATAAGCGACAATACCAACGTTGCCGAAATTCTATATGGGAAAATTCATATTGTCGGAGCGGGAACCGTCAACATTAATGCTACACAGCCAGGAAATTCAAATTACAATGCTGCCGTTGATGTTTCTCAGGCGCTCACAGTAAATAAAAATGAGCAGACAATTACTTTTGATATTTTACCTTCGGCGATCATCGGAGATCCGGATATCACGCTCACCGCGACAACAAGTTCAGGTTTGCCTGTAATTTATTCAAGCGACAACACAAGTGTAGCTACCATTGTGAATGAGAAAATTCATATTGTTGGAACTGGTTCGGCAAACATAATTGCATCGCAACCCGGAGATATACGTTATAATCCGGCATTATCAAATATTGTTCAACCGTTTTTCGTTGGCAATGCCGATCAGTTAATTACATTCAATTCTCTCCCATCAAAAATTTTTGGCAATAGCGATTTTAGTTTAACAGCCTCTTCCAGCTCAGGCCTGCCCGTATCCTTCGCAAGCGATAACCTTTCGGTTGCCACAATTACCGGTAACTCTATACATATAGTTAATGCCGGTACAGTAAATATTACAGCTTCACAACCTGGCGACGCAACCTACGACAGAGCTCCTTATGTAGTTCAACCATTAGTAATAAACAAGGCACCTCAAACAATAACTTTTGTGGCATTGCTTTCAAAAACATTTGGTGATGCAGATGTTGTTCTTTCTGCTTCTTCAAGTTCAGGTCTTCCGGTTACATTTATAAGCGATAACACGTCAGTTGCGACAATTGTCAGTGGCAATATTCACATTGTTGGAGCAGGAACTGCCAATATTTATGCATTACAATCGGGCAACGCCAACTTTAATGCGGCTAATTCATCAATGCAAACTTTTACGGTTGCTAAATCCTCCCAATCGGTAAACTTTGGCCCTATCGCTCCCAAAACTTATTCTGATACTGATTTTAATCCGGGTGCAACATCCAGTACCGGTTTACCAATAACTTATTCGAGCAGTAACGAGGGTGTGGCTATTATTGTAGGAGATAAAGTCCATATCGTCGGACTTGGAACTACTATTATTACAGCTTTGCAGGGAGGAAATAGCAATTATCAGTCAGCCAGCGCCGCACAGCCACTTCTTGTAAACATAGCATCCCAAACAATTACCTTCAATGCTATTTCTTCAAGACCTTATGGCAGCCCCGATTTCAATTTAACTGCTACAGCAAGCTCAGGTCTTAATATAGTTTATACAAGCAGTAATACTGCAGTTGCAACAGTTACAAACGGGAGGATACACATAGTAGGAGTTGGTTCGACGTTAATCACAGCCTCGCAACCAGGAGATACATATTACAATTTCTCTCTTCAAACCCAAACCTTTATAGTAACAAAGGCAAGTCAAACCATCACTTTTACCGAAATTCCGGAGCAAATATACGAGAATGGAGATTATTTGCTCGAGGCAGAAGCCAGCTCAGGTCTTCCTATTTCTTTTATAACCAATAAGCCATCGGTAGCCACCATTAATTATGGTTGGTTACAAATTGTTGGTTCAGGGTCTGTAACCGTTACAGCAATTCAATCGGGTAATTCCAATTATTTTGCAGCTACCAGTGTAATGCAGGTATTATTTATCAGAAAGAACACTCAAATGATTTATTTCGATACAATTCCTGAGCAAATCTATGGAAATCCGGATTTTGACCCTGGTGCAGTTTCAAGCTCAGGACTTACTGTAAATTATTTGAGTAACAATCCAGATGTCGCAACAATTTTAAATGGCAATATACATATTGTTGGTGCCGGAACAGCTAATATCACAGCTTACGTAAGCGAAAACAACAATTTATATGCTGCAACAAGTATAGTTAAATCGCTTGTTGTAAAAAAATCAACTTTTTTAGTAAGTGCCAACGACAAAATTCGAAAGTTTAATACACCAAACCCAATATTAACATACAACATTTCAGGTTTTGTAAACGGGGATAATGCTTCATGTATTGATGTTGCCCCAACCATGTTCACGTTGGCTACAATCCAAAGTTATCCTGGTTCTTACGATATTGAACCGCAGGGAGGGGCGGACAATAATTATAATTTTACTTACCAGAAGGGAATGCTGTCAATTCTTGGTACCAGTCCTCTTAAACCTGCCAAACCCGCTGGAAATAATATTCTCTGTATTAATTCCGACAATCAGACTTATACAACGGCAGGAGGGATATTCGCAACATCGTACGTATGGGAATTATTGCCTTCAGTTGCAGGAACTGTTTCTGGTACTGGAACTTCAGCAATCGTTAATTTCAACGATAATTATACCGGGAAAGCTACCCTAAATGTTAAAGGCAAGAGCCTTGAACTCAGTGAATCGTCGGATACACTGCATGTATCAGTTATTCCAAAGTTGGTTATACCTGAGGTTAATTGCCGGGGAAGTTATTGCAACAACAATATGATTGGCGATAGTATATTAATTCCCGTATCGCCTGCCTTATATAAGTTTCAACTGTACCAGAACAACCTTCCTGTGGGAGCGGAAATTGAAGGAACAGGCTCGAAGATTGGCTGGTACGATTTAAAAATCGGAACTTATGCTGTATCAGAAAAATTGTGTAACCTCAGCATTAAAAGCGACATTGAAATAAAGGAAGTTACTCCAAATTCCTCGAAACCGGAGGTTCACCTGAAATGGAACGATGTTTTGGTGTGTGTAAAGGGAGAGGATTCAATCATAGGCTACAAATGGTATAAGGATGGTAATTTGTTACCTGGTGAAAACAAACAATTTTATTGGTCGCAACAAAAAACAGGAAATTATGCAGTCACAACTACTGATTTTAGTGGTTGTGATTTTACTTCCGACGAAGTATTTGTTGATTTGCCAATAAAGGGATTGATTTATCCTAATCCCAGCCACGGACAATTTGAAGCATCGTTCAACAGTAACGAAAATGGTGCGGTAACCATAAGAATTTCGAGTATGAAAAGCTTGCATATAAAAACATTATCATTTGTAAAAGATAATGTTTTATTTAAAAAAGAGATAACGCTGCAAGGTCTTACACCCGGAATCTACTTTATGGATGTTCTTTTGAACAGTAAACGTGTTTTCTACGAAAAACTGATTATTGAATAAATATAACTGGAAGCAAAATGATGTTCTCATATAAAATTACCAAAACGCTTTGTGTTCTGTCGGCCTGTTTCGTTGCAACTACAGTATTTGGACAACGAATCATAAATGTCGGTCTGCATGTTGCTCCCTGTTTTTCAGAGATTCATACTGAATTCCCGGGAAGTTTAAAGGATGTTAGTTCGGAAGGTAATTATAACTTTAACATTAAGATCTCGGGCAAATACTACCTCAACAAACAATTTGGCGTGGCCTCAGGTTTTGAATTTCTTGGTTTCAAACAATCCTCCTCCGCAGCCCAATCGTATGAGAGTTTTAAATCGTACGACTCGGAGAACAAGATTTATGAACGTCGGGTATGGGGCTCCGGCATTGAGGAAAAAACGGATTTAAAGATGTTGCAAATTCCCCTTCAGATATTTTACCAACATGCATTCAATAATGCTGTGGCTGTTTATGGTTCATTAGGGCCAGGAATTTCAATTCCAGTTGTAAAAAACAATAACGGTAGTGGTAATTTCAATTACAAAGGTTATTATGCAGAAGAAAAGGCGCTTCTATCCGATATTCCTATTTATGGGTTTAATTCAGATGTAAGTGTAGCTGTGAATAATAAAATAAAGACCAATCCGATTGTAATTAGCATTGGTGCTTCGCTTGGGGTTGAATTGTCGCTTAACAGGTACTACCGGTTCAGTGCTGCGTTGGGTTACTACAGAACAGTTACCAACGTTGCAAAAACTGGAAGTCCCATTCATGTATCTGACGAAATAGGTTCGTACAACAGTTTGATAAATACTGGAAAGAATACTTTATCGAATGTATGGCTAAGCATTGGCATTTCTAAAAATATACTTTTTTAATTCCGGACATAAAGCGTTAATAAAAATATTCTCTTTAACCAACATCATTATTCAGGTTAAGTCTGTTTTATCTACCATCACTATTATGGATATAATTTGTTTTGTCAAAAATGTTAACCCAAATGTAAAAAACGCCGTATAACAATCGTGAAATGGAATAAGTAAAACGCCAAAACCTTGAGATTTACTAATGTTGAGTCTTAAAGCAAAGGGTTAAATTGCTGAAAAGATTCTAAGCGAAACTTACATAAACATGAACAGATGAAAAAGATAGTTATCCTTTGCTTTATTTTACTTTTATCGGGAAAACTTGGACTTCTATTTTCCCAGGCACCTGTTGTGACGATAGAACAGATAGCAGATACTATAGCCATTAAAGGGATGCCTTTACAACCCGTCCTAAGAATCAAAATCACTACATCGTCAAGTGCTTATACCTTATCCAAATTAGATATCAAATCGTTTTGCGAAGCCTTTTCGGATGTTGATAGCGTAGCCATTGTTCGTACAACAAATAATCGTTTTTCGGTAGCCGATTACGAGAGCGACTGGATTAGCGACGTACAATATATTACCACACGGAAAAGCTTTTCAGCATCCGATTCATTGGCTTCTTTTCAAGGTTTAACTTATCCCTTGCAGACGGGTGATAACTATATTTGGATATTACTCGATTTATCGAAATATTCAGTAGCAGGACATTATTTAAAAATAAAGATCCCGAAAGAGTCGTTGGTAATCAATGGGGTTGGTTATCCTGCTGCAATCGAACCCTCTCAGGAAATTCCAATCCGGCAGGTCTACTTTAGCGAAAATTTTAATTATTACGATGCCTCCAGTAAAGTACCACTCGACTGGAGCCAGGAATGTCTGGCAGGTTGTGACTATATTGGTCCATTCTGGCAATCTCAGCAAGGGGGGTATGGTTCGCCCGATAATGTTGGCAACAGAAACCCTAATGCTGGAAAATCGGGGCTGCTAAACGCACGTTTGGTTCATCCTTATTTTACTCCTTATTCCATTTTAATGAAGTCGAAACCCATTAACCTGCTTTTATCGACTAAACCAAAACTCATATTTTACCATGCTCAAATGAATTGGAAAGATGGCGAAACCGATAATATAGATTCTCTTGGACTTTATTATAAATTAGGCATTTCAGGACAATGGAAATTCCTCACAAAATATACACTTGCTACTCCTGCCGGAAAATGGGTTAAACGTGAAATTACCCTCCCCGACGAAGTTGTGAATGAAAAATTCTATATTGGATTTAAGGGCACTGCGCAGTGGGGGTTTGGTGTTTGTATCGATAGTGTTAAAATTTATGAATCGGGCAGCGAAACCCGTAACGTAAATTCAATTATTGCCTCTCATCCTAACTTGAAACAGGTACCCCAGGGAGCGACCAGGAACCCGATTATGCGCATCAATATCCGTGTGAAAGGAAATACAGGTTCGTTAACCCTGAATTCTTTAACATTAACATCAGCAAACACCAATAATGCCGACATCATAAATTCAGGAGTGAGATTGTTTTCAACCATCGATTCCGTTTTCGATTCGCCTGTATTGGTTGGCTCTCCTCAAAGTTTTTCAGCAAGTACCCTTACTTTTGGAAGCCTGAATAAAAGAGTTGAAACTGGTGACAACTATTTATGGGTTACTTACGATGTTAAAAACAATGCTACACCTGACGATGCTCTCGATTTCCTGATCAAAGCCGGCGATATCTCCATTGCCAATGCTACGGGAACTCTCCCTGCTACTGATCTTGATCCGGCAGGAAACCGGATAGTAAAGCAAACTGTTTTTTTTGACGATTTTGAAACCGATAAGGGCTGGGGTTTACGTGGGGCATTTCAGCGCGGCGCTCCTATTGGCGAAGGTGGCAAGGCAGAAGGAGGAGATTCGTACGGAAGACCCGACCCAACCTATGCTTATTCAGAAGCAAATGTTATAGGTACCACACTCACCGGCGACGGAAACTATATAAACAATTTAACTAATGCAACTGCCGATACCGCAACATCGCCCATAATCGAAGGAAAATATTTTAAGAATACCCGCTTTAATTTCTACAGGTGGTTAAATGTAGAAAGTCAGGACTCGGCCGTTTTAGAATATAAGTATGTCGGGGAAACCAACTGGCGCCATTTATGGAATTCCAAACAAAACGAATTTCAGGAATCAAACTGGCGGCTTCTGGATTTTGATACTAAAAAAATCTTCGACCGTAAAAACTTGCGACTCCGGTTCCGATTAGGGCCTACTTCTGTAATAAATCGATTTTCCGGCTGGAATATCGATTATTTGTTTGTAACAGGCGATAGTGTTAAATACGATGCTGCCGTCACGAAATATATAAGTCCTAAAACTGCATGCGGATTAACAGCATCGGAACATTTCAAGGTTACTGTAAAAAATACCGGACCCAAACCACTTACAAACTTTAAAATCAAAGCATCTGTCGACGGTGGAAAAAACTGGATCAGTGAAACTATTTTGGGTCCGTTAAGTATCGACGATTCTATCGATTACCAGTTCACAACGGCTGTTGACCTGAGCAAGCCTGCCATTTACAACATAATAGTTAAAGTGGACAATGCAATTGATAACTATCCTAATAACGACAGTGTTGTTTATAAACTAACATCAATCCCTATTTATACACTCCCTTACAAAACGGGATTTGAAAAAGACACAAGCTTTTGGTCAGCAGGAGGCATAAACTCGTCGTGGGTGCAAGGTAGCCCTAATGGTGACTATATCAAGACTGCCCCTGAAGGTTATAAAGTATGGAAAACAGACCAGTTTGGCCGCTACAATCTCAACGAGAACTCTTATGTTGAAAGTCCCTGCTTCAGCCTTTCGGGGATCGAAAAACCAATCATCGATTTTCAGAATAGTTTTCAGACTCAATACAAAACTGATGGAGCATTGATGGAATATTCTCTTGACGAAGGAAGTTCATGGAATTATATAAATAGCGATACACTCCAATTCTCCTGGAAATGGTATAACGAGATGGATACTGTAAGAAACAAAAAATCGTGGACAGGACTTGCAGCAGGGGCAACTCAACCTTGGCAGCAAAACAGGAGATTTTTTTCAGAAATTTCCAATATACCAAAAGTAAAATTCAGGATATCGTTTAAAACCACCAAAGCCTATGTACCAGTTGCCCGAGATGGTTTTGCATTCGACGATTTCCGCTTGTTCGAAGCTCCTTATGATGCTGGCGTTACCGCGATCAACAATTTAACATCGCCTGCTTGTCAGTATTCAAATCCTAACAAACTTCAGGTAACAGTTAAAAACTTTGGCCTTCGAGACATCAAAGCCAACGACTCCATAGTAATTGGCATTAAAGTCAACAATAATTCTGTTGTTAAAGATACATTCAAACTATCAGCACCTCTTAATAAAAATGCAACTCAATCTTTCATGATGAGCAAGATAGTAAATATTACAGATACAGGCACTTACAAAATAAAGGCATTTGTGATTGAGAAGTATCCTTCATTTTACAGCACCAATAACGACACAACGGTATTCGATCTCACCGTCTATCCGAATCCTACAACGAATCTTCCAGATACCATTTATACAGCATTCAGGGATACACTTAAAGTTAACGCCTTTAACGATCCCGAATACGTGTACGAATGGAAATACAAGGGAGTAACCAAGTCAACCACCTATCAGCTTGATGCCTCATTAACAGGTTTTGGAATGCATAATCTTAATGTGCAGAACGGAACTACAGGTTGTTCAAGCAAAGATTCAGTATTCATTAAAAGTCTTATCCGCGATGTGGGTGTGAAGAACATAATATCACCAACCAATAATTGTGGTTATAAAACACCTGCTAAGCCGGTTATTACAATTCAGAATTATGGTACGGACACTTTAAGGGCGAATCAAAAAATACCTGTCTATATTCAGTTAAATAAGGAAACGGTATTGACCGAAGAAGTTACCATCACCAAAAAATTTGCTCCTGATAGTATCATGATGGTGACATTGGTGTCTACCCTCAACATGATGACCCCCAAAACTGATACTTTAAAAATTTGGACCGGTCTTGCCACCGACGATTCTATTAAAAACGACACCACATCAATTCAATTTCAAATTTATGGTTATCCAAAAGTATTCCTGGGAAATGATACTGTGATTAGTGGTAAATTAACCCATGAACTCGATGGAGGTGCAGGATTTGCGTCCTGGGCATGGAGCGATGGAATTACAACAACGCAAAAACTTACAATCACAAGACCGGGGAATTATTCAGTTACGGCTACCGATGGTAATACTTGTGCCAATTCCGATACCATTCATGTTCACATGATAATTCACGATGTGGGTGTCGAAAAACTCCTCTCACCGGAAAATGCATGCAACCAATCGGCAATTACTCCAATAATTTGTCAGATAAAAAATCAAGGCACTGATACTATTTCGGTTACTGAACCTATCATTTTATATTATCAGGTTAACAGCGGGATAATTTTACAGGATACCGTTTATAAAATGCTTAAGCCAAATGATTCGTTGCAATATACTTTTAAACAAAAGTTTGTTATGACTGAGAAAGGAACCTATGATTTCAAAGTCAAATCTATAGTTGCCAACGATATTCAGTCTCTTAACGACAGCCTCCTCCAAACTGTTGAGGTTTATGGGAAACCAAATATAGATCTGGGTCCTGACAAAATTGTTCAAGCCTTAAGTTATAAACTAGATCCAGGGAATTTTAATACATATCTCTGGCAGGATAATTCTACCGATTCTGTTTGGACAATCACAAAAACAAAATCCGAACCTACACGAACGTATTCGGTAACAGTTACCGATGAACATGGTTGTACTGATAGGGACTCTGTAATAATATTTTTGTTAGTAAACGATTTGGAAGTTTCGGATCTAATTATGAAAAGAGACAATTGTTCCATGTCGAACAGCGAAAATGTAAATGTGAAAATTACCAATGTCGGAAATGATGCCTTGCTCAATAAAGCAGTTGAGATTAGCTATTCGTTGAATGGAGCCACCGAAGTAAAAGAATATTTATCGTATAGCGGAGCGGTTGGAAGTTCGACCATTCATACTTTTGCACTTCCTTTGGATATGACGGCAAAAGGAAAGTATTCGTTTAAGGTAACTCTTAAAATGCCGGCTGATGTTCAACCAATAAACGATACAGCGACCTTTGTAACCAATGTTTTTGGCTTTCCTATTGTTGATTTCAATGCACCTAATGATACCTTCCTTGTGAAATTCCCTTTCACGCTCAATGCAAACCCGGGGTATCCTGAATATTTATGGCAGGATAATTCTACCAATCCTTCTTTAACGATTACAAAACAGAATTATCAACCTCAAAATACAGTTTATACAGTAATTGTAACTAATGCCAATGGATGTTCAGTTTCTGAATCGGTAAACGTTATTGAAGCTATTAAAGATTTGGGAATAAATGGAATATCGATTCCGCTTTCAAATTGTGCGTTATCATCTGCAAATAAACTGGCAGTAGAATTAGTAAATAATAGCACAGTAAAATTATTGGGTCAGAATATAACTCTCAAATATTCAATCAATGGAGGAGCTGAAATTTCTAAAGATGCTACTGTAACAATTGCAAAGGGTGCTAAGCAAATAATTGAATTTATTGAAGATCTGGATTTGTCATCAGTAGGTACTCACAATATTTCAATTTCACTTATTTACCCCGATGATGAAAATACCTTAGATAATTCAGCGAATTACGATGTGAAAGTTTTCGGGTACCCGACATTTGATATTGGCGATGGCTCGGATACAATCAGAACTTCAGAATTTCCTTATACACTTGATGCGGGTGATTTTCAGTCCTACAAATGGCAGGATAATTCAACCAACCGTCAGTTTAATGTAAATGATGAAGGTAATTATTTAGTTACGGTAACCGATAACAATGGTTGTTCGGTAAAAGATTCTGTTTATATCAGAAATATTACCGGTACAGGCTCATTAGAAAACATGGCACATATAAGTATTTATCCAAATCCTGTATCTAATTATTTGTATATCAATATTAATCTGGAAGTAAGACAAAGCCTGATGCTGGATATCATTGACCAAAATGGTAAAACTATTTTCCGGAAGAATTTAAGCGATATGAATGTTTACAGTGAAGATATTGATGTCTCGGGATATCCGAAGGGTTTATACTATGTCAGAATAAAGTCTGAAGATGATATGGTAACTCAAAAAGTTGTTGTGAAATAAGAAACTCAGGTAATTTTAGAAAAAGTGATGGGATGTTAATTTCTCATCACTTTTTTTTGAGAACAACCCTGCTATTATACCGGATGGTACTGATATTCATCATCTACAAAACTGCTTTGTATTTGTAGTGTCGAGTGGCGAATGTTGAATTTTTCTTTTAGGGTTTCACGAACATGATATAGGAAAATGTCATCGCATCCTTCCGGAACAACCAAATGAGCGGTAAGTGCAGTTTCAGTTGTACTGAGAGCCCATATATGCAGATCGTGAACTTGTTTAACTCCTTCCATTTTTTCCAGAAAGACTTTCACCTTCTTTATATCAATTTCCTTAGGTACTGCATCTACTGATAATTTAAATGAATCTATCAGCAATCCCACTGCACTTAATAAAATCACTGCTACAATAATGAAACTTAATAAAGGGTCAATCCAGTACTTTCCTGTTTCTTTTATAATATAACCCCCTGCAAGTACTCCAAATGATACTGCTGCATCAGAAGCCATATGTAAAAAAGTACCTTTTATATTTAAATCAGCTTTTTGACCTTTCAAAAACAGCAATGCGGTAATTGTGTTTACCAATATTCCCACACCTGCTACCACCATTATTATGTTTCCGGGAAGCGCTACAGGGTGTTTTAATTTTTGTAAGGTTTCACTTAAGATAAAACCTGCTGCGGCAATAATTAATACTCCATTTATGGTTGATGCCAGGATAGTAGTTTTGCGGAGGCCATAAGTATATTTGCCGAAAGGGCGTTTTTTTGCAAGGCTAATGGCGCCCCATGCTAAGAAAAGGCTCACAACATCGCTGGCATTATGACCGGCATCGGCAAGCAAAGCTGATGAGTTAACGGATAAGCCATAAAATATCTCAACAAAAACATACACTATATTCAAAAATATGCCAATAGCAAATGAATTGTTATAATCAGGCGAGTGAACAGGACGGTATTTTTGTTTAGCCATATTCTTTTAAATAGACCCCCTTATCTGTATATTAAACAAACAGTGCCTTTGAAAAAATGCATAAAATATGAAGATTTGCTAAGAAATTATTTATATAGAATCATTACAAATGAGAATATCTCTCTAAGGATATAACAGATATTTTTTTCTCATTTCTTTGTAAAGTCCCAATTCAGGTTCCCAGCTTTTGCGGATTTCGGCTTCAGATTTTCCGGCAATAATTTGTTCTTTTAAGGAGGTGCTGCCGGAAAGTTTGTCAAAATTACCCATTTGTTTGCTTTGTGTGAAATCAAAAAACTTCTCTTTATGAGGATATGCCTGGTATATTTCCTTTAACCAATTTAAGTTAAGTTGTTTAGTATTACGAAATTGATTGGTGTCATATTTTCTTAAATCCAGTCCATAACATATTTGATCCTGAAATAAAGGAGTTTCGCTCATCCCTTTCATAGAAACCGGTATAAATGAAAAGGAATATTTATCTTTCAATAAGGGATTTCCCAATACAGTAAATGGAAACCTTGTGCCTCTTCCCTGACTAATTACTGTTCCTTCGAAAAGACACAAAGACGGATATAACAGGATAGATTGTTGCGTATTCAAATTTGGCGATGGAAGTACAGGAACCTGATATGGCAAATCGTGATTATAATTTTTAAGTTTTATGATCCGAAGATTGCATTTTAATCCACCCGATAACCATCCTTCGCCATTGATCATTCTGGCAAATTCAGCTATAGTCATTCCATGAAGTATAGGGATTGGGAAAATGCCAATGCCCGATTTTAATTTCATATCTAAAACAGGACCGTCAACATAAAATCCATTAGGATTTGGACGATCCAATATCATCAATTCAATATTATTTTCAGCACAGGTCTCCATAATGTATTTCAGCATATTGATATAGGTATAAAACCTGACACCAACATCCTGAATATCGAAAATCATTATATCAATTCCCCTGAGATCGTCCTTTGATGGTCGTGTTTTTTTTCCATATAAAGAAATAACAGGAATACCTGTGTTGCTGTCAATGGTATCGTTTACCTCCGACCCGGCACTTGCATCACCTCTGAATCCATGTTCCGGTCCAAAAATCCTGATAATATGAATGTTCAGTTTTACCAGACTATCAACCAAGGAAGTTTTACCAATGATAGAAGTTGGATTTACCAGCATCCCAACATTTTTTCCTTTAAGATATGGCAGATATGCTTCGGGTTGATCAGCGCCAGTAATAATCCCTTTTGCTTCTGCGGATTTCTTTTTTGAATGGTCAGGTTGTGCTGAACAGCTATTTGAAATTAATAAGAGAATGAAAAAATATATTATTTTATGATAGGGGTGAAATATTTTTCTCATTTCTTATGCTCTTATTTTATTTCATCATCAACATTGGAGGAAGAATCAGGATGGTTATGTTCATCTTTTTTCACGAGATCCATACCACATTTTGGGCATGTTCCCATTGTATCGCTCTGGACTTCAGGATGCATTGGACAAGTATAAACATCAGCTATTTGTTCTGTTTGATCAGTGTTTTTGTTTACTGCTGACTGTTTGCACGAAGAAACAGAAAATGCAACTACGAGGATTATAACAGAAAATAATGTTTTCATTTTATAAAATATTGGTTTGAACTATAAACCACTTTACTATATAAAAGTTAAAGTAAAAATAAAAAAATTAACTGCTTATCCCTTTCAAGCAATTGCTTTCTGGAAACTAATTAAAAGTTAACCAGAGTTCGACATAATAACAACACTTGCCCGAAGTGGATAAGCAGTAAAAATTTAAAACACGCAACCCATACAAGTCGTAAGTCCTTAGCCGTTCCGATAGCTATCGGAAGTTGTAAGAAAGGAAAAGTGTTATGAACCCATAACCCGTAACCCGCTCCCGATAGCTATCGGGAGCGGGTTATGTACCGCGTATCATCCATTCAAACATCTTTCAACAATTGCATCTACATGTATCTGGGTTGTATTAAGAAAAGGAATTCCCATATAAGTGGGCTGATTCAGAATTAATGGAAATTCAGTACACCCAAGAATTAAAGAATCAATATTATGTTTATCCATCATTCTTTCAACAATGTTCATCAATAGCATCTTTGTTTCTTCTTTAAAAATTCCAAGTTCTATTTCTGTAAAAAGCTTGTCGTGAATAATTGTTTTATCTTTCTCTTCGGGCACAACCAGTTCTATTCCTTCCTTATTAAAAACTTCCTGATAAAAGTTTTCATTCATGGTGAATCTGGTACCAAAAAGCCCAAGTTTGGTCAAGCCCATACTTTTGGCTTTCTGACAGCAGGTTTCAACAATGCTTATCAATGGGAGAGGAGAAACAGCATTTAATTGATCAAATATTACATGGGGAGTATTGGCAGTTATAGCAGCAAAATTCGCTCCGGCATTTTTCAGGGCATTAATCCTTTCATTCATCCAAACTAAAATTTTATCGTATTCTTTTCTTTCCATCAAATCAAGAAACTCCGCCATACGAACACTGTAAATAAGAATTTCAGGATAATCAAGGCTTGTTCCATTATCCTTGAAAGCATTTATAATACGATTGTAATAATCGACAGTCGATTCCGGTCCTAATCCACCAATTAATCCAATTTTTTGCATGTCGGTTAAATTTTAGTTTTAGCAAAAATACAGATTACAATTCAAATTGTTTTCAAAGCATCTTTACATATCTTCAAAAAAAAATTTATTGGTTAATGCCTGTTTATGATTTACATCAGCTCTGAAGCGTTAATTATTGTAGCAAAGTAACATCACCTCTGTAGGAGCATTAATTATTGCAGGTACGATATTGAGATTGATTTCAGCGGCGTGACAAATCCATAATATATGCAATACCTTCCTCATCGCCGCATTCATAAATCTTTTATTTAATTAATTTTGCAATTTTATTCATTTAAGGTTTAAAATTGTTTAATACCCGGAAGGGTTGAATATAAATAAAGATGATCATCTTCGGGATTTTAAAATAAATATGTAAATCTGTCAAATTAAATATATGGGCGAAAAGAATAAATTCTGTTACGACTATCCACGACCTGCTGTTACTGCTGATAGTTTGATCTTTGGCTACATGAATCAATCGTTACATGTATTATTAATAGAAAGAGGAAACGAACCTTTTAAAGGAAAATGGGCCTTCCCCGGTGGTTTTATTGATGAGAACGAAACCATTGAGGACTGTGCCGCCAGGGAGTTAATAGAAGAAACCGGACTGGAAGGTATTACTCTTGAACAGTTTTATACTTTTAGTGACCCTGATCGCGATCCAAGAGGAAGAACTATTTCAGTTGCTTTTTTGGCTTACATTGATATTGAAGATTTTCAGCCAAAAGCTGGCGACGATGCTGCAAAAATTCAATGGTTTCCTGTAAATGCCTTACCGGAACTGGCTTTCGACCATGACAAAGTTCTGATTAAAGCGCTTGAAACTCTTGAAATAAAAACGGTTATTTAACTCTTTGCTTCTTTTTTTGTCTCAGGGTTTGAATAAGTTGCCATACAATGGGAATGGACGCAAATACAACAATTCCAATAAGGATATAGTGGGAATAGTTTAACAATTGAGGATATTTATGGCCCAGAATATAGCCAAGGGTCATTAAACATGAGATCCAAATGGTAGCACCTAAAGAAATAAAAGGAATAAATTGTTGTTTCTCGATATTTACTGCTCCGGCAAGCGCAGGGAGAATGGTTCTGATAATTGGGAAAAACCTGCCAATGATAAATGTCCATGCTCCATGTTTATGGTAAAAGATTTCACTGCGGGCGAGGTACGATTTTTTAAATATCCAGTTATCCCGTTTATTATACAATCGTTTTCCCAGTGATTTTCCTTGTATATATCCTGTATAATCGCCTAAAATTGCTGCAATAATGGAGGATATAATTACAAATATCAGGGGAAATTCAATAAACTGCGTTCCACAAAGCATGCCCGAGGTAAAAACAAAATAATCGCCACCTGGAAGAACAATTCCTACGAAAAAGGCCGTTTCAAGATATATGAACAGGATAACAAATCCTAAACCTCCGTATTGTATTAAGGCATCGGTGTTCGAAAAAAATTCGAATATAGAATTTATAAATCCTTGCATCATTATTTAAATGTGAGTTATTTTAACCAGTGATCGGTTACCATTAAAACAACTATAAATAAAATATAGAAGTTAAGCCTCATAAAATACTTTTTTGGATTGAATTCGGTTTCGTGGCGTCGGTATAATTTGCTGAACTGGTAAACTAACCAGACACTTGAAATGAAAATTCCAAAAGCAGCCGAATACGATTGAAGAACCCCAAAATAAGGTAACATAAATGCTATAATAGCAGTTGCCAAAACCCATATAAAAGTAAATGCATATATCAGCCTTCTCGAATAAACCTTAGTAAGTACCGGAAATCCTGCAACTTCGTATTGAGGGCCATATTTCATCAATAATAACCAGAAATGAGGTACCTGCCAGATAAAAAAGAATATGGCAATTAAAACTGCAAATGGATTTTGTAACGTTCCTCCGGCAGCTACCCATCCTACTAAAGGTGGAATTGATCCGATTACCGAACCTGGAATCACTGCATATGCTGTGACTCGTTTCAAATATGTATAAATGATATTGTACCAGAACATGGCCGATAAACCCAGCAACATTCCTGTTAAATCTGAACCTTTATAAATCAGATAACAACCGGCAGCAGCCAGCACAATGACAATAATCCAGGCCTGAACAAGTGAAATTTTACCTGAAGGAATGGGCCGGTTTCGGGTTCGCTCCATTAAAGCATCGAACCTGTATTCTTGAATGTGATTTAGTGCTGCTGATGCACAAGCTAACAATAAGATCCCTGTTACGGATAATAGCATCTGGGATGAAAATCCTTTGTAATAAAGAACATAGCCTGCAATGGTAGTGAACATTACAGCAAATGTTATACGTATTTTGACTAGTTCGAGAAGAGTTTTAAACCAATTCATAGATAAAAGCTAAAGTTTATTTGTTTTCAGGAAATTGTTTTCTAAGTTTTGACTCATTTAAAAATGCTAAAATCGAAATCGAGAAAACAACAAATAAAGAATAATAAACCCAACCTGGTATTGGCACGGGATCTCCTTTTCCATACGAATGTAATCCGCTTAAATAAAAGTTGACTCCAAAATACGTCATAATTACAGATGCAAAACTTATCAAGGCAAAGAAATTAAAAATAAACTGATTCTTTAAAGCTGGTATAAAACGCATGTGAGCTACAAATGCATAAACCAACAATGTTACCAATGCCCAGGTTTCTTTTGGGTCCCATCCCCAATATCTGCCCCACGATTCATTTGCCCAAATACCTCCTAAAAAAGTACCTATACTTACCAGGAATAATCCTAATATCAGAGTCATCTCAATAATAGTGCTCAACTGGGTGATTGTCATTCCCAATGAAATCCTGTTTTTTTCGTTCCTGAAAAACATCAGCACTAAATTTAAAAAACCCAGTAGTGCTCCCAATGCGAAGAATCCATAACTTGCCGATATTACTGATACATGAATGGAAAGCCAATAAGAATTGAGTACCGGAACAACATTGGTAATTTCAGGATCCATCCAACTTAAGTGTGCCACCGATAAAATAACCGATGCCAGCAAAGCTGTTGACGATAAGGCTATTCTCGATTTTTTCAGAAATAAAATTCCGGCAAGCACTGTTGCCCATGCAATATAGGTTAGCGATTCGAATCCATTGCTCCAGGGGGCATGACCTGATAAATACCAGCGAATGATCAACCCGGCTGTATGCAGCACAAAACATCCGATAAGCAGGATAATTAATATTCTCTCGAGAAAAAGTGCTTTATATTTTTTTACAAAAAGTGAAATAAACTGAAGTAACAGCAACAATCCCCCAAAAAGGCTGTAATATTTCATCAGCCTGTTAAATACATCAAGCTTGTTATTAAAAGTTTCCATCTTTACAATTGCAGGAGAGGGCATCACTTCTTTCCCATATTTTTCCTGGAATATTTGAATGGAAGCCAAAAAGGTATCAGCATCTTTTTTCGCATTGGCATTGGGAAATTGTCGCACAGCATCAAAATACAGATGTAAAATATTTAGGGCAAAAAGAGAATCCATTCCGCTGAAATTTTCAGTAATCTCTGCAGGGGAATACCAGGTGTGATTAGCGTCATCTTTTTTTGGAAATACATTGAGGTATTGCCCTGTATAAACCATGTAAACAACGTTTATCCGCTCATCAGTACGAATAATCTCAGTGTCAAATTTATTTCGTGTCGAAGGTTTCTTTTTGTAAGCTTCACTCACTAAATCTGCAATCCGGTAATTACCTTCCCGGTCGAAACAATCATAAAATGAAACGCGGTTTAATTCAGTTTTAAACAATTCCTGAATTGCAGGATGGGAGATTTTTATCATCGGAATGCTTTTCCAGCTTTCAGGATAAACATTCATTCCTAATAAAACCTGTTCGGGTAAAAATCCGTTAAAATTATTAGTTCTGGTTATTTTCCTTACTATTTCCGATGCCAGCGTTGAAACAGGTTCTACTCTTCCTTTTCTGTCCTGAACAAGTAACTGCCCGAATTTTTTTGCTTCACCAATATCGACCGTCAGTGAATCATTTGGAGCTGACTGAGCTTTAAGGTTTAATGTGGTTCCGGTCAGGATAACTGCTAAAAGAACTATTTTTACAGGTGTTGCAGCGCTTTGACCCAGTAAATACCTAAAACGGCTTTTGGGGTTTAACAGGTTTAAAGCAAAACCAAAAGCTAACAGAAAATAGCCCAAATATGTAATGATTGTGCCTGGCATATCTCTGTTTACCGAAAGATAAGTACCTTTTTCATCCTCATCGTACGAAGATTGGTAAAACCGGTAACCTTTGTACTGAAGAACATTGTTCATATAAATGCTGTCCTGCCGGAAGTATTGCTTATCATTATCAATTAAAATGATATTACTTTGAAAGGAAGCAGGTGAATTTGATCCGGGATAACGTTCCAGGATAAATTTATTGAGTTTAAGGCTGAAGGGTACTTCTTTCCATAACGACCCAAAGCTTAAGGTAAGATTGATACCATTGATCAGGATATTTTGTTTATCACCTTCAAACCCTTTTCCACCCCATAAGGTCATTGTTTTTTCCTGCCCGGCCGATTTTAAATTTAGAATTATAGCATCATGCGTATTCTGGTCTTTATTGATATGTTCGTTAGGCATGGCAGCCATACCTGCTTTTGGAAGATATTGTTTCATTACCATTGTGATGGGTCCTGCCTTATATATTGTTAAGGGGTTAAATCTGGTTATCACACCTGAATCAATCCGGCTTTGTATACCCTGGTTTGCCATACTCACTATTTCAATTGGTATTTTGGAACGAAAAGTCAGGGAATCACCACTTCTGGCAATATATATCCCCGGCTTTATGGTAGTATCTTCAAACGAAATTACCACTCCGTTTTTCTCAAGCGACATTCCAGTGCTCAGATGGTGTTCTTCCCGACCATTTGAACCAGCTAAAACGAAACTAATGGTTGGTTTGCCATTTTCATCAGGAATTATGGAAGGAATAGCATCCTGAAAAAACTTTTTAAGTGAAATTTCAACTTCATTATCTCCCACTTTTATAACTTCATTCAGAGTATTTCGGGATGTGGAAGAAAACAACAATTTTTTATGCCAGTTTTTTTCTTTACCCTGAGCGCTTAAATTTGCTTTCAAATAATAGTCGGTAGTCGAAATTAAAGATTGCGATTGCCCTTCGCGTATATGCATCATTCCTTCTTCGCCCAGATACCGGGTAACAGATGCTCCAATCAGAATTAAAATAAATGCAAGGTGAAAAATGAGTGTGGGCATTTTCTCCTTTCGTAATAATTTTGAAATGAAGATATTGCCAATAAAGTTAACACAAAGAAGTGTGAGAAGTAGTTCAAACCACCAGGCATTGTAAACCATTGCTTTGGCAGTATCAGCACCATAATCGTTTTCTATAAATGTGGCAATGGCAATAGCTGCAATAAATATCAAAAGATAAATGAGTGTAGTTTGCAATGAGAACAGAACTTTTTTCAGAATATTCATATTAAAATCCCTAATTCCCGGGACAGGACTTAAAAAGTTAGAATGGATTTATAACACAATATATAACAATTTTGTTTATAAAAGCAAAGGAGAAAAATGGGAATGGCGAAGATAGTTAAGTAAGAATATGTGAAGTTGGGAAGGCAGGATGTGAGAAGTTAGCGCTGCTATTTGATTTCGAAATGCTTAAAGGCAAATAAGAAAAAGGGCTCTGAAAAAAAATCAGACCCTTTTTCTTTTAAAAGACCGTGGTGCTTACTGGTAAGGCAATTTCATGTAGGGTGGGCTCCTTTTACAGATTTTTTAAGGAATTTGATTTTACCAGTGAGGAATGTTCCTCTCCCCGAAAGAAATTTTCATGAAACTGTAGCAACATTGCATATTTTTTAAGCAACATTGCATCTTTCAGAAAAAATATTCTTTGTTGAAGTAGCGAAGCACTGAGCTTCGCCGGGTTTTACTGGCAGTTTAATTGATTCACTTCTTCCTGAGCCTCATTCAACGCCTCCTGCCACTCTTGTTTGTTTGTGCCGGTTAAAGTGGTACAGTTACTATATGGCTTTAATGCATTAATGTAAGCCTGAAAGGCCGTTTTATAAGCATTGCAATTCGCAACTGTCTGGCTGGTACCATATGCATTTGCTGCATTTGCCAAAACAGATGTCTCATCCTGGATTGCTGCTGCCCAACTTGTTGAACATACGTCCGGATCATTGTTCTTATCTTTTTTACAAGATTCACTTCCCATTAAAGCTGCTACAATGAAAAGGTAAAATAGACTTTTTTTCATAGTTTGTTTATTAGTTTTTGAATTCACTAACAAATGTCCGAATAACTTTTTATAAATACATCTTATAAAAAGGGGATTTTTGATATAAAGTCTAAAAATTATATATTTTATTAGGGATAGAATGAGATATATACCCTGGAAGCCTTTTAACTAGAGCCTAAAATACACTTTCTCCCACCATAAAAGCATCCTCTCTTTCTTCTATACCGATTAGCTTTACTTTTACAAGGTCGTTTTCTTTTATGTTACCCGATACTGCAAACTTTACCCCGGAACGCTTTGGATATTTAAAAGTGTGAATATGAGAAAACCTTACAGTTTTTGCTACAAAACAGGTTTCTTCAAAATCGGCTGCGCTTTCACCCGAAAAACCAACCATAATGTCAGTTGTAATATTGAAAAGAGGATGCACCGATTTAATTTTATCCTGTTCATCTTCATCAGTATTTTATCACTTCCGATAGTAAAATTTAAAAATTTAGGTTTGTCGGAAGAATAATAATGGATTATAAAACCGCTTCCTGGAATATTAATTAATTGTTAAATTTCTTTAAATAATTCTAATGAAAGCTTTCTTTAATTATTTTTGTTAAGTCATGAAAACAGTAAAGGACATATTGATATCTGTATTGATAATGGTGACCATATCATTTTATTTGGGGCACGATATAATAAATTGCTATGCTCAGCACATGACCTATACAGAACAAACTACAAATAATGACAAGAGTCAAAATCTTATATCTTCTGAATCATCCTTTGAAGAAGAGTCTAGTGTTGTTTTTCCAGAAAGTGTTTCATGTATTATTCGAATAACAAAGGAAAAATTTATTCCTGAGACTTTTCTTTACCCGCATAAATTATCTTATTCCATTTGGCTTCCTCCGGATATTGTCTAAATCAAACCATTTATTTAGTCTGAAATCAATACATCTAATTCTTAAAATTAGATTATTGGGTTACTTTTAAACCAGGAATTGCATCATATATCACTTTACCCAAGGCTCAGGACGCGTTACGTTGGGCAGCCTATACATATGTTGTGGCAGCCCTTGGCTCTCTCTGGCTACTCCGCTCTATTATATTATGATTTATCTGGGAAGAAGGGAATAAGCCTTCTTGGATAAATCGATAAATTTTATTGTTTTATTTAAATAATTTAAAATATATATTATGAACATAATAGATCCTTCAAATCAGTCTATAAAAAGAGACAACATAGAATATTTTATTCAGCTTATTCGCATTGCAATAGCTGATGATATGATAAGCAATAATGAACTGGCATTGCTTCATCGAATTGGTAAAAAAACAGGTTTTACTGATCAGGAAATTGACAATTTCATTGAAACTACGGGTAAATCTAACTTCATTTCCCCGGCTGAATTATCTAAACGGTTTGAACAGGTTTACGATATTGTTAAAATGGTATTAGCCGATGGGGTAATTGATAAAAACGAAATGCGATTGGCAAGCAGTTTCGCTGCAAATTCAGGTTTTAAAGAAAGTGAAATTCCTAATTTATTAGTCCTGCTAATAACTGGTATTAAACAAGGTATTGATGAAGAGGAGCTTTTTGAGACTTACAGAATAGCAAAAAAATCGTAAAGGTGAAAACGGTACAAATATTAAAGTATTGATATTAATTTATCACACTTCCATGCAGATAAATAAATATTCCGGGTTGCTTATTTCTGTCCTTTTGAGCGCCATTTTTAAATGGATATTACTGCGTGGAAGTTTCAAAAGTTTTAATTTGATTAAAAGTAAATGAAGAATTGGTTTAAAAATTTTCACTCTTGGGCTTTGCAATGGGGAAGCACTAAATGGGGTGCCTGGGTGTTGTTTTTTTGCGCTTTCGCCGATGCTTCTTTTTTGCCTTTACCTACCCTGATGTTTTTTCTGGCATTGGTGTTATTAAATATCAAAAAGGTATATAAGCTTGCTTTATTTGGAACATTGGGCACTTTATTTGGCGCTGTTCTCGGTTATTCTATTGGCCATTTTGCATGGCTTAATGCGAACGGTGAATTTACAAGTTTTGCTCAGTTCATATTAAACCATATCCCGGGCTTTACAGAGGGCATTTACAACACCATTCAAATTCAATATGCAAAATGGAATTTCTGGATTTTGTTTATTGCTTCATTTATTCCAGTACCTTATAAAATATTTTCAATTACATCGGGAGTCTTCGATATAAACATTCTCATGTTTTGCATAGCTACATTGATTAGCCAGGGAATTAAATTCTATATATTAGGACTATTGATTGTAAAAATTGGGCCAGAAGTTAAAAAATTGCTTGATTTTAAATTTAAACCTTTTATAATAATTGCAACAGCATGTATTGCTATTGCCATAATTGTATTAAAGGTTTTTTAAAATGTAATATATAGAATCAAGAATCAAGAGCCAATCCCGATAGTACCGATAGCTATCGGAACCTCTCATAACGCCAAATCTTTTGTTTTCTAAACGCCATGTTTATCTGAGCATAATTATTTTTATAGATCAGATAGAATATTCATGATTTTTGGCTACTCTTTCTTATTTGACCATTTCGGATCATGTATATTACTGAAGGCCCCTACAAATGGGCAATTTTATTATGCCTCCAGCTTTAGCAATGATTCGCATCCTATAGTTGCTATCTGCTTAAATCGGGCTCCCTAGCCCTGCGCGCTGACGTTCACAAAAAGTGCGAACCCGAAACTGTCAGATCCTGGATTGCGGTTAACGTGTGCTAACATGACAGTTTCAGGTGGAGGGATTTAACACGCTATAATATTTGATATGCAATTAAAAAAGTAACAGAGTACAATATTGAACCTCTCAATTTTGGTTCTGCAAAGAAGATATCAGAGTTTGTTTTGGAGACACTAATGAATGGGTAAACGAAATGATCGAAAACCTAAAAAATAGCTCTGATTGGATATTTTATTATAAGTGTTCAAAACAATATTTCCACAAATCTTGGTTGGTTAAATAAGTAAGGGAATCCGGATTAAGGTGTCACTTGGTTCTTGGTACTTCTTAAGAGCCAGATAATTATCTCATTACTTGTCCAATCATAAATGGTTCTTCTCCTTCATCTATATCAGTAAGTAGAACTCTTACCAATGAATTCTCATCTATGAATTCAGAAGCTATAAATTTTACAGGCACATAATGCTCGCCGTATCCTGAAGCCGTACCATCTTTTATTTTTTCAACAAGAATGATTTGTTCAATACCGATCATTTTTTTGAAATAATTGATCTTATTCTCTTCCGAAATTTTTCTGATAATTTCGCTTCGCTGGTTTTTGGTTGGTTCAAAAACCTGTTCGGGCATCCTGTCAGCACGTGTACCCGAACGCTTTGAATATTTAAAAGTGTGAATATGAGAAAACCCTACAGTTTTTGCTACAAAACAGGTTTCTTCAAAATCGGCTGCGCTTTCACCCGGAAAACCAACCATAATGTCAGTTGTAATATTGAAAAGAGGATTCGCCGATTTAATTTTATCCACTAATTTCAAATAAGCATCAATGGAATACATCCGGTTCATCTTCATCAGTATTTTATCACTTCCGCTTTGCAGGCACAAATGCAGGTGAGGACAAAGTTTTGGATGATTCATCAGGCTGATAAATTTATCATTCAGCTCATCCGGCTCCATCGACGAAATTCTGAGACGGAAGTGCTCCGGCATATTTAATATCCGTTCAATGAGTTCTTCAAAATGAACATTATCAGAATAATACCGGGAGATATTCACTCCAGTGATTACAATTTCTTTGTATCCGTTGGTTACTGCCTGGCGGATATTATCAATAATTTCATTTACAGGCCTGCTTACAGCCATTCCGCGAACCATGGGAATGATACAATAAGTGCAGAAATTATCGCAGCCATCCTGTATTTTGATAAAACTGCGGGTATGAAAAAGCGGGTCGGTAATTTCATAATTAAACCGGTTGTTCGCAAGCTGTTCTTTATCTAAAAGTTCTCCTTTAAAATGCGCATCGACCAACTGAAAAACGCCCGATTTTTTTTCGTTATCTATCAAATAAGTTATAGCGGTGTTATCAGTAAAATGTTTTTGCTGCTCGGGCGACATGCAGCCCATCACCACCACCATGGGTTTGTGTTTCAGTCGGGAGGCATGATTTACAATGGTACGGGTTTTCTGATCGCTCTGATTGGTAACCGTACATGAATTTACAACATAAACATCAGCGGGCTTATCAAACTCCACAATATCATACTCATTTCTCGAAAATTGCGATGCCAGTGCTTCAGTTTCATACTGGTTCAGCCTGCATCCCAGGGTTTTAAACGCTATAGTCCGCTTCATGAATAAAAAATGAGGTACTTTTATTCTCAATCAATTCTCCCTCTAATGCAAACGGTGTTGCCTGAGTTATTTTTAATTCTACAATTTTACCAATTAAAGATTGATTGTCCGATTTAAATCTGGCTCCAATTTTTCCTTCTGTGTATCCTGAAAGGTAACCGTCTTTTTTATCAGCACAGTAAACCAAAAGCTTCAGCACCTTTCCAATATAATTATTGTTATAATCACGGGTATAAACTTTCATATCTTCAGTAAGAATATGAAGTCTTTCCTTTTTTTCCTTCAGTGGGATATCGTTTTCCCAACGGGCGCTTGTGGCACCTGGCCTTGGAGAATAGGTGGCTATATAGGCCATATTAAAACCTATCTGCCGAAACACTTTCCGGGTATTCTCAAACTGCTCTTCATTTTCGCCGGGAAAACCTACAATGATATCAGTGAAAATCGTGGCTTCTGGAAGCTTTTGCCTGATGTTGGTAATGATTTTCTTAAACCTGTCGACATTGTACTTCCTGTTCATGCGGATAAGCACATGATCATCGCCTGATTGCAAAGGTATGTGAATCATTTTGGCCAGACATTTATAACGTACAATGGTATCGAGCACATCTTCGGTCATATCGCGAGGGTGAGGGGAGGTGAAATACACCCAAAACTCTTTTTGCGATTTTTCACCAAATTCGCCTATCCTGTTCAATAATTCAGGAAAGGAAATTTCTGTACCTTTTTTGTCGAGCCCATATGAATTTACGTTTTGACCTAAAAGGGTGATGGATTTAAAACCTGAATTAACAAGCTTATAAACTTCCTCGAGTATTTCTTCCGATGGACGTGAAACTTCCCTGCCCCGGGTGTAAGGAACTGCACAAAATGTACAAAATTTATCGCATCCGTTTTGTATGGGTACAAAAGCTTCGAAACCCGATTGATAGGTTGGATCGATTTTCCAGAATTGGTGAATGCCGGCATTTTCATCCAAATTATGTTTGCTCATGGGTGTTACAACACCATAACGGGCAATCATATCAGGCAATTCAGGCATTTCCTCTGTAGGGAAAACCAAATCGAATAACTTAAGAAACTTGTCCTTGTCAGCATCCAGAATACATCCTGAAACAAACGTAAGTAAGTTGCGCTTATTTTTTTGTTTGTTCCAGTTGTGTATGCGGTAATAAACCCTGTCAATTGCTTTTTGCCTTACCGAACACGACAATATTCCCAATAACTGTGCCTCTTCCTCTTTGTCAGTCCAACGGTACCCCATCGATTCTATCACCTTCTTTGCACGTTCCCCATCCGAAAGGTTCATCTGGCATCCAAATGTCACTAAATGGTAAAGCATAAATGTAGTATCAAGTATTTAGTATTTAGTATCAAGTAATAAGTATCAAGTAATAAGTAATAAGTATTAAGTATTAAGTATTAAGTATCAAGTATTTCCGTAATACGGCTGTTATTTTAATTCCGATAGCTATTGAAATTGATACTTGATACTTGTGTCTTTTTCTTTAAAAATAAACTTCAGTAAATATGTTGTCGGTACTCACTCCGCGATCTGCCAGGAGATTATATACATCGTACACCATATCACTATTGCCGCAAAGATAGAAAAGTGCATTATCTTCAAAAGGATAAATAGGGATTATTTTTGTAACCCTTCCCGGAAAGTCGCCTTTTTCGTCACGGGAAGTACAGTTGATGCAGCGTTTGTGGTCGTAATGATCTTTGTCATAAGATTCTTCTATGAATTTTATTCCATGAATTAATGTATAATTCATTTCCGGATAACTTTTGATATAGCTATGAAATGGTGAAATGCCGGTGCCGCTTGCAAAAAAATAAAATTTTCGGGTCAAAATCTCGTTACTGTTCAGGTTAAAAAAGCCAAATGGTCCTTCAATAATTAAACTATCACCGGATTTTAATCTTTTTAATTTTTTCGAAATATCTCCTTCAATAACTTCTTTTATTAAAATTTCGAGATAATTGTCGTTTTCTCCACTATAAATTGAATATTCCCTGCGTTCCCTGTTTCCCGGAATCCCAACCCTGATATATTGCCCTGCCTTAAAGCTCAGGTTATTTTTATCGAATCGTAAAACATAAGTCGAAGGCGTTAATAATCTTACTTCCTGTACCTTATAATCCGCTTTTATGATTGTTTTTTCCTTAATATCTTTTTCTTCCATTCTTAGAATTAATTAATTATCCTTGTTAGACAATCAAAAGTTAGCTTTGTTTAAACTCTTTCATGAGGCATAGCCGGAAATTAATGTATTTATGACTTAATTATTTAAATTTGAAGCACAATTTCTATTCAATGTCGTTTAGTTTAGGAATTGAATAAATTAATGCACACTTCGACTCCGCTCAGTGTGATAATAATACCAATTTGTCAGGCTGAGCGGAGTCGAAGCTCACTTCTTAAACGATTTTAATTTCGATTTATAAATTCCATGCAACTGGTAACTGAAATACTTAAAGAAAACTCCCGCCACAATGTCAACAGAATAGTGAAAATGGTTGCGGAAAATCCCGGGTTGATCCAAGATCTTGTAAATTTAACCCTTCGCAAAGAAGTCACTGTTCCGGCACGATCTTCATGGATTTTAACCCACTGTCATGATAAAATGCCTGAACTTTTAAAACCTTATATAATTGACCTGATCAAAGCTTCTCCTGATTTTCTTCATACAGGCACACGACGGAATATATTACGAATTCTAACTGTTGAAAAAATACCTGAAGACTATCAGGTTTTTCTGTTCGACCATTGTTTGCACTGGGTTATTTCCAAAAAGGAACCCATTGCTGTAAAAGCACATGCCATGGAAATTTTATCCAATATAGCCATGCAGGAACCTGATTTTAAAAATGAGGTAATTCCTGTTATTCTTGACATCATGCCTAACGGGTCCATGGGTTTGAGGTCAAGAGGTATGAAAGTGCTCAGGAAATTGGGTTATGATTTTTAGAATGTTGTTGTAAGTCGTAATAGAATACAGTACGAAGTAAAGAGTAAAGAGTAAAACAGATGTGATGCAATTACAGAACTGGTCGTTGAGCGAAGTCGAAACGCCCTGGTCTGTGAGTTGGACTATTAACCGGGCTATATATAAAAAGTACGAAGTAAGAAGTAATTCCGATAGCTATCGGGAGTAAGAAGTAATGCGAATTAAGGGTTGAAAACTCCTTGGTTAATTTCCGATGCGGGCAGTCGTTGAGCGAAGTCGAAACGCAGATCGGTAAAGCATTTGCTTTGTCGGACTATTCAATGTAGCATTTGCTACTTTAGATTTTCTGCTGTTTTTAATTGCATATAGCATCCAAGATCCCACAATTATGTGGTCGAATAGAATAAAATTCTTTATTTGCTTGCTAATTCATTAAAATATCCTATATTCTTAGCGTTAAATTTGATTAAAAATGCATCAGGACGCGCTGGAAAAATTGAAGATACTGGCAGGAGCAGCAAAATACGATGTTTCCTGTGCATCCAGCGGGACCCAACGGAACAACCCGGGCAAGACTTTGGGTACCGCCAGTGCATGGGGAATTTGTCATAGTTTTGCCGACGATGGCCGTTGTATTTCCCTTCTGAAAATTATGCTGACAAACTATTGCATTTACGATTGTGCTTATTGTATCAACCGTAAAAGTAATGATGTTAAGCGCACTGCCTTTACAGTAAATGAAATTGTAGATCTCACCATAGAATTTTACCGTCGCAATTATATCGAAGGGTTGTTTTTAAGCTCTGGCGTTGTTAAAAGTCCTGACCATACCATGGAGAAAATGGTAAATGTGGTAAAGGATCTCCGGTTGGTTCATCAGTATAACGGGTATATTCATATGAAAAGCATTCCCGGGGCAAGTTCCCGCCTTGTTTGCGAAGCAGGAACTTATGCCGACAGGTTGAGTGTGAACATCGAAATATCGTCGGAACAAAATTTAAAATTATTGGCTCCCGATAAAGATTACCAGGGCATATTAAAACCAATGGAATACATTCATCAGGGCATTTTAGAATATAAGGAGGAGCGACAAAAAAATTACAAAATACCTAAATTTACTCCTGCCGGACAAAGTACTCAGTTAATCGTTGGGGCTACTCCTGATTCGGATAAACAAATTTTAAACCTGGCTTCATCACTTTATAGTCAGAAGAACTTAAAGAGGGTGTACTATTCAGGATTTATTCCTGTAAATGAATATGACAAAAGGCTGCCAGTACTTTCTGAACCTCCGGTTGTGAGAGAGCACCGGTTATACCAGGCCGATTGGCTGTTCAGATTTTATCGTTTCAAAATGGATGAGATTGTGAATGATGCCAATCCAAACCTCGACCTGGAAATCGATCCCAAATTGGGATATGCCCTCCGCCATCCTGAAATATTTCCCATCGATATCAATAAAGCTGATTATGAAATGATTCTGCGCATTCCGGGAGTGGGACCAAAATCGGCAGGCATGATTATAGTGGCCCGCAAATTTGGAAGAATTACTTCCGACAAACTTAAAAAAATGGGAGTGGTGATGAAGCGTGCCCAATATTTTATTACCTGTGGCGAATTAAGAGCTTCTAATCTTGTGAGCGAAATGCAACCTGAATATCTGAAAAAGCTTTTCACAGAACAGGTAAAATCTAGGCGAAAACCTACCGATGCCTTACAACTTTCACTCTGGTAATTATGATAATCCTACTTTACGATAAAACTTTCGATGGTTTCTTATCAATAATTTTTGATGTCATTAAAAATAAAATAACACCAGAAAGAATTGAAGATTTAGATTTTAAGAAACCATTGCTCTGGACGGAGAAATTAATAATTGAAACAAACCCTGATAAAGCAAACAGAGTATGGCAGGCATTGAAAAAAAGACTAACTGAGAGAGGCTATAATGCTATTTACCGTATTCATTTATCAGGAATGCCCGATGCAGAAATGATACTGTTCAGATTTATTCTGAAAGTTTTTGCCTCACCGGTAAATATTGAAGAAAACTATACTGATCCTGATGTTTTGAGAATTAAAAAACTTGCCCGGCAAATTGGACAGGAAACCGAAAGAATGAATCAATTTATCAGGTTTCAGAAAACTGCCGATGGTATTTATTACGCTTCCGTCGATCCTCAATTTAATGTAATCCCTCTTATTGTAAAGCATTTCGAAACACGATATGCTGACCAGCAGTGGATTATCTACGACAGTAAACGTAATTATGGTTTTTATTATAACTGCGATAAAACAGTTCTCATAAATCTTACTTCTGATAAAATAAATCCATTAAACGGCAAAATCAACAGCGAGATACTGTCGCAGGAAGAATTGCACTTTCAACAACTCTGGAAGCAGTATTTTAAATCGACCTGCATCGAAGAACGACGAAACGAACGATTACAAATGCAACATATGCCTAAACGTTACTGGAAATATTTGACAGAAAAGCAGGAATAGTAAAGTGAATTAGCAGGAATATTTTAAATATTAAACATTTTGCCACACTAAACTATCAGTTGCCTGATCCGTTCAATCTGGTTTTGTTTATTAATTTCCCTGAGTTTTCGGGCAGTATTGGTAAAGTACTGATGTTTGGAGATAAAATCAATTTGTTTTTTATTCCATTCGTTTAAGGAACCAACAAGGTTGCGGTTTTTGAGTTCTTCGTAAAGATTATTGGAAACAGGTATAAAATCACTTCGGCCAAGATAATCCAGATCGGCATCGCAAATAATTTCCTGAAGCAACGATTTAGGATTGGGTGGTAATTTTGTCGACATAATGATTTCACAAATTCGTTCAATTTGATCTTCATTATAATTAAATTCCGGCAATATCTCTTTGGCAAGAACTGTGCTGTAATATTCATGTTCGGTATAGGAACGGATATGTCCGATGTCGTGAAACAGAGCCGCAGTTTTTAAAAGCAAAAGGTCGTCATCGGAAATGCTTTCAGCCCATCCTATTAATTCAACTTCGGTAACAACATCAACGGTATGCTTAACGCTGTGATAGGGCAGATCAGGAGGAAGTTCCCTTTCCAGTTTGTCAAGTATGATTTCCTGAATGTCATGGAACTGTATTAAAGCAAGTTTGGTGTTGAATTGATGGTTTGGAACAAAACCTTTTCCGTTGATAGAAAGTTCCGGTTTAATTCCTGTTATTTGAAAAAGGTCGAGAAGCCCTTTATATTTTACTGGTAATTTGCCATAGAATTCACAGTTAAAAAATTCTTTAATCAATTCGTAGGTCATTACTGAAATAATCAAAGATCCATTTCGACCTGAAGACTCAATTCTGCTTGAGATATTGACAGTATCTCCCTTGATGTCGTAGTTAACTTTGTTTTTTCCATTAATAAAAGCAGTTACCGGTCCGGTGTGAACGGCCAGCCGAACTTCCCAAATATTCTGTTGGTCCGAAATGTTTTTTACAAGTTGCAGCATCTCAAAGGCTGCAAGAACTACTTCAATGGGATTGGTAATATTTTTATTAGGAATTCCGCCGGCGCACATATATGAGTCGCCTATTGTTTTTATTTTTTCGAGATTATATTTTAGGGATATTTCATCAAACTGAAGCAATATGTGATCGAGTTGGTCAATTAGTAATTCCGCATTCATGTCGGGTTTTATCTCTTTAAAACCATGGATATCGGCAAACATCACCGTTACCATGTTAAACTTAAGAGATACAGGTTTGTCAATCGAATTATCTTCTTGTTCGTCAGGCAAAATGAATTTATTCACCATTTTTTCATAGGCCTCGTTTTTTTTAAGCAAAGCTTGATATCTTTCTCTCAGGTTCTTTAATTCATGACTAAGGCCCTGGTTCTCTTTTACTAATTTTGCTAAACGATGTACAAGTTGATTTTCCTGGTTATTCATGGATAAATTAACATTCTGATTTAAATATAGTAAGTTTTTTACTTTTACAATGATTTAATCTAACCTAAAAAGCAAACATAATTTTATAAAATGAGAAAATACATTCTTTAATTCCCATGAATACTGAAATGCAAAAAAATGTAATATAGAATTTAAAATTAACTTTTGCTATTGACTTTAATAAGTTTGATTGTTAAATTTATGGTTTAAATAGCCTTTGATTATTTGACTTTCTAAAAATTTCTTCCTTTATATATGATATTTAAGTGATTTTGGAATTTTGAAGATCCCAGATTGGTTTATAAGCTTTACTAGTGAAGAATGAATGCAGTGTGGTAATTTGCTTTCTTAGAGTTATTTCCTAAAAATTTAATCCTAAACTTATGCAGCAGGTAAAGTATCTAAACGAAGAACTTCTTCAGAATAAAACTCTGGAACGCAGAAATGAAGAGTTACTTAAATTATTGGAGGCTTGGCAAACCAAATCCCGGAATAACAAACCCAAATTAATCAGAACCATAAATATGCACGAGGTTGAAAATCTGATAATAAGGTATTATCAGGTATATAAAATCCCTGTTTCACTATATGATGAAAATGGCAAATTACTTTTTTCAATTGGATGGAAAAGTATTTATTCTCAATTTCATAAAAATAGTCCGAAAAATTTAAGCAGTTGCCAGAATTCTGTGAGGCAGGTAAAGAATAATATAGCTGATGTCAATAGTTTTTCCTTTAAATGCAAAAATAACATCAATGCTTTGGCAATTCCAATTTCAGTACAGAATGAAATTTTGGGGACACTGGTGGTAAATCAGTTTTTGTATGAAGATGAAATACCTGATATTAAGCGAATGCAGGAACTTTCGTATGAAAACGGACAAAACTTCGAGGAGTATAAAAAAGCTTTTGATGAATTACCTGTGCTTTCTAATTCGGAAGTAGAAAAGTTGACAGAACATTATATTCTGTTTGCTGAGATGATCGCATTTATTGCTTTCCATAATGTTCAATTACAAGAACATCAGAATATCACAAAAGAGAAAAATGATATAATAAAGATTTTTAAAGATAAACTTGAAGAACAGTCTTTGGTTATTAAAGCTATTCATCAATTTTTGATGCAACAGAACCAGGAGAATGAGCTAATGAGAAGCGAACTTAATACATTTCGGAAAAAAGTGAAGGAGGAGGTTAAAGAAAAAAGCCTGGTTTAAAAAAACCAGGCCTTGAAATTATCCTAAATATCCTTTGAGTAATTTACTTCTTGAAGTATGACGAAGCCTCCTAATGGCTTTTTCTTTTATTTGACGTACCCTTTCGCGGGTTAATCCGAATTTTTCACCTATTTCTTCCAGAGTCATTTCGGAACCACCAATTCCAAAGAACAATTTGATTATATCCCGTTCTCTTTCAGTTAATGTTGCTAAAGTTCTGTCTATTTCCTTCGAAAGTGATTCATTTATTAATTGCCGGTCAGCTATGGGTGAGTCACTATTAATTAATACATCAAGCAAACTGTTATCTTCACCTTCAGTAAATGGAGCATCAACTGATACATGACGCCCGGAAACACGGAGTGTATCCGAAACTTTTTCCTTTGGCAGATCTAAAACAGTTGCCAATTCTTCCGGAGTAGGAGTTCTTTCGTTTTCCTGTTCGAACTTGGAATAAGCTTTATTGATTTTGTTTAGCGAACCTACTTGGTTTAATGGTAAACGTACAATACGCGATTGTTCAGCTAAAGCTTGTAATATCGATTGACGAATCCACCATACTGCATAGGAAATAAATTTAAAACCACGGGTCTCATCAAATTTCTCTGCAGCCTTAATAAGTCCTAAATTACCTTCATTTATTAAATCAGGTAAACTTAAACCCTGGTTCTGGTATTGTTTTGCAACAGATACCACAAATCTCAGATTTGCCCGGGTAAGTTTTTCCAAAGCAGCCCTGTCTCCTTTTTTAATACGCTGTGCAAGTTCAACTTCTTCTTCCACAGTAATCAATTCTTCCTTACCGATCTCTTGAAGATACTTGTCTAACGAAGCGCTCTCCCTGTTTGTAATCGATTTAGTAATCTTCAGTTGTCTCATTTTCCTTCCTCAAAAATTTTCGCGAAATTAGATTATTTGATTCTTTCCTACAAAATTATTTTCATATATAATTAAAAAAGACCCGCTTGTAGCAAGTCTTTTTTTATAACAACCTTGCTTCTTGTTATTTACCAAATGCATAATAATAAACAGCCTTACTGTTTGGATATATACCTTCAATATATACTCCTCCGTTTATCGATGCTATAGTCTTTTCAACATCTTCAACACTATTAACAGGCTTATTGTTTATTTGCAGGATAATAAAACCTTTTTGAATACCTGCAGAATTAAATTTACCAGTTGTTACTTCTTGTACTTGAACACCACCTTTTAAATTGAGTTTGTTTTTTAAGTCCTCCGGCAGTTCCTTTAATGTTGCTCCCAACATGTTAGAGGACTCAGCCTTTTTAACCATATTTCCATTGCCCTCCATATTACGTAGTGTAGCGGAAATTTGTTTCCTTTTATTATCCCTGTTAATTAAAATTTCTATTTTATCATTTGGGCGAAATCTTCCGATTTGCTCCTGTAATTCGGATGCACTATTGACATTTAGACTATTAATAGAAATTATGACATCGCCAGGTTTAATACCGGACTGGTCTGCTGAACTTCCTTCCACTACATTTTCTACATAAACACCTTCAATTTTTCCGAATTTTTTAGAATCGGCCATTTCAGAATCAATGTCCTTTATATTAACTCCTAAGATAGCTCTCTGAACTTCTCCAAATTCAACTATATCTGCTACAGCTTTTTTTACAATGCTCACCGGTATTGCAAAAGCATTACCGATATACGATCCTGTAGGGGATGCAATGGCTGTGTTTATTCCAATTAATTCTCCCTTAATGTTAACAAGAGCCCCACCACTGTTACCCGGGTTAACAGCAGCATCTGTCTGAATAAACGATTCAATTGGATATCTGTTTGCATCATCTCCTTTTCTTCCCGCCATAATTCCAATATTCCTGGCTTTAGCACTAACGATCCCTGCCGTTACGGTAGAGGTAAGATTATATGGGTTGCCGACTGCCAATACCCATTCTCCTACTTTTATTTCATCGGAATTACCATATACAATGTACGGCAGATCTTTTGCATCTATTTTTATAACCGCAATATCGGTGTTAGGATCTTTACCAATTAGTTTTGCCGAATAGGTTCTTTTATTATTAAGGGTAACACTAATTTCATTAGCTTTATCAATTACGTGATTATTGGTAACAATATACCCATTATCGCTTATAATTACGCCTGATCCGAATCCTTCAACCGGTTGTGGCTTTTGTTCAAATCCCCGGTATCCAAAAAAGAAATCGTAAAAGGGATTACCACTTGAATATTCATCACTTTGTGTCGATTTTACCTTAACGTGCACAACAGCATGAATTGTTTTATCGGCAGCATATGTAAAATCAACCTTATTACTGTCGAAAGCATTTGTTAATTGAGCAAGTCGAACTGGTGAATACGATTCAGCGGAAATGTATTTTTGTTTTTGTTCGAAAAAACTGGTATAAGCAAATAGTGCAATAACTCCTCCAAGAATTGCAATCACCATCATGGATATAATATTCTTTGTTTTCATAATTATCTTTTTTATATAAACTATTAATGTTAACTTTTGGTTTTGACTTTCTTATACAAATTAACATCCAAATTAGCTTTCATGTTGTTTTACTTCTTAATATTTAACACTTTTTAACAGCATACCAGTCATTTAAAGCCTTGTGGGGGTGTCAAATTTTCCGGTCATAAAATTTTAAATCCGACAAATCAACATAATTAAAATTGATGACAGATATTCTCTAAATTAGAATGAAGTGAATTTTTAGCACCTTTTTAAAAAAAAATCAAAAAATCGATATTTAATGTAAAATTTTTAAAAAACTGTGCAGATATTTTTCAATGAGCTTTGTTTATTAGTTAAAAGGCAAAAAAATATATGATTTTTTGAGGATGATAGCCGACGGTAGAGTATGATTTAAATCTTTCAACACGATTACTTAATGCCTAAACTTCAGGAACGCTTATGTATAATTAATGTTCATAATAAGCTATCTATCTTTCATCTAAATTAAATTTGAGGTTTTTGCGATATATATTAAAAAAATATTTTTCAAGTATAAGTATGAATATCTTTAAATAATAAATTACCCCCCTATAAAATCGTTGTTAAAATTCAAACTGTATTAAATATTTGGTCTGATATGTCAATAATATTTAAATAAATCAAATAAATACTGCTTTTTATTTAAAATATTTTTTTTTTAATCTTATTGGATTATGAAAAATTATTTCTATTTTGGCATCGAATAATTATTATAAACTATTTGTAAACCTAAACTTAAATTTTATGAAAAGATTTGCGTTGTTTTTTGCATTTCTTGTGTTTGTAGGGTTGCCTATGCTACAAGCGCAAACGGTGCAGATTACAGGGAAGGTTACCAATTCGGAAGATGGTAACGCTATACCTGGTGTATCTGTTGTTGTGAAGGGTACTACTATTGGAACAACAACTGATTTCGATGGAAAGTATTCGTTAAACGTTCCTTCTACTGCAACTTCTCTGGTTTTTAGCTTTGTAGGGCTAAAATCGCAGGAAGTAGCCATTGGTGGCCGTAACAGTATTGAAATTGTGATGGAAACTGATGTTGTTGGTTTGGAAGAGGTAGTTGTAACAGCTTTGGGTATTTCACGAGAAAAAAAATCTCTTGGCTATACCGTACAAGATGTTAAAGCCGATGAATTAAACCAAACCAGAACAGGTAATGTTATTACATCACTTTCAGGGAAAGTAGCTGGAGTTAGCGTTGCATCTGCAAGTGGAAACATGGGTGGATCTACGAGAATAACTATTAGAGGTGTTAGATCCATTTCAGGAAATAATCAACCCCTATTTGTTGTCGATGGAGTTCCACTAGATAATTCAAGTTTCAATACAACTGATACTCAAAGAGGTGCAGGTGGATATGATTATGGAAGTACTTCCGGTGACATTAATCCTGATGATATTGAATCAGTTTCAGTATTAAAAGGCCCTAGTGCAGCTTCTCTGTATGGTTCTCGTGCTGCAAATGGTGTTATTTTAATTACCACAAAAAAAGGTAAAATTGGAAAAGATCGTATCGGCGTTGAAATTAATTCAAGTGTAGCTTTTGAACAAGTTTCAATTCTTCCAAAATACCAAAATTTATATGGTGGAGGTTCAATGTCTTCGGATACTGAAGAAGGTTTTGGCTTGGTTGATATCAACGGTACTGAATTTTTAGTACCCGATTATGGTACTGATGAGAGTTACGGACCAAAATATGATCCTACTAAACAAGTTCTTCAGTATAATAATATCTTCGACTGGGAAGCTAATGGTAAACAAGGCCTTCCACAAACTTCACCTTGGATTGCTCCAAAACATGATGTTAAAGATTTTTTTGAAACAGGAGTTGCTTATACTAATAACATCGCATTAACTGGTGGTAGTGATAAATCAGGTTTTCGTCTGTCTTACACAAATTTTGATTTAAAAGGTTACATGCCAAATAGTAGTCTTAAAAGAAATACTATTGGGTTCAATGGTGACACCAAATTAGGAAATAAGGTAAAAGCTTTTACTTCTGTAAATTATGTTAAATCTTCAGCCATAGGACGTGCTTCTACTGGTTACGATGACAATAACATCATGCAGAAATTCAATCAGTGGGGTCAACGTCAGTTAGACATGGAAGTAGCTAAAAATTATGTTAATCCTGATGGTTCTCAACGTGTATGGAATCGTAACGGTTGGGATGATCCATCTCCTGCCTATTCTGACAATCCATATTGGACAAGATACCGCAATTATCAAAATGATGATAGAAATCGGTTATATGGAAATGTCGGACTAAATTATGCTGCAACTAAATGGTTAACATTTCAGGGTAAAGTTAATGCAGATTATTATAATAACAGGGAAATGGAACGCGTGGCAATTGGTTCTGCAGCTCAATCAGGTTTCTATCAGGGATTGCGGGAATTTTATGAAACCAATTCCGAAATATTGGCTACTGTTAAGCACAGATTTTCTGATAATATTGATTTTAATGCTACAGTTGGTGGAAATCAAATGTATCGTAAAAGAAATACAAATCGTATGCAAACCAAAGGGGGACTTGTGATCCCAGAATTGTATACCTTGACAAATTCTGCTTCTCCAGCTGAAACTCTTGATGATTATACTTCTAAAAGACAAATTAATAGTCTTTATGGTACAATTAATTTGGGATTTTACAATACAATATATGTAGATGCTTCTCTAAGAAATGACTGGTCTTCCACGCTTTCAAAAGGAAAGAATTCTTACATGTATCCTGCTGTTACAACAAGCTTTTTGTTTAGTGAATTAGCTCCTTTAAAAGGAATTAATTGGTTTAACTTAGGTAAAGTTAGAGTAGGTTGGGCACAAGCTGGTAGTGACACTGATCCTTATTCTGACAGAAAGTATTACAATTATGTTAATAATTTTGGTAGTGATGCTATGTATAGAGTTCCAAATACTTTATTTAATAAAGATCTTAAATCAGAGATGACAACTTCGGTTGAATTTGGTACTGATCTTCTATTCTTCAATAAACGTGTTGGTTTTAGCTTTACATATTACAGCGAAAAAACAACTGATCAAATACTTTCAGTTGCAATCTCCGGAGCTTCGGGTTATGGATTTAAAACAATCAATGCAGGTGAAATTACCAATAAAGGTATTGAAGCAACCCTAAATTTAACACCAATTCTTACAACTGATTTTTCATGGGATATTGCTGTTAATTTCACACATAATAAAAATCAAGTTGTTGAACTTGCCCCTGATATTAATGTTTATCAGTTAGCTAATGGTCCTTTTAATGTTTCTGTAAATGCAGAAAAGGGACAAGCTTATGGTTCATTGATCGGAAGAAATTATGTAACTAAGGATGGTAACAAAATTGTTGGCACTAACGGCAAATATTTAAATGGTAAGGTTGAATCATTGGGCAATGTAATGCCTGATTTTATGACTGGTATCTGGAATACATTTAAGTTTAAGGGAATTGAACTTGCTGGTTTAATTGACATTAGAAAAGGTGGTAAATTATTCTCAACAACAAATATGTGGGGAAATTACAGTGGAATCCTTGAAGAAACAGCTGCAATAAATGCTAATGGTAAGAACGTTCGTGATGCTGTTGCTGATGGTGGGGGAGCTCTTTCACAAGGATATTACGGAAAAGTTTTAGCTGACGGAACTGTTCAATATACCGATAAAGCTGGAGTTGATAGTGATGTTCCTGTATTAAACGAAACTTATGTAGCAGGTCAAACTGCTGCTCATTGGTATTCTGATGGTCCTGCTGCACAAAACATCTTTAAAGCAGACTACATAAAACTTCGTGAATTGCGTTTAAGCTATAGCATACCTACCAAATTTACCAAATATGTTCAAAATGTTAAACTTTCAGTTTATGGACGTAATTTGGCTGTTTGGGGCCAGGATAATAAACACTTTGATCCGGAAAATACAACAGGATCGGGTAATATTCAAGGTATTGAAGGAGGAGCATTGCCTAGCTTACGTAACTATGGTGTAAATCTTAGTTTTAGTTTCTAAATTTTAATACTATAAAATGAATCATATGAAAAGAATATATAGTTTATTGACCTTAGTAGGGTTGATAATTTTATTGAACGTTGGGTGTACTAAAGATTTCAATGAAATTAATACTGACCCCAACAGACCAACCGTTGTTCCTACAACTAATTTGATAGTTACAGCTGAACGTTCGTTACTTGATGATATAAGAGACGAATGGTTTAGTGGACGTGGAGGATTATTATATGCTCAATATTGGGCTCAGAGAAATTATACTTCTGAGGACAGATATGCACTCCGTGATGGTACTAATAATAATTACTGGAGATTAATATATACTGATATTATGAGTTTGGAAGAAATCATCAAATTAAATACTGATGAAAGTACCAAGGCTTTAATGTCTAAATATGGTAATAATGCAAATCAGATTGCTGCTGCAACTGGTTTGAAATTATGGGCAGTTCAATTGTTAACTGATACTTATGGCGATATTCCATATAGTGAGGCTTTCAATGCTGAAGAAAATCCTAGTCCTAAATACGATGCTCAAAAAGACATTTATAAGGATATGCTTGTAAAGCTTAAAGCCGCTGCTGAAATGATTAATGAAGATGAAGCTGCATTTACTGCTGGCGATATTATTTATGGTGGAGATGCATCTCTTTGGAAAAAATTTATAAATTCATTAAGATTACGGGTTGCTTTACGCTTATCAAAAGTTACAGATTCTGAGATAGTAGCTCTAAGAGATGCAACTATTGCTGAACTAAAATCTGGAGTTGGAGTTTTTCAATCCAATGATGATAATGCAGCTGTAAAGTATCTAGGCGACAATCAAAGTAATGCTCCATTGAATGATGCTTTTGTTACATCTGCAAGAAATGACTTCACCGTTACCAAACAATTTGTTGATTTGTTAAAGGGTGAAAATGATGTTATAAACAATAAGACCAACCCTTTCCTTGGTTTGGTTGATCCTCGTATGTACTTGTGGGTTCCAAAGTCAAATGCTGGAACCTATAATGGTATCCCCTACGGAATATCTGATGTAGATGCAGCAGGAATTTGGAGTACTATTCCAAGGCCGGTTGCTAACCTTAGACCAAGTCCTACGGTTTATAATATGGTTATAAATGGTGATGCTTCCCTTTACTATATGGAATATGCTGAAGTTTGCTTTATGTTGTCTGAAGTAAACAATTGGGATCAATCATGGTATGTAAAAGGCGTTGAAGCTTCTATGCAAAGATGGGGAGTTGAACAAGCTGATATTGACGCTTATGTTGCTACTCTTCCGGCTGCAAATGCTGAAAATGTGCTTACTCAAAAATATATTGCACATTATATGGATGGTTTTGAAGCATGGGCAGATTGGAGAAGAACTGGTTTCCCAAAAAACCTAGTTCAACCTGGAGAATTAACCGGCCCATTAAAGGATGGAAGTTATAAACCTTTCACTCCTATTATTGGAACTGCAATTCCTAGAAGAGTAACTTATCCCGTTCAGGAATTTACTATCAACAAAACAAATGTTGAAGCTGCAAAAGCCCGTATGACAGGAAATGAGCTTAGTACAAAAGTTTGGTGGGATGGTGGTCAATAAAAATAATTTAAATTAAATAAAAAGAGGCTGTCTAAAAATTTTTTAGCAGCCTTTTTTTATTTGTTACTACAAGGAATACTAGTTTTTAGTTTGATTGGGATCTAACAATTTTGTAACTCAAAAGGTATTTTCACTAAATAATGTCAACTTGCATTGGCCCCAAGCCTGTTTAAATATATCTGATCGATTTCTTAGTCACTATTTTGAAATTGATATATTTTTAATTGTTAAATTATTTAACGAAATTAGTCAATTGACAATCTTAATTTAAAACCATGAAAAATATTCTTTTTTTTATTTTATTACTAATAGGTTTTGATTCAGTTTTTGGGCAATTAACGCAAAAGATAATCGTCCAAAAAGGAACACTTCTCGATAACGTTATCAGGCCCGATTTACTTTATTATTTTTCAGATTTTAAGGACGGTCAGGTTTTTTACAGGGTAAAACCTGCTGTGTATGGCAAGTTTAATTATAACATGCTTCACGATGAAATTCAGTTTTTAAATGAGAATGGTAAGAAATTGGCCATTTCCGATTATTCAGATGTGGCTTATGTATTGATTGATAACCATATTTTTATCCATTTTAATAGTGGGATTTACGAAGCAATCGAAAGTGGTAAAAAAAGCTTAATAATTAAAAGAAAGTGTAATATTAAAGAGATTGGAAAAGTTGTAAGCCCGACTTTTGTTTCACATGGTTCAAATATCGATCAGGAAACCAATATTGTTGTAAATGGAACTCCTAAAACAATAAATACTAAAAGAGAAGTTCTTGTAAAAATTGATACTATTCCATTTCTATACTTTGAAAAAAAAATCTATTTAGCAAATGATTTGAATAAATTTAAAAAAATATTTAAAAAAAGCGTTGAAATTGACCAATATATAAATTCAGTTCCTGTAGATTTTAATCAAATTGATGATTTAAAAAAATTAACTACTTTCTGTAATTCTTTATAGTAATTTAATTATTTCATGAGTATAAAAAAAATTTTTATTATTGTCTCATTGTTTGGGTTATTCTTGGTTTTATTTCATGTATACATATCATTAAAAAATATAATTGACACAAAAGAAAATCAGGATCAGCCCCATAAATTTCAGGAATATTATGCTGCCATAACAACGAGGTTGAATGATAACATCCCTTATCCGGAGGGCTATCGTTTTCTGGAATTTGAAAAGGCAAAGCTAAAGATTTCGCGGTTTAAAAAAGGGCAGCAAGTATTGCCCTGGATATCCCGTGGTCCATTTAATGTGGCTGGTCGTGTCAGAAGCATTGTTATTGACCCTTCCGACAATTCTCATAAAACATGGTATGCCGGTTCAGCTTCCGGAGGGATCTGGAAAACCACCAGTGCGGGTGTCAATTGGATCAATATCACCCCCGATGTACCCAATTTATCAACCACTGCCTTAGCCATCTCCCAAAGTAGTCCAAATGTCCTTTATGCCGGAACAGGTGAAGGCTTTTTTGGGTTCGGTATGGTAAAAGGAGAGGGGATTTTTAAAAGTACCGATCAGGGTGTTACCTGGACACTTTTAACATCTACTTCTGGAATAAGTAATTTTTATTTTATTAACCGGTTGATTGTTTCGCCTGCTGATCCCAATATAATAATTGCAGCAACTAACACCGGGATTCTAAAATCGACTGATGGTGGCATCAACTGGAAGAAAACCTACAACAGTATTTTAAGAATCCAGGATATTGAAGCCGATCCTTCCGATTTTAATATCCTTTACGCTGGAGAAAACAGCCATGGGGTATTAAAATCAGTGGATATGGGCGAGTCCTGGTTTTTGTCTTCGTCCGGAATAGGAGGGTGCTTAAGGGTTGAACTGGCAGTATCGCCAATAAATCCTTCTAAATTATTTGCATGCATGGAGACCAGTCAATCCGAAACTCATGTATATATCAGCAATGACAAAGGCGCAACATGGAAAAAATTTAAAAGCAGTACCACTGCGTTTTCTAATTTTCTGGGAGACCAGGGCTGGTACGATAACACCATTGTTTGCCATCCTTATGATGAAAATTCTGTTTACATCGGGGGAATATATGTGGGAAAATATATTTTCACCAATACTCTCTCCGAAAGTGAGCCTCAGGTAATCCGGGTCGATTCGTTGAAAACAGGTTCTTTTTTATCGTTTATCAACTTTGGAGGAACATTTTTAGGCGGGGGGATGCAAACAGGCGACAATAACAATGCTGTTGACTTAATGGTTACTGATTGGACTTCTGTTGAGCTTAGATTTGGCATTGGAATACATCAAAAAGCACATCGCTTTACCATACCGGATACTTCCGGTACAAATCAAGATGGTGGTGCTGGTGTTCTAGCCAGCTCATATGAATATTCCGACTATGTTGATGTTCCTTTTCAAGTATGGGACACCAAAAACAATATACAATTGATGGCATCGTTCCGTGACCAGGAAAAGGATGGTAAGTTTAACCTTATCCACCGGATTGCCGGAAATGACGTTGCCGGGCGTGAATATCTGTATATTAATGCTGTTCCTTATTCAGATGCGCCCAATGAAAACATTGCTAAAAATGGAGGACAGGCATATAAACAACTCTATTTCTTTTGGCCTACACTGGAAAATTTTGCTAACTGGACACCCGATAATTTGCCTGATTCCAAAATTTTGGTGGAATTTGGTCGGTTGGCACTTCAATCGGGCAACGGAACCATGGTATCCGATGGCCGGGGAGACCAGGGAGGATTAAACAGCAACCTGCATGTGGACCACCATCAATTGGTGGTGATCCCTACGGATACAGGAATGCAAAAATTCTGGATGCTTTCGGCTAACGACGGTGGGATAGGGTTATCACAAAATAACGGGGAAACATGGACACAGCTTTCCAATGGAATGATAACAAGTCAGTTTTATGGAGTCGATAAAAAGACGGGAGACCAGGAATATATTGGCGGAATGCAGGACAATGGAACGTGGCAATCGCCTGTTGGGCAAGTGGCATCATCAAAAACAAATTATATAAGCAGGTTAGGGGGCGATGGGTTTGACGTAATATGGCATCCTACAAAAACAAATCAGATAATAGGAAGTACCTATAACAATAACTTCTATCTATCGCGCGATGGAGGTAAAACATGGGCTGCAGCTGATAAAAATATCAATGAAGACGGGCCATTTGTTACTCGGTTGGGATATTCGCCTGCCAATCCGGATGTTTTATTTGCTGTTGGTAAAGCAGGCATCTGGCGTTCCAAAACTTTTGGATATTATGCAACAACCGGGGGATGGAGTAAAATTGCCATTAGTAGCGGTTGGACAATAGGAGAGGATGTCACCAGCCAGCACAATGTTAAAGTGTCGCTGGCTAATCCCAATATAGTTTGGGCAGGAGCAGGTATGTATCAAAATCCGCTGTTGTCTATATTTGTATCTACCAATGGCGGTGACACTTTTAAACCTACAACTGTTTACAATGAAGTTGAAATGGGCTACATTTCTGGATTGGCAACCCACCCCACCAATCCGAATGAGGCATTTGCCTTGTTTTCTTTTAACGGAGCACCCAAAGTATTAAGAACCATGAACCTTGGAAAATCCTGGCAGGATATTTCGGGTTTTGGAACAGCACAAACCAGTAACAATGGTTTTCCGAATGTGGCTGTAAATTGTTTGCTTGTAATGCCATTCGATACCACCTGGATTTGGGCTGGAACGGAAATAGGCCTTTTCGAAAGCCGGGACAACGGAGTTAGCTGGGCCTATGCCAGCAATGGTTTGCCCTCTGTATCCATCTGGCAGATGAAAACCGTAGATGATGAGGTTATTGTAGCTACCCATGGACGGGGCATTTGGACAACAACCATTCCGGGAAGCACCTTAAGTGTTAAAGACCTTGACCCTGAAAAACTGGGTTTAAAAGTGTATCCTATCCCGGCAGGCGATATGTTGAGTATTGAATATCAAGATAGTTTTAAAGGAAAAGTTGAATTAGAAATAGTTGATATTACCGGAAAAGTAGTTTTGAAGAAAGAATATGAAAAGACTTCGGATGTTTTTTCCGAAACAGTTCACATCAACAATTTGCCGGAAGGCAACTATACACTTTTGCTGCAATGGAAGAATAACAGGATGGTAAAAAAGATACAGGTAAGAAAATAGAATGGAGAGGTTGTTGACAATGATAATTTATCACTGAAAAAAACATCTTTTAAGAAACATGCTCCCTTAACCCATAATTTTTTATACCGATTGGGAGAGTTAATTGGATTAGAAATGACAGATGAGTATTCTGATTGGTTGTGAATATATTCGGAAATTATTTTGTCATAGGCAGGCTCAGCCGATATTCCCTTCGGTCATGAGATCGCTTCGCTAAGTTCTCCTGAAAGAGAGGGAAGCGAGATTGTAGGGTTTTTAAAGTTCCTCTCCTTTTCTGGAGAGGTCCCGAAAGCTTTCGACATTAGGGTGAGGTGGTCAAAATTCATGAAATTCAGGTTAAATATCCAATATTGTAAATAAATGAAATAAAGCCGCGTAGCGGAGTCCTATTTGTAGAAAAAAATCGATGATAGCTAACCTTTTAGCCGCGTAGCGGTGAACTATAAAATAATTCATATTATGGCCAATACTTATAGCCAAGTATATCTGCAATATATTTTTGCTGTTAAAGGCAGAAATAATCTTATTCCTCAAAAACACAACGATGAGTTGCAAAAATATATCACGGGAATAGTGCGAAACAGAAAACAAAAGCTTCTGGCAATTAATAATATGCCCGATCATATTCATTTACTTGTTGGGTTCAGTACAGCTATGTCAATGGGCGATTTTATGGAAGAAGTAAAATCCATATCTTCCGGGTTTATTAATGATAATGGATGGATAAGAGGTAAATTTGAATGGCAACGGGGATATGGTGTATTTTCCTATTCACGTTCGCAAATAGACAGGATTATTAACTATATTATGAATCAACAGGAACATCACAGGAAAATGACGTTTAAAGAAGAATACCTTGAATTCCTTAAAAAATTCGATATTGACTACGACGAAAAATATCTGTTTGAATGGATCGAAGAATAGGTCACCGCTATGCGGCTCCGGGACCAGGTGCAATACTTTATTCTACAAATAGCGAACTGCTACGCAGCTATTTGGTCTCACAAATTCTATGCTCACACAATTAAGTAATAAGAAATCCAACAAAGCCTTGTCATTTCGACTACAGGGAGAAATCTCTTACTTTTAACCGGACACTAATGAAATTTTTACACTAATCTACTTACCTTCAAACAATATCCTGCAACGGCATGTCTCTTTCTCCTTACTTTTATTTTCCATGGTGAAGAGAATTTCAGAGGCATTTTTCCAGTTTACATCGTTGCAATAAACTGCTAAAATATCATTCATCTGCGATTCGTGCAGGTATTGGATTATCTATTTCCTTCACTTCTGTATGTATCAGTTTTTCAGAAATGGAATCGGTGAGTATTTCTAAATACTTGCCATTGTTCACATGCAGATTAATATTATTCATTAGAATTCCATATTTTCCAGGCTTGTTCTGCCTGAAGGTGAAGCATCTCTAGTCCGTTTTTTGTTTTACTGCCGTGTTCTAGTCCTTGCTTTAGAAAATTAGTGACTGCCGGATTATATACTAAATCGTATAAAAAATGATTGCTGCCAATAAACTGCCAGGGCAAAGGAGGGAATTCGTCGGTTTTTGGATAAGTTCCTAAGGGTGTTGTATTTACAATAAGGGTATACTTTGAAATAATATCTTCGGATAGTTCTTCGTATGTAAATCCTTCCGGAATTTTGTTTCTGGAAACAAATTTATAAGAAATGCCAAGGCTTTTAAGCGCATATTTTACTGCCTTTGAAGCTCCCCCTGTTCCTAATATCAATGCTGACTGATGATGTTTTTCCAATAATGGTTTTAACGATTCCAAAAAGCCATAAACATCAGTATTGAAACCAACTAATTTTGCCGAATCATTATTTTTTTCAATCCTGATGGTATTTACTGCTCCAATTTCTCTTGCTTCAGGTGAAATTTCATTCAAAAAAGATAGTACTTTTTCTTTATAAGGAATGGTGACGTTTAAGCCTTTTAAATCCGGATTCACTTTTATTAATTCGGGTAAAAGTGCAATGTCGTCAAGTGGATAATTTTCATATCTGCAATTTACAATTTGCTCTTCTTCAAATTTATTTGAGAAGTATCCTTTCGAAAAGGAATGGGACAAGGGATAACCTATGAGGCCGAATTGATGCATTTTTATAAATTTTAGAACCAAGAACCAAGTGATGACTAAGGCGAACCATAGTTAAAAATTAATGAAACTCCTGCATTTACCTCATCCTAAAATACAGTCACCTTCTTCCTCCCTCTCTTTCAGGAGAGGGGTTTGGGGCGAGGTGTTTCTTAATAGAGCTAATATTCGAATAACGAATATCAGGCATTATTCCATGCGACGCGATAATATGAATGCTCTTCTAAATATACCCATCGCGCGTCGGAATGTATTTTATATTTTTTTACCCCTTAAAAGCTGGGGCTATTCAAATTAAACCCTTTCAGGATTTTTACTTAGTATTTTCTTTCGAACTTTTTACTTCTTACCTCTTACTTCTTACTTCGATACTACTTCTGCTTCCTCTCTTTCAGATTTTCAGGCAGGTAATCAAAGAATGTATCCCCACGCAGTCCTAAACGGAGAGTCTCCAGAGGAACAACTTCGTTATATGCAATATTTCCCAAATTAACATCGGCGCCTAAAAGCTTGATAAACCACACCTGTTGGTTTTTATTGGGAGCTTCCCATAATACGTTATCACCACCAACTTCTTCTACAATGTCGTCAATAAGTGCTGTATTTGCCGATCCATCGGAATTGTATATTCCTATAGTTCCGCTTTCGCGTGCTTCGGCAATTACTTTCCAGGCTCCGGCCTTTAATTCAGACCGCATCATCGATATCCACTTTTCCATTGGAATTACAATGCCCGACTGTTTCGAACCTACTTCAGAAAGAACAGTAACCTGTTTCGACAGGATTTCAATATATTTTAATTTTTCGTCGTGGTCAAGTTCCATAGAACCGTCGGAAACTTCCACCATATCAAGTTTATAAGTGTCTATAAGTTTTTGATATTCCTTGAACATGCCGCGAACGATAAAAGCTTCGAATAAAGTGCCACCGAAATAAGGTATCAGGCCTGTGCTTTTATAAAGTTTAATTTTCGGTTCCAGGTCTTTGCATATCACGGCTGTACCAAAGCCAAATTTAACAAGATCGCAAAAATCGGACGATGATGCCACAAAATTTTCAGCTTCTTGTAAACATAATCCTTTGTCCATCATCATAGTGAGGCCTTTCTGACGTGGTTTGGCAGCACGATCAGGTAAAAATGGTATTTGAAAATTCATTTTAATGTATCTTAGGTTCAGTAGATTCTCCAAAGATGGAGATTAATTATAATGATTTAGCAATTTAATTATTTTTGGGTTATCAGTAGCATCAGGAACAAAGTCGAAAAAAAACTGGCGTTCATGATAATTAAGGCTCAGGCCTTTTTCAAAATATTTGCAGCTTAATTTTTCATTCCCTTTAAGCATGTAATACGATCCAATTCTGTAGTTTATGACAGAGCTTTCCTGAATATATCCCAGGGCTTTAACTAATGCTTTTATGGCATCGTCAATCTGGCTTGTTTCTGCAAGTATTTCAGAGTAAAACATCCAGGCATCTTCATCAGAAGGATCAATTTCGGTTATTGTTCTGATTATATCCAATGCCTGGTAGAATTCCTTTTGTTTATAAAGGATAGTGGCATGGGTATATAGATATTGTGTGTTGCTATTATCGTAACTTAATGCTTGCTGAACACTGTTTAGTGCTTCAGTGTAATCCTGCTTATTTGAATGAGCATTGGCTAAATTAAACCATGTATCGGGCAACGTAGAATTTATATCCAAAGCTTTTTGAATATAAGAAATTGCCAGATCATTTTTATTCATTTTAATATAGCATTCGCCAATATAATTATAGATTTCAGTGTTTTGTGGATCCATTTCAAGAAATTCAAGATATACCTCCAGGGAATCCTGATACCTTTCCTCGTTAAATAATAGATTTCCTTTATTAATGTATGAAGATGAAAAACTTTGGTTCAACGCAATTGAATAATCATACGATTCAATTGCTTTTTCGGTTTTTCCGAGAATGGTATATACGATGGCCAGGTTATACCAAACATTCTCCGAAAATGGGTCTTCATCAAGATATTTATTATAGTAAATGATACTATCTTCAAGTAAGCCTGCACGTTCCGATGAATATGCCAAATCGTACAAAACACTAATATTTTCTTTATTGAGATTGTAAGCTTCTTTAAAATATTCAAGGGCTACTTCAAACTGGCCTCGATCTTCAAATGAAATTCCAATATTATAAAGCACTTCATCCTTATTTTCAGCACTTAAAGTAACCGCTTTATCAAAGTAGGTACGTGCTTCAACAGGTTTATCCATTAGAATAAGGGCAGTTCCTTTCAGAACAAATATTTCGTAATTTGTACTTTCAACTTTTTCAATATAATTTAAAAGGGGAAGAGAATCTTCAACCTTACCACTATAAATAAGATGATGAGCGAATTTAAGCTGAATAGCAGTTGATTCGGGATAAATAGTAAGTGCATACTCAGCAGCATGGGATGCCTGAGCATAATCGCTTAGATCGAAATAATAATTGATGATATCTTCCAGCTCATGTACGTCGAAGAAATATTGCACATTTCTTTTCTGCATTTCTTCGAAACGGCGTATCGATTCCAACAATTCATCTTCTTCGAATAACCAATCCTTTTCTTCGTTCATCTCCGGCAGAAAAATTTAATGGTAAAATTACTAATTATTTGAAGCTGGACAATTTTTTTAAAAGTGAATTACCAACATTTAGGTGAAAGAAATTAACTATGATGATGAATGTGGTTGGAATTTTGATGAAAGTATGAAGATAGTCGTAAGTATTTAGTCGTTCCGATAGCTATCGGAAGTCGTAAGATCTTCAGACTTCACACTACTTTCCCTTTCGCTGCCAATAGCGTATTCTTTAAAAGGCTTACCCTGGTCATTGGTCCAACTCCACCAGGAACGGGAGTTATATAGCTGCATTTTGGTGCAACTTCCTCAAATTTTACGTCACCCGTGAGTTTGAAACCCGATTTGGTTTTATCACTCTTAATCCGGGTAGTACCTACGTCAATTACAACGGCTCCATCTTTTACCATATCGGCCGAAACAAATTCCGGACTTCCAATCGCTGCGATTAAGATATCAGCTTGCAGGGTGAATTCCTTTATGTTTTTTGTTCGGCTATGGCAAAGAGTTACAGTAGCATCACCCATGCTACCTTTTTGAGATAAAAGAATGCTCATCGGTTTTCCTACAATATTACTTCTTCCAATTACAACACAATGTTTTCCTGCCGTTTCAATTTTGTATCTTTTCAGGAGTTCAACAATACCGTAAGGAGTGGCTGATACAAATGTTGGAAGTCCAATGACCATTTTACCAACATTTGTCGGATGAAATCCATCAACATCTTTCAACGGATCAATGGTTTCAATAATATTTTGTTCGGAAATATGTTTTGGCAAGGGAAGCTGAACAATTAAACCATCAATTTCAGCATCTTTATTAATAGCAATTACCTTATCGGTCAACTCTTTTTCCGAAACGTTATCATCAAAACGAATCAAAGTAGATATAAAACCAACTTGTTCACAATCTTTCACTTTGTGAGATACATAGGTTTCACTTCCACCATCGTTGCCAACTAGTATGGCAGCCAAATGGGGTCTTTTACCTCCATTGGCCACTATTGTTTTTACTTCTTCAGCTATTTCCTGCTTTATTTCTTCTGATATTTTTTTCCCGTCGATAAGTTGCATAGAAATATTTAGTTAGGTCGAAGGTTGCTCATCATACGACCCAGATTTTTGCCGTTGGCCATCATTTTCATCAATTTGCGTGTTTCGTCGAATTGTTTCAACAAACGGTTGATTTCCTGAATGTCGGAACCGCTTCCCATGGCTATTCTTTTCCGGCGACTGCCGTTCATCAACGATGGGTTTTCACGTTCAGCAGGTGTCATGGAATGAATGATGGCTTCGATACTTTTAAATGCATTATCGTCGATATCCAAATTTCTGATCGCTTTACCAACTCCTGGAATCATACTCGCCAGGTCTTTAAGATTACCCATTTTTTTGATCTGCTGGATTTGTTGCAGAAAATCGTTGAAGTTAAACTGATCTTTGGCAATTTTTTTCTGTAATTTCCTGGCCTCTTCCGTATCGAATTGTTCCTGAGCACGTTCAACAAGGGAAACAATATCGCCCATACCCAAAATACGATCGGCCATACGGCTTGGATGGAAAACATCGAGTGCTTCCATTTTTTCGCCCGAACTGATAAACTTGATAGGTTTATCTACAACAGAACGTATGGATAAAGCTGCACCACCACGGGTATCACCATCTAATTTCGTGAGTACAACACCGTCGAAATTCAGTACATCGTTAAATTCTTTGGCCGTATTCACGGCATCCTGACCCGTCATAGAATCAACCACAAACAGAATTTCCTGCGGTTTAATTGCATTGCGGATAGCAGCAATTTCATCCATCATTTCCTGATCGACAGCTAAACGACCGGCAGTATCGATGATAATTGTATTGAATCCACGGCTTTTTGCTTCCCTGATAGCTGCTTCGGCAATCTTAACGGGGTTTTTATTTGTATCGTCAGAATATACAGGAACATCAACCTGCCCTGCAAGTATTTTTAACTGCTCAATAGCTGCAGGACGATAAACGTCGCATGCAGCAAGCATTACAGTACGCCCTTTTTTGGTTTTCAGGTAATGTGCGAGTTTTCCGGTAAAGGTTGTTTTACCAGACCCTTGCAAACCAGCTATTAATATTACGGTAGGAGAACCTTTCAGATTAATTTCTTCCGAGTTTCCTCCCATAAGGTTGCTCAACTCTTCATGAACAATCTTAACCATCATTTCACCTGGTTTAACGGCCGTAAGCACGTTTTCACCCAAAGCTTTCTGCTTTACATTATCAGTAAATGTCTTGGCTATTTTATAGTTAACGTCGGCATCGAGAAGCGCTTTTCGCACTTCTTTTAGCGTATCGGTAATGTTTAGCTCAGTAATTCGCGATTGACCCTTAAAAGTTTTAAACGCCCTTTCTAGCTTATCGGATAAATTTTCAAACATTTCAATTTAATTTTTTGAGTTTGCAAAAATATTTAAATGCACGCTATTATCAAAATTACATTCTCTCCGGAACATCTATTCCTAATAAATTCATCGATTTTTTAATAATTTTCCCTGTCTGTTCCGAAAGATGAAGCCGGAGATTTCGTAATCCCTGGTCTTCTTCCTTTAAAATAGGGCATTCATGATAAAATTGGTTGAATTCTTTCGAGAGTTCATAAACATAATTGGCAATCATGGCAGGACTCAAATTTTTACCTGCATCTGCCACCACTGAAGGGAACCGATAGATTACCTTTAATAATTTAAGTTCTTTTTCGGAGGGTACTGTTTCTGAATCAGAAATATTGAGATTTAATTCGGATGCCTTCCTGAAAATAGATTGGATACGGGCATAGGAATATTGAATAAAAGGACCGGTATTGCCATTAAAATCAATTGATTCTTTAGGGTCGAACAACATATTTTTCTTTGGATCGACCTTTAAAATAAAATATTTGAGGGCAGCCATTCCAATCATATTTACAATTTCTTTGGTTTGCTCTGTAGTGTATTCATCCAATTTTCCAAGTTCCATCGACATATCATGAGCTGTTTTTACCATTTCATCAACTAAATCGTCGGCATCGACAACTGTTCCTTCACGCGATTTCATTTTTCCGCTGGGAAGCTCAACCATCCCATACGACATGTGTTTCAGGTTTTTAGCCCAATCGTATCCGAGTTTTTCCATTACCAATGAAAGAACCTGAAAATGATAATTTTGTTCGTTTCCAACTACATATATTAGTTCATCCATGTGGTATTCATCAAAACGCTGGGCTGCAGTGCCCAAATCCTGAGTCATATACACAGACGTTCCGTCAGAACGAAGCAGTAACTTTTCGTCCAGGCCATCTGCTGTTAAATCAATCCAGACAGAATTATCAGGTCGTTGATAAAGTACACCTTTTTCAAGACCTTTTTGAACAATGGCTTTACCCAATAAATATGTCTGAGATTCGTAATAAATCCGATCGAAATTTACTCCCATCTTTTTATAGGTATCTTCAAATCCACTGTAAACCCAGCCATTCATCATCTTCCATAATGAGGTCACTTCTTCATCGAGAGCTTCCCATTTCAAAAGCATATCCTGAGCTTCGATTATCAGTGGGGCTTTTTTTTCAGCTTCTTCTTGCGGAATCCCGGAGTCAGTTAATTCTTTTATTTGCTTTTTATATTCCAGGTCGAATTTCACATAAAAATCACCCACCAAATGATCACCTTTTTTACCAGAACTTTCAGGAGTAATTCCCTTTCCCCATTTTTGCCAGGCCAGCATCGATTTACAAATATGAATGCCCCTATCGTTAATAAGATTTACTTTTATAACCTCATGTCCGTTGGCTTCTAATAAATTCGAAAGCGCATAACCAAGTAAATTATTTCGGACATGTCCAAGATGTAGTGGTTTATTAGTATTGGGTGAAGAATATTCAACCATGAATTTTGTTCCTGAACTTTTGGATGGTTGTGTACCAAAGGATTCAATTGTGGAAAGGGAATTCAAAAAATTAAGCCAATGTTCCTTCTTAATGGAGAGATTCAAAAATCCTTTTATAATATTGAATTTCTCAATTATTTCACAATTCTGAACCAGGTAATTTCCAATTTCAGTTCCGGTAACTTCAGGATTTTTTTTAGATATCTTCAGAAACGGAAATACTACTATAGTAAAATCTCCTTCAAACTCCTGCCTGGTTTCCTGGATTTGAATTAAATCATTGTTAATGTCAGCGTCATATAAAGTTTTGATGGCGTCGCAAGTGGCGTTATGAATTATGTTTCCGAATTCTATCATATTTGCTGAAAATTTTAAAAAGAGTTCAAATATAATAAAGGTGGAGTAATAATCTTATGGAGAGAAAGGTATAAAAAAAAGAAAGTGCCATCGTATGATGACACTCCTAACACAGAACTAACTAACTACAAACTAACTACTACTACTAATTACTAACTAAACTACTACTATGAGACTATGACTTTATGTATATTTATAATATCCTTATCGTACTTTATACCCTATGTAAAACAAATACCATGCCGCAAACTATTTTTTTAAAAAGATATTTTCATTTAAGATGTTTACTCAAAGAAAAAGTTACATATTTATAGTAATTTACTTAAATACCTATCATTCATGCTATCTATTTGTATTCCAGTTTATAATTATAAAATTGAAGGATTATTAATCGGGTTAAATTTACTTGTAGAAAAACTTAATATTCCTTTAGAAATCATTATAGTAGATGACTGCTCAGGAAAAAATATAAATGATGAAAATAAAAAAATTGCTGGTGTTTATGGATATAGGTTTATTGAATTAAAAAAAAATATTGGCAGGTCTGCTATTCGAAATTTTCTTGGCAGGGAAGCAATTTATTCCAATTTATTATTTCTCGATTGTGATTCTGAAATTATATCCAATAATTTTTTAAACAATTATCTTCCTTATCTGGATAAAAAAGTTGTGGTTTACGGAGGGCGAATTTACCAGGCCAAACCGCCTGAACGAAAATATCTTCTTCATTGGAAATATGGCATAAAAAGGGAAGTACAGCCGGTTTCAGTGCGCAATATATTTCCAACACGATATTTTAATTCAAATAATTTCTTAGTTAATAAAGAAATTCTTCTCAAATTTTCATTTTATGAAAAACTAAGGGAATATGGACATGAGGATACTTTTTTTGCCATGGACCTTTATCAAAATGAAATACCAATCGTTCATATTGATAATCCCGTTTTACACGCAGGACTGGAAACAAATGAAAATTTTCTTTTAAAAACGAAAGCAGGTATAAAAAATTTATGCATTATTGAAAATGAATTGAATGATAACAATGTTTTACAAATGCATGTAAATCTTTTAAAGGCTTTTTCGAAAATTAAAAGACTAAATTTAATTTCTGTCATTAAATTTTTCTGGAGCGTAACAAGGCCAATTCTGATTTTGTTGATTAATAAGTTTTATTTGATGAAAGCACTCGATGTTTATAAAATCGGTTTTCTATGTTTTATATACAAAAAAAGCACCGCTCAACCGAACGATGCTTCTTCCTTAAAAATTTTATAATTTTATATATGTACACCCCAATTAGTTTGGCGCATATCTCCTGATTTTGCAAATTGAACATGCATTCCAAAGCAAGCAGCTAAAGATTGTGGTGTATGAACTTTTCCTTCGAGCTTAATATAATCCCAAAGTAATTCCTTATAGTCAGGATGAACACAATTTTCGATAATGGTTTTGGCACGTTGGATAGGTGACTTTCCGCGTAAATCGGCAATACCCTGTTCGGTAATAACCACCTTTACAGAGTGTTCGCTATGATCAACATGGCTTACCATAGGAACAATAGCGCTGATTTTTCCACCTTTGGCAATCGATGGACAAGTGAAAATGGAAAAGAAACTGTTCCGGGTGAAATCGCCTGAGCCTCCGAGGCCATTCATCATGTGTTTTCCTAATACATGCGTGCTGTTCACATTTCCAAAAATATCAACTTCAATGGCAGTATTTATGGTAATCAATCCTAATCTCCGAACTACTTCAGGATTATTGGATAATTCCTGTGGACGCAAAATGAATTTACTTCTGAAGAATTCGAAATTCCCATATACCTCCTCGAGCATGGAAGGGCTTATTGTCAATGAACAGCCGCTGGCAAATGTTACTTTTCCTTCTTTCATCAGTTGGATTACAGAATCCTGGATTACTTCAGTATACATTTTAAATGCAGGGATATCAGGATTTTCACCTAAAGAATACAAAACTGCATTTGCAATATTTCCTACACCCGACTGGATGGGTAAAAAATTTTTTGGAACAATACCGCATTTTATTTGACCAGCAAGAAAATTAGCTACATTCTCTCCAATTTTGGCGGTAACGGCGTCAACTGGAGAAAAACCTCCAACTTCGTCAGGACGATTGGTTTCAACGATCCCGATAATTTTGGAAGGATCAACTTTAATAAATTCTGTACCACAACGATCTTCAACACTAAATATTGGAATAGCCTGACGATGAGGTGGATCCATAGGTTCGTAAAGATCGTGAACACCCCGAAGGCTTTTTGGATGCTTATGGTTTAGTTCAATTATAATTTTGTCGGCTAACCTTGCAATGGTTGGGGAAATACCAACACCGGTAGTTGGGACAATCTCACCTCTATCGTTAATGTCGCAGGCTTCAATAATGGCAACATCTATTTTACCCAAAAAGCCATATCTTAATTCCTGAGCAATTTGGGAAAGGTGCATATCGAAATATTTTGTATCTCCAGCGTTTAACAATGCTTTTAAATCGTTATTCGATTGGTATGGAGTCCTGAAAGCAATGCAATTTGCCCTTGCCAAAGCTCCGTCTAAAGAATCGCCGGTTGAAGCACCGGTAAACATTCCAATTTTGAATTTATTTCCTTTTTCGTGTTCTGCTATCGCTCTTTCACCTATTGCTGTCGGAACCGCTTTTGGAGAACCGGCTGGTGTAAAGCCACTAAATCCAACATTATCCCCATGTTTAACATAAGAAGCCGCTTCTTCGGCTGATATAAAACGTAATGCCATTTTTAATATTTTTAAAAAGTTAATCCGATTGGATCTAATAATAATTAATACCGTTTTTTATAAGAAACCGCAAAATTAATCTTTTCTTAATTAAAACAGGAAGAAATGGAATTCTATTGTTATAAAAAAAACAATAAAATTCCATTATTTATAAATCATTGGAAATGAGGAAAATATCAAATAAATTGAATTTAGAAATTTAATTCTCATAATTTACTGATAATACTTTTTTAATTTTTGCTCGAATAATTTTTGGTTAAGCATGTTTATGCTCCTAATGGTATTAACAACCTGCAATTCTTTGTTATATCTACTTTCGGGGGTTAATTCATCAACATTACGGTAAACAATTTTCTCCATCCGATATCCTTTTTCATCGAGGGCCATGGCCACTGCTACCTGAATATCGTCAAATACTATAATACTTGGTAACCTGTTGAACGAATACTGCAATATTGCTTTTTGCACCATCGTTTGAATATAACTGATCTGAGCATTTCCCAGATAATTGGAACCTAAAAGTATTTTAACAAGATCGATTTTCGAGATGGATTTTAAATCTCCTTTTACTTTCATTTCATTGTACTCCTTCTGGGACGTTTGAAGAAATAATTCGACCCACTCCTGGGGTATATGCTGAAGATCGGTGAGTTGACCTTCTTTTAGCTTCTTTTTATATTCTTTCTTTGCATTTTTCTGTTCGTATGGAATATAGAATTGCCATTTTTTTGTACGTAAATAAGATTTAGTGACTGGTTTAGGTTTCCAGTTAGTCTTGGGACGGACCATCAGTGGTGCCGTTGGATCTAAATATTTAGTTTCAAGAGAGTACAACATGCAATTCAGAAAGTGAATCCACCCACCTCCTAAAGAAGAATGTAATGAACCCCAAAGAGATAAAGGCCGGTTGGAATTTGTATTACTTCCTTCCTGCTTATCAATTGGGATTTTATTATAATTTAACTGATCAACAAATTCACTAGCCAACATTACCGGATAATATACAAATTCAGAAGAAGTACTATCTGATTTACTATTTGTATGAAACAAGTCTTTTACATTCAGGGAAAACGACGAATCATTGCTTAAAGTCATGTGTATCTGGAAATCAATTCCCCATTTCATGTCTTTGATAAAGGGATTAACATTCACTTGTGCCCTTAAATTCAAAAAAATAATACTGCCTAACAAGAAAAGGTAAATCTTCTTCATAAATCAATTTTAATATTTATATCACGTGTGGAACAAACTACATCCTTCAACAAATTTAACTGTTGTTTGTATAGGTATGTAATAAGTTGAAAACTTCCTTTTAAATTTAGCAATTGTGGATAAAATTATTATCATAAATTCTCAAAACAATGAAAGCTGTTTTAATTCGTGATTTTGGCGATAGAAGTAAACTTGAAATTGCCGACGTACCAAAACCTGAACCCGATGAAGGAGAAGTTCTTGTTCGGATTAAGGCTGCTGGCGTAAATCCTGTTGATTACAAAATTCGTTCAGGATTGTATAAGGGACGTATGCCTCTTGAATTGCCAATTATTTTAGGTTGGGATGTTGCAGGAATTGTCGAAAAAAACGGGTTTGGAGCAAGTCGATTCGATCCGGGAGAAGAGGTTTTTGCTTATGCGCGCCGGAAATTACTTAAAAATGGAACGTATGCTGAATATATTACACTTCCTGAAAGTTTTCTAGCTTATAAACCCAAATCGCTTTCATTTGAAGAAGCAGCAGCTTTACCACTTGCCGGATTAACTGCATTTCAATCGATTCTACAAAAAGGCAAGCTGATGGTGAACGAAAGAGTTTTAATTTTAGGGGCAACAGGTGGAGTTGGGTCATTTGCTATTCAGATTGCAAAAGCTGTTGGTGCCTCAGTTGTAGCCGTTGCTAGTAAAAAAAATGTCGCATATGCAATCTCTTTAGGCGCTGACGATTTTATAGATTATACCAGCGTTGATTTGAAAACTGAAATTGAACAGCGGTTTCCTGATAAATTTGACCTGGTTTTCGATTGTGTGGGCAAAGAAACCCTTGAACAGGCTTATCAGTTTGTTAAACATGGCGGTCGGCTGGTTTCAATTCTTGGACAGGTAAATGAGGAATTGGCCGAAAAACATAAAGTATTGTTTCACTACGTATTTGTGGAACCTAATGTGAAACAGTTAAACCAGTTTACACAATGGATAGGAGAGGGGAAAGTTAAAGTTCATGTTGATCATAAATTTCCCTTGGAAGAAGTTGTCAAAGCTCATGAACTAATCGAAAGTGGCCATACAACCGGCAAAATCGTTTTAACCGTTTAAATTATTGGCAGAAGCTTATCTTTATTCATATATATATCGAATAAGAATTATAGATTTGCGTTTTTTCTATAAACTTTAAATGGCTAAATTTCTTATCATACAAACTGCTTTTATTGGCGACGTAGTGCTCTCAACTCCTGTGATTGAATCGTTATATAATAATTTTCCGGGTTGCCAGATCGATTTTTTATTGCGAAAAGGAAATGAAGGTTTGTTTGAAAATCATCCACGTTTAAGAAAGTTATTTATCTGGAATAAAAAAGAAGGAAAAATTTCAAACTTGTTTTCGCTTTTAAAGGAAATAAGAAAAGAAAAGTACGATTATGTAATTAATCTTCAACGGTTTTTTTCAACTGGTTTCTTTACCAGTCTCTCCGGAGGTAAAACCAAAATCGGTTTCAGCAAAAATCCTTTATCTTTTCTGTATAATCAGCGTTTTCCGCATGTCATCGATGCTTCAAATGGTCAATTGCACGAAATTGACAGGAATTTATTGCTCTTGTCAGGAATAGTAAAAAATCAGGAAAGACATTTCCCTAAATTATATCCCTCAAAACAAGATTTTAATCAGGTGCCATCTGGTACTTATATAACAATTTCTCCTACCTCTGTTTGGTCAACAAAACAATACCCTGCAAAATACTGGGAGCAATTAATCAGGAACGTTCCAAAAGGCTATTCTATTTATCTGTTGGGAGGAAATGCAGATTTTGAAGCGTGCGAATCAATTCTTCAAAACTGTAGTGAAAGAGAAAATGTAAACAATATGGCTGGAAAACTTACTTTTTTACAGTCCGCTGCTTTTATGAAATCAGCCATCATGAATTATGTAAACGATTCAGCTCCACTTCATATAGCATCGTCTATGGAAGCTCCCGTTACCGCTGTATTTTGTTCTACAACCCCCAAATTTGGCTTTGGCTCTGTTCATAATAATTCCAGAGTTGTGGAAGCTATTCCAGGTCTATCGTGTAAACCATGTGGATTACATGGCTACAAAGTTTGTCCCTTAGGACATTTTAAATGTGGTGATATCGATCCTCTCCTTGTTTTGGGAGATATTTAAATTTCTATCATGGCTTTAATTACTCCATCGTGGTAGTTTGCTACCATATCGAAAGCTTCTTTGGTTTGGCTTAAAGAGAAATGGTGAGTAACCCAATCGTTGATATTAATGGTGCTATTATTAATCAATTCCAGGCATTGCTCAACAACACCGTTTTGTCTTCTTACATTTTGAATGCAGATTTCTTTATGTCGCATATTGTCCACATCAAAACTATACCTGCTATTTTCCGGAATTCCGATAATCATTAGCTTCCCTCCGGGCTTTAATATAGAAATAGCCTCGTTTATAGCTTCCTGTTTGCCGCAACATTCGAATACAACATCAAGTAAATCTGGTTGAAGTTCATTTATTTTTGTAATTACATCATCTTTGTCTGGATTTCCCGTCCAGCTGGCTCCTTTATTTTTGGCAAATTGCAGACGGTATTCTAACCTGTCGGTTATGTAAATGTTGCCACAATTGCTGGATTTTGCCGATTCCAGAACACTTAAACCTATAGGGCCAGCTCCCAAAATGCCAATATTTACTCCTGCATTTATTCCTGATAGTTTCATCCCATAATAACCAATAGAAAGGGGTTCCGATAATGATGCTTCAATCAGGGAAGTATTATCGGACAATGGGAAGCAACTGTTTTGTGGCATTACAATATATTCTGAAAGGCAACCTTCTGCCTGGCCCGGACACCCCAGAAATTTTAATCTGCGGCATGTGTGTGGACGTCCCGCTAGGCATTGGTCACAATTTTCGCAAGGCATGGCAGGGTCGATTGCTATTCGGTCGCCAGGTTTTACACGGTTTACTTTTGATCCTGCTTTTTCAATAATTCCTGCTCCTTCGTGGCCGACAGTAAATGGATAATCCACAATTTGGTTTCCAATTCTTCCGTGGGAATAATAATGTATGTCTGAACCGCACACCCCTATATGGGTCATTTTGATTAAAACATCGGTATCGTGTTCTATTTCTGGTATAGGAACATCAAATAATTTCATTTGATTTATTCCTGTGAGTTTCATTGCTTTCATAAGATTCGCTTATAGTCCAAAGATAACTTTTATTACTATATCTATATTGTTTAGTTAAGAAGCAGGCTTCGACTCCGCTCAGCCTGACGAACTGGTATTAGTGTCGCACTGAGCGGAGTTGAAGTGTATATTAATAATTCAATTCCTAAACTTACCGACATTAATTACTGTATTATTAAGCAATTAATAATCCTAAGTGAAAGAAATTTTTGCAACCATTGAAAATGTACTTACTTTTGAGCTTATTAAAACAGAGTACATATTATTTATATTTATGAAAGAAGAAATATCAGCTATTGTTAAATCAGAAGCTCAGGCTATTCTTAATATACCAATCAACGATTCATATCAGAAAGCCATTGATATAATTTATGAAAGAGTTCACGGATTAAAAGGCAAATTGATAGCTTCAGGAATGGGCAAAGCAGGTCAAATTGCAATTAATATGGCTACTACTTTTAGTTCAACCGGCACCCCGGCTGTTTTTTTGCATCCTGCTGATGCCCAGCATGGCGATTTAGGCGTATTGCAGGAAAATGATGTTCTTTTAATTATTTCTAATTCAGGCCGAACAAGAGAGATTTTGGAACTGGTTGAATTATCTAAAAGGCTTTACCAAAATATCCCTAAAATTGTTATTACCGGTAACCTAAACAGCGATCTTGCTAAAATTGCCGATGTTTGTCTTCATACTGGCGGGCCTGCCGAAGTTTGTCCTTTAGGTTTAACACCTACAACTTCGACAACGGTAATGACAGTAATTGGAGATGTACTTGTTGTATCGCTGATGAAACGTATTAATTTTTCTCATATCGAATATGCCAAAAGGCATCATGGAGGATATTTAGGTGAAAAATCACGTAATGCAACAAAATAAAATATGACAGTTCAAAGGAATAATCGTCAGGATAGAATTATCTCAGGCATGTTTTAAAAGTTTGTCAAATGCCGGTGTTCATGCGTTCAATTGAAAATTATCTCAATAAGTAATCTATGAGGAGAGTCTTTGCTATTGGCGAAACTGTTCTGGATATAATGTTTAAGAATAATATTCCTGTTTCAGCTAAACCCGGCGGATCAATGTTAAATGTAGCTGTGACACTGGGAAGATTAAATGAATCCGTTTATTTTATCAGTGAATATGGAACTGATCAGGTTGGCGATTTGATTGATGATTTTCTTGTTGCAAACGGAGTGAATACAAAATTTATAAATCGCTACAGTGAAGGTAAATCAGCTCTGGCTTTAGCTTTCCTCGATAAAAACCAAAATGCTGCTTATAGTTTCTATAAATCATATCCGAAAGATCGTTTAAGTATTGAAATGCCAGATATCTCTCAAGGCGATATATTGATGTTCGGCTCATTTTTTGGCATTGCTCCTGAAATTCGCCCTGATTTATTAAAAATTCTTACAAATGCTAGAGAGAGTGGGGCTTTGGTTATTTATGATCCAAATTTCAGAAAACCTCACCTGAATGAGCTTGATGAACTACTTCCATATATAAAAGAAAACATTCAAATTGCAGATATAATTAAAGGATCGGATGAAGATTTTAAATTAATTTTCGGAGCCAATTCTGCTCTTGAAGCGTTTGAATATATATCTGATAAACGTAAGATTTTAATATACACTGCAGGTAAAGATGGAGCTACTTTAGTTTTTGAAAATCAAATTATTCAAATAGCTGCTAAACAAATTGAAACTGTTAGTACTGTTGGTGCCGGTGATAATTTTAATGCAGGAGTGGCTTTTGGTCTTTTAAAAAATGATGTTACGCTCAGGAATATTTTTTCAATTTCCACTTTAAAGTGGAAAGAAATTGTAAAATGCGGAATCGATTTTGCCACAGAGGTATGTTTAAGCTACGATAATTATATATCATCAGACTATGCCAAAAATTACTACCTTAAAAATTGAATAAAATGAGAATACAAGCCGATGAATCTTTTGGTGTTATCATAGATGTTCAGGATAAACTATTTCCTCATATGCATGAAAATGAAAATCTTCTGAAAAGACTTTCTGTACTTATTCAGGGACTTCAGTTTTTGGATATCCAAATTTTAGTGACAGAGCAATATACCCGGGGGCTGGGATATACTGTTGACCCAATTAAAAATTTATTTCATGGATTCAATTCAATTGAAAAAATCTCTTTTAGTTGTGTTGATGAACCCTTGTTTAATGATCAGATTAAATGGATGCGGAAGAAATTTGTTATCATTGCTGGTATTGAAGCACATGTGTGCATATTGCAAACTGTGGAGGACCTTTTAGAACAGGAATATATTCCTGTAGTTGTCGAAGATTGTGTTTCGTCAAGGAAACTTTCGGATAAGGAAAATGCTTTACAAAGGATGCGCAGCGATGGTGCAATTATCACCACAGCAGAATCAATTTTATTTGAATTATGTAGACATGCAGGGAACGAACGCTTCAAAGCCATTTCGGGTTTAGTAAAATAAGATAAGCTTATTTGTAGGGTAATAAATTTTTTTTTACATTTAGATCGTTATTTACACAATTACATTATGATAAAAAATATTTTTCTGTCTACCTTGATTTGTAGTTTGATTGTTTTCTTTTCCTGCAAATCGCCGAAACAAACTAATACTGAAAATGAAGACCAGAAAGATTCATTATCGATTAATGATGCTGCAGCAATTGATGATGGAGGAATTCAGATTTTTTATAATATGTATTTATCTGTTGAGATGAATACTTTATTTAAAAGTATTGGTGCTTCCTTTAATAAAGATTTGCTAAATCCGTACGATAATGCAAATCAATATGAAATTAGCGGTGATAAAGCTATTAATCTTGGAGTTTATGCAGTAGACCTAAGTTATTCCAGGGCTTTTGAACAAATTGATTATGCTGGTAACTATTTAAAAGCCATGCACAAGTTAGCAACTGAACTTGGAATTCCTGGTGAAAAATTTTACCTGTCAGTTAAGAGAATTGAACAAAACGTTTCTAATAAAGATTCATTGGTAAAAATTGCCAACGAATTATATTCAGCCACTGAAACGTATTTAAAAGATAGTGAACGCGAAAGTTCAGCAGCTCTGGTGATACTGGGAGGCTGGACTGAAGCCCTTTATATAGCCACCAATATGGTGAATAAAAAAGAGAAAGACATTGAATTACTTGAAAGAATATCAGATCAAAAGGAATCTTTACAAAATCTGATCGATCTTTTAAGCAAATATAAAAATGATAAAAATGTAGCACCTTACCTGGAACATCTGAATAAACTTAAAAAGTCGTTTAATACATTTGTAGTTGATGAAAACAATATGGATAAAACTTACAAACAACTCTCGGAGGTTACCTCGTTGGTGCGAATGTTACGAAAAGAAATAATAGACTGATAACACTTTTGGCTCAGGCCTTAAATAATATAGAAGGAGGTATTCAATTTTGGATACCTTTTTTTTTGCATAAGAATCTAACTTATAAAATTGTGATTATATTTGCAGCGAAAATTAATATTAAAAATATATGGACGAAGGCCCTGCGGATCTTAATCATTTATTAATTAACAGAAACCGGCCCACCGTTTAATTTTTAACCGAGTGTCCGGGGTAAAACAAGGATACTCATGAATAAATTGATCTTCTCTAAAATTTCAACCTTCTATTTCAAAAGAAGAACCTTGTTGTTCAGTATCAGATATAAATACCGAAGTTGATGCTGGAGTTGTTATATACAACTCCGTTCCATGTTTTTATTTACTCTTAAGCATCAACTTTTTAAAATTTAGAAAATGATTTCAATCTGGAAACAAGATAACGGACTAGTACAGGTAAGCCGTTTCGAAAGAAATACATGGATTAATGTGATTAACCCTTCTCAGGAAGAAATAGAAAGATTAATAAATTTTTACAGGGTTCCGGCTGAATTTATTACTGATATTCTCGATGTCGACGAAAGATCAAGAAGCGAAGTGGAAGGACGTTGGCTTATGATTATCCTTAGAATTCCGGTTCACAGTCAAACTTCAGGTTTACCGTTTTATACAGTACCATTGGGTGTTTTAATCTCTCATAATCTTATTGTTACTATATGCAATAATGATAATGAAATAGTAAGAGAACTTTTATTCAATCCTAAATACCGTAATATTAAATTTACAGATAAAGCAAATTTTGTTTTGCAATTATTTTTCTCTTCGGCAACTTCATTTTTGAAATATCTAAAGGATATAAACAGAATGACTAACCAAATTGAACAAGATTTATTGAAGTCGTCGCGAAATAAGGAGCTGCATAACCTTCTTAAAATGGAGAAATGTTTGGTTTATTTTGTTACTTCATTAAAATCGAATGAATTGCTTCTTTATAAATTGCAGCGTTCAAAACTGGTTAATCTCGAAGAAATTGACGAAGACTTGCTGGAAGATGTGATCACAGAAAATAAACAAGCTATTGAAATGTCCAATATTTACAGTGACATTCAAAGCGGTATGATGGATGCTTTTGCATCAGTGGTATCTAATAACTTGAATGTTGTGATGAAACAACTCACTTCTATCACCATTATTTTAATGATACCTACACTTGTCGCCAGTATATATGGAATGAATGTTCCAAATTATATGGAAAATAATCCTTATGCATTTTTTATTATTTTACTCATGACGGTGGCTTTCACTACATTGGGGGTATTAATATTCAGAAAACGAAAGTTCTTTTAAAGTTTTATTTTAGGAAAAATCATTTTTAGATTAGTTCCTATTCAATTGATAAATTCCTTTTAATATTTTTTATTTTATTTTTTTTTAAATATCTAATCATGGTTGTCCGATAAAAAGTTAGATTACCTTCGGTGAGACCGCTTCGCTAAGTTCTTCGCTTCGCTCTGCATGACATGCTTTTATTAATCCTATGAAGGGGCTTGGCGGGCGGCTTTTCAGCCCACCAAGCCCCCTAAAACCAAAATACTGATTGTCATTTCGAACGAAGTGAGAAATCTTAACCTTTATTAGTTTACCGAACAATAGTAATACCAAATAAATAATAAAAAGTATTTTTCTTGAAATTTGGTTGCTTTACTACGTATACAAATTGATTCCCGATTTTGTATTTAAAAAAAATATATTAACTTTACGAACAACAAACAAAACAAAACCAAACTTATTATCTAATACAAAAGGTTATGTTTATAAAAAAATACCTTTATCAAGTATCTTCCTTATCAATTATTTTTTGTCTATCTTCCTTAATTTCCTGTAATCAAGGCAATAAACGTAATTCAAGTGAATTGGCAATCGATTCAATTGATATGGAACAGGATATTTTTGAGGATATTGGCACTGCAAAACAGATTTTTTATTCTCTGCCATCTCCATTAGAATCGGCAATGCTTATAAAATCTTCGGGAGCAACATTTGACGAACATCTGTTGAATCCGGTAAATAATACTACAAAGTATACTACCAACAAAAATCTCGCATTAAACTTAGGAATTTACAGTACTGACTTAAGTTATGCAAGTTTATTCGATCAGGCGCAGATTACCATAACTTATATGGAAGCTGCTAAAAAAATGGCCGATGGTTTGGGTATTTTGGATGCCATTGATAAAAGTACCATTGACCGCTTAGAAGAAAATATCAATAACAGGGATGTGATTTTGGATATTATTTCTGAAACTTTTATGTCGTCCACTTCATTTTTAAAAGAAAATGACCGTCAGGCTTTATCATCTCTTGTGATGGTCGGAGGCTGGATCGAAGGTCTTTATATAGCAACCCAGCTTGTAAATGATAAACCAATTGAAGGTTCTAAAATTGTCGATCGTATTGTTGATCAAAAACTTTCGCTTGACATGGTAATGAAACTTCTTGAGAGCAATAAGAATAACGAAGATGTTTCAGGAATTATCTCAGAAATGAACGATTTAAAAATAACCTATGATAAAATTATCATTAAATCGTCTAAAATAGAACCTGAAGTTGATGAAAAAACAAAGGTTACAACTTTAAAATCAACATCTTCTTCAAATGTTACTGAAGAAATGATTGTTGAATTGCGCAATAAAATTAAAAACATAAGAACAAATTATACGCTCTAATAATTTCTAGTCATGAAGAAAATCTTACCGGTTGTAGCTTTATTTCTATTAATAATAACCGTAAATTTTTCGGCAGAAGGTCAATGTAAAGGTTTTGCCAAGAAAATTTGTAAACTTGAACTAATTCCATATATACACGATGGTAATTATCATGCGGCAATATTAACAGAAGGGGAAGAGGCAGAACTGTATAAGACCTTCTATGAAGGCCAGCAATACAGGATAGCTATTTGTGGAAGCGAAGCTTTTCCTAACGTAGAATTTAAAATAATTGACGCCAACAAAAAAGTTCTTTATAACAATCGTGAACACGGGATGGTTAAAATTTGGGATTTTAAACTCGAATCAAGCCAACAGCTTAAAATTGTGGTAAAAGTTCCTGTAAGTTCTGCTTCAAAGCCTGAAACAGAATTAATAAGTGGCTGTGTTGCAATAATGTTTGGTTTTAAAGGTTAGAAATAACATAGATTGAAAATTTATTAGGGGCTATATGGCCCCTTTTTTGTTTGTATGGATAACCCTCGATTACATTTTTCGTAATAAAAGATTATTTAATTTTTTTGCTATGAGAAAGTTTATTGTATTGGCTGCATCGGTTTTGATATTGAATAGTAGTTGCGATTTAGTGGAAGATTTAGGACTATCTGACTCTGAAATTGCAGAAGGTTTAAAAACAGCACTTGAAGTTGGTACTGATTCATCTGTATTTAAAACATCTGCAGTAGATGGCTTTTATAAAAATGCTGCACTAAAAATATTATTGCCACCGGAAGCTGAAATCATTATTCAAAATATTAAAAGTGTGCCCTTAGGTGATCAATTACTTGAAAGTGTTATACTAAGAATCAACAGATCGGCTGAAGATGCAGCCAAATCGGCAGCTCCGATTTTTAAGAATTCGATTCGTAATTTAAGTATCAGTGATGCCTTAACGATTTTGAATGGAGTTAATCCCTCAAGTAAAAAGAAGTCGGCATCATTTGATTCAACTGCTGCAACAGGTTATTTAAAAAACACCACTTTCAATCAGCTTACCGATGCATTTTCTGTTCCTATTAATCAATCGCTCGATAAGGAACTGGCTGGCATTTCAACTAACGAAGCGTGGACAAATCTTACAACTGCATATAATTTGTATGCTGTGTTTAATTTAAAGCCACAGGTAAATACGAATCTTGGAGAATATGCTACCAAAAAAGCTCTGGATGGATTATTCTTAAAAGTAGGTGAAGAAGAAATGAAAATACGCCGAGATCCCTGGAAATGGGTTACTACCACTGTAGGAAATATATTAACAAAGGTTTTTGGATCGACAAGCTAAACATAAATCATTTTACGGGTCATTCCTCCGTCAATCATAAAATTTTGCCCGGTTATAAAGCTGTTTTCCTGATTTGCAAGGAAGAGCAATAGCCGGGCAATATCTTTTGCATTTCCCACCCGACCAGCAGGATGCTGAGAATGATCAGCTTCGGATAGCGTTATTTCTTTGCGATTACTTTTTTTCTTTAAATCAGATACTTCAATCCAGCCCGGACTGATACTATTTACCTTTATGTTAGGACCCAAACTTATAGCTAAAGCATGTGTTAATGAATATACAGCTCCTTTAGAAGCTGTATAGGCTTCAGTATTCGCCTCCGACATAAATGCCCTTGTAGAACAAAGATTAATGATAGAACCTTTACTTTTTTTCAAATATGGTGAAGCATGCTTCGAAAAAAGAAAAGCACCGGTAACATTCACACCCAATACTTTATTCCATTCTTCGAGTGTTAATTCCTGTATGGGTTTATTAGCTGAAATCGCAGCATTATTGATCAATACATCTATTCTGCCGGCAAAATTAATCGCTTTTTCCACAACTGCTATAACATCCGGTTCTTTCGATATATCAGAAAATACAAACTGAATCTTTCCCAAAGACTTTAATTGAGCAAAAGTTTCTTCACCTGCTTCATTATCATTATCTGTAATTGTAACATCAAAACCATTTTCAAGGAAGCTCATGGCAGATTGTTTGCCAATTCCCTGTGCTCCGCCGGTTATAATAACATGCCTTTTTTCCATATTTAATTATTGAAAAAGGTTTTCATCCCTAATTAAAAATAGAATAGCAACTTGTGAAACTACAATATACCGTTCTTCATTAAATTGAATTTCGAAGCTGTTATTTTGTAAATAAACAGCTAAATCGCCCTCTTTGGGTTGTAAAGGAATATATTTTACCTGTTCATTCTTTTTCCAGGTTTCATTGTCATCAATTACTGCCGGAATAGGAAACCCGGGTCCGACCTTTACAACATAGCCACTTTGTATTTTTTCATTTTCTTGGACTCCCGGCGGTAAAAACAATCCGGTTTTTGTTCTTTCAAGCGGGCTTCGGGGCTTTATCAATATACGGTCGCCCACCATTATGAACTTATTTAAATCTTTACCTTCTATCTGAATAGACATAAAATATGTATTAATAAGTTTGGTAACGATGATGGATGCAATTAGTTTAATGGGATCCATATTTTTTTTACCGGTAAACATTGGTTTGTGAGCCAGATTACCGGTAATTTTTTATATTTTTTAATGGTTTGTCCGATAAAAAAAATCAGATTACCTTCGGTGAGACCGCTTCGCTAAGTTCTTCGCTTCGCCTGTCTGCTTCTAGGCAGGCTCTGAATGACCAGCTTTTATACTATGGTGCAAAGGTGTCTTGGGAGGCGGCTTTGCCGCCTCCCAAGACACCTAAAAACCCAAAATGCTGATTGTCATTTCGAACGAAGTGAGAAATCTTAACCTTAATTAATTTACCGGACAGTAGTGCTTTATTATCCCAGAATCGTGTTTATTCTTTTTAACTCATCCTGTGAAAACTGAATATTTTCAAGACATTTTAAGTTGTCATCCAATTGTTCAACGCTGCTGGCTCCAACTAATACAGTTGTGATGCGTTTATCTTTCAACAACCAGGCAAGTGCCATTTCTGCCAGTGTCTGATTCCGGGTTTTGGCTATATTGTTTAAATCGTTTATTTGTTTTATTCTTTCCGGTGTAATCATTTCAGGCTTTAAAAATACTCCTTTACTAGCTCTGGATCCTTCGGGTATTCCCTTAAGATATCGGTTTGTAAGCATTCCCTGGGCTAAAGGTGAAAAAGGTATGCATCCGATACCATTATCTTCAAGAACATCCAATAAACCATCTTCAACCCAACGGTCAAACATGGAGTAACGTGGCTGATGAATAAGGCAAGGTGTACCTAAATCTTTTAAAATTTTTACAGCTTTCTTTGTTTGATCGGCTGTATAATTCGAAAGTCCAACATACAAAGCTTTGCCCTGGCGAACTATGTGATTAAGAGCTCCCATTGTTTCTTCCAAAGGTGTGTCAGGATCAGGACGATGAGAATAAAAAATATCTACATAATCCAGTTTCATTCGTTGCAGACTTTGGTCCAGGCTCGAGATAAGGTATTTTTTAGATCCCCACTCACCGTATGGCCCGGGCCACATAAGGTAACCTGCCTTGGTAGAGATAATCAACTCATCCCGGTAGCTTTTGAAATCCTTATGCAATATACTTCCAAAGTTTTCTTCGGCTGAACCTGGAGGCGGGCCATAATTATTGGCTAAATCGAAGTGGGTTATACCAGAGTCAAACGCTCTCCATAGGATTTTCCTATAATTTTCATAAATATCAGTTCCACCGAAATTGTGCCATAAACCAAGCGAAATGGCCGGAAGTCTTATTCCACTGCGACCGCATCTGTTATAGATCATTTTGTCGTACCTTGTTGAGGCTGCTAAATATGTCATAATTAAAAAAGGTTAATTGTTTTATTTGGGGAATTTTTTAAATTTAGCTTTCACTTTATAAAAGTACTACAAAATGAAAAATATGAAATGGTTCTTAGCTTGTTTTCTTATGTTAATTATATTTTTCTCATGTAAGAAAAAGGAAGCTTCATTACAGGATATTATAAATGAACAGCTTGAATTCGCTTCTGGCCAATATCTTAAATTAATTGATAATATAAAAGATAGTTCTGACCTTCCGAGAAGTATTGATAAAAACGGAAATTTAATAATGGCAAAATCTAATTGGTGGACTAGCGGCTTTGTGCCGGGAACACTGTGGTACCTTTATGAAAATACCATGGATACTACATTTTTAAGAGCTGCCAAAAATTTCACAAAAAGAGTTGAAAAAGAGCAATTTAATACTGGTACTCACGATTTGGGATTTATGCTTTATTGTAGTTTTGGAAATGGGTTTCGATTAACAAACGACACTTCCTATAAAAGAATTATGATTACCGGGGCACGTTCCCTCGTCACAAGGTTTAATCCTAACGTAGGTTGTATTCAGTCCTGGGGCTCAAACGAAAAGTGGCAATATCCGGTGATCATTGATAATATGATGAACCTTGAATTTCTTTTATGGGCTTTTAAGGCTACTGGCGATTCAAGTTTTTACAATGTTGCAACAACTCATGCAAACACTACAATTAAAAACCATTTCAGGGAAGATTTTAGTTCATACCATGTTGTAAATTATGATACTACGAACGGAAATGTTTTAAACCGGCAAACAGCCCAGGGTGCTGCTGATGAAAGTGCATGGGCTAGGGGGCAGGCTTGGGCTTTATATGGTTACACAATGATGTATCGTGAAACAAAAATTAAAAAATATCTTGACCAAGCCGAAGGTATCGCCAATTTCATTCTGAACCATCCAAATTTACCTGTCGATAAAATTCCATATTGGGATTTCAATGCTCCCTCAATTCCCAATGAACCAAGGGATGCTTCTGCTGCAGCTATAATCTGTTCAGCATTGATTGATTTAAGTCAATTTGTTGATGAACAAAAATCTGATGAATATCTGAAAGTGGCACAACAGCAATTAGTAAAACTCTCCTCTCGTGATTACCGAGCGGAACCTGGAACAAACGGTGGATTTATCTTAAAACACAGTGTTGGCCATAAACCTGCAAATTCGGAGGTTGATGTTCCATTAACCTATGCCGATTATTATTTTGTTGAATCATTAATGAAAATGAAAGAATTGTTATCAAGGAATTAATAAAAATAGAGCAAGAAACATACTTTCAACCTCAATGTTATAAGTTAAATTATCAGAAGAAAAAGGCAGGCATTTGAATAATAATTGTTTTTTAATTGAATCAATTTTTACGATTGGCAGAACGTTAGCCTACCGGTTTGCGGCTTTTCAGGACTTGAATCAGATGTCCAGATTAATTTTAAGCGTTTTAATTCAATGGCTGAAAAGCCCTTATGGATGCGCAAAAACCAGATTATGCGATTTTGGCTTTACATTGATTACAGTACATCAGTCATAAAAAACCGTATGTCAAAAAACTTATTTAATTTAAAATAATAAGGGATTATTATATACCTATTTATATTAATTCTTTACATTTGTATATATATATAATTTTAATCAAATAATCATGAACATTTATTTAGGTAACGTTGATTTCAAAGTTAAAGAGGAACAACTAACGGATTTATTTTCAGAGTATGGTGAAGTAAAGTCTGTTAAGGTTATTACAGACAAGCTTACTGGCAGAAGTAAAGGTTTTGCATTTGTTGAAATGCCGAATGATGCTGAAGCAAAAGAAGCAATATCGAACCTAACCGGTTATATGCTTAATAATAGAGAACTTTCGGTTTCTGAGGCTCGTCCGAAAGAAGAAAGAAAGCCCTTCAGAAATGATTATGGTGGTGGTAGCAGAAATAGCGGTGGAAACAGAGGCGGATACGAACGCAGATAATAATATAAAAGTTTAAAAAAAGCTGCCCACTAAAGGCAGCTTTTTTTTGTGAATTCTATTTCTTCCTTTACAGATGCAGCATTTAATTTCCACAATACTTATTTAATAGCTCTTTGGCTTCGCGATTGCCCTCATTCGATGCTTTTTGCCAATAATAGCAAGCCGATTTTTTATCTTCCATTTGGTATTTTGCCAATGCTTTACCTAGATTTGCTTCAGCATTCAATGGGTTTAAATCCAATGCCATTCCGAAATCTTCATCTGCATTTTTAAGCTTTTTAGATTTTAAACCTATATTTCCCCTCAAAATATAATATTCCACTTTAGATTGATCATTTTGGATTAAAGCACTTATTTCTTTCAGGGCAGTTAAATAATTCCCTTTTTCATATTCAATTTTTGTTTTAGCTAATCTCACTTCAACACTCTCAGGGGCACAGAAATCAATAAAACTGACATCCTCACTTACTTTGTTATTATTGCCAAGAATTCTGTTAATTTCAATCCGCAGAAGGTAATACTCCAGCTTAAAAGGGTTGCGGGCTAAAGCATTGTTAATTGAGGTTAATGCTTCTTTATAGTTTTGCTTTTTAGTAAGTACATTTGATTTTTGAAAATGAAACAAATCATTTGTTGACTTCAGTTCTAAAGCACGATTAATCGATTTTAGAGAAGCGTCCAATAGATTCTTACTTTCCAGATATTTTGATTGTTTATAAATGAGTTCAGGATTGTTCGGATATTTAGCCAACGCATCGTCCAGAATTTTGCTGAAATATTCATTGTAATCCATTTCTGAAGCCGAATTTACCTGGTTAATGACTTTTTCAACTTCTGAATAATCAACATTTTGCCATAATGATAGCCACTCAGCATCGTTTTTGTATTTTGTAAAAGCTGCATCATTAACAATCTTACTGATTGGCAGCTTGTTTTTTGAGCTGAAATATTTTTTTAAGTTTTCTACCGATTTGGAGCTATTACCTATCATGGCATAACAACGTGCTATCTCCAATAAACTTGATCCACTTTCATTTTTCTCGGAGTTATTATAGAACTCCAGTGCTTTTTGATAATCTTTTAAACCATAATAAACATCCCCGGCTATTTTATTATATTTTTTGTTATCCGTTGCCGAAGTCTGGTTAATAGCTGTTGAAGCTTCTTCATACGAATTTACATTAGCCAGAATACCTGCTTTTATAAGATACTTGTCTGCTACCTGAGAATTTGCATTGTTTAAGGCTAAAACCGTAAAAATTAAGGAGAAAAATATATATTTTTTCATGTCATTTTTTTATGATTATTCAATAGGAGGCTTTGCATCAGTTCCATAATAGAGATGTATAAACCCTGTTAGTGTCCGTACTTCAATGCCAGTCAATCTAGGTTCATATATATCGCATAAATAATAATATATTCCGGTGGGTACAAATTTTTTGGAATTTATATCCCTACCATCCCAGTTAATGTCAGGATCTTCAGTTTTATATACCAATTTTCCCCAACGATTAAATATTTTCATTTCTACTTTCTTAACGTAACTATTTGGATTATATGATCTTAAAATATCATTTTGCTCATCTCCATTGGGACTAAATACATTTGGCAAATCATATCCTATACACTTGTCAATACATATGAGTGTGGATGGATTGCTCTCATTAGCAAAACTATCAATTGCAACAATTTGATAGCAACCAGCCAGGCTTTCTTTTGATATATGCCTGTAAACGGTGTCGTTTGCATTATTAATTTCTGCTAATAACTGTAATTCAGAATTCAGAGAGTTTTTAAAGAACAACTTATAAGAAACCACATCGTTTGCACATGAATGATTTGGATTATTCCATGTCACAATGTTTACTGAGCTGTCGCAAATTGAATTAACATTAAGTTCAGGTGCACAGGGAGGGGTGGTATCAACTGGTGTTGTGCAGGTAATATGAGACCAGTTTGTATTCGAATACCTGATGCCATTTAGTACTCTGAATCCTCTGCTTCTTACCCGATAGCAAACTTCCTGGTTATTTGGCAAATTATTATCAATATATTCTTCGGCATTCGTGGTTCCAATGGAATCCAAAACTTGTGTTACCTTATTTTTCCTAAAAATGGTATATTCATTATTTAACCAGGGGACATTTCTTGCAAATTTAATAAGCACGTTGTTATCTCCGGGAGTTAAGTCAGGATACATAGTAGAAGCCACCTCAGCATTACCAATTTGAAAACGGTTGCCAAGAGCATTATTAAATAATTCAACTTTATATAAATAGGGGTAAACTTCTGTATTTATATTCTGATCGATTAAAAAAGTATCCAGCAGATCATTTGACTGATAGGTTTTTATTTGAACAAAATTTGTTCCTTCAAAATTATTACTCCTTGAAATGATGTATTCATATGGACCAAGAGCCGGGATAGTATCCAGATTTAACGGTTTTGCCCACGAAATATATATTTGTCCTGCTGTAGCATTAACATTGGTAACACTTGCATGTAATAATGATGGGCTTCCGGGAATTAAAGTGGTACAAGTTTCATCAGAAGGATAACTTTTAGCGCCATCGGGAAATAAAGCAACAATTCTATAACAATAATTAACCCCGAGATTTAAACCAACTCCCCGGTTATTATCGACAAAATTGACATTGTCTATACCTTTAACTGTACCAACAAGTTCATAACCCGATCCGGGCCTTATTCCACCTACACAGCTATCGGTTACATTGGAAATGGAAGATGTACTGCGATAGATTTCATAAGCTGATACTTTGGAACAAATAGATTTGTCCCATTTTAAACTGATTGTATTATAACTTGGTATTGCTGACAGGTTTTTGGGAGCAGGAGCCATAACCCTGATATTGAAATTGTCAATATCAACCAATTTCAGTTCCGGGTTGTTGTCTTCTGATTTAATCACTACTGTGTAAGGCTGTTTACGCACATGGTCGCATGTTGTTAACCATCTGAAAGTTGAGCTTACAGTAGCTTTTCCTGTGATTACCGGTTTAAATGTTGCCGAAGATGTTTTTAGCTCAAATGGGCCTCCGCTTGCTGAAAGTGTGACCAAATCGTTATCAGGATCAGTACTTGTGATAGTTAAATTAATTGAATCACCTGCCAGAACACATATTTCTTTTAAAGGAGCATTAACAGGAGGGTTGTTTTTTGAATCATAAACCTCTACCTGCATATCGCGGATTATATTATTAATTTTTCGGCCATTTCTCCATTCCTCAATATTCATGGCAATATTAAATATTCCTAATTCTACAGGGGAATCCCAAACCAAATCGCCGGTAATTGGATCTACGTATAATGTATCGGAAGACTTAGGAAAACTATAATTTACAATTGGTACTCCATCTTCCGCTGTGCAAACGGTTAGTTTATATGAAATGCTATCCCCGTCAATATCAAATGCACCAGGATTGTGGATAAACGGATGACGTAAAGCGGCCTTGTCAATTGGATAATTTAGTAAAACCGGTGTATTGTTGGTTCCTAAAGAGGAATTTATAACCATAGTTGTTTTAACTGAGAAAACAACATTAACTGAATTGGGAATATTTACCACACCAGCATTACGGTTAGGATCCTCCATTACTATATTGTATGTTCCGGGGCCAGGGAAAGTATGCCGTATGATATAAGTGTTTTTGTAATATTGATCAGGTAATTCAATTCTTTCCCGACGGGGTGCAACTGAAATTGAATTATCACCCCATCGTACTTCCAATGCTACCCTTCCACCATTTAGTTCAACAATACTTTGTGTATAGGTAAAGGTTGTAATGGTGAATTCGAATTCGTAATCTGAAATTTGACGGTATGTTATTTCACCGGCTCGATTATGGGTAGCCTTAAGTGTTACAACTATGATTAAGAAACAAATTGCAAGTATTAATCTTTTCATAATTCCTTTTTTTAAAACGAATGAAAACATTCATTTGACGAAGTTTCACCTTTACAGATTATTTCAATAATAATGATTCAGTGTTACATACATTCCCTATAACTTAAAATCTATTTTGTAGTTTTTGGAGTTTAAATTATAACCTTTTTCATTTCCATCGAAGCTTATAATTAGAAGATTGTTCTGGTTTTCAAATACATCTAACAGAAATCTGTTATTAATTTGTATCGAATTTATTTTTCCTTTAACAGGAGCAGAAAAATACAAAAAAATAGCATCATCTTTAATTTCATAACTTTTAAAAACAAGTGGAATATTGGTTTTGTTATTTATCTGAAACGAAAACATTTTTTTGAAATAGATATTCACATATTTTTCCCATTCAGGGTTGATATTATCCTTTCCAAGATTAAGCATTATATTATAATTGTGCATAAATGCGAGCTCTAAATCATCGGGAAATGCTTTTACAGAAATGGTTGCTGCTTTTTCTTTCGACGAGTATTCAACATTCAATACGGAAACATGCACAGGGTGCATAAATGAGTTTACAAAGAGAATTATTGATAAAAATAATTTAATCAGGTACACTTGCTTTAGTTTTGTTACAAATTTATAATTATTTTACTTTGCTTTTGGCCTAATTTAGGTTTATTAACACTAAAAAGATGGATTGGAATGAAGAAATAAAGGAATTTATTATTTTTCTAAAACTTGAAAAAGCAGTTTCTGTCAATACTATTTCAGCTTACACCGCCGATCTGGAAAAATTCTGCAGTTTTTTGCAGGAAAAAGGATTGTTATTGTCACCTGATAAAATTGATATGAAGGTGCTTGAAAGTTTTCTATTACATATTTCAACCGAAAATCTCAGCGCCCGCACACAAGCCAGAACTATTTCTGGAATCCGTTCTTTTTTCAGATATCTACAGATTGAAGATAAAATTGAAGATGATCCTACTGAATTGCTCGAATTTCCAAAAATAGGACGAAAGCTTCCCGATGTTCTGACTTTAATGGAAATAGACCAGATTGAAGCTGCAATTGATCTGAGCAAACCAGAAGGCCACAGGAATAAAGCGATGATTGAAACTATGTACAGTTGTGGTTTGCGGGTATCAGAGCTTATCAATCTTAAATATTCCGAAACATTCTTTGAAGAAGCTTTTATAAGAATTGTGGGGAAAGGCAATAAAGAAAGACTTATTCCAATAAGCCCCAAAGCCATTAAAGAAATTAAGTTTTATGAAGAAAAATACCGAAATCATATTGATATTAAAAAGCCTTATGCCGATTTTATATTTTTAAACAGACGAGGTAAATCATTGTCGCGGGTTATGGTTTTTACTATCGTAAAGCAATTGGCAAAATTAGCAGGAATCCACAAAACAATAAGTCCTCATACTTTCAGACATTCGTTTGCGACACACCTAATAGAGGGAGGGGCCGACCTAAGGGCAGTTCAGGAAATGTTAGGGCATGAGTCAATTCTTACTACCGAAATTTACACCCATATCGATAGAGAATATCTGCGGGAAGCGATCCTTCAATTTCATCCCAGAGGAAAATAGCTTAATTCTACAATGTTTATAAATTAATTATATACCCTTACTAATTGATATTAATATAAATATAAGGGTTACCCAGATGATTTATTGGAATTAATTACAAACTTTAAAGTAATACAATGAAAAAAATCAGTAATTTTGTAACTTAATTTTTTTTATAATAACCATATATTATTGAAATACAAACAATTAAAAAGAAGTAAAATGTCAAAAGTTAAACGAGTCTATTTTTTTGGTGCTAAAAACGCTGATGGAAGAGCAGATATGAAAAATTTGCTGGGTGGTAAAGGTGCCAACCTCGCTGAAATGTGTTTATTGGGTTTACCTGTTCCTGCTGGCTTTACAGTAACTACAGATGTATGTACTGAATATTATGCTAACGACTGTCAGTTGCCTGCTGAATTAATGCCTGAAGTTTGGGAAAATATGAAGAAGGTAGAAGCCGTAATGGGAATGAAATATGGTGATCCTGAAAATGCATTACTAGTATCTTGCCGTTCAGGCGCTCGCAGTTCAATGCCAGGTATGATGGATACCGTTTTGAATGTTGGACTTAGTTCTGCAACAATTCCAGGTTTTATCAAAAAAACAAATAACCCTCGTTTCGTTTGGGATTCTTACCGTCGTTTAATTATGATGTATGCCGATGTGGTAATGGAAAAAGCAGAAGGCATTGAAGCAAAAGATGGTAAAGGTATACGTAAAGTTTTGGACGAAATGCTCGACGCATTTAAACATAGCAAAGGATACAAATCGGATACTGATATTACGGCTGACGAATTAAAATTCCTCTCCGACGAATTTAAGAAAAAAGTTAAAGAAGTATTAGGAAAAGAATTTCCTGATGATGCAAGGGAGCAAGTTGAAGGTGGTATCAAAGCTGTTTTCAAAAGCTGGAATGGTAAAAAAGCTATTTCTTACCGTCGTATCGAAGGTATTCCTGATGAGTGGGGAACTGCTGTAAACGTACAGGCCATGGTATTTGGTAACATGGGCGACACTTCTGCTACCGGTGTTGCTTTTACACGTAACCCTGCAACAGGAGAAAATAAATTCTATGGCGAATGGTTGGTAAATGCACAAGGTGAAGACGTTGTTGCCGGTATCCGTACTCCTAGTCCATTGAATGACGACACTAAAAATGATCAGAATAGACATCTTCACAGTATGCAAGAAGGTTATCCTGCTCTATACAAAGAATTAGATGATATTCGTTTAAATCTTGAAAAAGCATACAAAGACATGCTTGATATCGAGTTCACTATTCAGGAAGGTAAATTATACATGTTACAGTGCCGTGCTGGTAAACGTACCGGTACCGCTGCATTGAACATGGCTATGGACATGCTTGCTGAAGGTCTGATCGACGAAAAGAAAGCTGTTACCCGCGTTGAGCCTGCTCAGCTGGATGAGTTACTTCACCCAATCTGCGACCCTGCTGAAGAAAAGAAAGTATCAGTATTGGTAAAAGGTTTGCCTGCCGGTCCTGGTGCTGCTGTAGGTAAAATAGTATTTACTGCTGAAGACGCAGTTGCATGGCATCGTAAAGGCGAAAAGGTAATTCTTCTTCGCGAAGAAACCAACCCTGAAGACGTTGAAGGGATGCGTGCTGCTGAAGGCATCTTAACCGCCCGCGGTGGTATGACTTCGCACGCTGCTCTTGTAGCCCGTGGTTGGGGTAAATGCTGTATCGTAGGTGCTGGTGGATTACATGTGAATGTAGCTGGTAAAACCTGTAAAATTGCAGGTACTGATGTAGTATTAAAAGAAGGTGATTTGGTTACCATGAATGGTACCAAAGGAAATGTTTACCTGGGTGCTCTGAAATTAATGGATGCTTCTGAAAATCCTCGTTTCAAAGCTTTCATGACCATCGTTGACAAATTCCGCACCATGGGTGTTCGCACAAATGCCGAAACTCCTCAGGATGCAGAGATTGCCCGCAGCTATGGAGCCGAAGGTATCGGTCTTTTCCGTACCGAACATATGTTCTATGGAGAAGGTTCTGAACAACCACTTTTCCTGTTACGCAAGATGATCTTAAGTGATGGTAAAGATGAGAGAGTGAAAGCTTTGAAAGAATTATCATCATTTGTGAAGAAAGATATTAAAGCTACTTTATTGGCAATGGATACCTTTCCGGTTACTTTCCGTTTACTCGATCCACCTTTGCACGAATTTGTTCCTGTAAGCAAAGAAAAACAGGCTGAATTGGCAAAAGCATTGGGTATTTCTCCTGAAGCTGTTGCAAAACGTGGTGATGCATTACACGAAAGCAACCCAATGATGGGCCACCGTGGTGTTCGTTTGGGTATTACCTATCCGGAAGTATCGGAAATGCAGATTCGGGCTATTTTCGAAGCTACTGTTGAATTAATCAAGGAAGGTAAACAACCTCATCCTGAAATTATGGTTCCTGTAACCAGCGATGTTTCTGAAATTGATTTCACAAAAAAAATCGCAGATAAGGTTTATGCTGAAGTTTGTGCTGCAGCTGGTGTTAAATCAATTGACTATAAATATGGTACCATGATTGAAATACCACGCGCTTGTTTATTAGCTAACAAAATGGCTAAAACTGCCGAATTCTTTTCATTTGGAACCAACGACTTAACCCAGATGACATTTGGTTTCAGCCGTGACGATACAGGTGGATTCATGAATGAATATCTTGACAACAAAATATTAGCTGCTGATCCTTTCCAGACTATTGACCAGGAAGGTGTTGGCCAGTTAATTGAAATGGCTGTTACTAAAGGACGTGGCGTACGCAAAGACCTTAAAGTTGGTATTTGCGGCGAACAGGGCGGTGATCCTGCCTCAGTTGAATTCTGCTTCAAAGCAGGTTTAACTTATGTAAGTTGCTCTCCTTTCCGTATACCTATTGCCCGTTTAGCTGCTGCGCAAGCTGCAATTAAAGCTGGAAAGTAATTTTGAGACTATAGACTAATAGCTTTAGCTGTTAGTAAAATAATAAAAAAAGCGGCTGAAAGCCGCTTTTTTTATTACTTATAATTCAAATAAATTACGTTTTCTTTATCAGTGAGACTTTGATGTTGTCGTAAGTAATTTAAGTTTTTCTGATATTGGAATAAATTATTAATGCTAATTGGAATTTTATGATTTTTTTGTGATTTGTGATCCATTCCACGAAGTATACACTGCCAAACAACAAAGTATGGCCATGATAATAAATATTGTATGCAATGCCGACATAAACTGCGGAAGTACATCTGTAGTAATCTTAACTTTGCCAACCACCATGGAGAGAACCATCATGGTAATCCCCATACTCATTGCCTGACCGGCAAGCCTCATTGTATTTGTTGTGGCCGATGCCATTCCTAAATGCTTTTTTTCAATCGAGCCCATTATTACATTGATATTCGGTGATGAAAAAAGCCCGAAACCTATACCCATAAAAACCGATATAATTACAATCAAGGTTATTGAAGTTGACGAATCCAGTAATAACATCAGCAATAAGCCTATAACAATAATTGCCATTCCGGCAGTTGCCAGAAAACGGGCATCGATTTTATCAGACCATCTTCCCGCCAATGGCGATATTATTGCCATAACTACTGGTTGAATTATAAGGATAAAACCTGCATTTTGTGTATTAAATCCTTTTATATATTGCAGGTACAAACTTAAAAGAAAAGAAATGGCATAGGTAGCTGCATAATTTATCAGGGAAGCTGAGCTGGCAAAACCGAATACCTTATTTTCCCAGAACAACCGGACATGCATCACAGGAAAAGGTATCTTTTTTTCATACAGTACAAAGGCCACTAACATGACTATACCTAGAATTATCAAAAAAAAACTTTTTAAAGCAGGTAAATTTGAAAAGCCAAACATGAGAGAACTTAAGCCAATTCCGTAAAGTATTGCACCAATCCAGTCAAACGATTTCTGATCCGGTTCTTTCCATTCGTCTTTTATAAGAACAATAAGCCCAATGAGAACAAGAACCCCAACCATACCTGTTACAAAAAAAATACTTCTCCAGCCAAGATAATGTGTAAGTATTCCACCAATGAATGGCCCTGATGATAAGGATATATAAACAACTGCTGTATTGATGCCTAATGCTTTTCCACGTTCGTTGGGTGGAAAAACAGTTGTCAGAATAGCCATATTTGTAGCAAACATCATCGATGCACCTATCCCCTGGAATAATCTGCCAATAATTAATGTATTTCCGGAATTAGCAAAGCCGCACAATAAGGTGGATATCAAAAACACCAGGATTCCAATTACAAAGATCTTTTTTCTTCCTACTCTGTCGGCAAGTTTGCTGAATGGTACAGGTAATATAGCGGAACTTAAAAGAAATATTGAAACTATCCAGCTTAGTGAAATTGCGTTAAGGGAAAATTCATTGGCAATCAGAGGAAGGGCAAGGTTCATTGCCGATCCCATAAATGGCATCAGCATTGTAGCCATGCAAATTATAAAAAGGATTGTATGCCGGTTAGTTTTTGATTCTGTACTGGTCATATGTTCAGGATAATTATTATTGTAAGCAAAGATATAATTCTGCTTACATTAAAATCGGTTTTCTGGATGGAGTAATGGGAGGAAAATACATTTGAAATAATCTCACAAGGGCAAATATAGCAGCCTATGCTGAATTAAAAATCTTTTTACAAAGGTTAGCAAAAATCTGACATAAGTTGCGAAGTCGAAGTACGAAATACTTTTAATGAATGTTACGTAATCCTTGTATTGCGCAGCCAAATATGTACCACCGTTAAAAGAAAGAGCACGAATGTATTTAATTGATAGCAGTCCTTAATTGTTTGTATGTTTGGTTTTCTTTCAATTCTAATATTTTACCTTATCATGAGTTAATACCTGTGGATGGTTATAAATTTCCTTTACTCGCTGAGGAGTATTATCTGTTTTAATCCAGTTGGCCCAAACCATGAACCATGCCCATTGAGATTGTACCTGAAGTATTTCGGCTTTTGGCAATTCGCCACATTCACCAATGGTAATCAGTTTCCCTTTGGCTAACCCGAGCAATTCGTTATAATCTTTGGTTTCATAATCGAAATTATAAACATCGGTAGCCAAAACATCTACATATTCGGCGCCCGGATAATAATCCTGGTAGGGGAATGCTTCATCGAATGGAATATCCCTTGGCGCATTGGCATTCCAAACCCAAAGAAGGTTATTGATTTTATGATAATTCACAAACCTGTCGAACATCATTTTAAAAAGTTTCTGATAACCATCTGGGCCTTTTTTATCTCCCCACCAGAACCATACTCCGTTCATTTCGTGATATGGCCGCCACAAAACCGGAACATTTGCATCCCTAAGCTGTTTCAGATAACCTGCAATTTCATCTACCTGTGCTTCCCATCTTTTATAAAGTTGGGTACCAGGTGTGGTTATTTCTTTCCATTCCTTATCGGTTACTTCCCCCTGGATACTTTCTTTCCATCCATAAGGCGGATTATCGGTTGGTCTGCCTGAATGCCACATCAAAGTAACAATATAGCCTTCGCTGTTTTTTTTAATAGCTTCTTTAACAATTTCAGGACCCATGCTTTTGGTTCCACTTAAGATGAAATCGGAACCCCATATGGCAGAATAAAGCCCTGTAATGGATTTAACGGTGTCGCTGTACTGATTCAAGGAGTGATTGTAATTATGCTGACCCGCAATGGTTTTCTTTCCTTTGTTGCTGTAAAGGTATTTCAATAGCTTTTTAGCCTCAGTAGAAGCATTTTTATTCACCGGGACAAATTCCTGAGCAGAAGCACAGGCGAATATCGCCAGCATCCCCATAAGAAAAATATTTTTCATGAAAAAGGCTTAAATAGTAGTTTTTAAACTGTCTTGCTTGAATGTTCCCGACTCTAGTTTGTTATCGTTAAACCATTGACAAACAACGTCACCTTCGGCAAATCCCTGGGTTTTTAAAAATTCGTCAGCAGCCTTGATCATAAAATTAGAATCAGAGCCTATTATTCTCTGCACAGTCATTTGTGGGCCACCTGATTTTAGCTGAACTATATCTCCGATATTAAATTTCATGTGATTAAGTTTTAAGTTAATGAATGATCATTATTATTTCATGTAAATATAAATAAACAAACAATAACTGAAGCAGTTCATGAAGATTGATTACATATGGTTTGGGATTTATGCAAAAAAAAAGTCCCGCTATTTGCGGGACTCAAAATTTTAAATGTTATATGATAAATAGACTAAACTAGTCTAACATTACAAGCATTTAATCCTTTTCTACCATCTTCAAGATCAAAAGTAACTTCATCATTTTCTCTGATTTCATCTTTTAAACCTGAAACATGAACAAAATATTCTGTTCCTGATGCTGCGTCTTTAATGAATCCAAATCCTTTTGAATCATTAAAAAATTTTACTGTACCGTTATTCATAATGTGTTTTTAATGTATGGTGTAAATGTACAGCTAATTAATTGATATTTCAATTATAAAATAGCATTAAATTTTATTTTTTAAGAATTCAGGGGAATTATCAATTTATTGTCGTTCGGTAAATATTCATTTTAATACTTATTGAGGTTTAACCAGGAACCGTTTTCTTCATAGTTTTCGACAACCAGGGATGTATTTTTAAATGCATAAGTGCTTATGGTTGCTGTAATTTCTTGTTTAAGTGTGGTGAGGGCCCCGCTGATCAAATCGTTCCTGAAACCTTTGCCACTCAACTTAATCACATAATTCATCGAAACAATGCGGCTGATCACATTTCCTAATTCCACCAGTTTGCGCTGTGACATTTGCACATAAATATCGAAGTTCAACTGTTCTTTGAGATATTCTGTTGCCCTGGCTGTTAGATTATAATTATCTAGAAATCTAAGAAAATTACTCTCTTTCGCAATTCTCATTAATTTAAGGAATGCTTCTGAAATTTGAGCATAAAGTATATCATTTGAACCTTCAAAAATTTGAAACGGGCGGCTATCTACAACCGATCGTCCCGCAATATGGTTAAGTTTATATCCTTCTGCTCCTGTGAGCTGCAAAAGAGATTGCGATGCTTCATGCATCAGATCGGAAGTGACACTTTTAATTATATTTGCTTCTAAATCATAGCGCACCAAATCATTTTTTATATCTGCAATTTCGCTGCTTCTGCTGCAAAAAGCCGAACATATAGTGTAACTCGACTGAAGACGGCTAAGACGCTGTTGCACCTGATCGTAATTTAAAAGGTTTTTTCCGCCAACTTTCCGATTTTGTGCATGTAATATGGCTTCATCCAGCATCCGTTTTATAAATCCAAGTCCAATTCCGGGAAAATATATACGGCTGCGATGTATCATGTCAATCATCATGTGAATTCCGGTAGTATTTGGTTGAAGCCGCTGTGAACCTGGTACGGTTAAATCAATTCGATTCCTTCCATAAGGAATCATATACAAGCCGAGATTTTCAAAATACTCTTCCACTTCAATGTTTTGATTGGCACCGTTTACATCACAAATGAAAAAGTCAATATCGCGTTTCAAATTGCCATCGGGCATGCGTTGGCGGGCTGTGATAAGCCAATAATCTGCCAATCCTGTTAATCCGCCCCAATGTTTTGTCCCTTTGATATGATAATGTTCATTCTGCTTCACATAATATGTTTGCATATTTAGTGCATCACTGCCATGGTTCGGCTCGGTGATCATCAGGCCTCCCATGTTCTTGTTATTCAGGAATCGTTTAAAAATGGGCGCTTTTACACTTTCTTGTCCGTACTTGGCTACCGGCTGAAGAAATAAGGAGCTGTTTATTCCCAATGTTAATGAAAGTCCGAGTGATTCATAAGATGCTGCTGATAGCATGGCCAATGTCTCGTGAACATGACCTCCTCGTCCGCCATATTGTTCAGGTATGCTTACCGATAATGGATTGCACAACATAATTTTGTTCATTGCGGAAGCTGGTAGTCCACGTTGAACACTTATTGAATCTTCGTTTTCGGAAACATTAAAAACCTGTTTTATTTTAGTTTTAAAGTTGTCCAGGAAGTGAAAGAATGAATCAGTTTTAGAAGATTCTTTAGTTTTTTGCTGAGGATATATATCTTGCATTGATTTCATTACATTTTAAGTTAAGGATATATAACATTATATCAGTAAGTTTTGTTTATTTGAAAAAACCTTACATTAACATTAAAAACAAGTAACAAGTATAAAGTATGAAGTAAGCAAAAACCCGAAACCCGAAATATTTCTAACTTCAATAACTTCAATAACTTACTCCCTATAGCAATCGGGAGTACTATATTAAAATATACACCAGCGCCCCACCAAAGTATCCCAACAAGGCAAGTAATGAAATATGCTTTACGTACCAGATAAAGTTTATTTTTTCCATACCCATAGCAGCAACGCCGGCAGCAGAACCAATAATTAATGCACTGCCTCCTGTTCCGGTGCAGTAAGCCATAAAAATCCAGAGGCTATGATCGGTCGGGAAAGTTGATAAATCGAACATTCCCTGTGCGGCAGCTACCAGGGGAACATTGTCGATGATTGCCGAAAAAAGTCCGATGCTAATATTCATCAAATAATCTCCCGGAAGGGCTTGTTGAATATAACCCGCCAAAGCAACCAAAACCCCGGTTACTTGTAAAGCTGCAATACTCATCAGAATTCCGGCAAAAAACAATATACTGGGTAAATCTATTTTTTTTATAGCATAGGCAACAGTAAAGTTGTTTCTAACATTTTCATGTTTATTTCTGTGTATTACTTCTATTACAATCCAAAAAATGCCGAGCCCAAGTAGCATCCCCATAAACGGAGGTAAATGGGTTAATGTTTTAAACACGGGAACCATTGCAAGCAAACTGATTCCGAGGAAAAAAATAAAATTTCTCTCATATATTGACGATCCCTGATGTTCTTGAGCTTTAATAAAATGAGGTTGAAAAGCCATTTTACGTATTTTGAAAGTTGAGTATAATAAAGGAATCAGCAGGCATACCAAACTGGGAATAAATAAAGCTGAAATAACTTTGGTTGCCGAAATCTGGCCTCCAATCCATAACATTGTAGTAGTTATATCTCCTATTGGCGACCAGGCTCCTCCTGCATTTGCAGCAATAATTACCAGACCGGTAAAATATAGCCTGATTTTTTGGTCAGGGACAAGCTTCCGCAACAGCGTAATCATAACAATGGTAGTAGTTAAATTATCGAGAAGGGCCGATAGAAAAAAGGCTAACAGTGATACAATCCAAAGTAATCTAACAGGATTACGTGTCTTTATTTTCTTTACAATAACTTCAAAACCTTCGTGAGCATCTATTAATTCGACTATTGCCATTGCTCCCATTAAAAACAAAAGTATTTCTGCTATTTCTCCCAGATGTGAAAGCAATTCTTCATTCGTGTGAAGAATATCAGGAGATGAATGTGCTATAATAGCCCATGTTATAACACCTCCAATTAATGCAGGACCTGTTTTATTAATTTTTAAAGGGTGTTCAAGAACGATGAGGATATATGATATAACAAAAACTGCAATAATGTATAATTCCATAGCATCTTATTTTAAACAAAAAAAATGCTTAATATCGTTTAAGCTCTTTTATACAAATATAGTTTTTGATGATTTAACTTATGCTAACAAAAGGTTAAAATCGGATGAACAATTCTTAATATAACGTCAAGTTCGACTTATTATATGAAGTTAATGAATAAATTTACCTCTAATGATTTGTAGAACCAAGGATTTCTCAATGCAATTGAGCAAATTGCGAATGAAACCTGTTTTTTAAGCTCCAGAGGAGCGTCATATTGGTAGCCACGGGTTTTAACCCCGTTGTAAAAAGTTGAAATCATATAATTTAAGCCGGACCACAATGGCCAATAGAAATGTATGTCCATTCCGGCGCAATAACGAAATGATATAAGTAAGTTTATTTGTTCTCCGTAGTTTGCAGTAAAGATTGATCGGGCGTTCGGCGTAACATTCGTCGGATTATTTATGGTAGCATCTGCTACCATTTTCCTATTCGGCTTTGGCTGTGCCTAAGTTGGCTATATCATGGCAGGCTCTTGCCTGGTTGCATTAAAAACCTTTACTGTTAACAAATTATTTAAATGCAGACAGCAGCCTGCTAAGATAGATACGACGGAGGGATTAAGATAGAAGTAAGATTTTTATGGTATTAAAAATTTTAACGGTTTTTAAATTCTATATCTACCAACATGATCTCCGATTTTCCTGCTGTTTTTACAGGGGGACCCCATAAACGTAATCCGCTGGTAACGAAAAAGTGAGTATTCTTTATCTTTTTGTATCCCCAACTGAGTTCATACATTCTTTTCAGAAAAAAGTTGAGCGGAAACATTTGTCCATTGTGAGTATGTCCCGAAAACTGAACATTAGCCGGGGTGCGACTTGCTTCCTGCAATTGAGTGGGACGGTGGTCCAGCAGCAATACCGGCAGGTCGCTTGTGTTTCCCACGATTTCGTTTACAGTTTTTCTATCTTCCACCATGTCATCCACTCTTCCTGCCAGATAAAAAGATTGTTCAATTTTTATCATTTCATCACGAATCAATACTGCACCTGTTTTCACATAAAAGCTGCCGGGATTGGCCGATCCGTAATATTCATGATTTCCATTAATGCCATACGCCCCGTATTTTGTTCCGATACTCTTCAGGGCATTGATTATTGCCGGATTAATATTCTGATCAGCTCTGCCTTCTACAAAATCGCCACCATAAAGCAAAATATCCGGGTTTATTTCTTTAATCTTTCGAACATATTGATTAACATATTTCAGCTTAGTGTTCCTATCAATATGGAAATCGGCGACAAAAGCTACCCGTAAGTTCTCAATATTAGAATTTCTTCGTGGAACTTCGATCCGGTATTCCGAAATTTGTATGGTATTTATGTTGATGGCTCCACCCACAACCACCAATATCGATAAAATAATGATGGAAGAAAGAGTGTATAACCTGTATTTGAAATTATTCCTCTTTTCTTTTGAAAGTAGTTTAAAGAAAAAATTGATTAGCAGAAAAAAATCGTACAATAGTACTGCCAGAAAGATATATAAAAACAATGGGATCAGGTAACCGGATGCCAGTATTATTATCTGCCTTATTCCAGCCAATTCAACATGTGTAAACCTCGCTATTGGAGCGATCGCGACTATTAAAAGATAGATAAACGTATACCAAGCCCGGTATCCTTTATTTATGAATAAATTACGTACTCTGAAATAAATATAAACCGCAGGGATAAAATAACCCAGCGTAATATACAATTGAAACATCGGTTAAGTTTTAACAAACTGCAAGATACAGAAATTAGCCGAAAGTAGTACGGGTAAGAAGTGAAGGAGATTGTTAATTTAGTTTTTACACTTAATCTGTTGAATATTGAAAATGATGCAGATGAAATATTTCAGGAGTTTTCAAACAGATCGGATAAAAGCTAAGTTTTCTCTGACTCACTTCAACATGTTCTAGCCTGTTCCTACCAAAGAAAATAGATCCTTATTTAAATCCTGCATTGCGAATTGCATTGTTCATTTGTATTTGTTGATTTTGAACCATTTTTTGTTGAAACATAAAATCGAAATTATTGTAATAATAGTTAGTTCTGTAATTCGAAAATCCTTCCAGGTTGAAGTTAACAGGTATAACAATTTCCTGAAAAACATTTTTTTCTTTATTCCTGGCTTGTGAAAACAACTTTTCAGTTCGCGCCTTATTAAAAGTTTCTAATACTAATTCATCAATTTCTTTACTTAAACCTTTTACAATTTTGCAATCTGATAAAAATCCTGATGGATTAATTATGCATTTCACCAATACTGTGCCATGTTCAAAATTAATCAACGATTTTACCGGATAAGCTTCCGGTTTAATTTTTATTCCCTGAGGTGTTGAATTGACATCAGCAATCAGAAATATTTTTCTGTTTAAGGTATCCAGATAATATGCATTTTTTAGCAAGTTGTTATTATATAAAAAATAAACTTTTCTCATGTATACAGAATCAAAATAAATTTCGGAGCCAAAATTTGAAGAGTTTATTTTGTTTCCCGTTGAATCGTAAATCTGATTGTAAATGAAGTTTTCGTTTCGTAAGCTCAGATCGTAATGTAATTGTCTGTACTTATGAAATATCTGAATGTTCAGAGTTTTATTGTTTTTGTAAAGAATGGTTTTTCTAACTTCTCCATTCTCATAAAACCATATAAAAAGTCCAGTTTTTTTATGAGGATAAAAAGAAGTATAATTACCTTCAAATAGAGGTGTTCCATTCCGTGAATAGTATTTCATTCTGAAAAGAGAATCCTCTATGGATATTATTTCGCTGTAATACTCTGCAGAAAGGCTATCATCAATTTCATCCCAATACGAATTAAAGTTTATTCTTTTCTTTTGATCATAATATAGTTTATACTTATAAAGCTTGATTATAGAGGGCAGATCATAATAGGTATATTTCCGCGATTTTATCTGATCAATTAATGAATTGAAATTACTAAAAAGCTCAATGGCGGTTTTTTCAAATTTTTTATTTCCCTCTGGAAAAGAATTAACACGTAAAGAAGTATCGCTTTTATACATGTATATTATTTTGTCGGGCGTATCAAACCTGTAAAATGTAAGACCCTGCATCTGATCAATTACTTCAACGGGTATTTTATTATTATCGGAAAATGTTATGGTATTTGGAATTATAGCAAATGAGTCTTTACAAATGACAATTCCTTTGCATATCTCTGGATCTATTTTTCTTTGCTTCGATTCAAGCTTATCTTTGAAATATATTGTTCACCAGCTACTTTAATAAAACCTTTGATTCGCCTGTTATTTATGTCATAATAATATCCTGGAGAATAATCCCTTTTCACTATCTTTTTAACTTCAATCGGTTTTTCAGGCGAATAATCGAAATCATAATAATCGTAAAAACGCTGACCTTTGTTATCCAATAAAAAACCAATGTTATTGCTGGTTTGGGCAAAACATAAAATATGGAATACTGATAAAAGCAGGAAAGTTAGTAAATGTTTCATTGGTAGTTTAGGTTGTTGTATTTTCAAATATATTAAATATACATTACCAAAATATCTTTATGCTATTTTTTTAAAAGCAGCACTATTCGTAACAAGTGTTACAAACATGCAAGTAAGGTCAGCAAATTTTTATAATTAAGCAGCTTAATTGATCTATTTCTCTTTTACGCTTAACACTGTCGTTTGGGTTGAATCGCTGTCGAGAGATATTACCTGGTTATTACAGTTAGTAAAATAAACATACCTGTAATTGTCCATAAAACGGTAAACTTTACAACCATCGTGTTCAAACAGATATTTGATTATTGAAGATGACCAGAACATTATTTCATTCATCCTGTTGTATTTAAATAAGTATATCTGGCCGTTAGGATTTTACATGTTTGTAGTTTGGCAAACTGCCTGGGCGCCATTTATTTATTAAGATTATAAAGTATTTGTTATTCAGGTTATGTCAGTCCAACCATTTAATATTAAATTATGAGAATTGTAAAAATTATCGAAGTAATTGCAACATCAGAACAAAGTTTTGACGATGCAACCAGGCGAGCCGTAGAGCAAGCATCAAAAACCATTAAGAATATCAAGTCTATTTGGGTACAGGAAATGAAAGGAAAGGTTGAAAACAACAAAATTGTTTCCTTTGGTGTTAATGCGAAAATATCTTTTGAAGTAGAGGATTAATGTTGTAATTGTTAAAATGCAAAAAGCCGGAAGCTCTGTTTGATTTTCCGGCTTTTTTGTGCCCAGGACGAGACTCGAACTCGTATGCTTTTTACGGCGCTACCCCCTCAAAGTAGTATGTCTACCAATTTCACCACCTGGGCTTTTTTCAGGACGCAAATATATCATCCTAATTTCAATTTACAACTTTCTTTCTAAATTTTGTACCCGGAACAGGACTCGAACCTGCACACCCTTACGAGCACTAGTCCCTGAAACTAGCGTGTCTACCAATTCCACCATCCGGGCAAAAAGGCCTGCAAATTTAAAATAAATTTCATTGAAAAGTATTTCAGAGCCTAAAAAAGAACAAGAATTATTTATTTGTCATATAAGGTAACAATATAATACTTTTATAAATGAGTTTTAATATTGGCTTCGACTCCGGTCAGCCTGACAAACTGGTATTATTGTCACACTGAGCGGAGTCGAAGTGTGGATTAATTATTCAATTCCTAAACTTAACGACATTGATATTTATACTCTTATTTCATCAAACTTGAACTCTGTTTTATTCGACACTTTGTTTTTATCTAACATTTTTATTTATCAGGTACTTTGTTCGTACACCGTTATGTCATCAAAATAAATATTATGAAAAATATAATAATAGTTCTTTCATTAATGTTTATAATACCAGTGTCTTCATGTAGTTCATCTAAGGATGTAGCGCAACGAAGAGCATTGATGATGCCGAAAACTTCTGAAGTTCCGAGGAATAAATCGAAATTCAGAGAGATTGATTACTCAAAACGGAAGAAGTATCAGGAGAAGAAAGCAAAAGAGAGGAGTCGGAGTAGTTCATCCGCAAGACGTTAGTTATGTGTAATTTTAAAATTTTAAAAAATGACAGCTTTAATAATTTCTTTAATTATAATTTACCTGAAAAATAAAAAAGCGGGCCAAGTTAAAACCCAGCCCGTTTTGGTAAATAAAAATAATCAATAGCAGGTTACATGGATAATATGGCTTTGGCTTGATCATCAAGAGCATCTGTCATAAACGGAATACCTGTAACATCAGCATTTTCCCTGTTGGCAGATATAATATCGTTTCTTGAAATTTGAGAGAGATCAAACTTTCGGGCTCCTGCCATAAATTGTTGTAAGCCACAAGCTAGTTTATCGGTAAATGCATACATGGCAATTGCTCCATATGGAATTTTTTCCATTTCGTTTTTACCTACTATATTTTTAACAGCTTCCCAGCCTGCAAAAATTTCTTCAGGATATTTTCCTATGGTTGCAACTGTAGCAGGAAGGGAATCCCAATGTCCGTTTAGTTCGGCTTTCTTCTCAGGTTTAAATACACCTTCGATGTTAGCTCCAAGGAAACCAGGCACCATTGGTGCGCGGCCCATGCAAATTAATTTGGTAAAAGGAGAGCAAAGAGCGAGTGCTTTAAAAATATGATCTTCACGGGCTAAACCACCAGCAAGGGCAATATCAGTAACTTTGTATCCTTTATCTTTTAGGATTTTACAATATTCATATGTTTTTGCATGTAAAGCTAATGAAGGAATACCCCAATGTTGCATCATGTTCCATGGGCTCATTCCTGTTCCGCCACCTGCACCATCAATGGTTAACAAGTCCAGTTTTGCATCAGTTGAAAAACGGATTGCCATTGCTAATGCTTCCATTCCATATGCACCTGTTTTTAGAGTTATCCTTTTATAACCCAGTTTGCGTAAATATGCAATAGATTCCATGAAGGAAGTATATACTTCTTTGGCTGAGTTTAAATTTGTTCCGCCCAAGCGGCTATGTCGTGCAAAAGATGTTATTGCCCGGGAATCATATGCTTTTTGAACAATTGGATCGTAAGGATCAGGATCTACAAGATAGCCTCTATCTTTCAGGAATTTGGCATATTCAATACGTTCAACCTGTATTTCTCCGCCAATGTCTTTAGCGCCCTGGCCCCATTTTAGTTCTATAATTATTTTATCTCCATATTTATCAATCAAATATTCGGCAACACCATTGCGTGTGTCTTCAACATTCATTTGAACAATGATTGCTCCATATCCATCGAAATACCTGAAATAGGTGTTTATTCTTCTTTCAAGTTCAGGTGCCGAAACAATTCTTCCTTTTTCAATAACTGAGTTTTTATCTACACCCACTACATTTTCGCCAACAACAATAGGTATACCGCTCAAGGCAGCCCCTACAGCAAATGAATCCCAATACTTAGCTGCAATAAATGTAGATCCAAGAGCGCCTGTCATCATGGGCATTCTACATTTGGTTATTACGTCGTTACCAAAGGAAGTTTCTATGTTCACGTTGGTAAATAAACAATCGTCAGCATTATTTGATAATCCATTGGACAATCCGTAGGCACCGTATGCGTATCCTTGGATGCGTAAAGATTGATACCCTATTCCTACTGAAGATTGATGCCATGAGCCACAAGTTGATTCTCCGAAATTTCTTGGGTAAAGCATTTTTCTTCCTACTAATGACGAAAGCCATGTTTCACATTTACCGGTACATGACGCCAGGCATAAGGTACACATTCCTGATTCAGCGGGTAGTCCCCGGTTCATTGTACCTAGTGCATCGTTGTTTTTGATCCATTGAAGCATTGTAATAAATTTAAGGGTTAGTTGTATGTTATAAATGTGACCTAAAAATATAAAATAAATGACATTTATCATCTTTTTAGACGAAAAAAGATGGAAAAAATCATGTTTCAATAAAAATTAATTGAAAATTTGAGGTTTTCAACGAAAAGTTGATGTACCTGGTTGTTTTGTTATAAAATTGGGTGGAGATAAATATTGTTCTCCGGAGAGACTTATTAATTGTGTGTTGCTGTATTGTCCTTTAAATGGGTATACATGAAAGCGAAGTTCAATAGTATTAAAAACAAGCCTTTCATTTCTTATTCTGATCCCTAAACTTAGTCCTGAATACAAAGGGTTATCCCATATATTTTTGTTTTTACCAAATAAACTAAGTTCAGCTGAAGCAAAAAATACAAATCTGAATTCATAGAAGTACCATGGTGAAAAGCAAACAGTTTCGAATTTCATATTAAAACGCTCATTACCTTTAAGTGAATCATTTATAAATCCATTGAGACCATATTCTTCATTCAAGGTGAGAAATTCATCTTTATACCGGTTTATTCCTTTTGTGAAATCGAGATTTACAAAATGCCTAAATCTGAATTTTTTGTATTTAAGTAAAGGTGTAAAGTGATTAAATTTGAAATAAATAATACCCTGTTCGAGTTTTTTTTCAGCATTTATAAAGCCCTCATGTCCTATACCAAAATAAATATAACCTATTTTTTCGTTATAATTTGCCCAGCTAAAATTAGTTCCAAGAAAACTTCGGCTTTTGAATTCATTGGTTTCGAACCCACCGGTTATTCCATATTGCAATCCAAAGGGTATATCTTCTGTCCGGCCAAAATTGTAGATCAAATTTGATTTAAAAAACTTTTGATTCGTAATGGTTAATGAAGCTAAATAAAGAGTGCGGTTATGATAATTATAAAACTCGTATTCTGAAAGAACCGGTCTTTTTATTATATTAGTGTTGGTTGCCCGTAAAATAAATGTTAAGTTTTTTCTTGAATTTAAATCGGAGTTATTAAATGGAACAGATCGTCCAAACCAAAAGTCAGATTTTGTGAACTCAACAGGATATATAATGCTTGTGTCGGGATACACAAATATATCAGGCTTGTTTGTTTTAAAATACGACAGACCTCCGGCATATTTTGTGTTTGGGGTATAGAAATTCCTATCAAATGATATTCCATATGTTTTTGTTCCAAACCTATCCAGATATTGAGCCCTGCCTTTTATGAAACTTCCTCCGATATTTGGCACACTGTATAGCCCTTCATAACCTAATGTTTTATTTTCTTTACTATTCCAGTAAATATTGTTTTGATTTTCATGACCTAATCCTAAAATATTTCTATCCCAAATCGAGAACTTACCTCCGTGAAGATTATTAACTTTTACGTCAAATGCTTTGGACCAAACATCCTTTACTACAATAATAACATCCACTGAATCGGGATTGAAACTGTTATCCTGAATATAGATTTTGGCATCGTTTATATAAGTTGCTGCACGCAATAAACGTTCATTGTCCGCTAATTTTAAAGGGTCTATAAAATCACCTTCTTTGAAAAGCAGGTTATTTCGTAATAGTGATTTTTTTGTATTTGTATGCAGATTATTTCCAGTCCTTTCTATCCATGTTGATTCAGTGAGCGTTGTATCTTCAATGCTGGATCCAAAAACATTAAGCTGCTTGAAGGTAATATGACGGATAATCTTGTCTTTATAGGGAAGAAATGCAATCTCACTATTTAATGCTGATCCTTTCTCCACTGAAATACCGGGGCGGTTTCTGGTCAGAATCATGTTTCTTATTTCACGGGTTAGCCTGCTATATTGCGCAGAACTATCCAACTTTTCATAAAAACCTTGTCCCCTTTTTTTTTGAATTTTATAGATAACAGTAGATGGGATTAATAAAAGAGTATCCTTACTCGAAATATAAGAATGGTTATTAATAGTAAGGATGTAACCCTGTTTAAAGTGAACCGTATCAAATTTGATGATCTGATACGGTTCCTGGGCTTCAATCCTTATTAGAGTTAAAATAAAAACCAATAAAAATATTACACGCACGATTAGTTTTAGTTTTTACAAATTTTGAGCATAAATCATGCAAAAACATCATATAAATTATAAAACTAACTTATATCGTCAGAATTGTATGCAAAGCCTAATCTTTTTCCGGTTTGAATTCTGGATGAATCTATTTTATTATTGATTTGCTCTACATTAATAATTTTTACATTATCGTAAGGAGGAACAAGTAAGTCAAATTCCAGAGCATAGAGAATTGCTGAATTGGCAATATCCCGCAGCACTTCTTTGTCAATTTTTGAAGTTCCGAAATTATTCAGCCAATAACTCATTTGACGTTTACCTTCAACAAAATAGAAGCCATCTTTATTAATAAAAAGACGGGCTACTAAATATCCAAGGTCTTCAATTCTATTGTATTTGAAAGAATCGCTCAGAAAATTGTAGATACTGATCATGCCACAATAGCTCGAATTTGGATCATTCTTTACAAGTGAATTTTGCCACACAAGGTGACTTCTGTCAAACTCGTAAGCATTGGTATGCATACTAAATATCAGTAAATCGCCGGCTACTTTAAGCTGGGCGTCGAATTTGCCCTGATCTTTAAATTGAAAGTGAACCCGCTCATCCACATCCTCCAGGTTTGAATTATTGTTGATTTCTATATATTTCAGTACCTTTTTTAATAAATTAAAAGTATTCAGTGTGTTGTCGAAAACCAGCTGTTTTGTTGTTGACTTTTCTTTTACAGTTTTAAGGATTACTTCTTTTTTATCAACATTATTCATAAATCAGATAATTTAGATTACTAATATGACCGGGCAAAAACAACACGTTTATTGGAAGGTTTTCCGGTACGGATACATTTTCCTGATTCCTCCGGGGCATCAAATGGTATACAGCGGATTGTCGCCTTAGTTTCTTCTTTAATTAAAAGTTCTGTTTCGCTAGTTCCATCCCAGTGAGCCATAATGAAGCCACCTTTTGAATCCAGAATTTCTTTAAACTCTTCGTACGAATTGGTAGTAAATGTATGACTAGTTCTGTAGTCGAGAGCTTTTTTAAATATATTTTTCTGAATTTCGTCTAATAACGAAACCACAACTTCAAGTATTTCATTCACCGGATAAACCTTTTTTTCCAAAGTATCTCTCCGGGCTATTTCAACTGTATTATTCTCAAGATCGCGAGGGCCAACAGCTATTCTCACTGGTATGCCTCTCAATTCATGCTCGGCAAATTTAAAACCGGGTTTGTAATTATCACGATCATCGAATTTAACAGTAACACCTTTTTCTTCCAGTTGCTTTTTAATTGGTAGCACACGTTCCGAAATCAACTGCAATTGTTCAGGTTTATTATAAATTGGGACAATTACAACCTGAATAGGTGCCAATTTGGGAGGTAATACCAATCCATTGTCATCCGAATGGGCCATGATAAGCGCACCCATTAAGCGGGTTGAAACGCCCCACGAAGATGCCCATACATAATCCTGTATTCCTTCTTTTGATGTGTATTTTACATCAAAAGCTTTGGCAAAATTTTGTCCTAAAAAGTGCGATGTACCCGATTGAAGTGCTTTACCATCCTGCATCAGCGCTTCTATACAATATGTATCAATGGCTCCGGCAAATCTTTCATTTTCAGTTTTTACACCACGCAAAACAGGAACCGCCATATATTGCTCAGCGAAATCAGCATAAACATTTACCATTTTCATAGTTTCTTCCAATGCTTCTTCCTTTGTGGCATGGGCAGTATGACCTTCCTGCCATAAAAATTCGGCAGTTCGCAGAAATAAACGGGTCCTCATTTCCCAACGGACCACATTTGCCCATTGATTAATTAACAGAGGCAGGTCACGATAACTTTGAATCCAATTCCGGTAGGTATTCCAAATGATAGTTTCTGAAGTAGGCCGAATAATAAGCTCTTCTTCCAGTTTGGCATCTTCATCAACAATTATTCCTTTGCCATTCGGATCATTCTTTAAACGATAATGGGTAACAACTGCACATTCTTTCGCAAAGCCTTCCACATGGCTTGCTTCCTTGCTAAAAAATGATTTTGGTATTAATAATGGAAAGTACGCATTCACATGACCTGTGTCCTTAAACATTTTATCCAACTGGGCTTGTATTTTTTCCCAGATGGCATATCCATAAGGTTTTATTACCATACAACCTCTAACTGCTGAGTTATCAGCCAAGTCGGCTTTTACTACTAAGTCATTATACCATTGGGAATAATTTTCTTCTCTGCTCGTGATCTCTTTTGCCATTTTGCTTTTTGGTATAGTATTTGTATAATTACATTATCAATTTGAATGCAATTTAATAAAAACTTGTTTTAATTTTAAAACACTCTAAGGAGGACGTGTTATGAAAACAAAACTAACAATAATTTCGATTACCGCACTACTAATGAGCGCCTGTTCTTCCAGTTACTTTGCCTCCGGAGGATACGATGATGTTTATTACAAACCAGGAGATGAACCTGTTGCACCTGTTGTTTCTGAAAGAACCGCACCTGCAAAACAACGAAACAATGAAGGTTTAACTGATTATGAAAAATATCGGCAAGATCTGGATAATGGTTTAATAGATACTCTTTCTTCAGAAAATAATTCTGAAGTTGCCGAGAATCAAACTCCATATGTCGAATCACAGGAAAATTATAATAACGACGACCGGCCTATAGTAAATAATAATTATTATATGGACAATTATTATGATGATTATTATTATGCATCAAGAATCCGTCGTTTTCATAGTCCATATTTTGGTTATGGTTATTACGATCCATTCTATACCAATATGTATTATTACGATCCGTTCTCATGGAGTTTTGGATTTTCGATAGGTAGTTGCTGGTCTTGTGGTTATGGTTATGGTAATTATCCATATGGAGGTTATGGATACCCATATTACGGCTATTCTTCTTATGGATATTACGATTATTATCCATACTATGGATATGGTAGAGGCAATGGTTATTATGGACGTGGAAGCAATGGAAGCAGTAGTTTTTACCGCGATTATTATGCAAGCTCTTCTGATAAAGGAACATATTATTCAGGACGAATTCCTAACAGATCGAGTTCAACAGGATACAGAAATTCAAGTTCTTCGAACAATATGCCTAGTGCTAGAAAATCAGGTAGTTACTCGCCTTCTTCTAATTCAGGAAACACATCAGTAACGGGACGCAGATCGGGTACAAATCCCAATACGGCTACCAGAAGTGAATATACAAGACCTTATAATCCTTCTTCAGGTAATAGCAATAGCTCAGTTACAAACAGAAGAAGCAGCAGCAGCAATGAATCAAACAGCACTATGAAAAGTAGTGATGGTTCAAGTTCTAATGATGCAAGAAGATCTTATACTCCAAGCTATAGTAAACCGCGTTCATCTAATGTACCTTCATATAACAGTGGAAGTTCCACTGAAAGAAGAAGCAGCAGCAGCAGTTCCTACAGCACTCCACGTTCAAGTTCACAACCTACATATTCGAGACCATCTTCATCAAGTAATAGCAGCACTTCATCTGGCGACACCAGAAGATCCAGCAGCTCTTCAAGCTCTACTCCAAGCCGTTCTTCGTCTAGTAGTAGTCCATCATATTCACCGTCAAGTTCCAGTTCTTCAAGCAGAAGTTCATCGAGTTCCAGTTCAGGTACAAGTTCAAGTTCAAGTTCAAGTTCGCGTTCTAGTTCTGGCTCATCTGGTAGAAGATAATAAAGAAATGGTTTAAACCATTTCTTTATTAAAACTTCAAAGAAATATTTTGACATTCTAATTTAAATTTTATGAGAACAAATTTCATAGTTATAATTTTATTGGTAGTTTTTTCCTTACCTGTGCTTGCGCAAAACGAAGCTGATGCTTTAAGATTTTCTCAAACTTATAGCGGAGGAACTGCCAGAAGCTTAAGTTTATCTGGTGCTTTTGGAGCTTTAGGCGGAGATGCCACCAGTTTAAGTATTAATCCAGCTGGTATAGGAGTATATCGTGCTTCTGAATTTACTATTACAGCTGGTGTAAATAATGATTTAGTAAATTCTACTTATCTAAATAAATATGAAGATTATAAGTATAAGGTCAATATTTCAAATCTTGCTTATATCTATACATATAATACCAATAAAAATACTGGTTGGGTAAGTGCTAGTTTTGGTGTTGGTTATAACAGACTTGCAGATTTCAACCGTAATATCTCGATTCGTGGAAGTGGAAGTAATGTAAAAAGTTCACTGTTAGATGAATTTGTCAATAATTCAAACAATAACAACGGAGATGTATATTATGAAGATGTTGCCTGGAATGCTGATTTGTTAATTTTAGATGAAAATTCCGGACTCTATTCTTCTGATTTTACAGGTACAAATTATGGTCAAACCATTAGGAAAAATATTGTAACTAAGGGGGGTATTGGAGAATACGACTTCAGTTTTGGTGCTAATTTTGGGCATATCGTTTATATTGGAGCAACTGTTGGGGTGCAACGGTTAGATTATGAAGAGTTAAAAGATCATTCCGAATTTGATGATGCTAAAGTATCTGATTATTTAAGCTCATTTTCATTCAAAGAACATTTCAATGCATATGGGACCGGGTTAAATTTTAAATTTGGAGTTATCGTAAAACCAGTTGATTTTTTAAGATTGGGAGCTGCAATCCACTCACGTACATTTTATAGATTAAATTCCGAGTTTTATACAAGCGCAAATAGTTCGTTTGACCAAGGTACACCGGCTCAAATGAATGAAAGGTCAGATATGATTACTTCAGATTATAACTTAAATACTCCTTTTAAAGCAATTGGAAGTATTGCATTCGTATTCGATAAATTTGGTTTATTCAGTTTAGATTATGAGTATATTGATTATTCGAAGGCTCGTTTCCGTTCCGATAATTATGATTTTGGAGAAGTAAATTCGGGTATGGGTGACTTTTTAAAAAGCACATCAAACATAAAAGCTGGTTTTGAAGGCCGAATTGGCCCATTTGCAGGAAGAGTTGGATATGGCTACTATGGTAGTCCTTATAAAAAAGATCCGGATATTTTAAACTCGGATTATAAGTATCAATCGTACAGTGCTGGTGTTGGTGTGAGAGGAAAATCAGTCTTTTTCGATGTTGCTTATGTAATGAATAAAAGTAATGAAGAGCATAAGTTGTTTTTAAATGAAATTGCAAATTTAGATATGAATCAATCTAAGATAATGGCAACCTTGGGTTTTAGGTTTTAAGATTTAGTTTCTTGGTTTTTTATAATTAGGGTTTTTTGGGTTTATGAAATGGACAGAGTCAAATCTGTCCATTTTTTTGTGGATGCTATTTAAATAATTTGAAGTATCAGGACCGAGATTAAAAATTAAATCCAAAATAGATAAATTTGGTACAAAGCTGAACTTTTCATCGAAAACCTGGTGGTATACCGGGAAAATAAAATCTGTTATTTCTTTTTTAGGGGAAATAAAACGAAAATCAGTATCGGTTTCTTCACTTACAAAATCGAGTGTAAATTCAATTAAACATTTACAGCCAATAACATTTAGGCATGTTTTTAATATATCAAGATTTAAATCGAATAGAGTAGTAGGTTTCTTTTGAAAGAAGACTTTAAAATCGTCAATGTAATATTCATAATAAGGAGAGTTCCTGTAGGCCGATTCAATAGCCCGGAAGTGAATTAGTTGCCAATGATTTTGGTAAAAAATATTTAGATTGGGAATTTTTATTTTAGGTTCGGTGTGTTCTATAGGAACTGTCAAATTCAAAGGCCCGTTTGCACCTAATATGATACATCGGTTTCGATAAGTCTGTTTATGAAAGTTTTCTTCTTTTTCTATAATTATATTTGAAGCATGAATTAATCTTGAAAAATAGAAAATCGGTGGAAAATAAGCAGTAGACAATAAAACAGAATCCATGCAATTAAAGCTTGTTGATCATCGACGCCAGAAATCCTGCTCCAAAACCATTGTCAATATTCACAACACTAATACCACTTGCACATGAATTAAGCATAGTTAATAAAGCTGATAGACCGTTAAAACTTGCTCCATAACCAACACTTGTAGGAACTGCAATTACCGGTTTATCAACCAGTCCGCCTAATACACTCGGAAGAGCGCCTTCCATGCCTGCCACTGCTATAATTACCCTGGCTTCTCTGATTTTGGGAAGTTGACGGTATAAACGGTGGATTCCTGCAACTCCCACATCAAATATCCTATCTACATGATTGCCGAACATTTCGGCGGTAACTGCTGCTTCTTCAGCTACCGGAATATCGGCAGTACCAGCTGTAACAACAACTATTTTTGTAACAGGGGCCATCAATTCTCTTTGTTTAACAATAAAGATACGGGCAAGCTTGTGAACTATTCCTTCTGGAAATTCAGTTTTTAAGATATTTAAAACTTCATCATTAGCCCGGGTTGCCAGTACATTATCCCCATGGTGAATCATAGCTCTTGTAATCTGTACCACCTGATCAGGAGTCTTGCCCTGGCAAAATATTACTTCAGGCGAACCAGTTCTGATTTCACGGTGATGATCCACTTTAGCAAAATCCAGATCCTCGTATGGGAGCTCTTTTATTGTAGTCATTGCATCATCGACAGATAAATTGCCGTTTTTGATATCATTTAATATGTTTCGAATCTTCTCCGGAGTCATTTATTTCAGGTTAAGTATTATGAAAAATTTATTTCAGGTTTATCATACGGTTTATCTCATCCATAACAGTTTGCAAAGAAAGCTTATATTCTGCAGCTATTTTAATGCAATCGTCGTATTCAGGTTTAGCTTTGATGGCTTTGCCATTCATCAGGCCATATTTAATTGTAACAGGACCCCATTGAGTTTCAAGAGATTCCCATTTGCGTTCTAACTTCTTTTTTTCGCAATCAATCACTCGTATACCCAACGTGGATGTTTCGGTAAAAATAATGTAAAGCAGATTATCAACCCTATCATTTTTAGCCAAAACAGATAATTTTTGTGCCGGACGATTCTTTTTCATCATGATAGGTTCAAAGAATACATCATCAGCACCAGCTTCAAAAAGACGGTCCATGATATATCCGAAACCTTCAGGCGACATATCGTCGATATTACACTCTATTAAAATACTTTTTTCAGTTTCCCATGTTTCATTCACCTTAGAATCTTCGGCTAACATTACCCGAAGCACGTTGGGGATATCAAAGTCTTTATGGCCAATACCATAAGCTATTTTAAGAGGAACAAATTCATTTTTATCAGAAAAGCTACTGCATAATGAAGCTAAAATGGCCGCTCCTGTCGGAGTTGTTGTTTCAAAGTTAACAGCTCCTGTTTTTACCGGGATACCTTTAAATATCTCAGCAGTAGCAGGTGCCGGGACAGGAAAAGTTCCATGTGCACATTTCACAAAACCACCACCTAACTGAGGTGGAGTAGAGAGAATTTTGTCAGGATTTATAAAATCAATGCATATTGCAGCACCTACAATATCAACTATCGAATCGACAGCTCCCACTTCATGAAAATGTACTTCCGAAATAGGTTTTCCATGAATTTTGCCCTCGGCAACCGCTATCCTGTGAAACATATCGAGGCTGATTGTCTTTACTTTTTCACTCAAACTGCTGCTTTCAATTAAATTCTTTATGTCGGTATAGGTTCTGTCGTGATGATCGGTATTCTGTATAACAGGGTGTGTGTGACTTCCGGTAGCTACCTTAAAACTTTGTGGATTTAGTTTAATGTTCGACTTTTCTACAACATTTTCATCTTTGAGGATAACTTCCAATTTCGTTCCTTCAATACCTTTTTTTTGGGTTTTGATAATTTTTATTTCATAACCGGTAACATTCAATTTGCTAAGTTCTGATTTCAGATACCCGATATCTACACCAAGGTCGATCATTGCACCCAGGTTCATATCTCCGCTAATTCCCGAAAAGCAATCGTAAAATAAGATCTTCATAAAAAAAGGTTAAATGAATAACATCAAAAAATGCTAATTATTTGACAAGTATCCAAATTTAATACAATGATCGCAATAAATTAATTTAGACTAGATATTAATTAATCCGTAACTCTTATTTTTACAGTGTTAATAGAGAAAATTGCTGTAAATTGTACGCCAAACACATTAAATTAACTTAACAATGGAAAGACGGGATTTCTTACGAAGAAGCATGTATGCTGGTATCGCAACTGGTACTGGCGTAGCCCTAGGTTCATTCGAAAATATTTTAGCAGGTAATTATGCTGCGCCTTATGATATGGTGGCTGCCAGAGGCGGAGAAGCAGAAATTATGTTTGAAAAAGCTATTGCCTCTTTAGGAGGTATGAAAGCATATGTTAAAAAGAATCAAACTGTAGTTGTAAAGCCTAATATTGGCTGGGATGTTTCTCCAGAAAAAGCTGCAAATACAAACCCAAAACTTATTGCTAAAATTGTTGAGCATTGTTTACAGGCAGGTGCAAAAGATGTTTTTGTTTTTGACAATACTTGCGACAACTGGCAGAAATGCTATACCAACAGTGGTATAGAAAAAGCAGTTAAAGATGCAGGTGGAAAAATTGTTTCCGGTAAAAGCGAGAGTTATTACCAGGAAGTTAAAGTTCCCAAAGGTGTTAAACTGAAAAATGCAAAGGTTCATGAATTAATTCTAAGTTCCGACGTGTTTATCAATGTTCCTGTATTGAAAAGTCATGGTGGTGCAACACTTTCCATTGCCATGAAAAATTTAATGGGAATAGTATGGGATAGGGGTTTTTGGCACAAGAATGATTTACACCAGTGTATAGCTGATTTTGCAACATTCAGACAACCCGATTTGAATATTGTAGATGCTTACCGTGTAATGAAGAAAAATGGTCCACGTGGGGTATCAGTTGAAGACGTAGTTACAATGAAAGCTCAGCTTATAGGGAAAGATATGGTTGCTATCGACGCAGCAGCTACTAAGTTGTTTGGACTGGAGCCTGCTAACATTGGACATATTATCAATGCTGAAAAACTTGGCATCGGAACTACAAATCTTGATAAATTAAATATAAACAGAATAAAAGTATAATAGATATGTACAGATATTTGAAAGGGATCAGGGTAACCTTATCCCTTCTTTTCTTTATAGGAATTACTTTTCTTTTTCTTGACTTTACGGAACTCATATCTACATCCGTTTTTAAAGGAATCACATTTTTACAATTTGTTCCTTCAGTCATTAAATTTTTATCAATAGGAGGGTTTATAACATTAGGATTTTTAGTAATTCTGATTATAAACCTGCTTATAGGAAGAGTATATTGTTCCAGTGTTTGTCCTTTGGGCGTAATGCAGGACATTGTCGGCTTTTTTTCAAAACGTTTCCGGAAAAAGAAATTCAGGTTTAAATATTCCAAGCCACATAATATATTGAGATTTGGAATTTTGGGAGTAGTGATTTTAGCTATCCTGTTTGGTAGCATTTCATTGCTTTCGCTATTGGACCCATATAGCGTTTATGGCCGTATGACATCCGATTTTGCACGACCGTTATATATACTGGGAAATAATGTTATTGCCGGTGTTTTTGAGAAATTACATCTCTATGGAACTTATGTAGTCGATATTAAAAAAGTGAATTGGGCAGCCATAATTATCCCTTCCGTTTTTTTAATAACTATAACTTGGATGGCCATTACCAAAGGTCGGCTGTACTGTAATACAATTTGTCCTGTGGGTTCATTTTTAGGGCTTGTTTCGAAAGTTTCCATGTTTAAACTAAACATTGAAGAAACCAGTTGCACTAAATGCGGAAAATGTTCATTTGCCTGTAAGTCGTCCTGTATCAGTATTAAAACCCAGAAGATAGATTTCTCACGTTGTGTAAGTTGCTATAATTGTGTTAGCTCCTGTTCCACTAATAGTGTCAAATACAAGTTAGCCTGGATACCTGTTAAAAAAAGTAAGTCAATAATAACCACCGATTCCGGGAAAAGAGACTTTTTGGTTAAAAGTGCAGTTATAACTGCAGGAGCTTTGGGTATATCAAATGTTTTAAAGGCAGCAGCCAATAAAGGTGTGAAACTTATTCCATACAAGAAAAAACATCTTGTTTCGCCTCCGGGTTCCAGAAGTATTGAGCATTTCTCTAATAAATGCACAGCATGTCATTTGTGTGTGAGTGCATGTCCATCGGGAGTATTACAACCCCGCTTTTTCGAAAGTGGCCTTTCTCAATTGCTACAACCGCATGTTGATCCGCTGGCCGGGTACTGTAATTTCGAATGTACACGTTGTGGTGAAATTTGTCCAACCGGGGCAATTCTGCCATTGACAGTTGAAGAGAAGAAAACAACCCAGACGGGCGTTGTAAATTTTATTAAGGATAATTGCATTGTTTATACCAATAATACTGCTTGTGGCTCGTGCTCGGAACATTGCCCCACTCAGGCAGTAAAAATGGTACCTTATAAAGGTAAACTTACCATTCCTGAAGTAAACCAGGAAATATGTATTGGATGCGGTGCCTGTGAACACGCCTGCCCGGTTAATCCATACAGGGCTATCTATGTGGATGGGAATACTGTTCAAAAGATTGTCAAAAAGCCTGAATCTAAAAAACTGGAAGAAAAAGAAATGGAAGAATTTCCATTTTAAGTAAGGGGTTCCCAACAGTTGTCTTTAATAAAATTGGGAGGCAAAATGTATAAGCTTTTTTGCAATTTGGGTGGCGGGTGAGCATTTAGCGAATTGTAAATGTGCTTGGCCTAGTAGGTTGGCATTCTCGGTTTTGCAGTTTGATTGTTGTATTTATTAGTTGATTTTTTGAAACCAGTTCGCTTCCTGTTTTTTCAGACGATAGCCCATAGTTTTTGTTAATTAATGTTTTTGGGATTAAGATACTTTAAGCCCAAAGCTTCTATTCGTTTAAAATCGATATCATTATCTGACAATAGGATTAAGCCATAAACCAATGCTATAGCAGCAATAATAGCATCAGGAAGTTTAATTTTATTAAAGGTTTTTCTGATTTTAATAGCTGCAGTAATTATTTCATCGTTTACAAAAATCACTTCAGCACCATTTATAAATTCCTCTCTAATATGAATATCTTCCTGAACTGTAGGAATCCAGACAAGCAATCGATTTTAGTTATAAAGGAGATTTTAAAATCACTATCAACCAAATCATCCGTTAAATTCTAAAGAATTTAACGGAAAGATTTCGTCAAGATATTAATAACCGCACAAGTATCGATCAAATATCTCGCTCCCATTCGTTTCGTAAAGATGAAAGTTGGTCGTTAATTTCTTTTTCCGACTGTTTTGTTGTTTTCCCTCTCAAATGGGACAGCCTTTTAGAATCTTTGCAGACTGGATCAGAGAAAATGTCAATAAGGAGCAAATCGTTTTTTAAAAAGTACACCCTATTATCTTCTATTCGGCAAATGCTTCCGTTTGAAATTAGAGTTATCGGCAATTCATGATAAGGCAGCCAATTATAATTTCTTTTATATGTTACTTTAGGTTCTTTCACTATTGTTTTCATCACGATGTCCTTCTTTTGTTTCAACAAACTTATATTTACTCAACTTCATAATAATACAAAAAATTATGATACAATATTTAGATGAATATTCATTAATATCCATTAAACCATGTGCTACTTGATTTCGTAAATTTAATCCGGTTTTTTCAGTTAGTACATATTTAATCAGGAATAGGCGGGTATAAACCCATATCGCAGGCATACAGCCTGCAAAAACAAATGGTGTCTCTTTAGGACTGGACGTTGCTCCGTCCTTTGTTATCTCATGCTTTCAGCCTGAAAAACGGAAAGGCGATAATTTTACCAAAATAAAATATTAACCCTTAATTCGCATTATTACTTTTTACTTTTTACTTCCTACTTCCTACTACCTGTCAGCCCAGGTAAACATTCTTCTCCAGCGAATATTGGCAGGGAAATTTTTTTCCTTATCCAACGATAGCCAAACGAATTTAGGTGCACCAACAATATGATCTTCGGGTACAAAACCCCAGAATCTTGAATCGGCAGAATTATGGCGGTTGTCACCCATCATAAAGTAGTAATCCATTTTAAAAGTATAACTGGTTGCCGGTTTTCCATTGATAAGAATTGTACTGTCTTTTATCTCAAATGTATTGCCTTCGTAAGGACAAATTATACGTTGGTACAACACAATATTATTCATATCAATTTGCACAGTAACCCCTTTCTTTGGAATAACCAAGGGGCCAAAATTATCCTCATTCCATGGGTATTTAGGACTGTGAGGGAAAATGTGATCGTGATATTCACCCTTTTCGTAAAAAGTATTGTTAATCGATTTTATCCCGGGGATAGACTTTAATTTTTCCAGGTTTTCTGAAGTCAGAAAAATGGAATATGTATATTCTGATCCATTTTCCTTCCAGAACTCATCTTTATATATTCCCATTTTTTCCAATAATAGCGGGTTAATACCAGAGCCATCGGTAACAACTAAATACCGGTATTGAACTTTTTTAATGTCGTTTTGTGGCTTGCCATTTATATACACATGTCCATCAATAATTTCCAGTTTATCGCCAGGTATGGCAACACATCGTTTAATATAATTATCTCTTCTGTCGACCGGACGTGAAACAATATGATATTGGTTCCACAAAGCTTCGCGTGCGGTGGAATAATAAAATTGATCGGATTTTAAATTAGCCCCGTCATTGTATTTCTGTTGATTCACATATTCCTGAATGATAGCATAATAACTTCTTTCAGGGTTTTCAGTCACAACAGTATCTCCTTCAGGAAAATTAAAAACAACAATATTATCATTTTTAACGGTATGGAACCCTGCTAATCTCTTATATGGCCACTGAATCCATTCCAGGTACGATTTGGTATGGGTAGAAAGAGGCATTGTATTTTGAGTAAAAGGGAATGCAAGAGGAGTATTAGGGATTTTAGGGCCGAATTTTAACTTACTCACATAAAGATGATCACCAATTAACAAGGTCTTTTCCATCGAACCTGTTGGAATCTTATAGTTCTGGAATAAAAAAACATTGATAAGGGTTACAGCTACAACAGCAAAAATAAGAGCATCGATCCATTCAACAACGGTACTGTTTTTACCATCACGCCTTTTCCATGGTGTCCAGTTTACTTTTTTGGTGATATAAATATCATAAATCACAGGGATACCAAGCAAAAGCCAGCCATTCCACACCCAAATTACCCACAACAGGTATAATGTTACTGCTATACCAAACTTAACATACTTGTTACTTAAAAAGCTCATGTTTCTTAATTAAATAGTTTTGTAGATATGAATATCAATTAAATAGAGAGTAAGTCGTCCATTGTAAATACTCCTTTTTTATTGTAAATATACTCGGCGGCAAGCACAGCTCCAAATGCAAATCCTTTTCTGCTTTTTGCGCTGTGAGTAATTTCGATATAATCAACGGGAGAATCGTAATTTATAGTATGTATGCCCGGTACATTTTCACGGCGGACAGCCGTTATTTTTAGTTTATCTGCCGAATCATCTTTGTCGAGCTGCCACGTAGTTTTTCGATCAATTTGTTTTAAAATATCATCTGCAAGAGAAATAGCTGTTCCACTGGGTGCATCCAATTTTTGTGTATGGTGGGTTTCTTCAATGGCAACATTATAATTGTCGAACCTGTTCATGATTTTAGCCAAAAAAGCATTTATTTTAAAGAATATATTCACTCCTAGGCTATAATTTGAGGACCAGATAAAGGAACGATTTTCTTTAAGACATATTTTTTTTGCTACTTCAACTTTCTCGCTCCAGCCAGTTGAACCACTTACTACCGGAATATCTGCTTCAAAACATTTTAATACATTCTGATAAGCAATTTCAGGATTTGTAAACTCTATGGCAACATCAGCATTTTTAAGGTTTTCAACAGTTAATTCGTTTTGGTTGTTGATGTCAATGATAAGAGAGATGGTGTGGTTTCGTTGCAAAGCAACGGCTTCAATTTCTTTTCCCATTTTCCCATAACCAATCAGGGCAATTTTCATATTTTTTATAATCTTAAAAGAAAAACAATGTGGTTAAAATAACAAAAAAAGGGAAGCAAACAGCTTCCCTTTGAATTATATTTTATTGAAAGCAACTAAGCAGCTTTTACTTTTTTAACAATTGCTTCGAAAGCAGTTGGATTATTTAAAGCTAAATCGGCAAGTACTTTACGATTAAGTAATATTCCGGATTTATTTAATTTATCGATGAACTGAGAGTAAGACAAATCGAACGGACGAACACCTGCATTGATACGTTGTATCCATAATGCCCTGAAACTTCTTTTTTTAGCACGACGGTCGCGGTAAGCATATTGCAAACCTTTTTCAAGGGTGTTTTTTGCAACTGTCCAAACATTTCTTCTGGACAGGAAGTTACCTTTTGTTAACTTAAGCAGTTTTTTTCTTCTTGCTCTGGAAGCTACTGAATTTACTGAACGTGGCATTTTAAATTACATTACGAATGGTTAGCGCCCTGTCTAAGGATCTTTTAAGCTAATTCACTCAGGTTAACACTAAAAAATTATTTTAAGCACAACATGTACTTAACATTGGAAACATCAGTTTTATCTACAAGACTAAAAGCAGTTAATGCTCTTTTTCTTTTGGTAGACTTTTTTGTCAGAATGTGGCGTTTAAAAGCCTGTTTCCTTTTGATTTTCCCTGTTCCGGTAAGTGTAAATCTCTTTTTAGCACCGGAATTTGTCTTCATCTTTGGCATTATACAACTATTTAAATTGATTAAAAGTTTACTTCTTAGGTTTAGGAGATAAGGTCATTATCATTCTTTTGCCTTCTAACCTTGGAAGCTGTTCAACTTTTCCATATTCTTCGAGGTCCTGGGCAAAACGCAATAATAATATCTCTCCCTGTTCTTTATATAAAATCGATCGTCCTTTAAAGAATACGAAAGCTTTTACTTTCGAACCATCATCTAAAAAGCTGATGGCATGTTTTAGCTTAAAGTTGTAATCGTGATCATCAGTATTTGGCCCAAAACGAATTTCTTTTACAACAACCTTGGTTGTTTTAGCTTTAATTTCTTTTTGTTTCTTTTTCTGTTGATACAAAAACTTTTGAAAATCAGCAATTTTGCAAACCGGTGGGTCTGCATTAGGCGAAATTTCAATAAGATCGAGTTCCAATTCGTCAGCTAATTTTAAGGCGTCACTGAGAGGAACTACTCCCGGATTTTCAATATTTTCACCAACCAATCTTACCTGGCGAGCCCTGATTTTTTCATTGATAGCATATTTGGGCTCTTGAATTCTGTGATGCTGTTGTTTTTGCGGAGCAGGATTTTGCATGCTTTAAGCAGATCTTTTTCGTGTTATTTAAAATGAATAATTAAATTTCTTTTAACTGTTTTGCAACTTCATTATTTATAAAATCGGCAAACTCTTTCAGACCCATACTACCTTGGTCGCCTTCGCTTTGTTTACGCACCGAAACCAGTTCACCGGCCTCTTCTTTTTCGCCTATAACAAGCATATATGGTATCTTTTTCAGCTCGTTATCGCGTATCTTCTTGCCAATCTTTTCGTTCCGGTCGTCTAATAAGGTGCGAATATCGGAATTATTTAGAAAATTCAAAACTTTTTTTCCGTATTCATTGAATTTTTCGCTGATTGGCATAATAACTACCTGATCAGGACTCAACCAAAGTGGAAATTTTCCTGCGGTATGTTCTATTAAAACGGCTACAAAACGTTCCATGGAACCAAAAGGGGCACGATGGATCATTACCGGACGATATTTCTGATTATCGGCACCCATATATTCTAATTCAAACCTTTCGGGAAGGTTATAATCGACCTGGATTGTGCCCAATTGCCATTTACGTCCAATTGCATCCTTGATCAGGAAATCAAGCTTAGGGCCATAAAATGCTGCTTCGCCTAATTCTACAATAGTTTTCAAGCCTTTTTCGTTTGCGGCTTCGATAATTGCACTTTCAGCTTTTTCCCAGTTTTCGTCAGAACCAATATATTTTTCCTTATTGTTAGGATCGCGCAATGAAACTTGTGCTATATAATCTTTAAAATCGAGTGCTTTAAAAATACGGAAGATAATATCTATTACTTTGATAAATTCTTCTTTGATCTGATCGGCCCTGCAGAATAAATGCGCATCATCCTGAGTAAATCCTCTTACCCTGGTTAATCCATGGAGCTCGCCACTTTGTTCGTAACGGTAAACGGTACCAAATTCGGCCATACGAACAGGTAAATCCTTGTAAGAACGAGGTTTTGATTTGTAAATTTCACAATGGTGAGGACAATTCATCGGCTTGAGCAAAAATTCTTCACCTTCCTGCGGAGTACGAATAGGCTGGAAAGAATCCTTTCCGTATTTTTCGTAGTGACCAGAAGTTACATAAAGCTCCTTTTGACCAATATGAGGAGTAATTACCTGCTCATAACCATATTCTTTCTGTACTTTTTTAAGGAAATTTTCGAGCAGTTCCCTGAGTTTGGCACCTTTTGGAAGCCATAAAGGCAGTCCGGCACCAACTTTTTGTGAAAAAGTAAATAGCTCAAGCTCCTTTCCAATCTTCCGGTGATCCCTTAATTTTGCCTGTTCCAGCATTACAATGTATTCTTCCAGCATTTTCTGCTTTGGGAAGGTAATACCATATATTCGGGTAAGCTGTTTGTTTTTTTCATTACCGCGCCAATATGCTCCGGCAATACTTAAAAGCTTAATCGCTTTAATGTACGATGTATCAGGTAAATGAGGCCCACGGCATAAATCGGTAAAATTCCCCTGGGTATAAAAAGAAATTGTTCCGTCGATTAAATCGTTGATTAATTCTATTTTATAAGGATCACCTTTTTCAGTGAAATATTTTAAAGCTTCATTTTTGGGAACTTCGCGACGATTGTAACTTGATTTAATTTTGGCAAGTTCCAGCATTTTACTTTCAACATGTGGCAATTCTGAATCAGAAATACTGCGTCCTTCGCCGAGATCTACATCGTAATAAAACCCATTTTCGATTGATGGACCAATGCCTAATTTAACGCCGGGATAGATTGCTTCAAGAGCTTCGGCCATTAAATGTGCCGACGAATGCCAGAAAGCATGTTTGCCCTCTGTATCGTCCCATTTATGGAACTTGACAGAAGCATCTTTATTAATAGGGCGGTGAAGGTCCCAGATTTCCTGGTTTACCGAAACTGAAAGTACATCATTAGCAAGACCGTGGCTAATGCTTTTGGCAATATCCAGACCAGTAGCTCCTTCATTATATTCCCTGACTGTTTGATCAGGGAAAGTGATCTTTATCATCTTAAGGCATTTTTGAAAAAAAAGTACGCAAAGATAAAGAAATATTCCTTACTTTCAGAACCTAAATTTGATATGTGGAGAAAATTGATGTTTAATTTTAGATAGGGTTAATGCGATTTTTGTAAAGTTTTAATAATATTTATATGACAAAGAAAAGTCTACTTATTTTATTCAGTATTTGTGTTTTTTATAATGGTTTTGGCCAATCAATTGGCAAAGAAATATCGCTTGATGATATCTATTTAAACAGAAAATTCACTGTGGAATCAGTTGATGGATTTAATTCAATGAAAAATGGAGAGAAATACACGACTCTGGATAATTATAGAAATATCATTATGTGGGATTACAAGTCTGGTAAGACCCTGGATACATTGATTTCCATTGTAAAACAAAATCTGGGTATAAAGTATATATATGATTATTCGTTCAATTCAGAAGAAAATAAAATTCTTCTGTCAACCAACATTGAACCTATTTATCGGCATTCTTTCAAAGCTGATTTTTATATCTACGATGTAAAGTCAAAAAAAATTGAACAGTTATCGAAAAACGGATTAATGCAGCTTGCAGAATTTTCACCTGATGGAAAAAGGATAGCTTTCTTCAGGGATAATAATCTTTTTATTAAGGAATTAAATTCTGTTGAAGAAATTCAAATAACTTTTGATGGAAAGAAAAATGAAATAATCAACGGCGCTCCAGATTGGGTTTACGAAGAAGAGTTTGGATTTAACAAAGGCTACGTATGGTCTCCCGATGGCAGTATAATAGCTTACATGAAATTTAATGAAAGTAAGGTAAAAACCTATACTTTAACATATTTCGACAACTTATATCCTTCACTTTACGAATATAAATATCCTAAAGCAGGGGAAGATAATTCTATTGTGTCGGTTCATTTTTATGACATCAATACCAAACAAACTGTTAATGCTGATTTGGGTAAAGAAACAAATCAATATATTCCCAGATTAAAATGGACTGAAGATCCTTCAAAACTTGCAATTATCAGGTTAAATCGTCTCCAAAACAAGGTAGATGTCCTGTTAAGTGATGCAACTACTGGAAATTCTGGTATTCTGTTTTCGGAAACCAACAAATGGTATATTTCGGAAATTAATGATACCTACATTAATTTTCTAAACGATAAAAATCATTTTATTATAAGTTCAGAAAGGGATGGATTCAGTCATCTTTATTTATATAATATGTCGGGAGTACTTGAAAAGCAACTTACCAGCGGAATTTATGATGTTTCAGAATATATCGGGTATAATACAAATAGTAAAACAATTTTCTATACCAGTTGTGAGGCTTCACCTTTAGAAAAAGCTGTTTATTCAATTAATCTGGATGGAAGTGGAAAACAAATATTAACACCACTACATGGTATAAATAAAACAGTATTCAATAATACATTAACTTATTTTATAAATACCTATTCCAATGCAAATACACCTCCTGTTGTAACCTTATGTAACAACAAAGGAAAGGTTTTAAGAACTTTGGAAGAGAATACTACACTGGCAAAAGCAATAAAAGAATATAATTTCGCTAAAAAGGATTTTTTTGAATTTAATAATTCTGAAGGAATAACCTTAATGGGCTACATGATTAAACCCGCGAATTTTGATCCTTCAAATAAGTATCCATTATTTATGTTCGTATATGGTGGCCCCGAATCGCAGGAAGTTACTGATGAATGGGATGCATCCGTTCCATGGTTTCAGTTACTGGCACAAAAAGGATATGTAGTAGCTTGTATTGACAACAGAGGTACTGACAACAGGGGAGAAGCTTTCCGAAAGGCAACCTATATGCAGTTAGGAAAACTCGAAACTCAGGATCAGTTTTCAGCAGTTAAATATTTATCGGAACAAGCTTTTATTGACAAAAGCCGCATCGGAATTTTCGGATGGAGTTATGGCGGGTATATGTCATCGTTGTGTTTAACCCGTGGCAATGGTTTGTTTAAAATGGGAATTGCAGTAGCCCCGGTAACCAATTGGCGTTATTACGATAATATCTACACTGAAAGGTTTATGCGTACTCCTCAGGAAAATCCTTCAGGGTATGATGATAATTCCCCAATAAATTATGCGTCAGGATTACAAGGACATTTTCTTTTAATTCATGGTTCGGGCGATGATAATGTTCATGTTCAGAATACTATGACTTTTGCTGAAAAGCTTATTCAGTCGAAGAAACAGTTTGATATGATGATCTATCCTGATAAAAACCACGGAATATATGGAGGAAATACAAGAATTCAGTTATACACCAAAATGACTGATTTTATTTTAAAGTACCTTTAAATTTACATTTCAGCATAGATATATTTTAAAACCTTTCTAAATAATTAGTTACAAGTTTACGATAATGATCTCAATTTATTGATGATGATGTTCATCACCAGGGATGGTGATAAATATTCTCCTTCCGGGGCAAGTTAAATCATTCAGAATGTATTGTATGTGTAATAACGAACCCCTAAATTTGACTTATAAATTTTAGTGTACAAAGTCATAAAGAATAAATATTTTTTGGGGGTTGAGCAAATTTAAATTGCTGTTAAAGAAGTTGATTAGTGCGGAGAGATTGATGGAGACTTCGCAGGGACATGGAAGAAGTTGATTAGTGTAGTTGAAACATGTACCTGCAGCAGTTAATTTAAAAATGCAAATGAAGGGATAAACCCGGATCGAGTAATCGATCCGGGTTTTTGGTTTTTGATTATTTATAAGTTTTTTGTTGAATCCACTTGCGGGCATTAAGAAAAGCTTCTATCCAGGGTGTCACTTCATCGGAAGTTCTGTTATCAGGATAATTTGCCCAGTTCCATGTAAAGATAGATCGCTCAAGATGCGGCATCATTACAAGATGACGACCATCGGAAGAGCAAATTCCGGCAATATTGAAATCAGAGCCATTTGGATTACCCGGATAAGCCTGATATGAATACTTCATTGAAACATTATATTTATCTTCTTCCAAAGGTAAATCGAAACGTCCTTCGCCATGCGCAACCCAAATCCCTAATCTTGACCCTGCCAGTGTTTTAAGCATTACAGATTTATTTTCAGGAATATCTACATTTAAGAAAATAGATTCAAATTTGTGGGAACTATTATGGCGCATTTTAGGTTTTTGCTCATGTTCGGAAGTAAGAAGTTCCAATTCTATCATTACCTGGCATCCATTACATACACCTAAACTCAATGTATCTTCTCTCTTATAAAAATTATCAAGTGCTTGTTTTGCTTTGGGATTATATAAGAATGCACCAGCCCAACCTTTGGCTGATCCTAAAACATCGGAATTTGAAAAACCTCCCACAAAAACAATCATATTAATATCTTCAAGGTTTTCTCTGCCCGAAATTAAATCCGTCATATGAACATCTTTAACATCCATACCAGCCAGGTGCATAGCATAAGCCATTTCGCGGTCGCCATTCACACCTTTTTCACGAATGATGGCTGCTTTAATTCCGGTTTTTACTGAACGATGAGGATCAATTCCCAAAGAATCTAAATTTCCTTTGAATGATGATGGGAATTTATATTGAAGCTCTTGATTTTTAAAATTCTGAAAACGTTCAAGGGCAAGCTTTTCAGTGCTTTGATTTTTGTCGAGTAGGTACGAAGTTTTATACCAGCTATCTCTGCAATCGTCAATGCTAAAACTTAATACTGTTTGTTTCGTTATAACCTTTAATTTCCTTTCAGTGGTTATTTTACCAATTTTTTGGAAAGCAATTCCATTCGACTTAAAGATATCTTCAACTTCCGATGATAAATCAATCTGGATTACTATAGCCGGTTTTTCGGAAAACAATATTTTAACAGGATCAATTTCATTAAATACAGTCAAATCAATTTCCATTCCCGACCAGTTGTTCCCAAAATTCATTTCTAAAAGAGAGGTAATCAATCCACCTGAAGAAATATCGTGTCCTGCAATAATTTTTTCTTCGGTTATAAGCTTTTGGATAGTGTTAAAGGCTTTTGCAAAATATTCTGTATCAAAAACGTCCGGTGCAGTATCGCCAATTTCATTTAAAACCTGAGCAAAGGCGCTTCCACCCAATTCAAAACCCGATTTCGAAAAATCGATATAATAAATATAGCTTTCTCGTCCTGTTTTTTTGACAACCGGAGTTACACATTTTTTAATATCTGTAACTTCGGATCCTGCTGTGATGATTACTGTTCCGGGAGAAAGAACAACATCCCCGTCAGGATATTTCTGGGTCATGGATAATGAATCTTTTCCTGTCGGAATATTAATTCCCAAATCAATGGCAAAAATGCTTGCGGCTTCAACAGCTTCAAATAAACGTGCATCTTCACCATTATTTCGGCATGGCCACATCCAATTAGCACTCAATGAAATGCCTTTGATATTGTTTTTCAGGGGAGCCCAAACAATATTGGTTAAAGCTTCGGCAATTGCCAAACGAGAACCGGAAGCGGCATCAATAAGCGCGGCGACAGGAGCATGTCCAAGCGATGTAGCCATACCTGCAGGTCCAGCATATTCCAAGGCAATAACAGCTAAGTTATTTAATGGAAGTTGCACACTGCCGGCAGTTTGTTGCATTGCCACACGACCTGTTACGGAGCGGTCAACTTTGTTGGTTAACCAGTCTTTACATGCAACAGCTTCCAATTGAAGTACCAGATCGACATATTCAGTTATTTTTGAGCTTTCGTATTGTAATGCAGGATAAATTGAATCGATTGAATTATCGCGCATTATTGTTTTTGGAGGATTACCAAACATGTCCTCTAATTGAAGATCGATAGGTTTGGTGTCGTTATTTCTGTCGTGAAATGTAAATTGCCTGTCGCCGGTAACTTCCCCAACAACATACATGGGAGCTCTTTCACGTTCAGCAATTCTTTCCAGTGTGGGAATGTCTTTTTCTTTGAGAACCAGCCCCATTCTTTCCTGCGATTCGTTTCCTACAATTTCTTTGGCTGAAAGGGTAGGATCGCCAATCGGAAGTTTGTCAACGTAAACAATACCGCCGGTTGCATCAACAAGTTCTGAAAGACAATTTAAATGTCCGCCTGCTCCATGATCATGAATTGAAACTACAGGGTTGATATCGGATTCACTCAATGCCCTGATTGCATTAGAAACGCGTTTTTGCATTTCAGGATTCGAACGTTGCACTGCATTTAATTCAATTGCATTGGTAAACTGTCCCGTAGCAACTGAGGATACGGCTCCGCCACCCATTCCAATACGATAATTGTCTCCGCCAAGTAAAACTATTTTATCACCTTGTTCAGGAATATCCTTATTACTATCCGAAAGTTTTCCAAAACCAATGCCTCCGGCTTGCATTATTACTTTATCATAACCAAAATGATTATTTTTTCCGGCATATTCAAATGTAAGAACGCTACCACAAATAAGAGGCTGGCCAAATTTATTTCCAAAATCGCTGGCCCCATTCGATGCTTTAATAAGAATTTCTTCAGGAGTTTGATACAGCCATTTTCTTTGAGCCAGTTTTCTTTCCCAGAATCGGCCACCTTCCAGGCGAGGATAGGAAGTCATATAAACAGCAGTTCCTGCAATTGGGAAAGCACCTTTTCCACCTGCAATACGGTCGCGTATTTCCCCACCCGTGCCGGTTGCCGCTCCATTAAATGGTTCTACAGTAGTTGGAAAATTATGTGTTTCGGCTTTTAGTGATAAGACTGTTTTTGAAGGTTTGATATTAAAAAAATCAGGTTTATCCTGTGTTTCAGGAGCAAATATTCCTATTTCGGGACCTTCGATAAAAGCACAATTATCCCGATAAGCTGAAATAATTGTATTTGGGTTAACTTTTGAAGTTTTTTTAATGAGCTGAAATAAAGTAGAAGGCTTTTCTTCTCCATCAATGATAAATGTGCCATTGAATATTTTATGACGACAATGTTCGGAGTTTACCTGTGAAAAGCCAAAAATTTCACTGTCGGTGAGTTTTCTGTCTAATTTTTTGCTTAAGCTTTCCAAATATTCTATTTCATCGGAACTAAGCGCAAGTCCTTCTTTTAAATTAAAAGCCGATATATCTTCAATAAATAAAATTGGTTCAGGCTTTCTATTGATTGTGAAAATAACCTGGTCCAAACTTTTATAAAGTCGTTGAAGCATGGGGTCAAATTTTGCAGATTCGGAATCGACTCTGTAAAATTCTTCGATTCGAACGATACCTGAAATTCCCATATTTTGGGTAATTTCAACTGCATTAGTACTCCATGGAGTTATCATTTCCCTTCGCGGACCAACAAAAAACCCTGTCAGGATTTCTGAATTCAAAAGGGCAGCCCGATTAAAAAGCCAAACCAATTTATCAATAGTTGTGTCGGAAAGGGGGGAATTTGATTGTACTACAAAAATTTGTTTTTCTTGTCCCTCGAAAAAGATGATCATCGTTCTTTTCATATTTGAAGTGCACTGCAAAGTTAGAAATTTCCAATTCAATAATAAATCGAAATAAGAATTGTGAATATTTTCTTTATAAATTTCAATATCTGCCTGGTAAACTTTTATATTTGATTTATTATTCTATCATTTAAACCTTTTAATTTTTAAATAGTCAAAAGAGAAAAAAACAACCATATGATAATGCATCCATTAAATAAACCAAACTTTCTTCCTCAGGAATTAAAAAGCATGCGGCTGATTTTTAAAAAAATCATTTTTTTGCTGTTTCTCGGAATAGCAACAATTAGCTTAAATGCGCAAATACCAGATAATTCCAAAGCTAAAATCGATAAAAGTCATTTGAGCATTAAACCTAACAGCCGTGAGTTGAATGTTGTTATAAGAAATAATAAATTTCAACGGATAAATAAGCAGCGTGATCATTTAATGATGAAAAAGGTGAAGCAAATGAGACAGCAAAAAATAATGAAGAAAAACATTAATCAAAGTCGCCGTCCGGAGATGATGCAGCGCAGAAAGTTAATGATACAGCAACGAAAAAGTATTAGAAGATAATTTTGAATTAAATAGTAATATTCTATACCATATATATGCAAAAAAAGTTTTTTACAATTTTATTGTCGATTTTAGCTCTACACAATATATACAGTCAGCAATCTGCTAAAGATTTTTTATCAAGCGGAAATAAAAAGCAGGAAGAATTAAAATTTAAAGAAGCCATTGAAGATTACAATAAAGCGATAAAGCTTGAACCTGAAAATGAGATGGCGTTTTACTACAGGGCAAATGCTCGTTTTGATATGGAAGATTATAAGGCTGCCCTGCTTGATTATGATGTTTGTATTCAAATAAAGCACGATTTTATACATGCCTATTTCAACAGAGGAAATACATATTATGAAATGGATGAATATCAAAAAGCAATTGATGATTTTACCAAAACACTCAGTTTTGATTCTACCTATTTTGATAGCTATTTTGATAGGGCTAATGCTTATTTCAAAATTAAGGATTATAAAAAATCGATACAAGACTTTGATTCTGGTCTAAGATTAGATCCAAAAAATGCAAATGGTTATTATGACAGGGGAAACGCGTTTTTTTATCTCGAAAAATTTGAAGATTCTTTAAGAGATTATAATCAGGCTATTGAATTAAACAATGGGAATGCAATTTATTATTTCAACAGGGCTATTGTTAAAATAAACCTTGATTTGGTTGAAGAAGGCTGTTCTGATTTGAAAAAAGCAGAACAACTTGGAGATACCGATGCCAAAGAATATATTAAAGAAATTTGCCCCTAATTAAAGGATAAATGAATAATAAATTCCAGCTGAAAAATAGCCAACAGGAGAATTATCCATATATTCCGGTAAGTTCACCGGAAAAGTAACTGAATAAGAAATGTTAAGCGATAAATTTCCTAGGTTATAATAAACAGGCAAAACAACACTAACCGACGATAAACCATATTTGTTTTTTGCTTTAAACAAGTCTGAAATTACCAAATCCTTGTCAAGTTCCCTGAAATTTTTCAATACTCTCGGCGCCTTTAAAAGCTGTTGCAAAAGAAACTGATAATTACCAGGCGAATCGTACAAATCTTGTATTGTCATATTTGGAAAACGGTTAGCCAATCTAAATAAATACCTGTAATTCTGGTAAGCATACTGGTTATAATATTTATGATTAGCCATAATAATTCCTGCTACAGGTGAAATCGATATTGAATGATCTTTAAAAAATACATTCTTAATTTCAAAGTTCAACCCTAAGTTTGCAGAGTTCATCCATTCATTATAGTTCCCTATAAGATAATCTCCACCTAAATTAGCATAAAGTTTTCCTTTATTATAACTAATACCCATTGATATATTATGATTGTAAAGGGACTTTAAGAAATTTGAGTTTTCACTGTAAAAAAAATGGGTATAATTAGCAGATGCAATTAAATACTTACCTAAACTAAGATCATACCCTAGATTTAAGTCATATTCATAAGTAAAATTTGTTGCTGTTGAATCTGAATTATCAATTGCCAGCGAAGAAGTACTAAAATTAAGTCCATTTTTTAAATAGAGAGAAGCAAAACCTGAATATGAAGGTTGTTTGGTTATTGAGCTAAACCTGCCAAATGAAGAGGTTTTGCTTGAGTATTCAGTTCCAACCAGTATTGAATTAAACTTGGTGCTGTCTTTTTCTGCACCTGAAACCACTCTAAAACTTATAATTAAAAAGATTGCAAAGAAAGCTTTCATAAAGATGTTTTTCCTGAATGTAAAGTTGCAAAATCATTTGAACTCACCAATTATTAAATTCCGAAAAAATGAACAAAAAGTAGTGTGTAGTTGTCAAGTGTAAGTAAAATAGATTGTATTGTTGTAAATCGTAAGCAAAATGTTTTATAAATGAATTAAAAAAAAGATGTAGTAGTATAATGGTTTTAAATTTAAATTCTGAGCAGTCTTAATTAATTAATATCCAATCTTATATTAACTATTGAAATTTTAAAAAATATATAATAATTAATTTAATGCCATTAAAAAAGGGGGTATAAATACAAAAAGAATAAAAATAATTTACAAACCCCTTAAATAAGTTTGGTAAAATAAATTAATTATATATTTTTGCATTGTCAACATGATTTAAATATTAATTAAAAAAAACTATTTATGAAAACATTTCTGAAATCTTTCGCCCTTTTGATGGTAATAATTATGATAACTTCTTTTTCGAATGTTATAAATGCTCAGGATGAAGAAAAAACTGGCCCTAGTTTTACAGCAGGTGCTGACATATATAGTAATTATGTATGGCGTGGTTCAAAACTGGGAACAGGTCCTGCATTTCAGCCAACAGTAAAATTTACTGCCGGCGGATTTACTGCTGGAGTTTGGGGCTCATTCGACGCTTTAGGATATGCAGAAGTTGATCCATATATTTCTTATAGTTTTCCAGTTGGTTTTAGCCTTGGTTTTACAGATTACTATTATCCTTTTCATTCAGATTCAACTGGAACCGTTGTTGGTTCAAGCTTTTTTGATACAGACAAAGCGACCTCATTCCATGCTTTTGAATTAAATGCCAGTTACACAAAAGGTGGATTGAGTTTAAGTGCAAACTATATATTGAATGAAGCGGCTGGTGCTCTTTCCTCAGGTGGTGATAAGTATTTCCAAATTGGTTATGCATTTTCAAAATTTAATTTATCGGTTGGAGCAGGCGATGGCTGGCATACTTCCGATAGCGAATTTAACGTGTGCCATATTGCATTAGGAACAACCAAAGAAATAAAGTTATCCGAAACATTTTCAGTGCCGGTTACCGGCCAGGTAATACTTAATCCTGATAAAAAACAATTATTTCTGGTTGTAGGATTCTCTTTATAATTCCGATTCACATTAATAAATAAATAATCTTTTAAAAAAGATAATTATGAAAAAGATTGAAGCAATAATCCGTAAATCCCAGTTTGAAGAGGTGAAAGATGCCCTTCATCTAGCTGAGATTGATTTTTTCACTTATTGGGATGTTACCGGAATAGGTAATGAAATGGCCGGGGCTATTTATCGCGCACAGGTATACGAAACTCGATTTATTCAGCGCAGAATGATATCGTTCGTATGTCGCGATCACTTGGTTGACAAAGCTGTTGAAGCGATTGTTAAAGCTGGAAGAACCGGAGAAATGGGGGATGGTAAAATATTCATTTCTGAAATAGAAGAATCTGTCCGTATTCGCACTGGAGAACGTGGTCCGGAGTCCTTATTTATTAAAGATTAATTATAAACATTCAAATATTGAATCTATGAAAAAGTTCCATAAACATATTTCTGTGTTTTTAATCCTTTTGTTCGCCACAATTATAGGTGGTGCTGCAATTATGGCACAGGACGCTACAGCTATTGTAACTCCTAAAATTGATTCGGGCGATACTGCCTGGATGATTGTTGCTACGGCCTTGGTTCTTCTTATGACCATTCCGGGTTTAGCATTTTTTTACGGTGGGTTAGTCCGTCAAAAAAACGTCTTAAATATTATGATGCAGTGTTTAATTATCACTGCTGTTGTTACTCTTCAATGGATAATGTTCGGTTACAGTCTTGCCTTTAGCTCATCAACAGGTGCACTGGCTCCTTATATCGGTGGATTTGACTGGGCCTTTTTGAAAGGGATTTCAATTAACGATCTGAGTCCGTATTTTATTTCACATTCTCAACCTACTGCTGATGGGGGTTTAATAGGAACAATACCTCATATTATTTTCATATTATTTCAGTGCATGTTTGCTGTAATTACCCCTGCTCTTATTGTGGGTGCTTTTGCTGAAAGAATAAAGTTTTCAGGTTTTCTGGTATTTACAATATTATGGTCGACATTTGTTTATGCACCAGTTGCCCATTGGGTTTGGTCGGGCGATGGCTGGTTGTTTAAATTGGGTGCACTTGATTTCGCCGGCGGAACAGTTGTTCATATTAATGCCGGGATTGCAGCTATTGTAACTGCAATTATGATTGGTAAAAGAAGAAGTTATAAAGGCCATGCTATGCCTCCCCATAATATTCCATTTGTAGTATTAGGCGCTGCATTGTTATGGTTTGGATGGTTTGGGTTCAATGCAGGAAGCGGATTAGCTGCTGATGGTTTGGCTGCCAGCGCATTTCTTGTAACACATGTTGCAACAGCTGCAGCTGCTGTTACGTGGGTAATTCTCGATTGGATTTTCAATAAAAAACCTACCGTTGTTGGTATTGCAACTGCTGCTGTTGGTGGACTGGTTGCCATTACTCCGGCTGCGGGTTTTGTAGACGTTACGGGTGCATTATTGATCGGATTAGGTGTTTCAATATTCTGCTTTATCATGGTTGGTTATGTAAAACCAAAACTAGGTTACGATGATTCACTCGATGCTTTTGGTGTACACGGAATTGGAGGTATTTGGGGCGCAATTGCAACTGGTTTGTTTGCAACCACTTCGGTTCAAAACTATTCAGGCTTATTTTATGGTAACAGCAAACAATTTGTTACTCAGTTAATAGCTACCGGTGCCACTATTGCTTATTCCGCCATTGTTACATTCATCTTGTTTAAAGTTGTTGATATGGTTATTGGTATCAAGGTCAATCCAAAGGAAGAAGGTGTGGGCCTCGATTTAACCCAGCACAAAGAAGTTGCTTATACGACAGTTGACTAATAAAAATCTATTTATAAACCTAGAACGGAGTTCTTCGAAAGGAGGCTCCGTTTTTTTTATGCATTAATGAATTTGTATGGAAAGAAATTAGTTATCCTTTTTTTATTAAAATATTACCTTTGCAGCGTTTTAAAGCTTATGAACATATGAAGCAAAGAGGTTTAATATTAGTAAAGTTGTTTTTGATTTTTTTCATTTTTTTTATTTTTTCTAAAATAGTATTCTTATTATATCATTGGAACCAAACAATTGAAGCGGGTATTTCAAATTTAGCCCCAATTTTTTGGCATGGGCTAAGATTAGATATATCGGCAGTTTCGTATTTACTGTTACTGCCGCTTGTATGGTTTTTAATATGCACTGTTTTTAAAATAAAAATTTATTACAAGGCTGTTAATTGGTATTTTGTAATTGTACTAATATTATTATCCTTAATAATTGCAATAGATATTGAATTGTATAAATTTTGGGGTTTTCGTTTAGATATGACTTCAACCATGTATCTTAAAATTCCTAAAGAAGCATTTGCAAGTGTTAGTTTCTGGTTAATTCTAAGGCAACTTATTTTTGCCGGCATAATTTTTTATCTCTTTTACAAAATTTATCACCGACTCAATAAAAATCAGGATTTTATAAAATTCTCCTTTCTTGAAATACCTCTGTATTTATTATTAATTGGATTTTTGGTAATACCTCTCAGAGGTGGATTGGGAATTGCTCCAATTAATGTGGGATCGGCTTATTTTAGCCAAAATAATTACTTAAACCATGCTGCAATAAATGTATTTTGGAATTTGGGAAATTCATCAATAGAAAATGTTAATACAACAAGTTATCAGAATTTTACAGGAAGAGAAGTTGAAAATATTCTAAAACCTTATTTAAACTCACAAGATACATCAGGAGTAAAACTCTTAACAATTGAAAAACCCAATATCATTATAATAATGCTGGAGAGTTTTACAGCCAATGTAATTGAACCTTTAGGCGGTTTGCCTGATGTTACTCCCAATTTAAATAATCTATCGAAAGAAGGAGTTTTTTTTACAAATTTTTATGCTTCCGGAGACAGGTCAGATAAAGGATTGGTATCAATTTTAAGTGGTTTTCCTGCACAGCCCACTTTTTCAGTTATCAAAGATGTAGCAAAATCGCAGCTATTGCCCAAACTTCCACTTGATTTAAAAAGCAATGGATATCAAACTGCTTTTTATTATGGAGGCGATCTAAATTTTGCTAATATGCGCTCGTACCTTATAACTTCTGGCTTTTCCAAACTAATTTCCAAAGACGATTTTCCAAAAAACACTTATAATTCGAAATGGGGTTCTCATGATGATGTTGTATTTAATAGATTAACAGCCGATTTAGATACAGCAAAAACTCCTTTCTTTAAGATGATTTTTACCTTAAGCAGCCATGAACCTTTTGAAGTACCTGTGAAACGGTTTAAAGGGGAGGGTGAGGTTTATAAGTTTTTGAATTCAATTTGTTATACCGATAGTTGCCTTGGTGATTTTGTACAAAAAGCTAAAACAAAAGCCTGGTGGGAAAACTCATTAGTAATTATTGTTGCTGATCATGGAGTCCGGTGGCCTCACAAAATTAAAAACCATGTTCCGGGGAAATTTCTTATTCCTATGTTATGGATTGGCGGAGCAGTTGATACTTCCTTTTCTGTAAATAAGGTAGCCTCACAAATTGATATTCCTGTAACGGTATTAAATCAATTGGGTTATGATACTAAAATGTATAAGTATAGCAGAAATATATTTGCTGATTCTCATACCAATGATGCTTTTTATGCTTACAATAATGGGGTAGGTATGGTTAACGACTCGATGAAATTGGTGTATGACTTTAATTTAAAATCCACATTATTGAAGAAGGGAAAAGTAGATAAAAATTTGATAAATATTTCAAAAGCTTATATTCAATCAATTTACAATGAATTAAATAAGATAAAATAAAAGAACTCAAAAGTTGAAAAGGCTTCGACTACGCTCAGCCTGCCGCTTGAAAGTCAATTATTTGTCATATTGAGCGTCATACGAACGATGTCGAAGTATGAAATATGGCAAATAATTGACTTTTGAGACAGCCTTTTAAATACAATTGATTTTACATAAAACTTATTGGATCAACTTTACTCCACCATATTCTGTATTTACTTTTACTGAAGCTTTGGGATCATTCCCAATTGTTCCATTAACTGTAAGTCTTGTGTTTTCTGATATCCGATTAAGTCGGCTATTCTCAGTTGGGTATTCAATATTCGTATATTTAGCTATGCCATCCAATCTGTAAGAAGCTCCAGCTTCAATTCCTAAGCTTATTTTACCATATTGGTTATTTACATCTATACTTTCAAAGCTTTTTGGAATTATATTTACTTTAAAATCAGTATACTTAACATTTATATCGATCTTTTTGGAAACACTGTTTATCTGGAAATTACTATATTTTCCTTCAATAACTATATTCGAAAGATCGCCAATCTGATAGCTGTCGTAGCTATTGTCAGCTACTATAGAGCTTGTTTTGCCTAAATTTCCTTTAGAATATTTGCTCAGTAAAATTAGGGCTTTACTTCTTTCAATGTCAACTTTGGAATAACTCACCTGTAGTTTGAGCCAATTACATTCAGTTATATTTGCTTTAGAATAAGCTATACTGATTTGGTTCATGGGTTTTTCATCGCCACGGGTAAGCCTGTTGACATTCATGTCGCCATATTTAAGATCGATTTCCACAAAACTTTTCATTTCATCAATAAAAATATTGCCATATTTATTGCTGATCTTTAAATTGTTATTTTTTGGCATGTTGACAGTATAGTCAATGGAGAATTTTTTTCCATTGTTACCAAACCAACCTTTAGCTTTGCCGAATTCGTCTGAAATTTTGGTGGAAGCTGAAATATGGTCGCCATCCTGGATAAAAATTATATTGAGCATGTCCATTAAGTCGTCTGCTTGCCTCTTATCTTTAACATCAACAGTAATTTTTACAACTATTTTGAAGCTGTTCTGATCCCAGTTTTGTATATGAACATCACCATATTTATTATTGATTTCGAGGTTGCTGTTTGCATTTATTGGAAATTCCTTCTGTACAATTTTAGAGAATTCCTCTTTTTCTGCCGATACTTTTGGACAAAATGCTAAAACCGAAAATGCTGTAAGCAGAAATATTTTAAATGTTACTTTTTTCATTTGTCTTAATTTTAGTGTTTGAATACAATGTAAATCTGTCAATTAAATTATTTATCAAATCGAGTTTAAGTTGATGATATTGAACAACAGCACTCATTAACCTGACGTCGTTCGGATTATTTTTCAAATCTTTTTTAAGCTGTTTATAAGATGCTTCCATTTCATCGAGTTCAGATAACAGGGGAGAAGCTACATCTTTAGGTTGAGCTGATAAAGTTTGTTGTAATTGCAATTCAGCCTTTTTTGTTTGCTGGGAATAATATTGTTCAGCTTCAATAAATTCTACCCATTCACTTGTTTTAACTGCACCGGTATAACCTTCAGTACTCGTTTTATATACATATATCGAGGTGGCAAGAAAAATAAAAACCGACGCAGCTATTGCAACAGCATATCTTATTATAAATGAGTCCTTTCTATGAAATTTCGCATTTAATTTTTTTTCAAACCTTGTTTCATGGTCAGAAGAAGGTTCTTCAGGAAACAAGTCTGATTTTCTTCCTTTTAAATAATCTTCAATATTCATCTTTTTTCTTTTTTCAATTTTTCAATTATTTCCAATAGCTTTTGTCGCCCTCTCACATATTGCGATCGTACCGATGATTCGGCCAAACCCAATTCCTTTGCAATGATGCTATAATCGTAATCTTCCATCAATTTTAATATCAAAACAATTCTATATCCATCGGGCAGCATTGAAATTGCCTTTTTAACATATTCTAAGAGAATTGATTGTTCAAGTTCTGATTCTGATTGGTTTTCAGGAGATTCGTCTACAATGGGCAGAGATTCATCCAGAGAACTGAAAATAATTTTTCTCTTTCTAACTTCGTCAATGGACCTGTTTATTACAATCCTTTTAAGCCATGATCCAAAATATTCAGGTGTTTTGCATTCTTTTATCTTTTCAAAGGCAATAATAAAAGATTCCTGCATCACATCTTCAGCTAAAAGTCTGTCTCCAACAATTCTAAGACTCACGATGAACATTCTTTGCGAAAACATTCGGTAAAGTTGCATCTGAGCTTTAGAATTATTTTTGCAACATTGTTCAACAATTGAAGAAATAGCTGAACCTTTTTCTTCTATTCCCATGCTTCTGAAATAATGACGTACAACATTGTTATTTGCTGCATTATATTAAATAAAAAAATTAATTATTGATTTTTATAAAGGTATAAATTTTCAGTTATGAAGTTATTTTGAATTTTTTTTTGAAAAAATCAATTCATTTACTATTTTTGCATCGACTAAAATATTAATAATACATTTAATCAAAAACCTTACAGATCATGAAAAAAGTTTATTTATCTCTCGTTGCTGTTGCATTATTTGGTGCTATCGCTTTATCTAGTTGCAAAAGTGGAAATACTGAAGCTGCTGCTGATTCTACAGCTATTGAAACTCCAGCTCCTGCTCCAGTTGATACTGCTGTTGCTGATACTGCCGTTGCAGATACTGCAGCTATGTAATTTGACAAAAAAATTTAAAGCAGGAGCAATCCTGCTTTTCTTTTGATCTAAAATTAACCAAATGGTTAAACAAATTAGATAAATGATTTGGTTGAACCATTTAGTTTATTACCTTTGTTTCTTTAAATTACCAAAATGGCAGACCAGGAAAAGAATACTGAAGAGACCATATTTAATGCTGCAAAAGAAGAGTTTATTGAAAAAGGTTTTGATGGCACACGTATGCAGGAAATTGCTGTACGAGCCGGTATAAACAAAGCTCTTCTTCATTATTATTATCGCACAAAAGAAAAGCTTTTTGATGCCATTTTCGATAAGGTCTTTAAATCGTTTATGCCTGGAGTTTTTGAAGTGATGCAATCCGATGCACCGCTATTCCATAAAATAGAAGTTTTTATATTCAGTTATTTGACGTTAATATATGAAAATCCGCATATCCCTTCCTTTATTATTCACGAACTTAACAGGAATCCTGAAAGGTTGGCCGGATTATTTGGAAATGTGATGGAAACTGTTAAGAATAAAGGTTTCATTAAATTTTCAGAAGCTATTAAGAAGGAAGTTGAATTAGGAAACATTATACCGATAGAACCTGAGCAACTTATTGTAAATATTATTGCCCTCTGTATTTTCCCTGTTGTAGCACGCCCTATTCTTCAAGGGGTAATATTCGATAATGATAAAAAGCGATACAGCGAATTCCTGGAAAACAGGAAGGCAGAAGTAGCAAAATTTGTAATAAATTCAATTTCAATGAAAAGAAATTCAATTTAAACTCTAGTAAATAATAAATTACCAATGAATAATTTCTTTTTAAAATCAAAGCGGGCCGAGTTATTAAGTTATAAGAATTCATTTTTCTGGCTTTTTTTAACTTTCAGTACAATTTCCTTAAGAGCTCAAAACCCGCCCATCAATTTAAGTGATTGTCTTAAAAAAGCACGTGAATATCATCCTTATTATTCCGACAAGCAAAGGATTGATCAAAGCCGCGATTTAAGAATGAAGAATATTAATTCACTTTGGCTACCCCAGATCGGTCTTAACGCACAAGCTACTTATCAATCGGAAGCAATTAAAATTGATGTGCCAATTCCTGGTTTTAATATTTCGGGTACACCACTCGACCAGTATAAAATAACTTTAGATGTGAACCAGGCAGTTTTTGACGGCGGGAATATCAATGCGCAGAAAAAATTAACCAATGCCAGTATAGAGGCTGATTTTCAGCAAAATGAAATTGATATTTATAAGATAAACGAACAACTTGTAAACGTCTATTTTAATACTCTCCTGTTACAGGTTAATCGCGATTTATATAAAAATATCCTCGAAGACTTAGGTTCAAAAGAACAAAAAATTACTTCGGGAGTTCGAAATGGAATATTGATCCAAAGTGATTTAGATAATCTTAAGGTAGAAATTCTGAAAACCAAACAATTATTAAATGATTTAGAAATTTCATATAAGAACAGCTTATCAGTGCTTTCTGATCTTACAGGCGATTCAATAATTCGGAATAGCAAACTGACAACTCCAGAACTCCGTATTTTAGCCAACGATTCAATTAATCGTCCCGAATTAAAACTTTTCGATTTACAAAAAGGAATATTAGAGGGTTCGAAATATGTTTCCAGTTCACAACGAATGCCCAAACTTTATGCTTTTTCGCAGTTGGGTTATGGACGTCCAGGTTTGAATATGCTTAAAGATGATTTTCAACCATTTTATATAGTAGGTTTAAAATTTCAATGGAATATTTGGGATTGGAACAAAACATCCCGCGAAAAAAGTATATACTCAGTTCAGCAGGAAATAGTCGGTTCAAAAAAGGAATTGTATATGCGAAATATTAGCATTAGCAGTAATAACGAGCTTACAAAAATACAACAACTCGAAGGTGCACTTGAAACTGATGAAGAAATACATGCACTTCGAAAAAGCATATCCCAACAAACCGAAAAGCGTTTGGAACAAGGCATTGTAACCATGACTGACTATCTCACAGAATATAATGCAACTATAAAAGCAGGGTTACAGCTTGAAATTCATAAAGTTCAATTATTATATAGCAAAGCAAACTATTTGATTATTAAAGGACAATTATAACTTACATCTATGAGAACATTATTATTATCAATGATTTCAGTACTTTTTCTTTTTGCTTGTAAAAACAGCAGTGACAAAGCTGATGCTTTTGGAAATTTTGAAGCAGTTGAAACTATTGTTGGAGCTGAAGGTCAGGGAAAGTTGTTAAAATTTATTCCTGAAGAAGGAATGCAATTACAAGCAGGAGCTGAAGTTGGTGTGATCGACACCACAGCATTATGGCTCAAAAAGCAACAACTTATTGCAATGAAGAAGGCTGCAGAATCAAAAATTATCCAGATAAATGCACAGATAAACGTTCAGGAAACCCAAAAATTAACTGTTTTGAAAGAAAAGAACAGAATGGAAAACCTGGTAAAAGATAAGGCTGCTCCTGAAAAACAACTGGATGATATTCAGGGTCAGTATAATTTAATTGAAAGCCAGATAGCATCTATCAAATCGCAGAATCAAAGTGTAGCTGCTGAAATAGAATCGCTGGTACAACAAATTAAACAGATGGACGATCAAATATCGCGTTCACATATTATCAACCCAATTGATGGAACAGTTCTGGAAAAATATATAGAACCTTCCGAAATTGTTACCATGGGCAAAAATTTATATAAAATAGCTAACCTTGACAATATAAAGCTTAAGGTTTATGTGAGCGGAGCTGTTATGCCAAAAATTAAAATTGGACAATCAGTTAATGTAAAAGTCGATGAAGACTCAAAAAACAATCAGACACTTCAGGGAACAATAAGCTGGATATCGTCTCAGGCTGAATTTACCCCCAAAATTATCCAAACTAAAGAAGAACGGGTAAAACAAGTTTATGCAGTTAAAATTGATGTGGTAAATGATGGTCGCATTAAAATAGGCATGCCTGGCGAAATGTTCATTTCAAATGAAAACAAATAACGCTCTTCCAATGAATGCTATAGAAGCATATAATATCTCAAAAAATTTTAAAGAGACAGTTGCGTTAAAAGAGGTGTCTTTCAGCATTAAAGCCAATGAAATCTTCGGTTTTATTGGTCCTGACGGTGCAGGTAAAACTACTTTGTTCCGGCTGATAGCTTCTTTATTGTTGCCAACTTCCGGTACTTTAAATGTTTTGGGATTAAATCCCGTGATCGAATTTAAAAAATTAAGAAAACGATTGGGATATATGCCTGGCCGGTTTTCGTTATACCCGGATCTTACAGTTGAAGAAAATCTGAATTTTTATGCTACTATTTTTGATTCATCCATTGAAGAGAATTATGATTTGATCAGCGATATTTATAGTCATATAGAACCATTTAAAAAGAGACCTGCGGGAAAACTTTCCGGAGGAATGAAACAAAAACTTGCACTATCGTGTGCCCTCATTCATAAACCTGAATTGTTAATCCTCGACGAGCCTACAACCGGAGTAGATGCAGTATCCAGAAAAGAATTCTGGCAAATGTTAAAAAATCTTCAGAAACAAGGCATAACTGTGATTGTATCAACTCCCTATATGGACGAAGCAGCCTTATGCGACCGTGTTGCCCTGATTCAAAAAGGATCGCTGTTAAGCGTTGACACACCCGAAAATATTATAAATTCCTTTGATACAAAGCTGTATGGCTTGCGGTCTACGAATATGTACAATCTGTTATTACAGTTGAAAATCTTCCCAAAGTGCACCACCGCTCATTTATTTGGTCAATACATTCATGCTTCTTTTAATGGTGAGTTCAACAAGTTGGAACTTGAAAGTTTTCTCCGTGAAAAAGGGATTGAAGCTGTTGAAGTGATACAGGTAAAACCAGGAATTGAAGATTGCTTTATGAAATTAATGTCTGCTAACGAATCATTTTCAGAAATATGAGTGAGGATGCGATAATAAATGTTAAGGATCTGGTAAAGAAATTCGGAAGTTTTATTGCCAACGATCATCTTACCTTTCAAGTATATAAAGGAGAAATTTTTGGCTTTCTGGGAGCAAATGGAGCGGGGAAAACAACTGCTATCAGAATTTTATGCGGATTATCATCACCAACTTCGGGTGAGGTTTCGGTTGCGGGTTTTGATGCTTACAGGCAAACAGAAAAGATTAAGCAAAATATTGGTTATATGAGTCAGAAGTTTTCCCTTTATGAGGATTTGACTCCAATGGAAAATATTCAGTTCTATGCAGGAATATATGGCATGTCAGGGAAAGATATCAGAGATAGATCTGCACAACTTTTCAAACGTTTGGGCTTTGAAGAATTCAAAACAAAACTGATTAAGGAAATCCCTTTAGGCTGGCGACAAAAACTTGCTTTTTCAGTGGCCATATTTCACCGTCCAAAAATTGTATTTCTGGATGAACCCACGGGAGGTGTTGATCCAATTACTAGGCGACAGTTTTGGGATTTGATTTACCAGGCTGCAAACGATGGAATAACAGTGTTTGTCACCACACATTACATGGACGAGGCAGAATATTGTAACCGTGCATCTATCATGGTCGATGGGCGTATTGCCGCACTTGATACTCCATTGAACCTGATAAAAAAATACAATGCCAATTCTATGGATGAGGTATTTTATACGCTTGCCCGAACGATGTCAAAATAAGTATTTTTTATATGAAAAAATTTTGGGGATTTGTTATCAAAGAATTTTACCACATTTTCCGGGATAAGAGAACTATGCTGGTGCTTTTTGGAATGCCACTCGTTATGATGTTATTATTCGGATTTGTGATCACCAACGAGATTAAAGATGCCAAAATCGCTGTTTTGGATTTGTCACAAGATCCTACTACCAGGGAAATAACTAACAAAATAGCGTCCTCGGGGTACTTTCAGATTCAGGAAGTTCTGACCTCCGATAAAGATATTGAATCAATATTCAAAAAAGGGTATGTAAAAGAGGTGATTGTATTTGAAAATAATTTCGAACAGAATTTACAAAGAACCGGAACCGCAAATATACAGTTAATCACAGATGCTTCCGATGCAAACCAGGCAAAACTTATATCAGAGTATACTGCAGGCATAATACGTAGTTATAATGCCACTTTAAATTCTAATTTTCAGGCGCCTTATAAAATTGAAACTGAAACCCGGATGTTCTATAATTCTGAATTAAAGGGAGTTTATATGTTTGTGCCTGGCATTATGGCCATGATTCTTATGCTTGTTTCTGCCCTCATGACTTCAATTTCCATAGTTCGTGAAAAAGAAATGGGTACAATGGAAGTATTGTTGGTTTCTCCTTTACGACCAATTCAAATTATTTTGGGCAAAGTTATGCCTTATGTTTTTCTATCATTTATAAATGCAGCATTTATAATAATATTAAGTCTCACAGTATTTAATATGCCTGTTCAGGGAAGTATTTTGCTGCTGCTTGCTGAATGTCTTTTATTTATTATTCTGGCATTATCTCTTGGAATCCTTATTTCAACTTCAACAGATAATCAGCAGGTTGCAATGCTTTTGTCGATGGTTGCTCTGATGTTGCCAACAATTCTTTTGTCAGGATTTATTTATCCTATCGAAAACATGCCTGTGATTTTACAAGTAATTTGCCAATTTATGCCTCCAAAGTGGTTCATTGAAATAGTAAAAGGAATCATGTTAAAAGGAGTTGGCCTGGAAATGTTATGGTTTCAAACTTTGGTTTTAATGGGAATGACCATATTAATTTTATCAATTTCTGCACGAAAGTTTAAAAAACGTCTTGAATAGAATATGAGAACATTTGGATATATCATAAGGAAAGAATTTATACAAATATTTCGGAACCGGTCGATGTTGCCGATAATATTTATAATGCCGATCATTCAGCTTATTATTCTCGCCAATGCTGCCACACTCGATCTTAAACAGATAAACATGGTGGTTGTGGATGAAGATATGTCACAAAGTTCACGATCGCTGATTTCAAAGTTTAATGGCTCTCCCTTTTATAAAATCGAAAAAGCTTATTTTTCAGTGAAAGAAGCTGAGAAAGATATTATTGAAGGAGATGCAATTGTAATTCTGCATATACCTAATAATTTCGAGAAAGACCTGATCAAAGAAAATAAAGCTAAAATTCAATTACTGATCGATGCCATCAATGGTGTTGCCGCCGGACTTGTTAATGCATACAGTAACGCAATTATTGCCGATTTTAACAAGGAAGTTATTTCGGAAATGGTTACCATTCCAATTCCCGATGGTTTAAATAAAACTATTGTAACAATTCCTTATTATTGGTACAATCCTCAGTTAAATTACAAAAATTTTATGATTCCCGGAATTCTTGGGGTTTTAATTACCATGATCGGGATGTTTCTGGCTTGTATGAACCTCGTCAGGGAAAAAGAAATTGGTACCATTGAACAGATCAATGTTACACCTATATACAAATATCATTTTATTGCCGGAAAACTATTCCCTTTCTGGATTATTGCTTTGCTTGAATTAGGTTTTGGGTTATCAGTAGGAAAATTGCTTTTTGATATTCCATTTCTGGGAAGCATAACACTTTTATTTTCATTTTCAGCATTGTATCTGCTTGTGATATTGAGCTTTGGATTATTTATTTCGACTTTTGCCGATACTCAGCAACAAGCTATGTTTATTGCTTGGTTTATCGCTATGGTTTTTATTATGATGAGCGGTTTGTTTACTTCAGTAGAAAATATGCCTGCATGGGCTCAGGTCTTAAATAAAATAAATCCAATTGCTTATTTTATGAGGGTTGTTAGAATGATTGTTTTAAAAGGTTCCGGAATACATGATATTATGAATGAGGTAATTACACTTTCAGTGTACTTTGTCATAATATTTAGTCTGGCTATCTGGCGGTATAAAAAAACAAGTTAAATTTTATAATATTTAGAACTATTGACACGTTTGTGAAATAAGCTAAAAAACGAATCCTGAACTTTCCAAATTATTCCAGAATAACTAATTTTCAATTATTTTAATAATCAGGTATATACAAAATTAAATATGAGTGGCAGTAAACCAAACTTCTAAATTACTAAATTAATATGAATAATCCTATAGTTATTCATTGAGATGAATCACCGTGCAACTAAAAATATATCATTGAAACCTTAGAATGATCAGGCTTTTTTTCATTTATTTTTAATTCAATAAAACAGTTAACAATTTATCAACAGGATTATTAGAGTTATAAAAATAAATAATACTTATAGCCATGAAACCGAATCAAATCAGAGCCGAAGTTTTTAATCTTGAAGGAATGAAAGTGCATATTTGCAGGGACTTAAGTCAAATGGACTTTTCAAAATTGTTAGACGATGTATATATGATTAGTTATAAGGATACTACCGGTACTACCTTATGGACAGAAAAATATATTAAGTCGAAAAAGCAAGAATTTGCTTATCACGTTTAACTGAGGCCTATTGATTAAAATCTTTACTATTTATTTTTATAAGTTTAAGCAGTCCATTTGATTCTACTGCTTTTAATACAAAGTCGAATTTTCCTACTTTAGTACAAAGATAAAAATCGCTCGAAGGAGAAAAATCCTGATTATCAGGATTAAATAGCCTTTGAGCGCTTGTTTTCTTAATGGTTTCCATCATTGAAGTCAAATCGGGAATCTCACCTTCAAGCGTCTGTTTAATATATTCTGCACAAAATGTATCTTCTTCTGTTGGAAACTTCATTGAATATCCCATACATACCAGCGAAACAGTTTTTGGTTTTTTGATTTTTATATATTCGACAATTGCCGGGGCATTCACAAAACTACCGGTTATTCTTTCATTGGCTCTGTTAGCATTTACCAAACCTTGGGTACCGGCGCTTGTTGTGTGGATGATAGTTTTTCCACTTAATTCTTCATTTAGAATTTGCGTAGGTGAATTACCAAAATCAAACCCTTCAGGTACCCGTTCATTTCTTTCTCCTACAAGGATCGAATTGGGAATTTCTTTTTTTAATGAATATGCCTGCTGAATATCTGAAACTGGCAAAATATCTGCAACACCCTTATCAGCAAGGTAACAGGCCAGTGAAAATGCCCTGAAAACATCAATAATCACAGTAAGCCCTTCAGCGGATTTTGCTCCCTCCAAAAGATGTAAGATTTTAATTTCCATAACGTTTTAATAATTATGCAAATATAAGCTCAATTCTTTTGACATTTGTTTACAAAAAGTAATTTTGTACAAAGCTTTCTTATGATAAAAAAACTACAAGAACTTTCTGATTTTCTAAATAGTAAACTCTGGAGCATTCGATTGAGCGACCTTCCTCCACGAAAGGCTGCATTTTACCGATATATCAGAGTTGCAGTATTATCTATTAAAAAATTCCATGAAGACAAACTTCAGTTTCCTGCTTCGGCATTAACGTTTTACTCCATGCTCTCTGTTGTTCCTGTATTAGCAATGGGATTTGGGATTGCAAAAGGGTTTGGGTTTGAAAAATATCTTCAGGAAGAATTGACGAATAGTATGAAGGGCCATGAAGAAGTTATAAGGTATTTGATAGAATTCACAAACTCCTTTCTCCAGAGAACTCAAGGTGGACTGATTGCAGGAATTGGTCTGGCAATGTTATTTTGGTCGGTGATGAAAGTTTTTGGAAACATCGAAAGCGCCTTTAACGATATATGGCAAATAAAGAAATCTCGGATTTTTGTAAGAAAGTTTTCTGACTATTTGTCCATGATGCTTATTTCTCCCATATTAATTGTAACTGCTTCCAGCGCTAATGTCTTTATTTCTACTCAGCTCGGTACAATGGAAGAAAGAGTTGCATTATTGGGCTATATAAGCCCGATCATTTATTTATTGTTAAAATTCATTCCCTATATCTTGATTTGGGTTTTGTTTTCATTCATGTATATCATTATGCCAAACATTAAGGTAAATGTGAAATCGGGAATTATTGCGGGTGTTGTAGCGGGTAGTATTTTCCAAATAACACAATGGGCATATATTCATTTTCAAATTGGTGTTTCAAATTATGGTGCTATTTATGGAAGTTTTGCCGCTTTACCATTATTCTTAATCTGGATGCAATTAAGCTGGTTAATTGTATTATTTGGGGCAGAAATCTCATACGCCGATCATAACATAGAATTCTATGAATTCGAAGCTGAATCAACGAATATTAGTGTTTACGCTAAACGCATTATAAGTTTGCTGATTTTACAAAGAATTATTCTTAATTTTAAAAATGGGGATTTGCCTATTTCATCTTTAGAATTATCCAAAGAGCTTAAAGTACCTATTCGCCTGATTAAAAGCATTCTGAGTGATTTAATAAAGGTGAATATTATTTCAGAGGTTGTTTTACCAAAGCCCAAACTTGCAGCTTATCAGCCTGCAGTTAATATTGATTTTTTAACTGTCAAATATGTAACTGATAAGTTAGACAAGCAAGGGCATAATTCAATTATTGATACTTCTCTTGAAAAGACTTGCAGATTACTTGAAATTCATGATTCATTTTCAAAAGCATTAGACAAGTTACCTGATAATGTTTTACTTAAAGATTTATAGCAAATAAAGCATGTTGAAAAAATATGATTTTTAGCATGTTTTTTTGCGCATTAAGAAAATTATAATTAATATTGCACAAAAGTTATAAAAATGATAATCAATTCTGAAGTAAATATTTTTGGGCATCATCATCACAGATGATCGAATAATTATGGCAGAACAAACATATATTGATAAAGGTTTGCACGTTCTGCAAGCCTTTTTTGGTTTTTAAAAGGAATAAAATGGTAAATAAACATCATAGGAATCATCATCTATTTCAGATAATTAACTGAATCGCGGAAAAAGTATAACCGAAAATATTGAAGGTTTGCATATCCGGCAAACCTTTTTTTGATATTTAAAAATAAATAAATGGAACGATTAAAAATTGCAGTTCAAAAATCAGGCAGACTAAGTGAAAAATCCCTTGAGCTTATTTCCGAAGCAGGCATAAAATTTAATAATGGCGATCGGAAATTAATATCTCCTTCATCTAATTTTCCAGTTGAAATTTTATATCTGCGCGATGATGATATTCCCCAATATGTTGCTGATGGGGTTGCTGATATTGGAATTGTTGGTGAGAATGTTATTTTAGAAAAAAAGTTTGAAATTCCAATTGTTGAAAAACTTGGTTTTGCAAAATGCCGCTTATCGCTGGCAATTCCGAAGTCAATTGAATATCCCGGAATTCAATATTTCAAAAATAAAAAAATAGCCACTTCTTATCCTAACATTCTGCAGAAATTTCTGGATAAGAACAACATAGTAGCTGAAATACATGAAATAAGCGGATCTGTTGAAATTGCTCCGGGAATTGGCTTAGCGGATTCAATTTTTGACATAGTTAGTTCGGGCAGTACACTTATCAGCAACGGACTAACTGAAGTTGAAATTATTATGTATTCAGAAGCAGTAATCGCTTCCTCCAAAAATTTAAGTGAAACAAAGCAACAAATACTGGATAAGCTTATTTTCAGGTTACGATCGGTACAAAAGGCAGAAAAAAATAAATATATTGTTTTAAATGCCCCGTATGATCAGGTTGAAAGGATCAAAGAAATAATTCCCGGAATGAAAAGTCCAACTGTAGTTCCGCTTGTTAAAGAGGGCTGGTGTTCGGTGCATTCAGTTTTACAGGAAAGTGACTTTTGGGAAGTGATTGATAAGCTCCAGGAATGTGGTGCTCAGGGTATTTTAGTGATTCCGATTGAAAAAATGATAGTTTAATTAAGATTATAGCAATGAATATTATCCGATATCCGAAGAAAAATGAATGGGACGAAATTTTAAAGCGTCCATCTTTGGGAGATGAACTTGTGAATCAGAATGTGCTTGAAATATTAAATGATGTACGTGCCAATGGTGATGAAGCTATTAAACGTTATACATTAAAATTTGATAAAGTAAGTTTGGATAGTTATGCTGTAACAGCAGAAGAATTTGAAGAAGCGTCGGGACTGGTTGACAATTCCCTGAAAAAAAGTATTGAAATTGCTAAAAAGAATATTGAAAAATTTCATGCTGCTCAAAATTCGGTACGTAAAGTTGTTGAAACTACACCTGGTGTTTTTTGCTGGCAAAAAAGTGTAGCTATTGATACTGTAGGATTGTATATTCCAGGTGGCAGTGCTCCATTATTTTCTACCGTTCTTATGCTTGGAATTCCGGCCAAAATAGCAGGTTGTAAACGTATTGTTATGTGCACTCCCCCGAATAAAGAAGGGAAAGTTCATCCTGCAATTTTATATACTGCAAAATTAATTGGCCTCACCGAAGTATATAAAATCGGAGGTATTCAATCCATAAGTGCTATGGCGTTTGGAACTCCTTCAATTCCTAAAGTTGCTAAAATATTCGGGCCTGGTAATCTTTATGTAACTGCTGCAAAACAAATGGTGGGAATGCATGGTGTTGCAATTGATATGCCTGCAGGACCGTCGGAAGTTGCAATTATGGCAGATAAATCATGTAAACCGGCCTTTGTTGCTGCCGACCTTCTGTCGCAGGCTGAACACGGTCCCGATAGTCAGGTGGTACTTTTAACCTGTGAAGAAAGTATTCTTCAGCCAATATTGGACGAGTTGGAATCGCAGCTTGAAAATTTACCCCGTAAGGAAATTGCTTTAAAAGCTCTGGAGAATTCTAAAACAATTATTTTGAAATCGGTTGATGAAATGTTGGAGATTGTGAATGAATACGCCCCCGAGCATTTAATAATTGCTACCGAAGATGCTTCCATACTAGCAGAACAAATTACTAATGCCGGTTCTGTATTTATTGGTAATTATTCGCCCGAAAGTGCCGGTGATTATGCCTCAGGAACAAACCATGCCCTTCCAACAGCAGGATATGCAAAAGGCTATAGTGGCGTTAACCTTGATAGCTTTATGAAAAAGATTACTTTTCAGCAATTGAGTAAATATGGAATATTCAATATAGGCCCTGTAATTGAAAATATGGCTGAAGCAGAAGATCTGATGGGTCACAAATATGCTGCAACTGTTCGCTTAAGATCTATTGCCAATGATTAAAACAAAGATGTTCGATTTAGAAAAAATAATCAGGCCTAATATAAAAAAGATGAAGGCCTACTCTTCAGCTCGCAATGAATATAAAGGAAATGAAGGTGTTTTTCTGGATGCCAATGAAAATCCTTTTAACAATCCCTATAACCGCTATCCGGATCCTCTGCAAAACGATCTGAAGAGAAAACTTGGTGAAATTAAAAAAATTGATGTATCCCAAATCTTTCTGGGCAATGGCAGCGATGAAGCTATTGATTTATTGATCCGTGCTTTTTGCGAGCCCGGTAAGGATAGTGTTCTTTCTCTCGATCCATCCTACGGTATGTATCAGGTAGCTGCTGATACAAATGCTGTCGATTTTAAAACTGTTGCACTCAATCCCGATTTTACTCTTAATGTTGGTCGTTTAAAGAAAGCAATTGACAATACTGTAAAGCTTATCTTTATTTGCTCTCCCAATAATCCTTCGGCAAACCATTTCGACAAAGAAGATATTTTATACATTGCTTCAGTGTTCGATGGTCTTGTTATTGTCGATGAAGCTTACATAGATTTTTCGCCCTATTCCAGTATATTGAATGAATTGGCTAATTATAAAAACCTGGTAGTATTGCAAACATTTTCGAAAGCCTGGGGTTTAGCCGGAATTCGTTTGGGAATTGCATATGCTTCCGAAGATATTATTGCTATCCTCAATAAAATAAAATATCCCTATAATGTGAATATTTTAACTCAGAATGTTGCCCTGGAAGCCTTGGGAAATTTGAATGAAAAAGATAAGTGGGTTCAAACTATTCTGCTTCAAAAACAGTTTTTGATGGAAAAGTTAAAAAACATGGAAGTTGTAGAGCATATCTATCCATCGGACGCTAATTTCTTACTTGTAAAAGTTAAAAAAATTAATGAGTTATTTAATTATTTAATTGAAAATCAAATAATTACCCGGAATAGATCTAAAGTTACACTTTGTGAAGACTGTATTAGAATAACCATTGGCAATGAGGTGGAAAATAGAATATTGCTGGAAGCTATGTCCGATTTTGAAGATCAATTTTTATAAATTATGTTAAAGAAAGTATTGTTTATTGATCGGGATGGAACTCTCATCGTGGAACCTCCTGATGATTTTCAGATAGATTCGCTTGAAAAGCTTGAGTTTTTACCTGCTGTGATCCGGAACTTATATAGAATCAGGAAAACATTAAACTTCGAATTTTCGATGGTAACCAATCAGGATGGATTGGGAACAAATTCATTTCCGGAATCTACTTTTTGGCCAGCTCAGCAAAAAATGCTAAAGGTTTTAGAAAATGAGGAAATTACTTTTGATGATATTTTTATTGACCGGACTTTTCCGGAAGAAAATGCCCCAACACGAAAACCCGGAACTGTGTTGCTTGGAAAATATCTGGATGGATCCTACGATCTTTCAAATTCATATGTTATTGGCGACAGGCTAACAGATGTTCAGTTAGCGAAAAATTTAGGTTCAAAAGCAATTTTTTATAAAGGTTCAAGATTTAATAAGGAGATTATAGAACAAGGATTAGAAGATGTTTGTGTTTCATTTCCAGAGACCTGGGATGAAATCTACGCATATCTTGCATTAGGCGAACGTACTGCCACTGTAACAAGGAAAACGGCTGAAACAGATATTTATATCAACCTTAACCTTGATGGTTCCGGAAAATCGGAAATTTCAACAGGTTTGGGATTTTTTGATCACATGCTCGATCAAATTTCACGTCACTCGGGGTGTAATCTGACAATTAAAGTAAATGGCGATTTGCATGTAGATGAGCATCATACCATTGAAGATACGGGGATTGCTTTGGGAGAAGCTTTCTACAAAGCTCTTGGCAGCAAAAAAGGGATTGAACGTTATGGTTTTTGTTTACCTATGGACGATTGTTTGGCACAGGTAGCTATTGATTTTGGCGGGCGGCCCTGGATTGAATGGCAAGCTGAATTTAAGCGTGAAAAAATTGGAGACATGCCTGCCGAAATGTTCTTTCATTTTTTTAAATCTTTGTCCGATGCTGCTAAAATGAATTTGAATATAAAGGCAGAAGGGGATAATGAACATCATAAAATTGAAAGTATATTCAAAGCTTTTGCAAGAGCCATTAAAAAAGCCATCCGTTACGATTTGGATAATCTCGTGTTACCGTCAACAAAAGGATCTTTATAAAAAAGATAATGGTAATAATTCGAAACAATAATTCAGATACTGCAATACTATCCATGTATTGTCCTGATCAGCCAGGTATTGTGTCTAAAGTTACCGAGTTTCTTTATCAGAATAATGGTAATATCATTTATTTGGATCAACATGTTGATCATCAGGAAAAAGTTTTTTTCATGAGGATCGAATGGGAAATTCAAAACTTTTCTATTCCCCGCGAAAAGATTGCGGAATATTTCGGAACGCTGATTGCTGCCCGGTTTAATCTGAGCTGGAACATTTTTTTTACGAAAAAAGTGCCTCGCATGGCCATTTTTGTTTCCAAAATGTCGCATTGTTTATTCGATATGCTCGCCAGATATCAGTCAGGGGAATGGAATGTTGAAATTCCTTTGGTGATTAGTAATCATCCCAATTTGGAACCTTTGGTAAAACAATTTGGATTAGAGTATTACTTTTTCCCTGTCAATGAAATGAACAAAACCGATCAGGAATTAAAAGAAATAGAGCTTTTAAAAAGTCAAAACATTGATTTTATTGTATTAGCCAGGTATATGCAGGTATTATCAAATAATTTTATCAATGAGTTTCCAAACAAAATTGTAAATATCCACCATTCATTTTTACCAGCTTTTCCTGGAGCCAAACCTTATCATTCTGCCCACGAAAGAGGCGTAAAAATAATAGGAGCTACAAGTCATTATGTAACAACTGAATTGGATTCAGGGCCTATTATTGAACAGGATGTTGTGAGAATTAGCCATACCGATAGCATAAAAGACCTTATTCGCAAAGGTCAGGATCTTGAAAAAATTGTGCTTTCACGAGCTATATATGCCCACATACAGAGAAAAACCCTGGTATATAACAATCGTACCATTGTTTTTTCATAAATGAATTAATATGAAAGTCGTTATCATAAAATATAATGCAGGTAACATTCGCTCGGTTGATTATGCTTTGAAACGTTTGGGCATTGAAGCTAATATCACCAGTGATTTCGAAGAAATATTGTCGGCCGATAAGGTTATTTTTCCGGGTGTAGGCGAAGCTGCCAATACAATGCGTTTTTTAAAGAATAATAAGCTTGACCGTTTAATTGTAAATCTTAAACAACCTGTTCTTGGGATTTGTCTTGGACTTCAGTTAATGTGTAAGTTCAGTGAAGAAGGAAACACACAATGTTTGGGTATTTTCGATGAACAGGTAAAACATTTTGATGCCAGCATGATACAGGAACATGTTAAAATTCCGCACATGGGATGGAATAAAATTACGAATTTGAAAATAGGAATTTTTGATAATTCTCTGGAAAACGAATATGTTTATTTTGTTCACAGCTATTATGCAGCTTTGGGAGAACATACTGCTGCAAGCACGCAATATATAGTTCCATTTAGTGCTGCATTGCAAAAAGATAATTTTTATGCCACACAGTTTCACCCTGAAAAGAGCGGCGATGTTGGTGCCCGTATTATTAAAAATTTCCTCGATTTATGAGAATTATCCCGGCAATTGATATTATTGGAGGTAAGTGTGTGCGGCTTAGCCAAGGTGAATATGACAGTAAAAAAGTCTACCATGAAAACCCTGTGGAAGTTGCAAAGATGTTTGAAGATAATGGTATTCAATATCTTCACCTTGTCGATTTAGATGGAGCCAAAGCCAAACATGTGGTGAATCTTAAAGTTTTAAATGACATTGCTTCAAAAACAAAACTCACCATTGATTTTGGAGGTGGAATTAAGAGCGACGAAGATATTAAAAGTGTTTTCGAAAATGGAGCAAGTCAGGTAACTGTGGGAAGTATTGCTGTGAGTAATCCTGAAATTCTGGACAAATGGCTTTCAGAATATAGTTCACAAAAAATAATTTTAGGAGCAGATGCAAAGGATGGTAAAGTTGCCATTACAGGTTGGCAAACTGTATCGTCTCTCGATTTAAGTAATTTTATTGGCGAATATGTTGAAAAGGGAATCCAGTATGTAATTTGTACCGATATTTCAAAAGATGGCATGCTCCAGGGAACATCAACTGAGCTATATAAAAACTTAAGGAAGCAATTCCCGAAAATTAATCTAATTGCAAGTGGTGGAGTATCTGATATTTCTGAATTACATATTCTTTCGGAAATGGGCATGGATGGGGCGATTATTGGCAAAGCCATTTATGAAGGCCACATCTCTTTATATGAATTAAAAGAATTTATAAAATAAGAAATATGCTGGCAAAACGCATTATACCTTGTTTAGATATAAAAGATGGTCAAACTGTTAAAGGTATAAATTTCGAAAACATAAAAAACGTTGGAGATCCTGTAGAACTGGGAGCCTTGTACGCCCAACAGGGTGCTGATGAGCTCGTTTTTTTAGATATTACTGCTTCGCATGAGAAGCGCAAAACTTTGGTATCACTTGTAAAGCGGATATCATTACATATCAACATTCCTTTTACTGTTGGTGGCGGGGTAAGTGAACTGGCTGATGCAGATGTTCTGTTGGAAGCAGGTGCTGATAAACTTTCTATCAATTCTGCAGCTGTGCGAAATCCTGATTTGATTAGCCAAATTGCTAAAGGTTTTGGGCGACAGTTTGTAGTAGTTGCAATTGATGCCAGGTTTGAAGATGGCAAATGGACTGTATTTTTAAATGGTGGGCGTATATCGACTGATAAGGAACTTTTTTCATGGGCAAAAGAAGCAGAAGATAGAGGTGCAGGTGAGATTCTTTTTACATCGATGAATCACGATGGAGTAAAAAATGGATTTGCATGTGATGCCCTGGCTAAATTATCCGAATCACTTAGAATCCCAGTAATAGCATCGGGAGGAGCCGGTAAAATGAGCGATTTTAAAGAAGTTTTTACAAGCGGAAAAGCCGATGCAGGGCTTGCTGCCAGTATATTTCATTATAAGGAAATTGGTATTGGAGATTTAAAATCTTATCTTCGGGCCGAAGGGATTCCTGTTAGAATGGTAAAAAATTAGACGATGAATTTGGATTTTGAAAAACTGAATGGACTGGTTCCGGCTATTGTCCAGGATAATAATACTGGAAAAGTTTTAATGCTTGGCTTTATGAATAAGGAAGCTTATGAAAAAACCATGAACGAAAAGCAGGTTACTTTTTTTAGCAGAACTAAAAACCGCTTGTGGACAAAAGGAGAGGAGAGTGGTAATTTTTTGGATGTAGTTACCATTGTCGCCGACTGTGACAATGATACGCTGCTCATAAAAGCAAATCCTCGTGGTCCTGTTTGTCATACCGGTTCCGATACCTGTTTCGATGAGACTAATTCTGATCCTATGGTTTTCCTGAAATTCTTACAGGATTTGATTGATACCCGCAAAGCTACCATGCCGGAAGGATCATATACCACCAAACTTTTTCAAAAAGGAATCAATAAAATAGCCCAAAAAGTAGGAGAAGAAGCTGTAGAACTTGTTATTGAGTCGAAAGATCAAAACGACGACTTGTTTTTAAACGAGGCAGCCGATTTGATGTACCACTTCCTGGTGCTGCTGACAGCAAAAAACTATCGCATCGAAAATGTAATTGACATTTTAAAAAGCAGGCACTCGTAGTTTAATTAGAATAAACATGAACGCTGTTTTGTGCTGACGGAAGATAATTTATTCCAAACCAGCATATTAGAAGTACAATAAACGAAAGACTAAGTATCCAAAGGTGATTTTTTAGCTTTTTTGGGTGATAGTATCTATAATGAAGGTATAATAAGTAAGCCAGCCATGTAAGAAATGCCCAGGTTTCTTTTGGATCCCATGTCCAGTAATGTCCCCATGCTTCTTTTGCCCACAATGCACCAAAAAGTAGTCCGCAGGTAAGCATTGCAAACCCTAGATAAACCATATTGTCTCCCAGTAGTATTACTTTTTCATCATAATTTTTGGTAGTATATAAAAGGAATAATCCATAAATCCCAACTCCACACGATAATCCTAAAAGAGCATAGGCCAGCATATAAACTATTACATGGGGAACAAACCATGGGCTTTGAAGGGCAGGCATTAATGTTTTTTCGTGAATCTCTGGATGAACGAGATTAATGATTAAAAATACAAAGGCTAAAAGGAGACTATATCCGTAAATGAGTAAAAACTTCCAACGGAGAAATACAATCAAACCTATTGTTGCTAAAAAAAATGTATACCATAATCTGGTTTCACCCAACGTCCGCATGGGTGGTCTTTCCAGTACCAGCCACAAAAACGTAATAAATGAAGCAAATATCACTGTTCCAATTATGGAGAGTATTATACCAATTGTATGTAATTTTTTCTTTTCTTTTTGGAAATAGGCAATTGTTATGAGTACAAAGCCGGTAGCCCAAAAGAGTACACTTGTAATAGCGAATATTGGGAAATTAATCCAGTTTTCCATAGTAGTCTTTAATTTAATCTTTGACGTCCTGTCCAAAAAAGGAAAACAGAACCTGCAAGCATTAGAAATATTCCGATATAAACAATTTTAATCCAAGGGTCACTAACCAATTCTAAAACACTTAGAGTAGACCATTTTCCCTTGTTTTCATCATAACTGAGCTGATAAACTTTCCAACCTTTTATGGTGAAAGGTTTATTCACTTCAATTGTAACTGTATCTTTCACCTCATTATTTTCTGAAACAATCACTTGCGATCTGTATTTTTTTACTTCAGGCAAAGTAAGGGCAAGAATTATATCTTCCTGCAGGTAAATATAAGCCGGATTATAAGCAAAACTTCCTGTGCCAAGCCAGCCATTTGAAATGGTTCCGGTATTATTATTTTTAATTTTTACAAAAGCTGCAGGATAACTACCTGTAATTTTGGTTTCTATCAAATTACTATCAACAGGAACCGCATCTTCAATAAATTTTTCAATGGTGATACTCCAGTTTTTTAACTTATAGGTTTTGCCATTTTCTATGGTGATAGCAGCTTCACCTTTTTCCTGAATAAATTTTCCGGTATTCGGGTCTACCAGTACAAGTCTGGGGATGTATTCGTCAATATTAAAATCAATAAGCTTTAATTCAAATGGCATTTTGTATACTTCTCCTGCCTGGCCCATTGCAATATTATTAGGTTTTCCTTCTTCGAGTAAATTAATTGAAAGCCTTTTTAAATCGCCCGATCCCAGCAATGCAGCAACAAGAGTTAGCCATAAGCCAAAATGGTTTAAAAGAAATCCGATATTTTTTCCTTTAAATGGATAAATTCTTTTTAAGCATACCATTCCCAATGAAGTAAGAAGGAATAATTGGGTGAATAGAATTGGCCATCCATTTTTTAAATGCGTTAATCCAATAAGATTGATAAGATTTGAACCATTTGATGAGGTTTGAGGAATAAATCCCATCAAAATAGTAATTATCCCAAATGTTACAATTGCACTTATTGCAGCAGGAATTCCTGAAAGCCATTTTACAACAGGATTCTGATTCAGGAATATTCTGAGAACAATTAAAATGCCGGCAAAAACTGCCAGAATGTAAAAATTAAACGGCATTGAAATGGGAGATAATCCTTTTCCTTCAGTAAGGAATTCTATAATAAATCCGAATATTAAAAGTTCGGCTGCAATTATAAAGCTTTCAATATAGCCCCATGGATGTTCCCACAAGGCTTTTTTAGGTTGTTGTTCCTGTTTCACCGGATTAAGCTTTTAATTGATAAAAACAACGCTTAGGGGAAATGATAAGGCCATCTGACATGAGTATTTTAATTATTTTGTCCACCTCAATTTTTCCAATCCCTGACTTCTCAACTATATCGCCTGATTTTAAAGCGACTTGCGATAATTTTAAAACATTCACTATTTGTTCAGATGAGTTCATTGATATAAAGTTAGTTTTATTGAACTTTTATGTAATTTGCATGTTAAGATAATCAATATCTAAACGTAAATTTATGAAAAATCTGTTAATTGTCATTCTATTTTTTAGTTTTGCTAGCCATGTTTTTAGTCAGGATTCTAAAGAAAAAACCAAACAACCTGCTTCTGAAAAATCATTTTACGATTTCAAAGTTCAAACCATTGATGGCGATGTATTTGATCTAAATTCTCTCAAAGGGAAAAAGGTAATGGTTGTAAATACAGCCTCTAAATGCGGATTAACACCTCAGTATAAGGATCTTGAAGCGCTTTATAAAAAATATGGCGGTGAAAATTTCGTGATCATTGGGTTTCCAGCCAATAATTTTATGGGACAAGAACCTGGCGATAATGAAGATATTAAAGAGTTTTGTACAAAAAATTATGGTGTTTCCTTTCCGATGATGTCTAAAATTTCAGTTAAAGGAGCTGATATGGCACCATTATATAAGTGGTTAACTCAAAAAAGTCAAAATGGTGTTAAGGATTCGGAAGTTCAATGGAATTTTCAGAAATACCTGATTGATGAAAACGGTCATTTAGTTGATGTGATTCCTCCAAAAGAAAGTCCGGTATCGGAGAAAGTGACCAAATGGCTGGCAAGTAATTAAAATTGAAATTTATAAAAGTTGCTGTTTCAAGTCTTTAAAGGCTTCGACTCCGCTCTGCCTGACGTTTGAAGTTGTTTGTCAGACTGCGATGTTGAAGCCTCTTTTGGTTTTTACAAAGTCTTTTTTTATGTTAAATATTTATTGAGTTTAGACATAAATAATTCAATGTCAACTGGTTTGGTAATAATGTCATTACACCCCGATTCAAAACATCTTTCTCTCACATCGTTCATCGAGAATGCAGTTTGGGCTATAATGGGTATGTCTTTTCTGAAGGACTTTATTTCTTTGGTAATTTCATAACCGTTTTTTTCGGGTAGTTTTATATCCATTAAAATAAGATCTATTTTATTAATGTTTTTGCAGAGTTCCAGAGCCTGAAGGCCGTTTTCAGCATGCAATAACTGAACCTGAGTTTTCTCGAGTAAAGCTTCAATAAATTGATAATTAATTAAATCATCTTCCACAACAAGAATAACCTTGTTTTTCCAATTTGGATCCAGGTTAGTGATTTGTTGTTCTTCATGAAAAATGCTCTCAACAATATTGTTATTCTGTAGATCTGGAAGGATCAAAGGAATTCGGAAAATAAATGTAGTTCCCTTCTGATTGTCGGACTGAACAGTTATTTTCCCGCCAAATAGTTCAATCAGACTTTTTGAAATTGTTAAACTCAATCCAGCACCTTTGATTTTTAAATGAGTGGTATCCTCAATCTTCCAGAAGTGTTCAAATAACAGCTTTTGTTCTTCAACATTAAAGAAAGTGCCTGAATTCTGAATAAAAAACTCTATTTCCTTATTTTCTAAGAGGTTATACCCAAACGATATGTTTCCTTTGTTTGTATTCTTAAAAAAATAGTACAATAAGTTTATAACAACCTGATGTAAACGACCTGGATCAGTATATAACTGAAATCCTGAGCCATTCTCCTGTTTTTGCAGAATTAACTCAATATTGTCTTTTCCTTCTTTCAGCTTTTGTTGAAATACCATTGAAAACAGGTCGTTCATAAATTCATCCAGCTCAATCCAGGTATAGTCGAGGGTAATTCTTCCCGATTCAATTTTTGTTGTTTCAATGATATCGTCAATCAACGTAAGTAATTGTTGACCACGTTGATTAATTATTTTTGAATAATCTTTTCTTTTTTCTGCTGAAATTCCCTCCATGTTTATTAATTCCGAAAACCCAATGATAGCATTCATGGGAGTTCTGATTTCGTGCGACATATTAGCCAGAAAAACTGATTTAAATTGTTCGGATTTTTGGAGTTTAACCCGGCTCTTTGTCAATTCTTTTTCCAGCTTTTTAAGAGAATTTAAATCCCGAAGTATAATGATGGTTTCCTCATCGTCGGGTTCCAGCTTAAAAGCGCTGAATCCAGCCAGGGCATTAAGTCCGTCTTTTTTCTGAAGTTTTAGTTCCTGTTCAGGAATTTCTTTTCCAAGGGCAATATCGATCATTATTCCCGAGAAAATTTCTTTTTGGGAATTTGGTACAAAATTAGAAAATGATGAATTTACTGAATCAGTTTCTTTGTAGCCAAACGACTCCTGCCATCGTGCATTTACCCGGGAAATAATTCCTGATGAATTAATTATTAAAGCAGGAATGGTTAATTTTGAAACAAATAAATCAATATTTGTTTTACTGCTTGATAGTTCAGAGATTATATGTTTAAGTGAATCAGATATTTCATTTGATTTTACATCTTTAAGTAAATCTTCTATTTTTTGGAGTAATAGTTCTTCTTTCATAAACGGGGAACGGCCAAAATGTTTAACAAAGGTGTAATTATTATAAAATTAATCAATTACATTGAATATTAAAAATAATTACTTAAAACAATTCTACTTCAATATTTTGTATGAACGCAGTATATGTATTTTCGTCGTCTACTCGGGCTTCAGATAGCAAGAATAAAACAGGGATATCGTCACCGTTTTTGTTGGTTATCTTAATTTCTCTTCGTTGACCTATTAATTTCTGGGCTCCGGGAGTAACATATGCTTTAGTGAATTCATCTTCTTTCATATTAACTTCAGAAAATAAAACCCTGACATTCAAGCCGGTGGTTTCTTTGCGTGGTAAACCCCATAAATCTTCAGCAGCTTTATTAAAAAATTCAATTCTTCCTTCCTGGTTAATTGTTACAATAGCATCTAACGCCCCTTCGAGGGTTCTTTCGTTGCGAATTTTAACTTTTTCAACTTCTTTATACTGAAGTTCCATTTCAGCTTTTGCTTTATCAAGCTTCCTTGATAATTCTGCTCCTGATTCCCTCAGCTTTTCTTCCTGTATTTTTAATTGTTCGGTTTGATGCTGGGTTTCAATTTCCATTATTTTTTCCTTGGTAATATCGTTGGCAATGTAAATAACCTTACTTACTTCCCCATACATATCATTAACAACGCTTAAAGTACCTCTGAACCATTTTTCATCGTTCGATTTGGTTATGCTTTTAATTTGTCCCTGAAAAGGAACATTATTGTTCACATTTCCCCATATTTCTTTAAAGGCATTCACTTCTTCACGTGAAATAAAATCAAATATTGTCTTACTCGAAATTTCATCAGGAGTATATCCATATGTTAGTAAGAATTTCTCATTACAGTCAACCATATCTCCATCGGGTGTAAATTCAGCTTTTAAGCTGGAACTGTTTAATGCTGCAATCTGAGCTTCAAAATCGAGACTTTGTTTTTTCTGATCGGTAGTGTCAATTGCAAGAAAAATTATCCTGTCAACTTCATTATCCTTTTTTTGAGGAGTTAAAGTAGCCATTGTCCAAAGATCTTTACCCTGACGGGTTTGAAGTTTAATATCGCCTTCAAAATGCTCGTTTCCACGGATTATTTCCTGCCAGATATTATCGAATAACTCTTTGTCTTTTTTGTTGATAAACATTGAGACTTGCCTTCCTTCCACCTCTTGTTTATCATTATATCCAAGCTTTTGAATAAATTTATTATTCGCATAAATTAACGTTCCATCGGCTAAAAATTCAGCTCTGATAAGTGTATGGTTTACTGAATTCGTAAATGAAATAAACTTTTCATTCTGACGTGCTGCCTCTTCCTGGGTAGCCTGCAATTCTTCCATATTCTGACGCATCTGTTCTTCCTGACTGGCAAGTATTTCAGCTTGTTCCTGCGATTCTTTTAACAGACGTGCAGTACGCACATTTATTTTTACAGTCGAAATGGTTGATGCGATACTTTCTGCAACTTTCTCGATAAATTCGATTTGGTATGGTTCAAATTTCTTAAATGATGCTATTTCCAATACACCATGAACTCCATCGTTTACAATTAATGGTACTATCAAAAGGCATGATGGGGTTGCTTTTCCCAATCCCGATGTTATTGTAACATAGTCTTTGGGAATATTGGTCATATAAATGGTTTTCTTTTCCAATGCGCAGGTACCAATTAACCCATCGCCCCAGGAAACTCTTTTATCAGCAAACTTCCGTCGGTCGTAGGCATAACAGGCGCTCATTTCGAAATACTTATCTTCATCCTGATCCTGTAAAATAAAGAAACCGCCCTGGTTAGCTCCCATATATTTAACCAGGTTATTAATGATGCTATATGCGAGACTATTTAAATCGTCATTATTTTTACGAAGGATTTCTGAAAATTTGGCTAGTCCTTCAGCAACCCAGTTTCTTTGATCATCTTCTTTCCGGCGCAGATGCTCAATATTCTTATTTTTTAAAAGATTGTTACGAAGATTTATCAAAGCTTTGCCTATTTGATCATCTTCTCCAACTTCATATTCAAATGATAATTTATCCTGGATAAGGTGTTGGGTAAAATCGAGTGTTTTCTTTGATTTTGAAAGTTCATTGGTAAGTTTGTTCTGTGTCTCTATAAATCTAACAGTGTATAGATTACCAACATAATAGAACATTAAAGCAAGACCAATTGGAAGGAAATCAACAATCCACAACACAGGATCGATTTTATGCAATTCATAAATGCCATGAAGTGAAAATGGTAAATTCTTATAAAAAAGACTTAGCGTTAAAGTGAGCAGTAAAATCAGGATACCTGTAAGAAAACCTGTAGCAAAACTGCGTAGTCCCATTGTTTTTACATATGTTTTATACATACTTATGCCAATAATGCACCTAAATTAGGTGTTTTTTTTAAAATAGATTAATATTTCTTCGGGTAGTTTCAATTTTATCATTCTCAATGACTGCTAGTATGAAGTTTAGCCTGGATTAACATATGTTGTGCAATGAGATCCAGAGGTAATATCTTTTCAACTGCATTTAATTTTATAGCTTCGTTGGGCATTCCAAAAACCACACACGATTTTTCGTCCTGGGCAATATTATAAGCTCCTGCGTCTTTCATTTCGAGTAAACCTCTTGCCCCATCATCGCCCATTCCGGTAAGAATGATGCCAATGGCATTACGACCTGCATATCTTGCAGTTGATCGGAACAATACATCCACTGAAGGTCTGTGTCTGTTTACTAAAGGTCCGTCTTTAATTTCAACAAAGTATTTTGCCCCACTTCTTTTTAAAAGCATATGATGATTTCCCGGAGCGATTAATGCCCTTCCACGAATTACAGTATCGCCATTTTCGGCCTCTTTAACTGTTATAGCACAAATTTCGTTTAAACGGTTTGCAAACGATTTGGTAAAATGCTCAGGCATATGCTGTACTATCACAACACCGGGGCAATCCAGCGGCAGTGCTTCGAGAAATATCCTCAAAGCATCGGTACCACCTGTAGAAGCTCCAACTGCAACAACCAATTCAGTAGTTTTTATCATACTGGAATCGGTAGAGTTTAGTTTTGGAAGGATAGCGTCGGCAGAGTATTTGGGTTGAACTGTGATCTCGGTAATAGGCATTGCTCTGCGTTTTATTTTGGCCATACCAGCTGCTTTAACAGCATCACAAAGCCGAATCCTTGATTCCTCAATGAATTTTTTTGTATCCATCTGAGGTTTAGTGATGATTTCGACAGCACCATATTCAAGTGCTTTTATGCCCGTTTCAGTTCCTTTTGCGGTCAAACTTGAAATAATAACTACAGGAATTGGATGCTGTGACATTAACTTTTTTAAAAAAGTCAAGCCATCCATCCGCGGCATTTCGACATCCAGTGTTATAACATCAGGTGCCTCCTGCTGCATTTTTTTAGCTGCGAAAAAAGGATCGGTAGCCGTTCCCATTACTTCAATTTCGGGATCGGAATTTAATATAGCTGTTAATGTTTGTCGCACAACAGCCGAATCATCAACAATCAGAACTTTAATTTTTTTCGCCATTATCAGTTACACTATCTAAGGTTGTGTTTGCTGCGTTTTCTGAACATATTTTTGCCGTACATCGCCGGTAGAAGTGAGAAATTCTATTTTTCGTCCAAGTTTGCCTCCTACACTTGAACTAATAATCGGAATTTTTAAATCCTCGAGCATAGTACGTGCTAATTCTATGTTTCTTTTCCCAATATGAAACTGAACAATATTAGTTTCAATTACTTCACCACCACCAAATATTTTAGCCTTTATGTTGATCTTGTTACAGCCAAGAGAAATCATTTTATCAGTCAATCGTTCAATAGCTATATTCCCATATTTAGGAGAAGCTAAACCCTGACCGTTCCAGTATGGCAGCATAAAATGATTTATTCCTCCTATATGTGTTACAGGATCGAATAAGCAGACTGAAACACACGAACCCAATATGGTATTAACCTGGTAAGGTGTTTTGCTGATAAATAACTCAGCAGGGTATAAAAAGTGAACAGGTAGATTCTCCATCAACACCATTTAAAACATTTCTTCTTCTTCAAATAAAAATTCATTACCATCTGTAGAGTACCCTGAAACGTGTTCTTGTGATTCAGGAATTGAAATTGTGAAAATTGAACCTTCACCCAATTTGCTAAAAATATCAATTGTGCCGTTAAACAAGTCGAGGATAGCTTTATTTATCGATAGTCCTAATCCATGCCCACGATTAAGTGAATTAATTCCAGAATCTAATCGTTTAAAACGATCGAATATCTTTTTTTGATTTTCTTCGGTAATCCCTGTTCCAAAATCCTGAACCGAAATATTTAAAGAATCATTGACTTTCCAGATTTTAATATTTATTTTTTGACCTTCAAAGCTGAACTTGATTGCATTACTTAATAAATTAGACAATACCAGCTTCAGTTTTTCAGGATCTGTTTTAAAATAAACCACATCGCCTGTTTCCAATAAATCTATTTTGATATCCAAATCAAGGGTTAGCTTTTTCTTTTTTGCTTCCAGACGAAAAGACTCTAATAAATTATTTACCATTGTCTTAATGTCGACATTTAATATTTCGGGAGATATTTCACCAGCTTCAATTTTTGCAGCAACAAAAATGTTACGGAGTTGAAAATCCAATGTAAATGCCTCGGAATGGATAAGTGCAACCATTGAAATAACTGTTTTCCAATCTTCTTTATTTACCGACAAAATATGCCTTGCCAATCCGATTATGGAAGTAAATGGATTGATAATTTCATTGGTGATATTAGAAATAAAATGACTTTTTAATGATTCTGATTCTTCGAGTTTTTTATTTACTATTTGTAATTCTTTATTCAACTCCTTTAATTCCTGGAGTGAAGTATTGTTTGATTTTATCCTTTTTCTTAATTCTTCTAAAAGTTCTTCATCAGTTAATTTGCTCATTTGAGTAGTGTATTGAAAGTGGTAATTTCTTTATTACTAATCTTTAATTTACGAATAATTTTTGTTTTCTGAAAACTTAATGCATTCAAATTTTTTTGAAAATTGTAGGTTTCAATTGTTTTAAAGGAACATCGAAATTTGTAATAGATTCAGAATGACCTAAAAAGAAATATCCATCGGGCTTAAGTTTGGTACATAACCTATTAATAACTCTTTCCTGAGTTTCTCTGTCAAAATAAATTAAAACATTTCGGCAGAATATAATATCCATGTTTTCGGGAACACTGTAATGGCTATCCATAAAATTTAATCTCTGGAAAGTTACCCTCCGCCGTAAATCCGGTGTAATCCTGACAGATGGATTTGTTCTATCCTTACTCTTTAATAAATATCTTTTCTTAAGTTGAATCGGGAGCATTTCTACTCTGTTTTCTTTGTAGATAGCTTCTACAGCCGACTTTAGAATACGCGATGAAATATCAGTTGCCAGAATTGAATAGTCGAATCCCGGATGTTCAAACAAATATTCACTCATCGACATGGCAAGTGTATATGGTTCTTCTCCGCTACTGCATCCGGCACTCCAAATTCTGATCAAGCGGTTCGATTTATCAGGATCAAGTAAACTGGGAAGAACTGTACTGTGAAGAAAATCGAAATGAACAGGTTCCCTGAAAAAATCCGTTTTATTGGTACTAACTACATCAATCATATGTATTACTTCATTATCCTGGCCTTCTTTGCTGAAGACGAAGTCAACATATTCTTTGTAATTTGTCATATTTAGTTCCCGAAGGCGTTTATGGAGACGGCTTTGAAGCATTGTCCGCTTTACCTCAGGCATTTTGATACCATATTCTCTGAAAATAAACGTGCTTAATCGTTTAAAATCATCGTTCGAAAGTGTTGCCTTATAAATATCTCCTAACGGAACATTATTGCTACTCATATAAATCTAAAAATTATATTTAATTAATAACAAAATCCTGTTGTTATACACTAAATCGTCTGTTTTGGTTGCTTTTCTTTTAGAATTAAATTCATTACCATAGGCGGCTCCATTTATGCCCCATTCAATTCCATATAACAGATTATTATTTTTAATAAATATTCTGGGCGCTATTCTGAAAATATAATTTAAATCGGCGCTACGATTGAAAAATAAAGCTTTTTTGTATGTTGAAGAAATGTCAATATCACTTTCTCCTCCGAGGTTTTTACTATATCCCGAGTATATTCCAAAATTTATTTTCGGGAGTTTAGTTTCTATATCAAGCCAGTTTGTTAAAGTTTTTAAATTTGTAAATTCTAATTCTCCGGTAACCGGGTTCTCCGAACCTGTTTTTACACCGTAACCTCCAATAAATGATAAATTTGTTAAATTTGTACCGTAATTTATCTGATATTTAAATACTACTTTGCTTAGAGTGAACCTGGCAAAAGCCTGAAGGTTGTAACTACCAATTCTGTAGGTAGTTTTATATCCCAAACGAGTAGTGTCCATCAGAGATAAAAACTTATAACCAGCGGTAAATCCAGCAAGGAATTTTTCAGATGAACCAAATTGAACCTGTGCCTGAATTTCGGGTAAACCTGATTTTCTTTGGGCATCTTTGGGTCCGGAACTTAAATGAGTACTTGCCATTAATGCAGCCAAACTCAGTTTTATTTTTGGAGTAAGCTTATGATTAATCCGTGCCTGAACAATTCTGTTTAAGGTGTGATATGGCACTCCACTTCCGAATGAAAGTGGGGAAGGAGAGCAGTCGGCAATTATTGTTGGATGTGTAGTTTGGCCGAATAATACATCTGTTTTTTCCCATGAAAGTTTAAACCATGCCTGACGTAGCCTGACCATATTCACAAAACTATTATCCGTTCCGTAAAAGTCAGCTTCAATTTGTCCTGTGGTTTTTACTGTTCCAATATCAGGCCCGGCAATGGAAAACCCAAAACGGGTTTGTAAAGATATCATTTGAAGATAAGAGCGGGAATTTATGTCCTGGCCGGTTTTGTCCGGTACTCTTTTTACAGGATAATAATACAGTTCGCCGTCCCTGGAATCAACTGATTTATAACTGTCGTAAATTAACTCGTAGCTTATATAACCATATGGCTTAACAGTTGTTCCGGAATTTTGTGCCCGAATGAAAGCGAAATTTAAAATTATTAACCCTATAATCAACAATAACTTTTTCATGCTCTTATTTAATATTAACAATAGAAAACCGCTCCCAATTAGTTATTGAAAGTGTATTTATTTCATAACAAAAACTGATTTTTAGTATTCCTGATAAAACTGGTATTTATAAGTCTGGTTAAAATCAACAAAAACTATAAAGCATTATAAAGAAATTTCAGCAGAAGTACTGGAATAAAAAAGTCAGATTAAATGAATTAAAAGATCGGACTACTTTTTCTTATTACCTTTTTTTTCATCTATGTCTTCTTGTTCAGCCATTATCTCAGATGAAGTATCCTTTAGTAAAGAAAGTTCATCGGTTGAAAAAATAAGGTCCATATTCAAAAGCATTATAAATTCATCATTTACTTTAGCCATTCCTTCAATAAATTCTGATTTATATTTGTTTCCTATGCTTGGAGGTGGTTGAATAGATGCTTCGTCAATTTCAATTACTTCCTGAACGGAATCCACCAAAGCTCCTACATGCACCGAATCGCCACCCATTGTAATATCTAATACAAGTATGCAGGTATTGGTAGTGTATGAGGTTTCTTCCATATCGAATTTAATCCTCGTATCAATAAGTGGTAAAACAGCGCCTCGAAGATTAATTACACCTTTCATATATACAGGTGCCTTTGGCACTTTAGTTATTTTGGTCATTTCCAAAATGTTAAGAACTTTGGAAACATTTGCTCCAAAAAACTCATCCTCTAATTTAAAAGTTAAATAGGAGTTGATTTTTGCAGTAGAATCTTTCATTGAATTTCCTCCTTGATTATAGTCTGGTTAGCAAATTGTTTAATAGCTTTATTTGTATCGAGTACAAGTGCAATTGTACCATCCCCCAGGATAGTTGCACCTGATATTATTTCCTGACGTTTATAGTGTTTGCCCAATGGTTTTAATACTGCCTGATATTCTCCAATAACTGTATCAACAGCTATACCAACTCTTTTATCTTCATATCTTACAACTATAACCTCTTCATATTCAGCGGTGCTTTCAGGCAAAGAAAACTCATTCCGTAAATGAAAGAATGGTACTTGTTCGCCATCCAAAATCACCAGGTTATTAAATGATTTAACAAGTTTTTTATGTTCAACTGCATAAATTTTATCAATTACAGAGAGTGGAATTATATAATGCACATCCTCAATTTTCACCAGTAACCCATCAATAATCGACAGCGTTAAAGGTAATTTAATAGTAAGGGTAGTACCTACTCCAACTTCCGATTCCAAATCAACTTCACCCCTGATATCGGCAATTTTCCGCTTTACCACATCCATTCCAACTCCTCTTCCGGAAACATCAGTTACTTTTGATGCTGTTGAGAATCCGGGAATAAAAACCAAATCTAAAATTTCTCTTTTTGAAAGTTGGGATTCAGCGCTAATTAATCCTTTGTTGATTGCTTTCGCCCTTATGAAGTTAGGATCGATACCGGCACCATCGTCGAATATTTGAATAATTACGTTTGCACCTGAATAAAAAGCTTTTAAAAGAATTTTACCCACTCTTGGTTTCCCGTTTTTACTTCGTATATCCGGAAGCTCAATACCATGATCCAAGCTGTTTCGTAAAATATGCATCAATGGATCGGTGAGGTTTTCTATAATGGTTTTGTCTAATTCTGTGTCAATTCCTTCCGCTTCAAATACTACTTCCTTTTTCAGTTCTTTTGATAAATCTCTTACCAGGCGTTGAAACCGGGTTAACATATTTTCAATTGGAATAAGTACAATGCTAAAGGCATTATCCCTTAACTGACGGGATAATTTTTGAACGTTCTCGGCAATATTAAGAAGTTCGGAGCGGCCATCCTGTTCGGCATATAGGCTTAAACGGGCTTGAGTAGTAACCATTTCGCTAACCAGGTTCATTAATTGATCTAACTTATCAGACGACACTCTGATACTGGATATTGTTTGTTCTTTGGGAGTTATAACAGTGCGTTCTTCGGTTTTAACAGCTTGTTTAACTTCAGGCTGACTAATTCCGGAAACTATATCTTTGATTTCAATAACAGAAATTTCTTTTTGTTTTCTCTGAATATCGTCAATTTTTACAATAAATTCTTCGTTGTCCAGAAGATTTGATTCGTATATTTTGTTTACTTCCAGTACACAGTCGTCTTCAACAAAAATGAATACATCGGTAATTGAATTAATATCTACTTCGGTAGCCAAAAATATTTGCCAGCTAACATAACATTTATCCGGGTCAAAATCTTCGGGCATAGGGATTTTGTAATAAATGGGTGTTGCAATGCATTTCCCTAACGAATGAAGCTCATCGATCAGAAATAATGGATTTGTTCCATTTTTCATGATATCTTCATGAGGTTGAAATATTACAAAATAGGTTTGAAGTTTTTTTTCTTCTTTTTTTCTTTCTTTAAGCGCTGAATGGTTGTTGGCTTCTTTGCTTACTTCAATATAAGTTTCAATTTGTTTTATAAGTCCGGTGTGAATTTCAAGGAGTTCTTCAGGAGATTCATTTTCCTCGTTTAAAAGAAGGGAAAGATGATCTACCGATTTGAGGGTCAGATTTAAAAGCTCCGAATTAATTGCCATCTCATCATTCCGCACAAGATCGTAAATGGTCTCGAGATGATGCGTAAATTCACTGATCTTTTCAAATCCAAACATAGCACCGCTACCTTTTAGCGAATGCATTGCCCTAAACACTCTTTCAATCAAAGGTTTATTTTTTGGGGAATGCTCCAGCTCCAACAATGCCTGCTCCAAATCCTGAATGTGTTCAGTGGCTTCCTCAATGAACTTTTTCTTGAAATTATCCATTACCTGAGTACTTTATTTATAGCTTCGATAAGTTTTGCAGGAACAAATGGTTTAATAATCCAGCCTGTGGCTCCTGCTTCTTTGGCTTCCATTTTCTTAGCTGCCTGAGATTCAGTTGTAAGAAACAGGATAGGAATTCTTTGGTAATCCGATAGTGCTCTTACTTCTTTAATAAGGCCTATGCCATCGAGAACCGGCATATGAAGGTCAGTAATAATTAAGTCTATTTTGGAACCATCAAGAAATTTGAGTGCATCTTTTCCGTCAACAGCTACCAAAACATTGTATCCTTCATGTTCAAGGGTAAAACTAACAACTTCTCTGATACTTTCTGAATCGTCTACAATTAATATAGTTTTTGCCATATTGCTGATTAGATTTATATAGTTTTATAAAGTTTCGAAAATTTCTTTGAATCCGGCTCTTAAGATGAAACTTTTTGTTTCCTCGTTCATTTTTAAGCCAATTGTAATTAATTTATCAGTTTCCTGTAAATATTTCCTAATAGAATACAAAGCTTGTATTCCGGTCAGATCCATCGAGTCAATATTCCCCTGCATTACTAAAATATCAAATTTTCCCTTACTGGCATAAAAATTATCCAGCAATTCTTTTGAATTGGCAAAAGTAATGTCGCTTTCAAGAGTTAGAATCGCCATTATGGGTTCTCCTTTTTTTTCTTTTTGAATTTCGATAGTATTCTTCTTCATTCTCCAGGCTGATTTTATTTTAAATTACTTAGTTTCAGAATAGTTCCAAATTATCATCGTCCTCATCCATCCCTGTGCTATCAATAGATAAAAGATCAGCCTGGCTGATGTTTTTCTCACTCGAAATTGATTCATGAATGACATGTTCACTCTGCATTGTATATTTTGCTTTTATGTGCTCCAGGTTCAGTCGTTTATGCTCTTCGTCCTGACTTTCTACATTTTGCAGTTTAAAATTAATTTCGTTCAATTGACTTATAATTTCCTCTATGGTTTTGTCAAAAAATTCGTAATACTTTATTTGTTCCAGAGAAGATTTTATATCATTTGATACCTGTTTGCTTAATATCTGGTTCTCTTCAATAGTTTTGTACACCTTTTCGTTGCTGTCTTTTAAAAATGAAATGATTTTTTCACTTAATACGAAAAAATCATTTAAAGTTACAGCAACAGTTCCATTTTTAAAATAACTCACAACAGCATTGTCAGCTTCCGCAAATTCCACTTTAATTTTTTTAAACAAAACTTCATGTTGAGCCAGTATTGCTCTCATGTCGGAAAGTATTTGCTTAATCTGGTTTATAGTTGTGTACTCGTTTTCAGGAATATTTTGAGAGTTGATTGATTTTAATATATTCTTCTCCAGAGTAGTTACAAAATCGGATAGCTCAAAATAGCTATATAAAATTTCATTTAATTTATCTTTAGATTTTTGATACCTTTCATGCAAAAGATTCAACGATTTACCATAAACATCAATAAAGTAAGAGGTTCTTTCAACCTTATCAATAATATATTTAAAGTGTGATTGTGATATATTGCTCCCATTTGTGATAAACTTGTGACACATGTCTGAAATTAATGTCATCTCATTGCCTACTTGCAAAAATTTATCGGAGATTATTTCAATAGCTTTTTGATATTCTTTATTGGCATGAATTAATTGGGCAGCCTGTAATCCGGCAATGTCGCGGATCTGAAGAAAGCATTTTACCTGTATTTGTTTACTCAATTCATCGCTCGAGTTGGTAACATTACTTAGTTCATTCAGAATTTCTTTGTGGGTTTGTTGTATATGCTCTATTTTTTGCCTTATGATATCGTGATACTGTAAATTGGTAATAATTTTTCCAATATTTGAAGCAGTTGATTCAGTACTTTCCTGAAGTTTAGGCACTAATTGCTGTGCCTCCATGTATTTTTGGTTAAAAATTATTGAACTGTTTTGAAGCTCGGATAAAATATCATTGATATTTTCAGTATTCTTATCCTCGAGTTCAGTTATATAAGATGTGTTTTGCTTTAACTGCGTTTTTAGAAGACTTAAGTTATTATAAAACTCAGTGAAAAAAGATTTAGTTTGAATAATTATTTCGTTAAAGTCGTTGGCCTTTCTATGCATTTTACCCACCGGTACAGTGGAAACAGTGATATTTATTTTAAGGTTTGCAACAAGCAATTTTAAGGTCATTAAATCTTGCTTCAGATTATTAGAAGGAACGAACATGTGTTCAATTTCTCTTACAATATTTTCAAAGCCTGAAGTAAGTTTGTATGAAAGTTTCTCAAATTCACTCAGATGAGCTGACAACTGCAGATGAAATTGTGAAAGTCCGTTGAAAATTTCTTCTTTTTTTTCCTGATCAGTAATTATGTTTAAAATATCAGAAGCATTTTGAGAGATAACTTTTGAGTCCTTATAATATTTTTTAAAATAAGCATTCAAAGAAAGAAAGTCTTCGGAAGAACAATTATGCAATGCCAGTATTTTATCATCAATCAAAGCAAATAACGATGTAATTTCCTGAATGGAATAAGCGTTAAGCAAGCTGTTGAACTGTGTATTTTCTTTATTAGTCTCTTTCATGTTTTATTGGAATAATCTCTATACGTGAATACCAGCTTTCAGGTTATACAGGTTAGCAAATAATGAGGCAAATAATTAATTGTTTTTAAGAACAGAATCAATTTTTGAAATAAACTCCTGAATATCAATAGGCTTATTAACGAAGTCGAGTGCCCCCATTTCTAACGATTTCTTTTTATTTTCCTGGTCTGCAACTGCTGAGACAATAATAACCGGTATGTTTTTAGTTGACTCGTTATTTTTTATTTCTTTTAAAAAGTCGTAGCCGCTAATACGGGGCATTAGTAAGTCAAGTAAAATCAGGTTCACAACTTCTTTCTTTATAATAAGGTATGCTTCTTTTACTGATTGTGCAGTTTCAATTTCATATCCCTGCCCATTTAAAATCGCTTCCAGCAAAACAATATTAGTTGATGAATCGTCAACAACAAGGATCCGGGAATTTATCTTCTTTTTCATGATATTTTCAATATTGTTTATTAAAGATACTAAATCAATTTATTAATGCAAATCCAAAAAAATTAAAATGCTTAGTAAATATAACCTTGAAAGTGATTTAATTATCCTGATTTCCATTGAGATCAGTTACCTGCCCTGGATGATTTATATCACCAAAAAAATTAACATATTCATTAATAATTATTTAGGTATTTTGCATAAAAAACTGCTTATGTTCAATAATCCCAATTATTTTGTATATTTAAAACATTAAAGCGGTATAAGCATGATCTCAAATTTTTCAAAGGAACAAGCTTCAGATATTACTGAGATTAATTTACCATTCATGAATGTTCTAACTGATGAACAGCGTGATGTAATCATTAAAAACAGTAATATTGTTAGGTATAAGGAAAAAGATGTGATCTTTCTTCAAAATACCAGAACTTCCCATATTATGTATGTAAAAACGGGTCTTGTTAAAATATACAAGGAAGGAAGGAATGGTAAAGTTCTTATTTTAAAAATTGAAACTCCAAATTCTTTTTTAGGTTTAACATCTGTTTTCGGTCACGACATCCATCAATATTCGGCTGCGGCCATTGAATCTACTGACATTTGTTTTACTGACATTAATATTTTTAAAACCATTATTAAAGAAAACGGCCTTTTTGCGAATAAGCTTATCAGTAATATAAGTCTTGAAAACCTGTTTTTATTTGAACGGTTAATGAGCCAGTCGCATAAGCAATTACCCGGGAGAATTGCCGATGTTCTTTTGTATTTTGCTGAAAAAATATATCACAGCAACGTTTACATTTTGCCACTAACCCGCCGTGAATTGGCTGAACTTGCCGGCACCACCAAAGAAAGTTTTATAAGAACACTTACTGAATTTAAAAACGATAAAATTATAGAGTTGGATGGTTCGTCAGTAGAAATAAAAAGTATCAAGATTATAAAAACACTTAGTGAATTGGGTTAATGTAGTTTATATATTTTTCTTTCGAAGTATCAGGGTAGCGATGTAAATCATAAAAATTTCCAGCCAAAGTACAAAAAGATTGAAATAAGAAGTGTCATAATAAAAGCCATTCATTAATTTCTGTGGAGCAAAAAAATGCGCCCTTCCAAAATTGTTTTCAGGTAATCTATATATTGGATCATCCGTTTGGATGATTCCGCTTTCATCTTCAACATAATTTTTTCCAATTTTCCTATCCGACACAAAACTTGCCAATGGAGTATTAAAGTTGCTATTTACAAATTTTTCAAAATTTTCATTGCCAATAGAATCAACCATCTTTTGCTTTAATTCATTTCTTTTATCCAGATCTTTATTAAGCTTTTCGTACAATTGTATTTGAACATATCGTATGTAATCTTCAAGCTCGAGTAATATTTCAGAGCTAACGCTTTCTTTTTCAATGTCGTTTATGAATTCAAACTGAAAAATGTCAGGATATTTTTTATTAATTCCTGTTAGTTCATTAAAAAAAATAGGAGACCATTTTTCTAAACCATTCTGAATATTATTCAATTGTTCCTGAAGTTTAGGCATCAGAATGGTAGTTTTGAATTTTAAATCGGATAATGTTTGTTCAATTGTGAACAGTCTTTTCTGAAATTCATTATCCTTCATCTGTTGAACAATTAAAGCTTCATAAGCCCAACGACCGGGAAATAATTCGGCAAAGGCAGGTATGTATCTTTTCGATTGTATCTGATTCGGCAAATTATTGTATGGAACCACAAACCCGCTAAACAGAAAATTCAAGGATAATACTAAAAAGGCAATTAGGAGGGAATTCCTTAACGGCATATTGATATAACCAAAAAACAAACCGATACTTCCACCTATAAAAATTAAACTAAAGTAAATGCTCCAGCTCAGTATAAACAAACCATTAATGCCACTTACAATATCTGAAATATATGTGAATGCCACGCTAAAAGGCAACGCAAGAATACCCAGTGCGATGTATTTAACATTCAGAAAACTAAAAAAGCTATAGTTTTTAAAATGGTCGAAAGCAATATGGAGTTTTTCATTATAACTTATATATAAACCTGTAACTGTACCAATAATTAAGCATATTGCTGTATTTAGAAAGAAAAGAAGTGGCAGGTTTTGATGTTGTGAGAACGTAAATCGGTTTGTCCAGTCGTAACGCAATAATCCTGCTATAAGGAACGCTAATAATAAGCCGGATAATAGAATTAAAAATGGTTTGCCAGGGCTTGAAAGAAGAGAATAATAGGTTTTTTTAAAATAAGAATTGAACTGTAAATTAACATTGGGTATTGATGATGCATACGAAGGGATCACTTTTCTGCTTTCCATGCGACCTTCTTTTGCTTCGATTTTTTCTTTATAGATTTTATACCATTCTTCAGGCTCTATTCTTCTTTTATGTGTAGGTTTTCCATTTTTATCAATAACCTTTAAATCAATAACCATATGAATCTGATCAGCATTTATATTGCCACAATACGGACAAATTTCGTTTGAAATTGCAAGGTTATTCGAAATTTCTTTGAAGTATTTCAGTGCATTATTTGCTAATCCTTTGTAAATAATAAAACCACCAGCATCAAATATCCATATTCTGTCAGTTTTCTTAAGCATGCATGCATTTGGATTAGTGGAGATAATGAACACGAGTTTTCCTTTATTGCATTCCGATTTGAGGATATTGCAATAATCTTCTGTATTCGATGAATTTAGCTTTTCAAGAGGAACATTTAAAACGAGAATCAGAGGATCACGGATAATTTCAATTCCTGTATTGATCAGGATTTTAATATAATCAAGTGATAAACTATTACTTAAATTTCGGATAGGGTTTTTTTCTATATCACTTAAACCTAAGTTTTGAATTGTTTGGTTAACCAGTAAAGTGATTTTTGAATCATTATATCCTGGAAATGATAGTCTTGCGGAAAACCAAAAATTCTGGTAGATGCTAATGTTCTCATCAAAAATATTATCACTGGGAACAAGCCCGATCATTTTGTGTACTCTGTATCGTTCAGTATAAATATTATAGCCATTTAAACAAACCTTACCTGTCGACAAATGCATTTGACCAGTCAGCAAATGAGAAATATCCTTGCCCATTGATGTATTGTTGCACAATAATACAACCAGATTGCCAAGTTCCTCACAGAAGTTGAATGGTGCAAATCCGGAAACATTTTTTTTATTTTTAGTGCTAATATTTTCTCCTATAAATTTAATGGCAAAATTTGGATTGCTATTCTTATAACCTGCCGTTATTTGGTGGTACGACAATTTAAGATTGTTTCCAACCTTAAATTGATCCAACTGATTGACCAAAAAGAAATTTTCGGCAATTATTTTTTTGTTATTTAACAATAATACCTGATTGCCAAAATATTTGCAGGCTAAAAAGTTAGTTCCCTGAAACCTGAGAACCTTTAATTCCCCTTCCATTTCCTTTATGATAAGAGAAAGCTTCTGATCTTTTTCAGGTGGTCTGTTTTCTTCAATCCACGAACCTTCAAGCTCATCAAGGCTATTAGCTTTTTTACAACTTATTATCAGATGGTCATTATTGTAATCCTGTTCTGGCGATATTTCATCAGAAAGAATGAATAAAAGGCTATTCTTATAATCGGAACGGGAGATATGCAATTCACCCGATAATATTTCTACAAAGGTTAATTCGCTGCTTTCAATTCTTTTATCAAGTTTAACTAACTCGAGAAAGGAAAGAAAAAGTACCATTCTCTCTTCCTCTTTCAGCTCCGAATTAATTTTCAGTACAATGTCATGTATAGCTTTTTTCAAGGAAGCCTCGTCGGGTAAAGTCTCCTGATTCGATCCGGAATAAATTTCGAAGTATTCGTAAAACTTTCGGATATGGATACGACTGTTTTTGATAGATACAGTCTGATCAAGATAGGTTTTAAGTAATATGTGGGCATTATCGATAAAACGAGAGTTGTTTACCCTTGCAAACAGGGCTATTAACTCCATAAGCGCATTTATTAAATTTTCATTCATACTTTGCGTTCATAAAGTAAAAATAACATTTAATAAAACTTCAAGGCAAATTTTGAGTCGCTTTTTATTTATTTTTAACATACTTTGATTTTAATAAAAGTAAAAACAATAAATAAATACTAATAAATTTGTAAGAAATATCAGGTTCATGAAAAGTTATTTTCTTGTAGCATTTTTAATTTTAAGTTTTTCGGAGTTTGCCCACTCACAGGGATATAGCCTGGCGCCTGCATGGTTTAAAACATACGATGTTAAATTTTATTCAATCAATTTAAATGTAAGTGATACCAATACAGTGGTTAGTGGCAATACCTTGGTGAAACTCGAAATTAAAGAACCCACTGATTCCATAGTTTTTCAATTTAATCCCGATTTGGTAATTGATTCAATTCTCATTAATAAAAAAAATGTTAAATCATTTCATTATCAATCCGATCTATTGATTATAAAAGACATTCTGTATTCTGTTAATTCTTCACTTGATATTAAAGTTTTTTACAATGGTAATGTAAGTACAAATACATTTTTCTCTTCTGTATCGAATGAATATGATAATTATTGGAATATTCCTGCAACCTGGTCACTTTCAGAATCGTTTGGGGCTAAATATTGGTTTCCATGTAAACAACAGCTCACAGATAAAGCTGATTCCTGCTGGGTATTCCTTACAATACCAAAAGGCAGGAAAGCTGGTTCAGTGGGTGTTTTAACCGACACAGTTGATGTAGGAAATAATAGGGTACAATACCAATGGAAAACTAAGTATCCAATTGTTTACTACCTGATTTCTTTTACGGTTGCTGATTATAATGATTATTCCTTTTATACAAAATTTGAAGGCAGAAATGATTCATTATTGGTTCAAAATTATCTATATAACAGGCCTGGATATCTGGAAATAAATAAAAATGAGATAGATAAAACCTCCGATTTCCTAAAGTTATACAGTAAATTATTTGGGTTATATCCTTTTTATAATGAAAAATATGGGCATTGTGTTGCTCCTATTTCCGGTGGGATGGAACACCAAACAATGACGACTTTGGCAAATTTTAGCTATACATTGGTGGCGCATGAGCTGGCACATCAATGGTTTGGTGATAACACCACCTGTGCAACATGGCAAGATATATGGGTGAACGAAGGTTTTGCATCGTATTGTGAATATCTGGCATATGAATTTCTGGCTTCGAAAGCAGAAGCTGATTCATGGATGAGAAGCGCCCAGATGAGAGCTTTGAAAGAACCGGAAGGTTCGGTTTTTGTTCCGGCATCAGAATCAGCAAATGAATACCGTATTTTCAGTTCAAACCTCAGCTATAAAAAAGGAGCTGTAATTTTACATATGCTTAGGAAACAAATTAATAACGACACTCTGTTTTTCCGTTCACTACGTTCATATCTTTCGGAGTTTCGTTATGCTTCTGCTACCGCGGAAGATTTTAAGAAGGTTGTAGAGAAAGAAACCGGAATTGATTTAGGTTTATTTTTTAATCAATGGTATTATGGCAAAGGATATCCGCAATTTGATTTATCATGGAAATTCTCCAATGATTCTCTTTTTTTAAATGTTAATCAAACTCCCAGTAGCCAAAGTATTGCATTTTTCAACACACCATTCGAAATTAAAGCTATAGGTTTAAATTATGATACAACACTTCGCCTGCATCAAATTACAAATCCGCAACTATTTAAAATTAAGCTGAATAAAACTATTTCTCAAGTGGAATTTGATCCTGATAACTGGTTGTTAAAAGTTGTTCAGAATATCAATAATTTACCGGAGATTCCTTCAGTCGACGATTATTTCGAAGTGAAACCCAATCCTTTCAATGGAGATTTGTATATAATTTTTAAGGAAATTCCTGCTAAAGATGAAAAAATTCAAATTGTTGGACTAAATGGAAGTGTAGTATCTGAAATTTTAATCAGGAAAAAAAAAGAAACGATCATTAATACAGCCTCATTAAAACCGGGGATTTATTTACTTGTTGTGCGTCATGGTCAGGAAAAACTTGTTAGAAAAATCGTTAAAACGAATATTTATTAATGATTAACTTATTATATCCCAGACACTGGGAGGATTACGAGCTTGTGGATTCAGGTAATTTTGAAAAACTCGAGAAATTTGGCCAATATATTTTACGGCGACCCGAACCTCAGGCCGTTTGGGGCAAACATTTATCAATTTCGGAATGGGAGAAAAAAGCTGATGCAACTTTTTTTTTAAATAAAACCTTAGGTAAAACAAATGAGCAGGGTGAAAGGGGAGAATGGCAACTAAAGCCTGGAATGCCTGAACAGTGGCATGTTTCGTACCAGTATAAAAAAATGCATTTGAAGTTCAGACTAGGACTTACATCATTTAAGCATATCGGCATTTTCCCTGAACAATCCGAGAACTGGGATTTTATTTTTGATTTTCTTTCTCACAGAAATGACACTCCCAAAGTACTCAACTTATTTGCTTATACAGGCGCTGCTTCTCTTGCAGCAAAAGCAGCCGGCGCCGATATTCTGCACCTCGATTCGGTTAAACAGGTATTGACATGGGGTAATGAAAATATGAAATTGTCGAATTTGGATGGAATACGGTGGATATTGGACGATGCCTTTAAATTTGTGAAAAGAGAGGTAAAGAGGGGAAAAAGATATAATGGTATTATACTGGATCCCCCGGCATATGGACGAGGTCCTGAAGGTGAAAAGTGGGTTTTGGAACAACAAATTGATGAATTGGTGAACTTATGTTCGCAATTGTTGCATCCCGAAGACTCATTTTTTGTATTAAACTTATATTCAATGGGTTTTTCGTCGTTAATTGCCGAAAACGTTATTAAAACGCATTTTAAAACCCCGGCCAATTTAGAATCAGGAGAGATATATGTACCGGATAGTTTTGGCAGAAACTTACCTTTAGGAACCTATTTAAGATTTAGTAACGGTTAATCTACTTTGACATGCCCCCAATTTTCCCCTGAACGTATCCGGTTTAATTGTGTGTGGGTTATTCCAAATTCCTTAGCTATTTTATAAAGTTTGTTTTTACCTCGCTTAAGTTTTAATTTTAAACGAATAACTTCAGTTTCAGAAAGTTTGGCATTTGTGATAATTCCTTTTCTCCGGGAATTTATAACATTTGGATTCTTAATATTGTGAGCAGTGAGTTCTGCTTGTGTTGCCCACTGTAAATTTTTATAAAAATTATTGTCCTTTACATAGTTTAAGTGGATTACAAATTTATGTTCCGGATCCGGCTGTTCGCAAAAAAGCTCAGCTACCAAACGGTGTACTGGTTTGGAAACTTTATGTTTCCAATCGATATTCGACTTAAATGTGAAGTATCTATAGCCTTTAACGTTGGCTGATTTAAGAATTTTCCAATCATTTAACGGAGTTTTAAATATCCTGATCCGACCATAATTGGAGACTTGGTAGATTTCTTCTTCATTTATTCCTGAAAACTTTACAGTTTTCCACTCCTCATTCCATAAAGTACTTGAAACCATAGCTTTGTTGATAGAAAAAATTATTTAGATTAAAAAATATTATCTAACTACAATGATAAAAATATTTATTTGAAAAACTAGCTAAAAACAATTAATTATTTAAAATTCGAGTATAGTTTAGTTTATTTTTATTGCTTCCAATTAAGCTGTTTTTCAATTATTTTAAACAATAATTTTCTGTTAATAGGTTTAGCTATATAATCATCAAAGCCCTGGTCAATGCATTTCTGATTGTCTTCAGTCATTGCAAAGGCAGTTTGAGCAATTATACGCATGGAAGGATTTATATCTTTAATAGAGCGCATCGCCTGGTATCCATTTATTCCCGGTAAACGTATGTCCATAAGAATGAGGTTTATGGATTTATTTGCTGAAAAAATCCTTATGGCATCTTCACCCGATTCAGCATGTATTACAATTGCATTAGTGGGTTCAAGTATAATATTTAAAAGCTCAAAATTTAATTCATCATCCTCAACAATCAAAATAATTTTGTTATCCAAAGCAGGTACTAAATCTTCATAAATAACTTCCGATTCCAATATATGCCTGTTTACCGGGTAATATGGAAGAGATAAGAAAAATGTAGTACCCTTGTCAACTTCTGATTCAAACCTGATCGATCCGCCCAATAATTTTGCGAGTCCTTCCGAAATTGACAATCCTAAACCGGTACCCCCAAACTTTCGTGTATTTGAATTGTCGATTTGCCGAAACCGTTCGAACACAAGATGATATTGATCCTTATGAATTCCAATCCCTGAATCTTTGATATAAAATTCAATGAAATTATTCTCTAATAATCTGTAACCTATTACTATCTCACCCTCAAAAGTGAATTTTACAGCATTATCTAACAAGTTCATTAAAATCTGTCGCAAGCGTGATTCATCCGTAAAAATTTTAGCATATTCTTCTGTTAACGACAAGTCGTTTTTTAATACAATTTTTTCCTTTCCAAGAATTAATTTGTCTTTTTGGTAAAAAACCAGAATATCTGTAATAGCTGAATTAATGCAACATTCCTTAATTTCAAGGTTTACCTGATTAGCTTCGATTTTCGAAATATCAATGATATCATTAATGATTTGAAGTAGTTGTTTGCTGCTTTTGCTAATTATTTTGATGTATTGCTCTCGTATATTCTGTGTAAGTGAAACATCGTTCAGTAATTCAATAAAACCCAGAACACCATTCATTGGAGTGCGGATTTCATGTGAAATATTAGCCAGAAATGCCGATTTTAAGTTATCACTTTCCATGGCTTTCTCTTTGGCACGAACCAATGCTTCTTCAGTTTCCTTTTGATCAGTAATATCAGTTGCAATACCTGCTAAACGATATATTTTCCCTTCATTATTAAATACTGGATGGATTCTGGACCATAACCATCTGATGCTTCCATCACTTTTTATAATCCGGAATTGTTCCGAATAGTTTTTTATGTTCGAAAAAGCATCAAAATCTTCCCATTTTGTATATCGGTTACGATCGAGAGGATGTACGCATTTTTCAAGATATTGGGGATTTTCAAAAATTTCTTTTCTTGTTCTTCCCCAAACTTTTTCAAATGAAGGATTAATATATAACAGATTTTTATTATCGCGAAGCCAAAATGCATCATTGGTGTTCTCAGCAAGTTCCCTGAATTTTTCTTCGCTGTCGATCAGCTTTTCGTTTATTTTTCTTAAATCGATATTCCGCCGCTGAATTTCCTCATTCACAAATTTTAATTCATCGTTTGTTGCCTTTAGCTCTTCTTCTGCAGCAACCAGCTCTTCGTTTTTAAAACTTAAAGCAACTTCAAACTCTTTACGTTCCTGAATATCTGTAATAATTGCTAAAACCTTTTTATTCTGGTTTTCTCCATTTAAAATAAAATGAACAGTTAAAATACATGCAATATGTTGTCCATTTTTCTTGTATAAATTTACCTCACCTTTAAACTCATCATTCGATTTATTTAGGTTATTTATGAGGTTACTAAAGTGTTTGTTGGAGGTATTAGAAAAAACGCTGTTAATATCCTTTTGCAGAACAGTATCTTTAGAATAGCCGAATATACTTTCACCACCTGAACTGAACTCCGTAATGATAAGTTCATTATCTTTTGGCTCAAGCATAATAAAAGCTATATTTTTTGCTTCATTAAAAAACAGCTTTAAACGTTCTTCGTTTTCCTTTAAGTTATTATATAGGTTTTGAAGGGCTTCGTTATTGGCCTGAATAATTTTTTCAGCTTCACGAAGGGCAGTGTTATGCTTTTTTATTTTTTCCTCAGCTTCTTTTAGTTTGGTGATGTCGGTTTGAGTACCTAAAATTTTTGTGATTTTGCCTTCATCGTTTTTACCTGATACTTTGGCTCTGCATAAAAGCCATTTCCAATCATTATCTTTTGTGAGGATACGGTATTCGATATGAATTCTGTTAGATTCACCGGTTGCACAAAGATGTAAAAGATTTGAAGCATTCATCCTGTCTTCTGGATGCATTCTGGATTCCCATTCTTCCATAGTATCTGGAAATTCATATGGTTCATATCCCAGAATCGAATAAAATCTATCATCTAAAAACAGTCGGTTGGTGGTTACTTTCCATTCCCAGATAGAATCGCTGGCGGCCTCCATGGCCATGCTAAGCCTTTCTTTGCTGTTCGATTTTAAAATTTCGAATGCCTTATAATCAGTGATATCTCTAGTACAACCAACAACCTTTAAAATTTTTCCATCAGCATCGCGAATATATCTGTGAATATCATTAAACCAAAGAAATCTTCCCGATTTTATCCGGCATCTTATATCGCATGATGACGATTTGGAATACAGATTTTCAGGTAATGTTAATTTTTCCCAATGAGATTCAAATATTTCCCGGTCTTCAGGATGAATTAGGTCGTAAAAAATAGTATGGTCTTTACCAAAAACTTCTTCAGGGTTAAGGCCTAAAACTTCCTTTATGGCCTTGTTAATATAACTGAATTCTGATTTGGAAATATCATAATAATAATGAATATCTACGGCATGATCCAGAATTTCTTTTGATAATTGTTCCATTAGGTTAAGGTCAATTCAGAATGTTAATTTACTTAAATATTCATTCTTTTGGAAGTAAAACCTAATTTTTAATTGTAAAATCAAAATTTAAACAGCAACTGCTTTGTTTTCAGCATTACTTAAAATTGCTGCATTTATTATCTTTATTACATTTAAAGAGTCTTCTGCTTTAACTTCCAATATGGCCTTTTTACGTATAACATCGTAAATGTTATTGTAAAAGTTCAAATAATTTCCTGAAATTGTTTCAATTCTTCCTTTAAAATGTAATGAGTTTATTTCAGTGTTCAAAATTCCCCAATTTTCTACTTTGTCTTTACCCCAATTAGAATTTGACAAAGAAACACCTGCTTTTAAGTCTTCTTCCTGAGGATCAATACCATACTTTAAAAATGAGCCTGTTGTACCATGTAAAATATACCGAGGGCCAGGTTCCTTCACCAGATAACTTCCTTTTAGGGTTACTTTAATATCAGGATAATAAAGTCTCACATCGTAATTGTCATCAACTTTTCCACCTGTTCTGAACGCATTCAGGTCAGCCTGAATAGCTTTCGGCATTCCGAATAGCACTAAAGCCTGATCAATCATATGTGAACCCAAATTATAGAGTGTACCTGTTCCCGTGTCCGGGTCCTCTTTCCACGAATCTGTCTGAATATAATTTCGGAAACGGTCAAAATGCGATTCATATTCGACCAAACGACCAAGCATGCCTTTATTTATTATTTCCTTAACAGTTAAAAAGTCGCCATCCCATCGCCTGTTCTGAAAAACACTTAAAATCAGATTCTTTTTTTTAGCCAGGTTAATTAAAAATTCTCCATCGTTTATATTTTGAGTAAACGGCTTTTCAACAATCACATTTTTACCAGCTTCCAAAGCTTGGGCAGCCATTGAAGCATGAAAGTTGTCGGGAGTATTAATTATAACCAGCTCGATTTCCTTATCATTGAGCAGTTCTTCGAAAGTTTTTATACTATTTATCTGTGGGTAAATTTTCTGAGCAGTTTCTTTACTTCGTTCCACAACAGTTTTTAAATAAAAACCCGCATGATATTGGAGAAGAGGAGCATGGAAAATTTTTCCTGACATTCCAAAGGAGGCCAGGCCAGTCACTATTGTTGACATAGTTTTATATTAAACCTTTAAAATTAAGAAAAAGAAACATTGTTTTAATACTTGTGTTGTTATTACTTTTACAAAACGTTTAATATTAAAATATGAAAATGAGTTTGACACTATTATTTCTTTCTTTCTTATCACTATTCAATGCTTGTAATCGGGAAGCAGAAAAAATTGCAGTTGTTAAAAGTGTAATAAAACAAAGGCATATATTGAATGAGAAAATTTCGGAAACTTCTGGTATAATTTCCTACAATGGACTAATCTGGACTTTTAATGATAGTGGAGGAAAGCCTGTAATTTATGGTTATAATTTGGTTAATGATAGTATTGAACAGATGATAACCCTGAAAAATGCTGTGAATAAAGATTGGGAAGATATTGCTCAGGACGATGAATATATTTATGTTGGTGATATTGGAAATAATCAGGGAACAAGGGATTCTTTAGTTATTTATAAGCTAGCCAAAGCTGCAATTCCAAAAACAGGAAATGCATCAATAACTTCTGAAGCTATTGTTTTTTCCTATCATGAATATAAACCGGTTTCTATTCCAGTTGGTTTTAGTTCTTTCGACTGTGAAGCTTTGATTGTTATAAAAGATAGCCTTTATCTTTTTACCAAAGATTGGAACAATGGTAATACGACAATTTACAGTTTATCAAAAAAACCCGGAAAATCGGTTTCGAAGAAAATTAATAATTTAAATGTAAAAGGACTTATCACCGGAGCCGATTTCTACAATGGCAAACTTGTATTAATTGGCTATAGTAATTTCATTCCCTTTATAATTGAATATACTATTACAAATTTGAGCAATCTTAAGCATGAAAATGGTAAGAGGTTTGAATTAAATGAAATTTCAACTTATCAAACGGAAGGTATTTGTTTTGATGGTGCTAAAATCTTGATTTCTTCAGAAAAAACAAGGGCTCCCGCTCAAATTATTGAATTAATTCTGTAACTTGTATTGTTTTTTAATGTTTACATGTAAACCAATATAAATGAGGCTGTCTCAAAAGTCAATTGTTTAAGCGTAGTCTAAGCTTTTTTAACTTTTGAAGACAACCTCATTTATCTATAATTTAAAATTTCCTTAAAATGAGACTTTTCTTTTTAGCCTTTATTTTTTTCACATTTTCTATATCAATAAACTCACAAACTAAACTTTCAACAGAATCGAAAAAAGCTGTAAAGTTGTATGAGGATGCGATTAAAAATTACAACCTTCACAATTATGATCTTGCAGTTGATCAGCTTAAAGGTGCTCTGAAAGAAGATAAGAAATTTATAGAAGCATGGTTAACCATTGCTGAAGTATATATGGATAAGAGAGAGGATGATGCAGCAATTGATGCTTACAAGGAAAGTATAGAGATTAATCCTGATTTTTTTCCCGGTGTATATATAAATTTAGGAGAACTTGAATTTTTAAATGCCAGATACAATGAAGCCAAAGTTCATTATGAAAAGTTTTTAATTTATCCGAATATAAGTTCGAAAAATAGAAAATTAGCAGAAGCTGGAGTTAAAAATTGTGAATTTTCCATTGACGCTGTAAACCATCCGGTATCGTTCAATCCAAAAAATCTGGGAAGTAATATTAACAACTTTCTCGATCAATATTGGCCAAGTATAAGTATTGATGAGCAGACTTTTGTGTTCACCTTGCTAATGCCAAAAGATCCCGGTAACGAAGTTGTATTTGGAAACAGACAGGAAGATTTTTTTATTTCCAATTATGGTGAAAATGGATGGGAGCCAGCTCAAAACATTGGTTCACCACTAAATACATTTGATAATGAAGGCGCACAATCTTTATCAGCCGACGGAAAGGAAATGTATTTCACCGCTTGTAACCGCAAGGGTGGATATGGATTGTGCGATATTTTTTATTCCCGATGGGATGGTCAAATGTGGACAGAGCCAATCAATATTGGTTCGCCGGTGAATACAAGATATAAGGAAACGCAGCCATCGCTTGCACCTGATGGACGTACGCTGTATTTTTCAAGTAATCGTCCCGGTGGAAAAGGCGGACTGGATTTATGGCAAAGCACCTTGCTCGATGATGGCTCATGGGGCGAGCCGTTAAATCTGGGGGATTCCATTAATACAGCAGGGGAGGAGCAATCTCCGTTTATTCATCCTGATAATTCAACATTATATTTTTCTTCTACTGGCCTGACAGGTTTAGGTCGGTTCGACCTGTTTTTAACCCGAAAAAAATCTAATGGAACCTGGGATAAACCTAAAAATCTCGGATATCCGATAAATACTAACTTTAACGAAGAAGGTCTGGTTGTTAACGCCAAAGGAAATACTGCCTATTATTCATCGACCCGGGAAGGTGGTTTTGGAGGACGCGATATTTATAAGTTTGAACTATATAAAGAAGTGCAGCCGAATCCTGTATCGTATATGAAAGGTACAGTTTATGATTTTGAAACTAAAAAACCATTAAGGGCTAAATTTGAATTAATTGACCTTGAATCAGCCAATTTGACTATGCAGTCTTATTCACATCCCATTGACGGATCTTTCTTAATTAGTATTCCGTCGGGTAAAGATTATGCTTTAAACGCAAACACTCCGGGGTACTTGTTCTTTTCAGAGAATTTTACCTTAACTCATGCTGATTACTCAAAACCATATCTGATTGATGTTCCGATGAAGCCAATAAAACCTGGTGAGAAATCAATATTAAGAAATATATTTTTTGATACCGATAAATATACTTTAAAAGCTGAGTCAAAAATTGAGCTAGATCGCTTATTAAAGCTAATTCAGGATAATCCATCGGTGAAAGTCCAGATTTCAGGTCATACTGACAATTCAGGTACTCCCGAACATAATCTGTTATTATCAGAAAACCGTGCTAAAGCTGTTATCAACTATTTAACTGAAAAAGGAATTGAGAAGACAAGGTTAGAATCAAAAGGATTTGGTGAATCACAACCCATTGCCGATAATCATAACGAAGAGGGCCGGGCTCAGAATCGTCGCACTGAATTTATGATTATAAAATAATAAAACATTAATTTGCACAGTCTTCAGGTAAGTTTTTATAATCTAAATTCTTAAGATCAACCAATAATTTCATATAATACAGCCTATTGTTATTTTTATAACAATTATTTTAAATCATTGTTTTTTTTTTAAAATGAATGTTTATATTTGCTGGGTTTTTTTATAAAACCTATGTTTTTAAACATAATTTTATATATACGATTTTAAACAATAATTTTTGAAGTATGACAAAGAATCAAAAACTGAATCAATGGGTAAAAGAATGGGCTGACTGGTGTCAGGCTGATAATGTTTACTTATGTGATGGTTCTGAAGAAGAAAACCAACGTTTGCTCGATGAAATGGTTGCAAGTGGCATGGCAGTTAAACTGAATGAATCAAAAAGGCCAGGCAGCTATTATTTTCAGAGTGATCCTAGTGATGTAGCGCGAGTAGAAGACCGCACTTATATTTGTTCTGCAAAAAAAGAAGATGCTGGTCCTACAAACAATTGGGCTGATCCTTCCGAAATGAAGGCTATTCTTCGTCCAATGTTTGAAGGATGCATGAAAGGCCGCACCATGTATGTTATTCCATTCAGCATGGGTCCTTTGGGTTCAAAAATTGCACATATCGGAATCGAAATAACAGATTCACCATATGTTGTGGTTAACATGAAAATTATGACACGCATGGGTAAAGCTGTTTTAGATGTTTTAGGAGAAAACGGCGAATTTGTTCCTTGTATTCATACTGTAGGCGCACCCCTTGAAAAAGGTCAAAAAGATTCTAAATGGCCATGTGCCCCAATTGAAAAGAAATATATTTCTCATTTCCCTGATACAAACGAAATTTGGTCGTTTGGCAGTGGTTATGGCGGAAATGCTTTGTTGGGAAAAAAATGTTTCGCATTGCGCATCGCATCCAATATGGCAAAAAGACAAGGCTGGTTAGCCGAACACATGCTTATTATGGGTATCACAAACCCACAAGGTGTTAAAAAATATGTTGCAGCAGCTTTTCCAAGTGCTTGCGGTAAAACAAACCTTGCTATGCTTATTCCTACTATTCCGGGATGGAAAGTAGAAACAGTTGGTGACGATATTGCATGGATGAAATTTGGAGAAGATGGCCGTTTATATGCTATCAACCCTGAAGCTGGTTTCTTTGGTGTTGCTCCATATACTTCTATGGAAACAAATCCAAATGCAATGTTATCGGCTGCCAAAAACACTATTTTCACCAATACCGGATTAACTCCCGATGGTGATATCTGGTGGGAAGGTATCGGACACGATGTGCCGGCAGGAACTATTACCTGGACAAACGAAATTTATAATGAAACATGCAAAGTAGTTGCTCATCCTAATGCACGCTTTACTGCTCCGGCAAACCAATGTCCTGTTATTGACAAAGATTGGGAAAATCCTAAAGGAGTTCCAATTTCTGCAATTCTGTTTGGTGGCCGTCGTCCAAGCACTGTTCCTCTTGTTTACCAGTCTTTCGACTGGAACCATGGTGTTTTCATGGGTTCTGTTGTAGGTTCTGAAGTTACTGCTGCTGCTATCGGGTTAAAAGCTGGTGTTCGTCGCGATCCTTTTGCAATGTTGCCATTCTGTGGATATAACATGGGCGATTATTTTGGTCATTGGGTGAAAATCGGAGAAAATGCTCCTGACAAATCTAAATTACCTGCAATCTTCAATGTTAACTGGTTCCGTAAGAGCGCTGAAGGTAAATTCCTGTGGCCGGGTTATGGTGATAATATCCGTGTTTTAAAATGGATATTCGAGCGTGTAGAAGGTACTACTCAGGCTAATGAAACTGCAATTGGTTTTGTTCCTGCTGAAAATTCATTGGATATTTCCGGTTTAAACGGAGTTGATAAGAACATGAACGAACTGTTAGCTGTTGAAAAAGATAAGTGGTATGAAGAACTTGAGCTTATCAAAGAGCATTATGCGAAATTTGGAGATAATTTACCTAAAGCTATGCAGGTACAATTGGATAAATTGATTGAAAGACTTCAAAAAGCTTAAAATAATTCCAAATAAAAAAATGATTTATATAAAACTGCCTCAATATGAGGCAGTTTTATATTTTCGTTAATATTTTAATTTGAATAGTGTTGTATTTTTTATAACTTTAATCTTTAACTTTGTATTTTTGTTAACAAGTTACTAACACTGTAAGAGTGATGAATTGGATGGTTGATGTTTTGATGGTAATTGGAGCTTATCTCTTAGGCTCAATTCCTTCGGCAGTATGGATTGGTAAAACGTTTTACGAAATAGATGTACGCGAACATGGCAGTAAAAATGCCGGGTCAACAAATACTATCCGTGTTTTAGGATTAAAACCGGGCCTTGTTGTTTTTGTAATGGATATGGTAAAGGGATTTCTGGCAGTTAATTTAGTCCATCTTTCCTACTTTCTGGTTCCAAGAACTGTCGATTTTGTTAATCTTCAATTAATTCTTGGGATTTCTGCTGTTTTAGGTCATATTTTTCCAGTTTTTGCTCAATTCAGAGGCGGAAAAGGTGTTGCTACTTTATTTGGTTTGGTAATGGCCATTCATCCTTATCCAACTCTCGTTTGCTTCGGTATATTTATCCTTACGCTAATCATTACGAAATATGTTTCCCTAAGTTCGATGGTTGCCGGGTTTACATTTCCAATTTTAGTAATGTTTGTATTTAAAACCTCAATACCTTCCTTAATCATTTTTTCGATGACAGTTTCTATATTATTACTTTTCACACATCAAAAGAATATAGAAAGGTTATTGAGACGTCAGGAAAATAAAGCTACTTTCTTGAAAAGACGCCGCAGGCGCATTTTGGAAGATTAATTTCTAAAAAATTGTTGTTGTTGGAACTCTTTTTCGAGGAATTGCATAAGCGATTCTTTTGATAGTTCATGTTCTATTCTTCCTGAATCAGCTATGGAAATACTACCAGTTTCTTCTGAAACAATTACAGCTATTGCATCGGTATGCTCAGTTACTCCCAATGCAGCTCTGTGTCTCAATCCAAAATGTGCCGGCAAATCAATGTTTTCTGAAACCGGGAGAATACACCTTGCAGCATGAATTTTTTCGTTTGTTATAATGACAGCACCATCATGTAAAGGACTGTTTTTATTAAATATACTTTCCAACAACCGGCTCGAGGTTTCAGCATTTAGTATGTCACCTGTTTCGGAGTATAATGACAGAGATGATTTACGTGAGATTACTATAAGTGCACCGATTTTATGATCGGATAAAAATGCACAGGCTCTGGCTATTTGCTTTATTTTAACATTTGGCAATTCGGCAATATTTAAATTTAAGACTTTTTCAAGCGATTGGGACAAATACCGGCTTCCCAACATTAATAAAAACCGGCGTATTTCCTGCTGAAATAAAATTATTAATGCAATTACGCCTACACTGATTATTTGCCCTAAAATTGAGCCCAATAGCTGCATGTTAAGAGCTTTTACTATTAACCAAACAAGGTAGATTGAAAAAATACCGATAAATATGTTAATAGCAACTGTACCTTTTATTAGAACATAAATCTGGTACATTAAATATGCTACCAGTATTATATCAAAAACATCCAGCCACCTAAGAGAAATAAAAGAATCCATTGAATTAAGCTTTTTTCAAAAGTACGAATTTATTTAGTATCGCCCTTTTGTTTCAGGCTTCTTATCAGTTTAATGCATTCTACAGCTTCTTTAACATCGTGTACCCTGAGAATATCGGCCCCTTTTAACAATGCAATAGTATTCATGGAAATTGTACCATTTAATGCTTCTTCGGGAGTTATTCCCAATGTTTTGTATATAAATGATTTTCGTGACACCCCAACCAGTAAGGGCAAATTCAAAAACTGAAGTTGGTCGAGTTTTTCTAACAGTTGAAAATTTTGCGTTATATTTTTTGCAAAGCCAAAACCAGGATCAATAATGATATCGGCAACTCCCATCATTTTTAAAATATTAACTTTTTCTGCAAAATATTTTAAGATATCACTCATTAAATCAACATACTTATTTTCAGTTTTCATAGTTTGAGGAGTACCTTTCATATGCATTAAAATGTAAGGCACATGAAGGGAAGCAATGGTTTCAAACATATTATTGTCAAGCGATCCACCTGAAATGTCATTGATCATATTTGCGCCAAAATCATTTACGGCCATCTTTGCTAATTCTGACCTATAGGTATCAATAGAAATGATTGTATCTGGAAATTCCTTTCTTATTATTCCCAAAATGCCCGAAAGACGCATCTTTTCTTCTTCGGCAGAAATGTCATCAGCATCCGGACGGGAAGAATAGGCGCCAATGTCAATAATTTCGCCGCCTTCAACCATAATTTTCTCACACCGGTTCAATATATCTTTTGAAGACATAGTGCGGCTTCCCTGATAAAAAGAATCGGGCGTAATATTTACTATGCCCATAACAATGGGGTAGGATGGAGAAATTAATCTACCGTTAATATTCAGGGTTTGCTTTTTTGAAAAAAATGTATCTTTGGCTTCCATCACAAAAATTTTTCAAAATTAATGAATCTGGATGATTCAAAACATTGAGAGTAACTAAATATGAGCATAATTGTAATTGAAGGTCTTGACGGGGCAGGAAAATCCACTCAGGTGAATTTGTTGAAAGGATATTTTGATAAACGCAATCTCCCATTCAAGTATTTGCATTTTCCCCGTACTGATTCTATGTTTGGAGAATTGGTTGCCCGCTTTTTGCGTGGTGAGTTTGGTGATAATAATGCTGTAAACCCTTACCTGGTAGCTTTAATTTATGCTGAAGACAGGCAGGATGCCCGAAAAATGCTGCATGAATGGATAAACAGCGGCAATATTGTAATTTTAGACCGATATGTATACTCCAATATAGCCTATCAATGTGCTAAGCTTGATTCTCCTGAAGAAAAAGAAAAATTGAAAAACTGGATCCTGAATCTGGAGTTTGACTATTATAATTTACCGCATCCTCATTTAAATGTATTTTTTGATGTACCCTTTCTTTTTACTTCAAAAAAGTTAACTGAAAACAGAACAGGAAATGAAAGGGATTATCTTCAGGGTATGCGCGATATACACGAAGAAGACCTGGAATTTCAGAAAAAAGTAAGGGAAGTTTATCTATCTTTAGCCAATCAACCTTCGTTTCTCAAAATTGATTGCTCAAAAAATGAAAACGAAATGCTTTCGCCATCTGAAATTTTTTCAAAACTTCAACCATTTATTGACGATATTATAAAATAAATTATGAAAGCAGTCAGAATTATAGCCCGCATACTTTTAGGCGTGGTGTTTATTTTCTCGGGTTTTGTAAAAGGCATAGATCCACAAGGGTTTGCTATTAAATTATCAGAATATTTCGAATCGTTCGGATTGCCTGAAATGGAAACTATTTCCCTGATTTTAGGTATTCTGGTTTCAACCGGCGAATTACTTATTGGTGTATGTATGCTCATTGGTTTGAGAATGAGAATTACTGCATGGGCCGGACTCTTGTTCATGTCGTTTTTTACTGTACTCACATTTTACATTGCTATTGCCAATCCTGTTACCGATTGCGGATGCTTTGGTGATGCCATAAAAATATCCAACTGGGGTACATTTTATAAAAATATTATACTTATCGCTTTAGCAATCATTGTATTCTGGCAAAAAAGAAAATATTCACCGATGTTTAAACCTGCTTATGAATGGACAATCATTGCAGGCTATTCTATTGTAATCGTTTCAGTTTTTATTTATTGTCATAACCATCTTCCTATTATCGACTTCCGTCCTTATCACGTGGGAGCCGATATAAAAGCTAATATGACAATTCCTGAAGGAGAACCTGCCGATGAATATAAAACTACCTTTTTATACAAAAAAGATGGAATAGTTAAAGAATTCGATGAGAAGAATTACCCATGGAATGATTCAACCTGGACATGGGTTGATACCAAACAAAAATTGATAAAGAAGGGTTATGAACCACCTATCCATGATTTCTCCATCAGTTCTGAAGCAGGAATTGATATTACTGATTCTTTATTGTCAGCCCAGGGTTATACATTTCTGCTTATATCAACTGAATTGAAGCAGGCTGATAAAGATGCGATGATTCATGCTTCTAAAATTGCCGAAAAAGCTTCCAACAATGGTTATGGTTTTTATTGTTTAACGGCTTCACCATTTGATTTTGCCACATCATATAAAAATGCCTATAATCTGAATTATCCGTTTTGTTCGACCGATAAAACTACCTTAAAGACTATTATTCGTTCGAATCCGGGATTAGTGTTATTAAAAGAAGGAATAGTGATTGGACAATGGCATTATAAAGATTTTCCCAAAGCTGAATTCCTGGAAAAGAACTTATTGGCTCAGCAGGTTAATAATCTTAGGGTAATGGATAACAATAAAATGAATTTTCTGTTAATAACATTGTTTTTGCTATCAATAGCCATATTGGCACTTACAAAAGGATTAATAAAGCAATAAACCGGTGATTGGATTTACACTCAGAAAATTATTATATAGCATTGTTGTATTGTGGGGAGTGGTAACTCTCATCTTCCTTCTCTTTTTTTATCTTCCTGCCGACCCGGCCCGTATGATGCTTGGACAGCGTGCCGATGAAGCTTCCCTGAAAGCTATCCGGCAAGATCTGGGATTAGATCAGCCAAAATGGAAACAATATTTTAAATATCTGAACGATCTTTCTCCAATTTCACTCCATTCAAAAAAGGAAAAGAATTATTTTTATTATGATCAGAATGTTTATCGTCCTTCTGCTACAATAGCCTCATTTAATGAAAAAGTATTTGTCTTAAAATATCCCTATTTACGCCGCTCATACCAAAGCGGGAAAAATGTTTCAGGAATTATAACCGAAACAATGCCTAATACATTAATCCTGGCTTTGATGGCCATCATTTTTGCAAGTATTTTTGGGATCATTCTGGGTGTTCTTTCGGCAATACATAAAAATACATGGTTCGACAGAGCTACCATTGTGATTTCAACTATGGGAGTTTCTCTTCCTTCATTTTTTGCTGCCATTTTGGTGGGGTGGTTATTTGCGTATGTTTTAGGTGAATATACCGGATTAAATTTAACTGGAAACTGGCAAATTATGGACGATTTTGGGGAAGGTATCCGGTATGAATGGAAAAACCTGATATTGCCTGTATTTACCCTTGCAATGCGGCCTCTGGGAGTGATTGTTCAGCTTACCCGAAATTCCATGCTCGATACTTTAAGCATGGATTTTATTCGAACAGCCCGGGCCAAAGGACTTAGTGAAAAGCGGGTGATCTGGGTTCATGCTTTACGAAATTCTCTTAACCCGGTTGTTACTGCAATTTCCGGATGGTTTGCCTCCATGATGGCCGGTGTTGTTTTCGTAGAGTATATTTTCGGATGGAAAGGACTAGGCTATGTGGTTGTGGATGCACTCGGTAATTTCGATCTTCCCCTGGTGCTTGGCTGTGTTTTAACTATATCGGTTATATTTATCATTGTTAATTTTTTGGTCGATATTGCATATTCATTCCTCGATCCAAGGATAAGGTTACATTGAAAAGGAAGAAAGGGTAAAGGCTGAGGGGTGAAGGAGTGAAAGTTCGAATTCAAATTTCATACCCGGATTTTAGCCCGCACGCAACCATTTTGAACTTCAATCATCTCTTAAATGAATCATAAATTCGTCAGATGAAATCGCTTCATTTAGTAACTCCATTGTCCTTAATCCTGTTATTAGTTTTCTCAGAATGTAAAAAGGAAACAACTGAACCGGAAAAGATGCAAACAACGGAGCTGGGTGAAAATGATTCGACAATAATTATTCGAACCAATAAAAATCAATATTTTACAAATGAAACTATTAATGTTTCGGTAACAAATAAATTGGATTTGCCTGTTAATTATTTCAAGTGCGATAATGTTGACCTTTCACCAGTGCAGGTTTTGCAATTTAGCAATGGTGGGTGGATTGAAAAAGAAATACCCTATCTATGCACTGCAATGGGACCATCCGGATACTTTGGAGTTTTGAATGTTAAGCAAGCAAAAAATAATTCAGTCAGCTTACCCAACATGAACGGGCTGATTAAATTGCAATTTAAATTTCGCCTAGGTGAATACTATATAACTTATTATTCGAATGAATTTACAATAAAAGGTGGAGAAAATTGAAAAGGTATTTACCTCTTAAATTTCATTAAGCAAGAGAAATCCAAGTTTTTTGAAAAAAATTTCCACCTTCAGCCTTCCACCTTCAGACTTCAACTTCAGCCTTTTAACTTCTAACCCCTACCTTCTAACTTTTTACTCCTTACTTCTTACTTTAATCCGTTTTTTTGTACTTTTAGCCCTTTATTTTTGAACCATAAAATTAATAAGAATGAGACAAAAAATAGTAGCAGGTAACTGGAAAATGAATAAGAACCTGCAGGAAGGTATTGAACTTGCAAAAGAAATTGACAAACTGGTTTCAGGACTTCCCAACAATGATGTAATAGTTGTATTAGCGCCATCTTTTGTTAATATTACCGAAGTAAGAAAAGCTGTAAGCTCAAAAATCAGTGTTTCCTCACAAAATTGTGCCTCTGAAGCCAGCGGCGCATATACAGGTGAAGTATCGGCTTCTATGATCAAATCGACTGGTGCTGAATACGCTATTATCGGTCATTCCGAACGCAGGGCTTATTATGGCGAAACTGATGCTATTCTTTTAAAGAAAGTAAAACTTGCATTGGCCAATGGACTTAAACCTATTTTTTGTATCGGCGAGGTACTTGAAGAACGCGAATCGGGTAAACATTTCGATGTTGTTAAAAAACAAATCGAAAACGGTGTATTTGAACTAACCGCTGAAGAATTTAAAAATATAGTTTTGGCATATGAGCCTGTTTGGGCTATTGGAACTGGCAAAACTGCATCGTCGGATCAGGCTCAGGAAATGCATAAATTTATCCGCGATACTGTTGCTGCTAAATATGGCAAAACAGTTGCTGAAGAAACTTCTATCCTTTATGGTGGCAGCTGTAAAGCTTCGAATGCAAAAGAATTATTTGCGAACCCTGATGTTGATGGCGGTTTGATTGGTGGCGCAGCTCTTGTAGCTACTGAATTCCTGGGAATTATAACAGGATTTTAATATTCTTACAAATTAACTGTTATTACAGGTCTTATTTTTCCTGTTTTAACAGTTAATTTTTTATTCCTGATTTATGCATTACATAGAGTTAACCTGCAAACTGGATTCCAATGCCCCTGAATTATTATCGGCATATCTGATTAATGGTTTAGGAGATATCGGATATGAATCGTTTGATGAAAATGAAAAAATTATTAAGGCATATATTCCTGAAAACGATTATAGTGAGGTATCTCTTGACGAGCTGTTAAATGAAATTCCACAGGAATTTGGCAGAATATCATATGAAGTACTTAAAATTGAACAACAAAACTGGAATGAAGAATGGGAAAGGCATTTTAATCCAGTATTAATTGATGATACAGTTCTGATTAAAGCATCTTTTCACCAAAATTTACCGCAATCGTTATATGAGATAATTATTGATCCCAAAATGTCATTTGAAACCGGACATCATTCTACAACTGCCCTTATGATAAAAATGATGATCACAATGGACTTTAAAAACAAGGATGTTCTCGATATGGGTTGTGGGACAGGCGTTTTAGCGATTCTGGCACATAAGCTTGGCGCATCGCACGTAAGCGCTGTAGATATTGATGAATGGGCGGTAAACAATGCTAAAGAAAATCTACAACATAATAGTATTAAAAATTTTGAAATATGGCAAGGTGGTGCCGAAACGCTCACCAATAATAAATTTGACGTTATTCTTGCCAATATCAACAGGAATATCTTGGTAAATGATATGCCAGCATATGCCAACTCCCTTAAAAAAGGTGGATTACTTATACTAAGTGGTTTTTTACCATTCCGATCTGGAACATGTTCGTTATATAGCTGAACAAAATCATTTAGTCTTTAATAGTCAAATTGAAAAAAAAATCCTGGATAGCCGCCCGATTTGCAACAGTTTAAAGTATTTTCTTAACTTTATAAAAAGCTAAAATATGTTTTTGCTTTTTTTGGCGTTATTTAATGGTTTATTATTCAATGTCGTTTAATTAAGACGCAGGCTTCGACTCCGCTCAGCCTGACGTAAGGGCATTAGTGTCATACTGAGCGGAGTCGAAGTGAGCGGAGTCGAAGTGTATATTAAATATTCAATTCCTAAACTAAACGACATTGGTTTATTATTATTTAAACTGTTGGATAAAAGCGAATCAATGGGTTTTTAATCTTTAGCTCTATGAAGCATTTTAGCATTTTACTTTTTTTTCTCTTATCTCATTTATTAGTTTTTTCCCAATCTCAAAAGTTTTTATTTTCAGACGATCCGGGAAAATATACTGATGAACTTGCATCTATAATGAGTTCCGGGAATCAATCGGACGAAGATGACCAGTTGCTTAAAAAGTTTAATGAATTGTGGAAAGGCTCTGTTTTAAGCGATGATCAAAGGAAAGAAATAATAGATTTATCAAACCTGATGCTTTCAAAAAAGGCAAGAGGGAATCCTCATTTTAAATCCCTTATAAATTCTATACTAGCTATAAAAGGCAACAGTAATATTGATAAATCGTATGCCGATTGGGTAAAAGGAATGACTCAACTGCTCGAAACTACAAAAACTTTAACAGCATTTTCCAATTATCTGAATTTTATCGTTGAACTTTCCAATCAGGGATATATTTCCGAAACCAGTTCTATGCAATGGAAATTTTCGAATATGGATGTTAATGTCAATATTGATAAATCGGGAATAAAAGTAAAATTCGGAAAAGGAAACTTAACCTGTTATTCCCGCCGCGATAGCATTATAATTTATGATACCGAAGGAACAGTAAATCCTGTTGATAACAAATGGTACGGTAAGTCGGGACGGGTAACATGGGAAAGCGCTGGCTATACTGCAGATCAGGTGAATGCTCAATTAAAAAACTATTCCATAGAACTTAAGAAGTCGGAATTTGATGCCGACAGTGTTTCATTTACCCACAAATTATATTTTGGCCAGTCTATATTAGGAAAGTTGCATCACGAAGTTGTTCCGGTTCCAAAACCTGAAGACGCTGATTATCCAACATTTGATTCTTATAGTAAAAGATATAAATTAAACAAATTATATGAAGGTGTCGATTATGACGGCGGTTTTTCAATGAGGGGAGCAAAAGCAGTTGGATCAGGTTCCGAAACTGAAGATGCGATTATTAAAATCAGCATCAAGGGAAATATTGTAATGATTGTTAAATCCAAATTTTTTGTTTTTCGTCCCGACAGAGTAAACGGTATTAATACACAAGCTATGCTTCGTTTGGAAACTGACTCTGTATTCCACTCCAATGTAAATTTTGTATACTTTGTTCCGCAGAAGGAAATAAATCTGATACGTGCATCAGATTATTCATCCAGGAGTATGTATTCAAACTCATACCATAATATAGATATGGATTTTGAATTGTTTTCATGGAAAATAGATCAGCCACTCATTAATCTGACAATGGCCAGAGGATCGACAATTGGAAAAGCAAGATTCATATCGCAAAATTTTTACAACAAGTTTCAATTTGAAGGATTACAAGGTATGGATGAAATCCATCCATTGGTAGCATTAAGGAAATACAGCCGTGTAATTGGAGCCAACAGGTTTAATGCTGTCGGTTTTGCACATTATCGAAACAAAAGTATAAATGAGATAAGGCAAGTTTTAATGGCTATGGCCAAGGACGGATTTATCTTTTATAATATCAATACCGACGAAGTTTTATTGAAAAAAAGACTTTTCGATTATCTTGATTCCAGCACCGGGAAAATAGATTTCGATGTAATGGATTTAAATTCCTCAACGCAAGCTCCGGTTCAAAATGCATCTTTAAATACTCAAAACTTCGATTTAATAATTAAGGGTATTCCAAGAATATTTTTGTCCGATTCTCAGAATGTGGTTATTTATCCTAATAATGAAACAATTATACTAAAAAGAAATAGAAGTTTTCAATTTGATGGTAGAATTGATGCAGGTCTTTTTACATTTTATGGAAATAATTTCTTCTTCGATTATATTAATTACAAAGTAAACCTTCAGAATGTCGATTCAGTTCAAATTAAAGTGTTTACAGGCGAAATTGATAATTTTGGCCGACCGTTAATGAGAAATGTCCGAAATGTAATACAGCACATTACTGGAGATTTGTTAATTGATAAGTCGGACAATAAATCGGGCAGGTATAATTATTCGGAGTATCCATTGTTTTCGAGTCGCGAAAAATCATTTGTTTATTATAATTCGTCCGAAATTCAGGAAGGCGCCTATCCCAAAGAAAAATTCTTTTTTGAGTTAGATCCATTTACACTTGATAGTCTGGATAATTTCAAAAAGGAAGGAATGATTTTCAAAGGAAAGTTTGAATCAGCTGGAATCTTACCAACTCTGGAACAGGAACTTTATTTGCAATCGGATTATTCACTTGGATTTAAAATTAATACATCTAAAGAAGGAATGCCGGTATATGGTGGCAAAGGAATACTATTTGCCGATATTCAGTTAAGCAATGACGGGTTGCATGCGAAAGGAAAATTAGATCATTTATCAAGTTCATTAACATCAAACGATTTAATATTCTATCCCGACTCAATGAATACTTTTGCCGAAACTTTCAAAATGGATAGAAAAGTTGTTGGTGGTGTCGAATTTCCTCAGATTGCCTCTACAGAAAATTTGGTTCATTGGCTACCGGGAAAAGAAGAAATGTTGATACAACAAAAGAAGGATCCTTTCTCCATGTATAGTGAAAATGCCACACTTACTGGTAATTTGAAATTAAAACCATCAGGACTTGCCGGATCGGGAAAGATGGATATGAAGACTGCTGAGCTGGTGTCGCGTGAATTTAAATACCAAGGAAATTTATTTGATGCCGATACTTCCACATTTAACTTGCGGTCGCTTAGAAAAGAGGGTTTTACAGTGTTGACAAAAAATGTGAATGCACACATCGATTTTTCTACCCAAAAAGGAGCATTTACGTCTAATGAAGATTATTCGTTGGTTGAATTTCCGGAAAATAAATATATCAGCTACCTCGATCATTTCAATTGGAATATGACCGATAAAACCCTCGAAATGACTGCTCAGAAAACACATAAAGGTGAAAAATCGAGCCTGGCATCCAAATTCCCTTACCGTTTTGAAGAAGAGCCAGAAGGGCCAAGATATATATCAGTGAATAAACAACAGGATTCTCTCAGTTTTGTATCTCCTGTTGCGATCTACGATTATGAAAAGAATATTATCAATGCCAGTGAAGTTAAGTTATTGAGGGTTGCCGATGCTATTGTATATACATCTGATGGAAAAGTACAGGTTGAAGAGGGAGGAATTATGCGGACTTTATATAAAGCTACGGTTGTTACTAACTATCAAACCAAGTACCATACTTTTAATATGGCTTCTATCAACATCTATGGGCGTAAAAAATATACCGGCGAAGGAGAATACGATTATATTGATGAAGCTGAAAAAACTCAAATCATAAAGTTCACAGAAATTAAAGTAGATTCTGCTATGCAAACCTTAGCTGAAGCTGATGTGCTGGAATCAAATAATTTTACTTTGAGTCCTTATTTTGATTTTCAGGGGAAAGTAAAACTGCAATCAAGCGAAAAGCTTTTGTATTTTGATGGCGCTACCCATATTAAAGTTGATTGCGGCAGGGTTCAGCCACAGTGGCTATCTTTCGAAAGTATCATCGATCCTAAAAAGGTTATGATTCCAATCTCAGCCGATCCTTCCAATATTAACCTGAACAAAATCATTTCAGGAATCATGGTGGCAAACGATTCTATACATATTTATCCGGCTTTTCTTACCAACAAAAGAAATTATGCTGATATAGCAGTTTCAACTGCCGATGGTTACCTGATATTCGATAAAGATTCCAGTACTTATAACATTGCGTCGAATGAAAAATTGGCTGATCACAACAGTCCAGGCAATTTTCTGAGCATTCACCGGGATGAATGTACTGAATATGGAGAAGGGGTAATAAACCTTGGTGTGGACCTGGGACAGCTTAAATTAACTACTGTTGGTAATGTTAAACATGAAATTATTCCTAACATTACAAAGCTTGACCTGATGATGGGAATTGATTTCATGATCGATCCTGCAGCTTTAAATATATTGGCGCATAAAATAGACAGCTTTCCGGAATTGCAGGGAATTAGCATGAATACTAAAACCTATGTGCGCGGTATGAATGAGCTTCTGGGAGTTTCTGCATCCACAACATATCACGAAGAATTAAAGTTATTCGGTTTTGTTAAAGCTTATCCGCCTCAGTTAACTCATAGCATTACACTTACACATACAGGGTTAACCTGGGACGATGAAACAAACTCATATTATTATATTGGTAAAGTAGGTATCGGAAGTGTCGGAAATATTCAGGTGAACAAGGTTGTAGATGCTTACATCGAAATTTTTAAAAAACGGACCGGCGATATAATGGATATTTACCTCAAGCTTGACAATAAAAACTGGTTCTATTTTGGTTATACACGAGGTGTAATGCAAATGCTTTCGTCGCACGAGGGTTTTGTTAATCTGGTTAAGAACCTGCCTAACAAAAACCGTCAGATGGATGTTACCAGCGGCCAAACTTCTTATATTTATATGGTAGCATCCGATGCCAAATGGACAAGTTTCAGAAGGCAATACCAACAAAGGATGAGAAAGCTGGAAATGCCCGATGATTTTATTCCTGCTGCTCCAAGTGTTTCAGCTCCGGTATCAACACCAACTCAAACACCGGCTAAAAGAACCGAAGTAGAAAAAACACCGGCAAGCAAAACTCAAGTTCCAAAATCACCAGGAAGCAAAACCGCTGTTGATAAAAAACCTGAAAAGAAGGATGCTGATAAACCTTCTGAAAAGAAAACAACAGAAGATAAAGCTCCTGAAAAAGAAAAGCCGGTTCAGGAGGAAATAAAACAGCCTGAAGTTGAAAAACAACAACCACCTGCTGAAGAAGAAAAGCAAAATGAAGAAGAAGAAATCCAGGAAATTCAGTAAAAATTTGGTTAAACATGAAGATGTTCAATCTTAATTAGTTTTTTATTTACGAATACTAACATGATGAAAATTGGTTTACTGAGCGATACCCATGGAACACTCGATCCTAAAGTGCTGGAATTCTTTAAAAATTGTGATGAAATCTGGCATGCCGGAGATATTGGTAATGAAGCAACCGCAAACCAGTTTGAACAATTTAAACCTTTTAGGGCAGTTTTTGGAAATATCGATGGTTTCGATTTAAGACTTCGTTTCAAACTCACCGAAATATTTAATTGTGAAGAAACCCAGGTGTTAATGACCCATATTGGGGGTTATCCCGGACATTACGAAAAGAATGTAGCTTCACTCTTATCAGAGATTAAACCTAAAATATTTATTTGTGGTCATTCTCATATTTTAAGGGTAATCAACGATAAAAAGCATGATCTTTTGTACCTGAATCCGGGTGCAGCCGGGAATTCTGGTTTTCATACGGTTAAAACAGCATTGCGTTTTGAAATTAATGGAAAAAACATTCAGAATATGGAGGTATTTGAATTAAAAAGGGATGTAAGTCGTTGATAATTGATAATTGATAATTTCAACCTTCTCGCCTTCAGCCTTCTCACCTTCCCACCTTCTCCATTCCCATCTTCCCATATTCTTTCTATCTTTGCAAAAAAAACAGTGTAATGCAGGTATTTTATGCTCCCAATTGTCAGTTAGGTTTTTTCCCGCTTCACGAAGAAGAATCGAAGCATGTAGTTCGTGTACTTCGGATGAAAAAAGGTGATCCTGTGTATGTGATCGATGGCAATGGGAAATTGTTTGAAGGGATTATATTTGAGCCTCATCTTAAACATTGCATACTGCAACTTACGAAGGTTACGGATAATTTTGAAAAGAAAAATTACCGTCTTCATATGGCTATTTCTCCTTTAAAAAGTGTCGACAGGTTTGAATGGTTTATTGAAAAAGCTATTGAAATTGGGGTTGACGAAATTACACCTTTGCTGTGTTCAAGAACTGAAAAGAAAAATGTGAATATAGAAAGATTGAGCAGAATAGTGGAATCGGCAATGAAACAGTCATTAAAAGCGTATCACCCAATAATGAACGATGTTATTGCTTTTGAAAAATTTATTTCAAAGCAGAGTATTTTAAATTGCGAAAAAGGAATTGCATATTGTGGTAAGGGAAATAAGGAATTTATAGGAAAGGCTATCAATAAAAACTCTGAATGTATACTATTGATTGGTCCAGAAGGAGATTTTACACTGGGAGAATTTGAATTTGCTTTAAATAATGGTTTCAAAGGAATTTCGCTGGGCGATAGCAGGCTACGTACCGAAACTGCCGGAGTGATAGCCTGCCATGCTATTTCTTTTCTAAATGCAATGTAATTGAATCTACTATTAAGAAACAGACACAATTCCGATAGCTATCGGAATCAAGAACCAAGCCTGTCAATTTATGCATAATTATCTTAATACTTGATACTTAATACTTGATACTTGATACTTGATACTTGATACTTAATACTTAATACTTGATACTTAATACTTTCACTTAACCTGTGAAAAAGTCAAATACATTGCCTAACTGGCTACTCCGAATTTTATATATTTCGGTGTATTTACACCGAGAGCAGCTAACTGTGGTGAACCGTTTATTCTGGATGTCGAATATTTTAGTCCAGAATCCACCAACAGCCCTAAATTCATCTACTTCATATGTTGAATTGTTGCATTTCGGGCATTTATACCTGAGTATCATCGTCTGTTTTCTTTGTGGTTATAATTTCTGTTTTCTTTTTAGATATTCTCCCCGATTCACGTAATGCTCTGTCGATAATCCATTCCAGTTGTCCGTTAATACTGCGAAATTCATCAGTAGCCCATTTTTCCAGGGCTTCCATTTTATCAGAGTCGATACGTAAAACAAAAGGTTTTTTACTTGCCATAATTCTAATGGTTCAATGTGCCGGCATTTATGATTGGTCTTGCTGAATCTTCAGAACAAAGCACTACCATGAGATTGCTTACCATGGCTGCTTTTTTATCTTCATCAAGGTTAACAATTTCTTTTACTGATAATTGGTGTAATGCCATTTCGACCATGCCCACAGCACCTTCAACAATCTTTTCACGGGCTGCAATAACAGCAGTTGCCTGTTGACGACGTAACATAGCGCCGGCAATTTCCGATGAATAGGAGAGTTGGTTTATCCTGGCTTCAATCACTTCAATTCCTGCAATATTTAAACGTTCCTTCAGCTCTTCTTCCAATTGTGTGTTCACTTCATCAGTTCCTTCTCTTAGAGTAACAGTGGCTTTTTCTACTTCAAAATTGTCGTATGGATATATTCCGGCCAGCTTTCTCAGGGCTGCTTCCGATTGAATCAATACAAAATGCTCAAAATTATCGACTTCGAAAGCTGCTTTAAATGTATCGCGCACTCTCCAAACCAATACCAAACCAATCATAATTGGATTTCCAACCTTGTCGTTTACCTTAATTGTTTCACCCGTAAAATTTCGGGCACGTAATGAAATTTGCTTTTTTGCAAAGAAAGGATTAGCCCAAAAGAATCCATTTTCTTTTACCGTTCCATTATACGATCCAAATAGTACCAGTACCATTGACTGGTTAGGTTGTACAGTAAAAAAGCCTGAAGTTAAAAAAATGGTAAGAAAGATTAACAGTACGGCTAATACAATTAATTTAAAAAGAAAGCTAACAATAATTACTCCTATTAAAAGGAGAACTATGCTTAGTATCAGATAACCTGATACAGGTTTAAGTGATGATTCGTTTTTCATGGCGGTTCAAATTGGTATTATTATAATATTAAAATGATATCACAAATGTATATAAAAAAACCGGAATCTTATATTTTCGATTCCGGTTTTTTTCTTAGCCTTTACTTTTTGCGATAATTTTCCTTACCAGTGAGTCTGGTACTTTTTCTTCTTCCGAATCGAGGTATTTTGTAACCTCAGGATAAGAAAGCAAGGATACTTCCTCCAGAAATGTTGCAGGAACATTCAATGAAGGTACACTGGTAATAAAATAATAAAGAGTAGATACTTTCATAGGCCGTTTTACAATTGATGTAGAACTAAAACGCCTACTCTATTTTATTATTATTTTATTAATGAATTATTTTGTAAGGCAAATATTATTGTCTTTAATAATTTTTCTAAGGTTTATAAGTGCATACCTCATTCTGCCCAAGGCAGTATTGATACTTACATTGGTTTGATCAGCAATTTCTTTAAAACTTAAACCACCATAATGTCTTAGTAAAATAATTTCTTTCTGATCAGACGGAAGCTGATCAACCAATCTTCTGATATCTTTCGTTATCTGAAAATCGATGATTTCATCTTCAATGGTTTGATCAGAAAATTTCTGTGAATTAAATAAATCGAATTCGTACTTTTCGCTGCTTACAGTATTCATTTGTTTCTCACGACGAAAATAATCGATTACCAGGTTATGAGCAATGCGCATCACCCATTGCAGAAAGCGGCCATTTTCCTGGTAGCGACCATCTGTTAACGATTTAATAACTTTCAGAAAAGTGTCCTGAAAAATATCTTCAGCGAGTTGCTGATCGCGCACAGTCAAAAGAATGTAAGTGTAAACTTTATTTTTGTAGCGTTGGATTAGTGTTTCAATAGCCTGTGCATCACCGTCAACGAACATTACTACCAATTCGTTATCGGATATAAGTTGTGTTTTCAAATCTACCTCCTTAATTTTGTTTATTCAGAGTAGAGATGGTATCTATAGGCTATTCTCCTTATTTTTAATGGGTTAAAAAATATCTTTCCTTGGCAAGTAAATCAAAAAAGATTTTATATCAAAACAATTATCTTTGTTTTTTTATTTTATTTTGTTAATAAATTGTAAATGCCCGAAGAAAGAAGTTTTAAAAATAGCATTGTAGTCCGCGGTGCGCGCGTAAACAACCTGAAAAATATTTCCCTTAATATACCCCGAAATAAATTAGTTGTTCTTACTGGTTTGAGTGGATCGGGAAAATCCTCTCTCGCTTTTGATACAATTTATGCAGAAGGTCAGAGGCGTTATGTTGAAAGTTTATCATCGTATGCCCGGCAGTTTTTAGGAAGAATAAACAAGCCTGATGTAGATTTTATCGAAGGTATTCCTCCTGCCATTGCCATCGAACAAAAGGTAAATACCCGTAATCCCAGGTCAACTGTAGGCACATCAACTGAAGTGTACGATTATCTGAAATTGCTTTATGCCCGTGCAGGGGTCACTTATTCTCCTGTTTCAGGAGAAGTGGTCAAAAGAGATTCTGTTACCGATGTGGTCGATTACATCATGAAGTTTGAAGAGGGTACTTCCTTGCTTATATTAAGTCAGGTTGCTCATAAAATGGATAGCAATTTTTTTGCATACCTCGATTTATTGTTAAGTCAGGGCACCACCCGAATGGAATACAATGGAAGTATCGTTAAACTTGAAGATATACTGGCCCACAAAGTAAAGCTGGATGCGAAAGTTGATGTTAACATTATTATTGATCGCATTCGTGTAAGCAAAGATGAGGATTCCGTTTCAAGATTTGCTGATTCTGTTCAGACTGCTTATGCCGAGGGAAACGGTTCTTGTATCATCAAGGAACTTGAAGCAAAACCTCAGGATATAAAGTATTTCTCTAACCGTTTTGAACGGGATGGAATTGAGTTCGAGGAACCTAACGAGCATATGTTTAGTTTCAACAGTCCTTATGGTGCTTGCCCAAAATGCGAAGGATACGGCAAGGTAATAGGTATTGATGAAGATTTGGTTATTCCGGATAAGTCGCTTAGCATTTACGACGATGCTATTGCTTGCTGGAGAGGGGAGGGAATGAGAATCTGGAAAGAAAACTTTGTACTTACTGCACCTAAATACGATTTTCCCATTCATAAACCCATATATGATTTAACCGATGAGCAGCAAAGCTTTATATGGAAAGGCAATAAAAAAGTTGAAGGTTTGGATGCTTTTTTCCAGTATGTGGAGGAGAAAAAATTTAAAGTTCAGTATAGGGTGATGCTATCCCGGTATTCAGGCAAAACTATTTGTCCCGAATGCAAAGGTGCCCGGCTAAAAAAAGAAGCCAGTTATGTTAAAATATCTGGTAAGACTTTACCCGAACTCGTTTTGGTTCCTATCGATGAATTGTATGATTTTTTTAAAAACCTGACTTTAAGTGAACATCAAAAGAATATTGCCGGAAGAATTTTAGTTGAAATAGAAAACAGGCTTGAATATCTCAAGAATGTTGGTTTAGGTTATCTAACTCTAAACCGGCTTTCAGCTACATTGTCGGGTGGAGAATCGCAACGCATAAATCTTGCCACTTCCCTGGGAAGTAGTTTGGTAGGTTCGTTATATATTCTCGACGAACCCAGCATTGGCCTGCATTCACGCGATACAAAATTACTCATAGAAGTACTTAAGAAACTCCAAAAGATTGGAAACACAGTATTGGTAGTTGAACATGATGAGGAAATTATGCGTGCGGCTCATGAAATTGTAGATATTGGGCCATTGGCAGGGCGTCATGGGGGAGAAGTGGTATTCCAGGGAACTGGCGACACACTTGAAAATTCGGGAAAAAGTCTTACAGCCGATTACCTTACGGGACGAAAAAAAATTGAAGTTCCAAAGATCCGTCGAAAGACATCTCATTATTTGGAAGTTACCGGCGCACGTGAGAATAACCTAAAAAAAATTTCTGTGAAATTTCCGCTTCACAGCCTTTGTGTGGTAACCGGAGTAAGTGGTTCGGGCAAATCGACTTTGGTGAGGGATATCTTATATAAATCAATCAATAAACAAATTAATGGGGTAGGAGATCGTAGCGGCTCTTTCGATGTACTCAGGGGCGATATGCAAACTATTAAAGCAGTGGAATTTGTCGACCAGAACCCTATTGGCAAATCATCGCGTTCAAACCCGGTAACTTATTCAAAAGCATACGACGAAATCCGTAAATTATATTCCGAACAATCCGCCGCCCGGAATAATAATCTCAAACCATCTCATTTCTCATTCAATATTGATGGAGGAAGATGTGAAGAATGCCAGGGCGAAGGAGAGATAACCGTGGAAATGCAGTTTATGGCCGATGTAAAATTGGTTTGCGAAAGTTGTCACGGACAAAGGTTTAAAGAAGAAGTGCTCGAAGTGCATTATAGGGGCAAGAATATTTTTGATGTGCTTAACATGACTGTTGATGAAGCTATCGAATTTTTTGGAGAGAAAACGTCCACGACTGAAAAGAAAATAGTAGAGAAACTCCAGCCATTATCTGATGTTGGTTTAGGGTATGTAAAACTGGGACAATCATCAAGTACTTTGAGCGGGGGCGAAAGTCAACGTGTTAAACTCGCGTCATTTTTAGGCAAAGATTCGGGCTCGAACCATACCCTCTTTATTTTTGATGAGCCAACTACAGGTTTGCATTTTCATGATATCAGCAAACTGCTGGATGCTTTAAATGCACTGATAGAGCATGGCCATAGTGTAATTCTGATTGAACATAACCTCGATGTAATCAAATGTGCCGATTGGATTGTTGATTTAGGCCCAGAAGGTGGAAAAAACGGAGGTTATTTAGTGTACGAAGGAACGCCGGAAGGAATATTAAGCTGTGAAAGTTCTTATACAGGAAGGTATCTGAAGGAGAAGATGTAAGCGGTTAGTTGATTAGGCTTTAAGTCTGGAAGTTGTTAAGACAAACCATAAAATAAGAAGTAAAAAGTAATAGATAGATCGATGACAAAAGGTTTGCGGCTGTCTTACTTCTTACTTTTTACTTCATACTGAATTCTTACAATTCCCTGATCCAGATATTTCTGAAACTTACCAGATTGCCATGATCCTGCAATACAATAGGTAATTTAAGATCGTGTTTGCTGTATTTTGGTGAGCCAATGTATTCGGTTGTTCCCCATAAAGCAACATGATTTTGGGCTAGCACTCCGTTATGTATTATCGTAACATACCCAGGAGTAATTACTCTTCCGCTTTCGCCAAACCGGGGTGCTGTGTAAATAATATCGTAGGTTTGCCATTCACCAGGTTTCTTGCAAGCATTTATAAGTGGAATATGTTGTTTATAGAGCGAAGCAGTTTGTCCGTTCGAATACGTTTTATTGTTGTAACAGTCTAAAACCTGAACTTCATACAAGCCCTGCAGAAAAATTCCGCTGTTCCCTCTTCCCTGGCCATCACCTGTAATAACAGTAGGCTCACGAAACTCAACATGTAGCTGACAATCGCCAAAACCCCGTTTGGTCTGAATAGTACCTGTTTGAGGTTTTACAGTAACAGCACCTTCGGCAAGTGTCCATTCAGCGGCAGCGCCTTTACTGTTTTGCCATTGATCGAGGTTTTTACCATCAAATAGAATAATAGCATCCGATGGAGCTTGTGTTCCTTCACCCGGCGTTACTACAGGAGGAACGGGTTCCCAAATTTCAGTGCTTTCAGGATTTTTTTGTTGTTGTGCGTTTAGAAACAAACAACTGGATAATGCAATGGCTGCTAAACTTAAAAATTTCTTCATAAATTAAAGTATTAATTAAGAGTTTTAGTAATTAAAAAGACAACTCTGGCCAGAATAATAATGACATGGATGTGAAAAAAAATCACAGACAATAATAATATGTGCATCGAAAACTGGTTAAGCAGATTTTAAGTTGCAAACATAAGGAATTACACAGAAAGATTAAACAAAACCGGAAAATAACTTTTTATAGGCCTACCCCAACTTTAAAACCACCCACAAAAGCAGTACCTGTATACCCGTAGTCTATTGTGTTTCGATTCAATTTAAAGTCCATTCCGGAAGGTTGATCATATAAACTATACCGCAAGCCAACACCGACATAAATATCGATATACAACCGTGAAGTAATTTCCTTTTGAAAACCGATCACCGCTTCAGTCAATACTTTGTTGATTTTAACATGGTGGTTCTTTTTAATTAGTTGCATGTAATTTAACCCATCCTCATTTATTTGAACCCATATTTCATTATTTGCCAAAATATTGAAATGTTGAAAACCGATACCACCACTTAGATAAAGACCTTTATCCACGTGTTCTCGGTTAAAATAATTTTTACGATGAACAGAAAAGCCAAAACCATGGAGTTGCTCGTATCGTTTAAATTCATCACTTCCAAAATTATTACTGTTCCCAAAATTACTAACATCAATAAAATACTGGGGTGAGAACACCCACCACGAACTGTAATTTTTCGATGGTAACTCAACATCCATCCTGATTCCATGTTTGAAGATATATTGAGGTACACCCAAAATTTTCAGCTTGGGTGGCTGTTCCTGGGCTATTATGTTTTCACCTGAAAGAAACAAATATGCGATGAATGTAATAATGAAAAGTTTTTTCATTGTTAAATATTTAGAAGCTAAAACCTATACGAACCCCTGTAATAACTACATTTCCGGTATATCCGTAATCGTACATGAAATCATTAAATTTTTTATGCGAATTTCCCTTAAAAGTGCGACTGGAATATCTACCCCCCAAGCCAGCATAGAAATCAATAATCAGCTTTTCAACTATCTGTAATTGATAACCAATAATAATATCGCCTCCGAATTTATTAATATTTGTTTCTCCCTGGGCCTGTTCATCAGTTGGGTCATCCTCTTCATATTTCAGGGCAAAATGATTGTAAGTAAATCCATAACTGAAATATGTTCCGGAGAATGGTTTGTCCTTACCAACATAAATTCGGTGAAACACAGAAACTCCCGCACCCCTTAGTTCTTTAAATTCTCTTAGGTCTTCATACTGGGTTGTCTCTGAAACATAAAATTGTGGTCCGATTTGAATCCAATGGTTGTTATAAATTTTTCGGTCGTAGTCTATCCTGATACCATTATTAATAAAGTGTAAAGGGTGAAATGTCAGCACGTCATTGTAAGTCGAATCCTGCGCTTCAATATTCATGGAAAACATCTTCAATGTGGCTGATAGCAAAATAATCAGTTTTTTCATAGAGTTATTGTAAATGGCTTATCAGAGTAACTGTATTATTTTCATATTGATATTGATATAATCCGTCTGTTGCAAGAACCATCAAAAGATTATTATCGGGAATCACATCAATTGCCGGAATACTAAAAGTATTTACCAGAACAGGATGTAAAGGATCGGTTAATGAAAATAACTTGAGTCCGTTGTCACAAACAAAAAGTTTATCGCCATCTAAACCTAATCCGAAAGGTTTTGTCATAGTTATACTGGATACCAATTGTGGTTTTGCTCTGTTTCTGATGTCTATCACCTGAAGTTCGTTGGTATTTCTTCCGCAAAACGTTTCAGTCCGCATGGTTAAATATGCCAATGTATCGTTTGCAACAACCGGGTCGCAACTATAGATATGCTGGAAGAATGATAAATTTACAGGATTGGTTGGTTCTGAGATATCGAAAATATACATTCCCCATTGCGAACCTAGAAACAGTGTATTGTTATTTACAAAAATGGTTTCAATGTCAAAACCTGATTGCAAATCTTTAACAAAAACGGGCTTTTCAGCATTTGTCAAGTTAAATACATTTAATTTTTGCTGGTCAACAGTATATAAATAATTATTATAAATAGAAAATCGTGCCATGGAACCTCCTTTACCGGATGCACTGGCGGGATCTCCACTTTTTTCAGTCTGGCATGAGAACAATAACAATAAACTTAAAGCAAGAATAGACAATCTCAGAGGTGTTTTCATAGTTATCGTATTTTTTTCCATTCAACAATAATTGTATTTTCCGGTCTATTTTCTTTGGAAAATTTATAGGGAATATATCTTAAATCGGGAGGAAGTGGTTCAGGGAAAATGTTTTTAATTCGTTCCGTTACCTTAACTTCAGGTAAGTTACCAATGTCGATAGTTACCAGATCAACGCTATTGTCGGCATATAGTGAATTGTTTTTTACAGAGATATCGATACAACCAGGTACTCTGATAAACCCGGCCTTAATTGGTGTTGAAGGATTTGTGTTATCAATGACATGTATCCCTTTATATTTTTCGGTGATGAAAATGAAACTACCTTTTTTATAGATTTTCCCAATTTGGATTATGGGTCTTGCCGCTTGAAATTCAATACTTTTTTCAAGTTCAGCTCTCGACATGATAATGGCTGAATAGTTGTATTCTTCCACCGGGTCCCAATCGAATGAAGTAGTAATTAATATAAAACCCAATAAAACGGAGAATATCAGAATTTTTCTGATTGTGCCTGATTGTTCCTTCATTTGAAAAATGTTTAGTTTCACTATAGATGCTTAATTTTGATTATGGTTGCGTAGGTTATTTTTGAATTAGGTTTTCAGAAGATTGGCTTCAAACTAAATCAAAAATAAATAACTTTGCAGATTAAAAAATTTTAGCATATGCCTTTAAATGTTCCTGATAATTTACCTGCAATTGGAATTTTAAAAGAAGAAAATATATTTGTGATGCCTGAATCGATGGCCATGCACCAGGATATCCGGCCATTGAAAATCATTATATTGAACCTGATGCCAGTGAAAATAACAACCGAGATTCATTTGCTCAGGATGTTATCTAATACCCCATTGCAGGCTGAAGTGATGTTAATGAATATTAGTAATCATGTCTCAAAAAATACCCCAAAAGAACACCTCGAAGAATTTTATAAGTCTTTTGATCAGATCAGAGATCAAAAGTTCGATGGTTTAATTATTACCGGAGCGCCGGTTGAACATCTTGATTTTGAAGATGTGGATTATTGGAACGAGATGAAGGAAATTATGGACTGGGCCGACCATCATGTAACATCTACCTTATATATTTGCTGGGCTGCACAAGCCGGATTATATTATCATTACGGTGTTCCAAAATATCCTGAGGACAAAAAGATCTTTGGGGTTTTCAAACATTGGATTAATGAACCTAATGAACCTATAGTGCGTGGTTTTGACGATGAATTCTGGGTTCCTCATTCCCGGCATACGAACCTTAAACGTTCCGATCTTAAACAAGTGGAAGATTTAAAAATTATTGCAGAATCGAACGAAGCCGGTGTGCATATGATAGCATCCAAGGATGGGAAACGGATATTTGTTACAGGTCATTCGGAATACGATCCGTTAACTTTGAAGTTGGAATATGACAGGGATAAGAGCAGAGGACTTGAAATTGATATTCCCGGAAATTATTTCCCGGGCGACGATCCGTCAAAAACTCCAGTGGTAAGATGGAAAAGTCATGCAAGCCTTTTTTATTCCAATTGGTTAAATTATTATGTTTACCAGGCTACACCATTTTCGCTGGATGATATAAAATAGAACTTAAATTTTTATCCTGTTTCCGGCAGCTTCTTTGTCGAGGTACCAGCTTAATCTGCCTCTTAATGGCGAAATATGCGAAGCAGGATAAAGTGTTGCAGTGGGTTGTTTTTCAAGAATTTGTTCCAGTACATTCTTTTTTTTATGTCCGGTAGCCACAAAAATAATTTCGCTGGCATTATTGATCACTTTTCCTGTTAAAGTAATTCTTTTTTGTCCGCTGATTGGATTTTCGGAAACCGAAACAATGGCATGTGTTTCAAATAATAGCTCCTGTCCGGGAAATATCGATGCTGTATGGCCGTCTTCGCCCATTCCTAACATGATAATATCAAAACAAGGATAGCCTCCAATAGAGGGAACATGTGAAAGTATTTCGCCTGTATACCTTACAGTTTCAACAACAGGGTTTTCTCCGCCATATACAGGGTGCAGGTTTTCCTTTGGAATGGCTACTTTTGAAAAACATCTTTCAAAAGCATTCCCATAATTACTTTCTACATGGTTGTGAGGAACACATCGTTCATCGACCCAAAAGAATTGCAATTTTTTCCAGGGAATAGCTTCGGAATATTCATTAGCCAATAAATCAAAAAAAATATTTGGTGTTGATCCACCGGAAACGGCGATATAAAGTTTTTCCCGGAATTTTAAAATTTCTTCAGTATACCTGATAAAATCTATTGCAAGAACATTTGCCGTTTCCTGAGGTGAGGATAATATTTTAGATTGGAAAAAATTTTTCATTTATTCAATTAAAGTTCACAATATGAATCGTCGGATGTAAGATTGCGGCAAGGATAACGCCACGAACGCACCGGGCCTTCAATCAGATCGTCAGCTACATCAGGTCCCCAGGTTCCTGCAGGGTAACCATACAGTTTAAATTCAAGATTTTCTTTCCATATTTCCAGAATTGGCGTGATGAATTCCCAGGTAGCTTCTACTGCATCGCCGCGGATATAAAGTGTGGCATCGCCCAGCATACAATCCAGCAGCAAACGTTCGTAAGCACTTGGAAGATGATTTTCGGACAAACTGGAATAATGGAAATCCATGCCTGTTTCCTGAACCTTGAAACCAGCCCCCGGAACCTTCATTCCAAACTTTAACAGCAAACCTTCATCGGGTTGTATCCTGATAATCATCTGATTTGTTGAAAGTGAATTATCCGCTTCTTTGGTGAATAAACGCAACGGACTAGGATGGAAATGGATAACAACTTCTGTAACTTTTATTGGCAGCCTTTTTCCCGATCGGATATAAAACGGAACTCCGCTCCATCGCCAATTATCAATATAAAACTTCATGGCCAGGTATGTTTCTGTTTTGGAGCAGGGAGCTACATTCTTTTCCTCACGGTAACCTTTTACATCTTTCCCTTTTATTTTAGATGCCATGTATTGTCCCCTGATCACGTTATGGTAAACATCATCCCTGGTTAAAGGACGAATTGATTGAAAAACCTTAAGTGTTTCGTTACGAATGGAACGTGCATCGGAACTTGTTGGAGGTTCCATGGCTATCATTCCAACCAGTTGAAGCAAATGATTTTGTACCATGTCGCGTATCGCTCCTGATCCGTCGTAATAACCGCCACGATTTTCAACGCCAATATCTTCGGATGAGGTTATTTCAATATGGTGAATAAAATTCCTGTTCCAGATGGGCTCAAAAATGCCATTGGAAAAGCGCGTTACCAATATATTCTGAACCGTCTCTTTGCCAAGGTAATGATCAATCCGATATATCTGATCTTCATTGAAAAAGGAAAGCATTTCTTTATTCAAATCCCGGGCCGATTCAAGATCATATCCGAAAGGTTTTTCTACAATGATGCGTCTCCAGCCATTATCCTGCTTGTTTAATTCATAATGTCCAAGAAATTGTGTTATTGTTCCATATAAATTTGGTGGCGTTGAAAGGTAGAACAGGAAATTACCATTGGTTTGATATTCTTTATCCAATTTAAGAAGCTTATCTCTGACTTTTCCGTAATCCTCCTGATTTGATGTATCGATTGATAAATAATGGAGTGTAGGAAGAAATTCCTCAACTACTTTTTCGTCTATTTTTTCATTCGCTACAATAAACTTATGAATAGATGAATTCATTTTTTCGCGGAAACTATCATCAGTCATTTCTGTTCGGCTTACACCCAAAACTGCAAATTTATCGGGCAGCAGATTTTGAGATTTCAAATCGTACAAGGCTGGTATGAGCTTACGTTCTGTAAGGTCGCCGGAAGCTCCAAAAATAACCAGAATTAATTCCGAACTTTTTATTTTCTCAATCATAATAACAAGGCTTTCACTAAAAACCTAAAAATACGAAAACAGTTCGAAAAAGACTAAAATTAAAATCCGTGTAGAAGTTTTTGGGGGGCATTGACGCTAAAGATGGCAATATGGCTTGAAAGGAAATGTGGAGAACACAACTTTTAACCAATGCTAAAATTTATACTGGCGATGAATCAGACATACCACCGAAACTTTATGTCTTTATTATTGAAGGGTGGCGTTTTTCAATTCAATCCTGGTAACTTTAAATGTTTTATTCTTTTCTCTCGTTTTCTATGATAATCTAAAATTTCAGTGTAAAGGGTCTCATTCTTTAAAAAAGCCCCAAGAACACAAAAAGGGCAAGAATGTAAATGCGACAGGGATAGGCGGAAGGGAAAAGCTATTACCAGGGGAGATCTGTATCTAGTTTCGTTCTACCAGGGATACAGAAGTCAGCAGAGGTCATAGTAGCCGGCCATCTACTCGATTGGGCGTTCGTTCTTTTTTTTATTCTGTTGTTGATTTCATTTTAAGTTGTAAATTTGTAACCATTGTGTAAGGTTAAATAACTTGGTTATGAAAGAATATTTGTCGCTCTCTGAAGTATCTGAACTAATTGGAAAAAGTAAAGAAACCCTTAGACGTTGGGATAGAGAAGGGAAATTATCTGCGGTTCGTGAGCCAATTAGCAATTATCGTGTCTATAAACGAGAACAAGTTGAGACTTTGTTTGCAGATTTTTTTAGTCAAGATATTGAAGATGCTTTTTCCAACTCTGTTGAGCCACAAAATGATTACTCTGTCTTGGAATTGTTTGCCGGTGCCGGTGGTTTGGCAATCGGTATGGAAAAGGCAGGTTTGAAATGCGTTGCGTTGAATGAAATTGATAAATGGGCTTGTCAAACTTTGCGTAAAAACCGTCCTAACTGGAATGTGTTGGAAGGCGATATTAAGGAATTTGATTTTTCCGAATATCATAATAAAGTTGATATTGTTACAGGCGGTTTTCCTTGTCAGGCATTTAGTTACGCTGGAAAAAAGTTAGGTCTTGCCGATGCAAGAGGAACTTTGTTCTATGAATTTGCAAGAGTTGTTAAAGAAGTAAATCCTCCAATTTGTATAGGCGAAAATGTTCGTGGTTTACTAAGTCACGAAAATGGAAAAACATTGTTGGGAATGATATCAGTTTTAGATGAAATTGGTTACAATGTCGTTCCTGTCCAAGTATTGAAAGCTATAAATTATAGGGTACCACAAAAAAGAGAACGCTTAATACTAGTAGGTGTTAGAAAAGATATTGACTTGCAATATGAATATCCAAAACCTCATAATAAAATTTATAATTTGAAAGATGCTTTGAAAAAGGGAGAACTATTTGATATGAATGTCCCAAAGTCTTCTGGTGCAAAATATCCACAAAGCAAAAAAGCTGTCTTGGATTTAGTTCCACAAAAAGGGTATTGGCGTGATTTACCACTTGAAATTCAAAAAGAATTTATGGGAGGTAGTTTCTACTTAGGTGGTGGGAAAACTGGTATTGCAAGACGAATTGGATGGGATGAACCTTGTTTAACGCTTACTTGTAGCCCTGCTCAAAAACAAACCGAAAGATGTCACCCCGAGGAAACTCGACCTTTTACAGTTCGTGAATATGCTAGAATACAAACCTTTCCTGATGATTGGAGTTTCGATGGGTCAATGGCTCAACAATACAAACAAATTGGTAATGCTGTTCCCGTAAATCTAGGAACAGAAGTCGGTTATTCTATCGTTAAGTTCTTGAACAATTACTATTCTCAGACCACCCCAAAATAAAAAGTTACTTGTATTTTGCTTCAATTTCTATCGCCAATGTTTTAATCGTTTGCTCAACAACCTTACTAGCATCTACCTCTAATGCAACCTCCCCTATCGCGTCAATTAATTCAAAATAGAAATCATCTTTACCTGTAAGTCTATGCCAAAAATCCTTCCCGATAATTACAGGATAAGTATTTTCAATTTTTCTGTAATGTGAACTAAGTTCTGCCTCTTCTCCATATACAACACCTACAATCATATCATTTATTCCAACATTAAGATTATTTGTTCTTGCTAGAGTGCGAACACCTTTAAAATGGTTGATTATAGTTGTAACATCATCGTGGTTTATTGTATTTGGACCTGCTTTTAGTTGGCAATATTTTTTTTGTTCATCGATTGCATCAATAAATTCAATGTCAATGCCTTGTGTTGTAGAGCCTAATCCCTGAAATAGAGAACTGATTAAACTTTGAATTTTCATTCCAAACGAGGTGTTTATTGACGACCCCAATATCCTTGGAAGGACTAAAGCTCTGGCAAATACTTTCTGAGTCGTCATTGCCCGTTAAGAAATTAGCTAAATATTTGAATAGAAATGGGTTTACATTATATTCAGACAATTTACTTGCACGTTTACAAGCTCCAGCTATATGACTTTGAACGATTTCATTTCTAAAAAAAGTTTTTGCGTTTTCAATTATCTGCTTTCTTTGATTATTATCCATTACTTTTTCTTAGTTTGTCAAAATTAGTGTTTTTTGTCAATAGTTGTCTTTTGTCAGAAGGACGCCCAACTTGTTGTAAGCTCTCGAAAAAGGGCAAATATGCAACTTTATTTTAAAGATGCACACAACAAGTGTGCATCTTTCCAGAGGGTGTAAGTCCCTGTTCTGAGTTTTAGTGAAATGTCTCTTTTTTTTGAGTTAAGTTCAATATCTCCAGAAAATCGTTCCCAATTATATATTTTTATATTCCCCTTAAAATAATGTATTAATCTTGTGTCTGTACCTGCAAATAGCCCCCACCTCGAAAAATGGAATAAACTCCCCATACTAACATTCCAATTCCGACAGAAACAAATATTCCAATAATTATAGCTGGAATTGCCATATTCGCAATAATTTCCAGTATTCAGTCAGATATTTTTTAAAATTTTCTACAACAAGAGGGTCACCCTTGAAATAATAGGAAAGAATATCGGTATCAATTAATGCTCTATTCATCGGATCTACGAGAATTTTTATTCCGATTTATAATCAAATTATTAGTAAGTTCATTGAATGCAGACTCGTCAATGGTACTCCAACTACCAGCATACGAGAGTATCTTGGATGTCTTTTCAGTAGTCTCTTCCAATTTACTCAAATAATCATTCAAATCATTTAGCTTATTAGAAGGGATTCTACGAATTTTGCGTAAAATCAATTGTCTTATTTGAGTGTCTGCTATCATGACCGTAATTTTTTCAAATATACAAAATAATCGAGAGTCAATCATATGAGAATGTCTGTCTTTTTTGCATGCACCACAACGTTACACATAAGTTTTGTTGGGGTTCCGATAGCTATCGGAATCGAAGAACTTCCCTGACGAGACGTTAAGAACTAATTTCGAAGCAATTCCCTTATAATTTGCGATTCCGCTCCAATAAATTTTATATGTTGTGTGCGTCCTGCATGAGCAGCGCGCACACTTGTTGTAAGCTCTGGAAAAAGTCGAAAAATACTAATAAAAGAGCATTGCTCAGTATAAACTATACAGGAACGTGATATGAGGCATATTTGTCCGGGTAAACAAGCACATCTTTGTGAAGCCCCAAAAACACAAAAAGGGCAAGTATGTAGATGCGACA
>JBBQEI010000003.1:0-204894 GCA_038320545.1 Bacteroidales bacterium
ATCCAACTTTAGCTAACCAAACTTTAAATGGCTCCGCCTTGGGTGATGGTATAGATTGAATTAATCGCAAAAGTTGTTCTGTATCAGCAACATCTGTCATATAAAATTTACCGTCAACAGATTGCATTTTCAGTTGACTACATTTTGTAGTCAACTCACTTCCTTCTTGTTTTAATCTTGTTTTAAGAACACTCCAGTATTTTCTTGGATTAGAGCTTTCAGTTAATATCCCAATAATATCAACGATTGAGAAGAACCATTTTTCTTTTACATTATCCCATTGCACTCTAACTTTTTTGATCCTGAAATAATCTAATGGTGCTTTCCTTTGTCATGTTTTTTTTAATTATCAATCCCAAAGATAAAAAATCATTTCAAATATGCTATCACATTGGTGGGCTTGTTTTTACAATGAATGCCAACGGTTGGCGGTATGAAAAGTTGCCGATTGCGGGCAATTTCCTATCAAGTTACACAAAAGTTGGAGCGGGCTACAACCCTTGAATAACCAACTGCACCGGCAATTTTTTATACCGTGTGTTGTGCTGTCGTGCATTGTTTTCATCAATCAATCTGTTTTTTGTCAATTAAAATTTAATAATAACAGTTGTAATCGTAATTGCATAAAGAATTAAATTAAAAAGAACATCTAGCCATGTTATTCTTCGCTTGTCACTGTCGTCATACCAAGAAAATCTATAGTATGTTCCAATCAAATTTAGTCCAGTTATTTTTTTAAAAATCCAATCAAACAGTTTGATACTAATCAAAACGATAATAATTGATTTAAATGTTTCAGTCGATAAAGAACCTATATTGCTTTCGAAGGAAACCCAATTACCAGCTTTTGAATAATCTCTCATATTGAAATATAAGTCATTTCGATTAATCCAATAAATCCAATACTGAATCATTCCAATAATTGTCCAAATCAAGAAGTTCAAATTATTTCTCAACTCCTTCATGTAAGCGACAAGTAGTCCAAATGATGTCCCGAAACCATAACAGAAAATCATTAGATTCAAATCTTTCCTTTCAAGAGCTTTACTTGAAAACAGAAAATATATTATCGCACTTATTAATAAATATATAATCAGCACAGTTTTTTGTAATTTACTTAATCTCATTTTATCCTTTGTTTAAACTGTGTACGGTCTCTCTTTGCATGCAGCACAACATGTAAATAACAACAATTGTCGTTATTTCTATTATATAATAGGTTTTTTGTGTTTTTAAATGTTTGATATCCAGATTTTAATGGCATTCTTGTTATTTTTAAATTTTACCTTTTTATTATCCGTTGGTAACGTTTGTAAACGTTTGTAAGCGGATACGTGTCTTTTCTCTTTTTTTAGGCTGGCCCCTTTTTCAAAATAAATGAATACTTTTTTTAATAACTTCCCAAAAAACTTAAATCATGAGTCCAGACTTATGCAAGTGAATTGGTTAAAATTACAATACACGTCAACTTGGACTGAAATCCCCCTTATATAACCTGAATAAAATTTGCCCATGCAATACCGGTTATAATCCATGGCAAAAATAAATTAACTCTTAATAGCAACAAAAAACCCCGGAAATTACTTCCGGGGTTTTTACTTTATGTTTATGCCTGTGCGATAGGTCCGCCAAAGGTGAGCGGTATTGCGGTTCCACCAGGCCCCTGGTCTACCTTTACCGGCCCAAAAGCGGCCTCGTACTTGGCAACGTTATCTTTGAGTGCCATCAGAAGTCGTTTGGCATGCTCGGGAGTGAGAATAATGCGCGATTTAACTTCTGCTTTTGGCAGTCCCGGCATAATCCTTACAAAGTCTACAACAAACTCTGACGATGAATGAGTGATAATGGCCAGGTTCGAATATGTCCCCTGCCCTATTTCTTCTTTCAACTCGATATTTATTTGCTGATTTTCTTCTTTTTCCATATCATTAAATTTCTTCTTCTTCAAGAACTTCTTCAATATCAGTTTTTTTCGAGGCTACCAGCTTTTCATAGTCGTCCATAGAACCTACTACTAAACGCTGATATTCGCGAAGGCCAGTTCCTGCAGGGATTAAGTGACCTACAATTACATTTTCTTTCAAGCCTTCCAAAGTATCTATTTTGCCATGAATTGCAGCTTCGTTCAATACCTTTGTTGTTTCCTGGAAAGAAGCAGCCGAGATAAAGCTCTTAGTCTGTAATGCCGCCTTGGTGATTCCCTGTAATACCTGGTTCGATGTAGCAGGTACAGCGTCGCGTGCTTCAATAACTTTGGCATCCCTGCGTTTGAGCAACGAGTTGTCGTCGCGTAATTTGCGGGCAGTGATAATCTGACCTGGACGAAGGTTTGAATCGCCTGATTCAATCACAACTTTTTTACCAAAAATAAAGTCGTTTTCGTCCATGAATTCCCACTTGTCAATTACCTGTTTTTCGAGGAATTTGGTATCACCCGGATCGATAATCTCAACTTTACGCATCATTTGGCGAACAATCACTTCATAATGTTTATCGTTGATCTTCACACCCTGCATTCGGTATACTTCCTGAACTTCGTTCACAATGTATTCCTGAACAGCAGTAGGGCCTTTGATAGCCAGAATATCCGATGGGGTAATTGCGCCTTCCGAAAGTGGAGTGCCAGCTTTTACATAATCGTTTTCCTGGATAAGGATCTGTTTTGAAAGCGGAACCATGTATTTTTTCACTTCACCCGATTTAGAGGTGATGGTGATTTCACGGTTGCCACGTTTTACCTTACCAAAGTTAACTTCGCCATCGATTTCGGAAACCACAGCCGGATTGGATGGGTTACGTGCTTCGAACAACTCTGTAACACGTGGAAGACCACCGGTGATATCACCGGTTTTGCCAACGGCACGTGGCATTTTAACAAGAATTTCGCCAGCTTTAACAATCTCAGTTTCGTTTACAACAATGTGAGAGCCAACAGGCAAGTTGTAGGAACGGATAATATCATCGGTTTGTGAAACTATCCTAACCATCGGGTTCTTGGTTTTATCCCTCGATTCGATGATCACTTTTTCACGGTAACCGGTTTGTTCATCCGATTCGTCACGGTAAGTAATCCCTTCGATTAATGCATCAAATTCAACTTTACCGGATACTTCCGAAATAATAACAGCATTATATGGATCCCATTCGCAAATCAACTGGTTTTTCTTCACTTCTTCCCCATTCTTTACATACAGTTTCGAACCGTAAGGAATGTTATGGGTAAGCAAGGTGATGCCAGTGTTTTTGTCGATGATCCTTAATTCAGTCAAACGACTGATAACAGTCTGATATGCTTTATTCTGTTCATCTAGGCGGTCAACAGCACGAAGTTCTTCCATTTCAACAATACCTTCGTATTTGGTAGTGATGCTCGATTCGGAAGTGATGTTCGATGCAGTACCCCCAACGTGGAAAGTACGTAATGTTAACTGTGTACCAGGCTCACCTATCGACTGTGCAGCAATAACACCTACAGCTTCACCATTTTGAACCATGCGGCCCGTTGCGAGGTTACGTCCGTAACATTTAGCGCAAACACCTTTTTTCGATTCGCAGGTTAACACCGAACGAATTTCAACTTGTTCGATTGGAGAATTTGTAATGTTTTCAGCAACTGTTTCGGTAATTTCATCTCCCGAAGCAACAATCAATTCACCTGATAAAGGATGATATATATCGTGAACGGTAGTACGTCCGAGTACTCTTTCGTACAACGATTCAACAGTTTCTTCATTATTTTTGATAGCGGTAGCTACCAGACCACGAAGGGTGCCGCAGTCAGGTTCGTTGATAATAACGTCCTGAGATACGTCGACCAAACGACGGGTTAGATAACCAGCATCTGCAGTCTTAAGCGCTGTATCGGCCAAACCTTTACGAGCACCGTGAGTGGAGATGAAGTATTCCAAAACCGAAAGACCTTCTTTAAAGTTCGAAAGAATTGGGTTTTCGATAATTTCAGATGTGGTAGCACCTGATTTCTGAGGTTTCGCCATCAAACCACGCATTCCTGAAAGCTGACGGATCTGTTCTTTCGATCCACGGGCTCCGGAGTCAAGCATCATGTAAACAGGGTTGAAACCTTGTTTGTCTTTCGACAGTTTGCTTAACAGAATGTGTGTAAGCTTGGCATTTGTATGTGTCCAGATATCGATAATCTGATTGTACCGTTCGTTATTGGTAATGAAACCTAAGTTATAATTGTTCATTACTTCATCAACTTGAACATAACCTTCCTGAACCAGAATTTCCTTATCCGGTGGAACAATTACGTCGTCGAGGTTAAACGAAAGACCTCCGCGGAATGCAGTCTGGAAACCAAGGTGTTTGATATCGTCAAGGAATTTTGCAGTACGTGCAGTTCCCGCTTTCTTCAAAACCTTACCGATGATGTCGCGCAACGATTTTTTTGTTAAAACTTCGTTTATATAACCTACTACGTGAGGTACAAATTCATTGAACATGACCCTTCCGCAAGTTGTCTCGATAATTTTCTGGACAATTTTACCATTGGTGTCCAGGTCATCTGTTTTAACTTTTATGATGGCATGCAGATCCAGTCGTTTTTCATTGAAAGCAATGATCACTTCTTCCGGAGAGTAGAATCTCATTCCTTCGCCCTTTACAGGATGCTCAGGAGTGTCTTTACGCTGTTTGGTGATATAATATAAACCTAAAACCATGTCCTGTGATGGTACCGTGATAGGTGCACCATTGGCAGGGTTTAAGATGTTGTGCGAGGCAAGCATTAACATTTGAGCTTCCAGAACCGCAGTGTTTCCTAATGGAAGGTGAACGGCCATCTGGTCACCGTCGAAGTCGGCGTTGAACGCAGTACAAACGAGTGGGTGAAGTTGAATTGCTTTTCCTTCAATTAATTTTGGCTGGAATGCCTGGATACCTAAACGGTGAAGTGTTGGTGCACGGTTTAGTAATACAGGGTGACCTTTCAGAACGTTTTCGAGGATATCCCAAACAACAGGATCTTTGCGGTCGACAATTTTCTTGGCCGATTTAACCGTTTTTACAATACCTCTTTCGATCAGTTTCCTGATGATAAATGGTTTGTAAAGCTCTGCAGCCATATCTTTTGGAAGACCACATTCGTGAAGTTGCAATTCAGGACCAACAACGATAACCGAACGGGCAGAATAATCGACACGTTTACCCAACAAGTTCTGACGGAAACGGCCTTGTTTACCTTTTAAGCTGTCGCTCAATGATTTTAAAGGACGGTTTGCATCTGTTTTAACTGCATTGGATTTTCTTGAGTTATCGAAAAGTGAATCCACAGCTTCCTGAAGCATACGTTTCTCGTTACGGAGAATAACTTCAGGAGCTTTAATTTCGATAAGCCTTTTTAAACGGTTATTCCGGATGATTACACGACGGTAAAGGTCGTTTAAGTCGGAAGTGGCAAAACGGCCACCATCAAGAGGCACCAACGGACGTAATTCAGGTGGGATAACAGGAACAACCTTGAGGATCATCCATTCAGGACGATTCACACCTTTCGATTCCCGGAATGCTTCCACAACCTGCAACCGTTTCAGAGCTTCGCTCTTACGTTGTTGCGATGTTTCGTTATTGGCTTTATGACGTAATTCGTATGACAATTCATCGAGATCGATACGTTCCAGCAACTTATAAAGAGCTGCAGCGCCCATGTCGGCGATGAATTTATTAGGATCGGAATCGTCAAGATATTGATTTTCCTTAGGAAGCGCTTCGATGATATCGAGATATTCTTCTTCTGTAAGGAAATCGTGTGCTTTTATTCCATCAACAGCTTTTATACCGGCGTTGATAACAACATAACGCTCGTAATAGATAATTGCGTCGAGTTTTTTTGTAGGCAATCCCAAAAGGTAACCGATTTTATTCGGCAACGAACGGAAATACCAGATATGGGCAACCGGAACTACCAGATTGATATGACCCATGCGTTCACGGCGTACTTTTTTCTCTGTAACTTCTACACCACAACGGTCGCACACAATACCCTTATAACGGATTCTCTTGTACTTCCCGCAATGACATTCGTAATCCTTAACAGGTCCAAAGATACGTTCGCAGAACAAACCATCTCTTTCCGGTTTATAGGTACGGTAGTTAATGGTTTCCGGCTTCAACACCTCTCCGCTTGAGCGCTCAAGCACTTCTTCAGGAGAAGATAACCCAATGGTTACTTTTGTAAAAGTGGCCTTAACCTTACTGTCTTTTCTATATGACATATATTTTTCTTATTTACCTGGTTAAAAGTAAGAGATTTATCTTAAAAAATGAGTTGTCTTATTTCGACTCCGCTCAATATGACAACTCATTTTGAATAACCGTCAGGCTGAGCGTAGTTGAAGCCTTTCCGGTTTTAAGATTATCTCGGTATTATTGAAGATTTATACTTAATCCCAAACCTCTTAATTCGTGAAGCAATACGTTGAACGATTCGGGTACGCCAGGACTTGGCATAGGCTCACCTTTCACAATTGCTTCGTACGTCTTGGCACGGCCTATAACATCATCCGATTTCACAGTGAGGATTTCCTGGAGAATATTGGCAGCACCGAAAGCTTCGAGTGCCCAAACTTCCATTTCCCCAAAACGCTGACCACCGAATTGTGCTTTACCACCAAGAGGTTGCTGTGTAATCAAAGAGTATGGACCGATTGAACGGGCATGCATCTTATCATCAACCATGTGGCCTAACTTCAGCATGTAGATTACCCCAACCGTAGCTGGCTGATCGAAACGTTCCCCGGTACCTCCATCGTAAAGATAAGTTTTACCATATCTTGGGATACCTGCTTTATCAGTCCAGTGATTGATATCGTCAATTTTAGCTCCGTCAAAAATCGGGGTTGCAAACTTCAGTCCCAATTCGTAACCTGCCCAGCCTAAAACAGTCTCATAGATCTGTCCGAGATTCATACGGGAAGGCACACCAAGAGGGTTCAGAACAATGTCAACAGGTTTACCGTCGTCCATAAATGGCATGTCTTCCTCACGCACAATTCTCGAAACGATACCCTTATTACCATGGCGTCCTGCCATTTTATCCCCAACTTTAACCTTACGTTTTTTAGCAATAAATACTTTGGCTAACTGAATGATACCTGTTGGTAGTTCATCACCAATAGTAATATTGTATTTTTTACGTTTGTGAACAGCGTCAATTTCCTTGAATTTAATCATGAAATTATGAAGCAGGTCACGGACCTGATCGTTCTTTTGCTTATCAGTTGTCCATTTTGTAGGATTGATATTTTCATAATTCAAATCCTGTAATTGCTTCATAGTGAATTTAGCACCCTTACCAATTACCTCGACACCGTTAGCATCTTTAACGCCTTGTGATGTTTTACCATTCACGAGGATAAACAACTTATCCAGAAGTTTAACTTTCAGATCTCCGTAAGACTTATCGTAGTCATCGTCAATTTTTTGAATGATGCTCTTCTCGTTTACTTTGCCCTGTTTCTTTTCTTTCATGGCACGGGAGAACAACATTTTGTCGACAACAACACCAAATAATGATGGAGGCGCTTTAAGAGAGGCATCTTTCACATCGCCGGCTTTGTCGCCGAATATCGCCCTTAAGAGTTTTTCTTCAGGAGATGGATCAGATTCACCTTTTGGGGTGATCTTGCCGATGAGGATGTCGCCAGGTTCAACCTGAGCACCAATGCGAATCAATCCGTTTTCGTCGAGATTCTTGGTTGCTTCTTCACTTACATTAGGAATATCGCTGGTAAGCTCTTCCAAACCACGTTTGGTGTCGCGTACTTCGAGTAAATATTCGTCGATATGAATGGAAGTGAAAATGTCATCGCGAACCACTTTTTCGGAGATTACGATCGCATCTTCAAAGTTATACCCTTTCCAAGGCATGAAAGCTACTCTCAGGTTACGTCCAAGAGCAAGTTCTCCGCCCTGTGTACCATAACCTTCGGTAAGAATCTGGCCTTTTGTAACTCTTTGTCCCTTTTTAACCATCGGAACAAGGTTTACTGTAGTATTCTGGTTTGTTTTCTTAAATTTAGGAAGCTTGTAATGAACAATACTACTTTCGAAAGAGAGGAATTCCTCATCTTCAGTACGGTCGTATTTGATAACGATTTCAGTGGCATCAACAAAATTGATAACACCATCGCCTTCAGCAACAACAAGCAAACGTGAATCTTTGGCAACCATATGTTCAATACCGGTTCCAACAATTGGAGAATCGGGACGGAGTAACGGAACAGCCTGGCGCATCATGTTCGAGCCCATCAAAGCACGGTTAGCATCATCGTGTTCCAAAAATGGAATCAACGAAGCGGCGATCGAGGCAATCTGATTAGGGGCAACGTCCATCATGTGAACTTCATCTTTGTCAGGCATCGGGAAATCGCCGTTGAAACGGGCTTTTACCTTCTGATCGAGGAAATCGCCATTATCAGCAACCTGAACATTAGCCTGTGCAATTACTTTTTCCTCTTCTTCTTCTGCACTCAGGTAAATTACACCATCGTTAGTTAAATCGACAACACCGGTTGCAACTTTACGATAAGGAGTTTCAATAAAACCAAGTACATTAATTTTTGCAAATACGCAAAGCGAAGAAATAAGACCGATGTTCGGACCTTCAGGAGTTTCAATAGGACAAAGGCGTCCGTAGTGAGTATAGTGAACGTCGCGTACTTCGAAACCGGCACGTTCGCGGGAAAGACCACCTGGCCCGAGTGCTGATAAACGACGTTTGTGCGTCATTTCCGACAGCGGGTTGGTTTGATCCATAAACTGAGACAACTGATTAGTCCCAAAGAATGAATTGATAACCGACGAAAGTGTTTTAGAATTAATAAGATCGATAGGTGTAAAAACTTCGTTGTCACGAACATTCATACGTTCACGAATAGTTCTGGCCATACGTGCCAAACCAACGCTGAACTGATTGCCTAATTGTTCGCCAACGGTTCTAACCCTACGGTTACTCAAGTGATCGATATCATCCACATCGGTGCGTGAATTGATCAATTGAATAAGATATTTTATAATTTCAATGATATCTTCTTTGGTAAGAACTTTAATATCTTTCGATACATCGAGTCCTAACTTTTTATTGATCCTGTAACGGCCAACGTCGCCTAAATCGTAACGTTTATCGGAGAAGAAAAGCTTATCGATAACGTCGCGTGCAGTGGCTTCATCAGGTGGTTCTGAGTTACGGAGCTGACGGTAAATATGCAGTACAGCTTCTTTTTCAGAGTTACAAGGGTCTTTCTGAAGTGTGTTATAGATAATTGCAAAGTCGGAAAGGTTTTGATTTTCCTTATGCAACAATATGGTTTGTGATCCTGAATCTACTATTAAATCGATATGATCGTTTTCAATAACAGTTTCACGGTCAATCACTATTTCGTTACGTTCAATAGAAACAACTTCACCTGTGTCTTCATCCACGAAGTCTTCAATCCACGATTTTAAAACGCGGGCAGCCAGTTTGCGGCCAACAGCTTTTTTTAATCCTGTTTTGGAAACTTTGAATTCGTCAGCAAGGTCAAAGATTGCTAAAATGTCTTTATCAGCTTCGTATCCGATAGCTCTAAGCAAAGTGGTTACCGGAAGTTTTTTCTTACGGTCGATGTACGCATACATCACACTGTTGATATCGGTAGCGAACTCTATCCACGATCCTTTGAACGGGATTATACGTGCTGAATATAATTTTGTACCATTGGCATGAACACTTTGTCCGAAGAACACACCAGGAGAACGATGCAACTGAGAAACCACAACTCTTTCGGCACCGTTTACAACAAACGAACCGCGAGGGGTCATATATGGCACGGTACCCAGGTAAACATCCTGAATAACAGTGTCGAAGTCTTCGTGTTCAGGATCGGTACAATAAAGTTTTAATTTTGCCTTAAGCGGTACGCTATAAGTTAATCCTCTGTCGATACATTCTTCAATAGTGTAACGGGGAGGATCGATAAAATAATCAATGAATTCGAGAACGAAATTATTTCTCGTATCAGTGATTGGAAAATTTTCAGCAAAAACTTTATATAGTCCTTCATTTTTCCGATTTTCAGAAGGAGTATCTATTTGAAAGAAGTCGTAAAAAGACTTCAATTGGATTTCCAGAAAGTCCGGATACGCCAACTGGTTCTTAGTTGAAGCAAAACTTATTCTTTCAGGTTTATTCTGCAACATGTAATAAGAATTAAAAGTGAACTTTTAAATGTATAATAACAAAAAGGCTTAGAGTCCCAAAAGAAAAAATGAGACTCTAAACCTGTATTCTGAAATCCGTTTAGGATTATTTAAGTTCAACTTCTGCTCCTGCTTCTTCTAATTGTTTTTTAAGAGATTCTGCTTCTTCTTTCGAAACACCTTCTTTTACTGGTTTTGGAGCTGCGTCAACAAGTTCTTTTGCTTCTTTTAATCCTAATCCGGTTAATTCCTTAACTAATTTTACGATTTGAAGTTTAGCACCACCTGGGCTTTTAAGAACAACATCAAAAGATGTTTTTTCTTCAACGGCTGCTGAAGCAGCAGCTGCAGGTGCGGCAACAGCTACTGCTGCGGCTGCTGGTTCGATGCCATATTCGTCTTTTAAAATCTTTGCCAATTCGTTAACTTCCTTTACAGTAAGATTAACTAATTGTTCTGCAAACGCTTTTAAATCTGCCATTTTTCTAAATATTTAAAATGATTATAATTACTCTGATTTTTCTGATAATGTTTTAACTAATCCAGCAATAGTGTTACCGCCAGATTGCAGGGAAGAAATAACCCGTTTTGCAGGTGATTGAAGCAACATAATAATGTCTCCAATAAGTTCTTCTTTAGATTTGAAGTTGGCTAACGCGTCTAATTGATCGTCTCCAACATACACAGATTCCTCAACATATGCTGCCTTCAATACAGGTTTTGCTTTGGTAGCGCGTAACTCTTTAATAAGTTTCGCAGGACCATTGTTAGTATTGGAATACATCACAGAAGTGCCATTTGAAAGAACTCCAAATAATTCGGAATAGTCATTATTTACCTGTTCGAGAGCTTTTCTGAACAAGGTATTTTTTACCATAACCAGTTTAATCTGCCTTTCAAAACATTTACGGCGCAGGTTAACTGTATCCACGGCATTGAGACCCGAAATATCAACAAGGTAGAAGTTCTTGTAATTTCCTACTTCCTCACAGATGTTGCTAATGATTTTGCTTTTATCCTCTTTTTTCATGATAGATTCTTCTTCGGAAATAACTCTAAGCCTCTACTGATTTCGGATCGATTTTTAAACCCGGACTCATAGTACTTGACATATAAACACTTTTAATATAAGTGCCTTTGGCTGCAGAAGGTTTTAACTTGAGAATTGTATTGTAGAATTCTTTAATGTTTTCAACAAGTTTCTCAGGATCAAACGATGCTTTACCAACGGAGGAGTGAACGATACCGAATTTATCAACTTTAAAGTCAATTTTCCCCATTTTCACTTCTTTTACCGCATTACCAATTTCCATGGTAACTGTACCACTTTTTGGATTTGGCATTAAACCGCGTGGACCAAGGATTCTTCCGAGGGCACCAATTTTTGCCATTACCGAAGGCATTGTAATGATTACATCTACATCTGTCCAACCACCTTTGATTTTTTCAATAAAGTCGTCCAATCCAACATGATCAGCTCCAGCTTCTTTTGCTTCGGCTTCTTTATCGGGGGTACAAAGTACCAATACACGAACTTCTTTTCCAGTTCCGTTAGGTAAAGTAACAACACCACGAACCATTTGATTGGCTTTGCGTGGGTCAACACCTAAACGAATGTCTAAATCAACAGATGAATCGAACTTGGTGGTAGAAATATCCTTAATCATTGCAGCAGCCTCATTGAGCTTGTATATTTTACCAGCTTCAACTTTAGAGAGAGCTAACTTCCTGTTTTTAGTGAGTTTTGCCATTTTTAAAACCAAGTTTTATTATTTCTGAAAAGGAGGGGTACCATCAACAGTGATTCCCATACTACGGGCTGTTCCGGCAACCATGCTCATTGCAGATTCAATTGTAAAGGCGTTCATATCCTGCATCTTATCCGATGCAATTGATTTCACGTCATCCCAGGTTACTGATCCCACTTTTTTACGGTTAGGTTCGGCAGATCCTGATTTTAACTTAACAACCTCTAATAATTGAATAGCAACAGGAGGAGTTTTGGTAACAAAATCAAACGATTTATCAGCGTAAACAGTAATAAGTACAGGAATAACTTTTCCTGATTTATCTTGCGTACGAGAGTTGAATTGCTTACAGAACTCCATAATATTCACCCCTTTCGAACCCAACGCAGGTCCTACAGGAGGTGAAGGATTGGCTGCTCCTCCTTTAATTTGTAATTTTATAATACCAGTAACTTCTTTAGCCATTTTTTCTTTTTTTTGATGTAGTTAACAAGTGGAAGCTTAAGTAACTACAGAAAATATATAAGAATGCGTAACACAACAGAAAATTATACTATTCCTTTTCTACTTGCATAAAACTGAGTTCGAGAGGAGTTTTACGACCAAAGATTTTAACCATTACCTTCAGTTTTTTCTTCTCTTCGTTCACTTCTTCAATAACACCGGTAAAACTGTTAAATGGTCCATCAGTTACCTTAACAGTTTCTCCTACAAAGAATGGAACATTCAGTTCTTCGTCTTTAGAGGTTAATTCATCTACTTTACCAAGTATTCTATTAACTTCTGAAGGACGCAAAGGAACAGCATCTTCATTTTTACCACCAAGAAATCCGGCAACATTAGGAATATTGCGAAGGATGTGTGGTATTTCACCTATCAGGATAGCTTCAATCAAAATATAACCAGGAAAAAAATTTCTTTCTTTGCTGATTTTCTTTCCATTGCGGATCTGGTATACTTTTTCCTGAGGAATTAACACCTGCGAAACATACTCTTGCATGCCCAAAGCAGCAATTTCGTTCTCGATGTATTCCTTAACCTTTTTTTCTTTACCACCAACGACCCTTAATACATACCACTTTTTTTCAGCTTCAGCCATTTTAAATCATGGTAATTAAATGAACATTTTGTAAACGAGCTCCAAGATATTCTGGAAACTAAAATCCATTACAAAAACTAACATAGCAATAACTACGGAGGCTACCATTACAACAATTGCGCTGCTCTGAAGTTCACCCCAGGAAGGCCAGGATACTTTGTGTACCAGCTCCTTATAAGCGTCCTGAAAATAAATTATTATTCTTTTCATGTTTTCAAATACTATGCACGGGTGGAGAGACTCGAACTCCCAGCCAACGGTTTTGGAGACCGCTACTCTACCAATTGAGCTACACCCGTATATTGTGTTTAAAAGTGGGTATGATTGTGAGTTAATATAAACCCACAATCACACTCACTCTTAGTTCACAATTTATTCTACTATTTCTACTACCTGACCAGCACCTACTGTTCTACCACCTTCGCGGATAGCAAAACGAAGTCCCTGGTTAATAGCTACCGGGTAGATCAAATTTACAGTGATTGTAACGTTGTCGCCAGGCATTACCATTTCGCGTCCTTCTGGTAAAGTAATCTCACCAGTGATGTCAAGAGTTCTTAAATAGAACTGAGGCCGGTATTTATCGTGGAATGGAGTATGACGTCCACCTTCTTCTTTCTTAAGTACGTATACTTCAGCTTTAAAGATAGTGTGAGGAGTGATAGAACCTGGTTTAGCAAGTACCATACCTCTTTTTATCTCTTTTTTATCGATACCGCGAAGTAAAAGACCAACGTTATCACCAGCTTCACCGCGATCGAGGATCTTACGGAACATTTCAACACCGGTAACAACTGATTTTTTCTTTTCAGCACCTAAACCAACAAGCTCTACTTCTTCACTTGAATTGATAACACCAGTTTCTATTCTACCAGTAGCAACAGTACCACGACCAGTGATCGAGAATACGTCTTCAACAGGCATTAAGAATGGTTTTTCGTTTTCACGTGGAGGAATTGGAATGAATGTATCAACAGCGTTCATTAACTCCATTACTTTTTCTTCCCAAACAGCTTCGCCGTTTAATGCTCCTAATGCAGAACCTCTGATTACAGGTGCATTATCGCCATCGTATTTATAGAATGTAAGTAATTCACGAACTTCCATTTCAACAAGGTCGAGTAATTCTGGATCTTCAACCATGTCAACTTTATTCATAAAGCAAACTATTTTTGGCACATTTACCTGACGAGCCAAAAGAATGTGTTCGCGTGTTTGAGGCATTGGACCATCAGTTGCAGCAACTACGATGATTGCACCATCCATCTGAGCAGCACCGGTAACCATGTTCTTGATATAATCAGCGTGACCTGGACAGTCAACGTGAGCATAATGACGGATAGCAGTCTGGTATTCGATGTGCGCGGTATTAATGGTAATACCTCTTTCTTTTTCTTCCGGAGCATTGTCAATTGAGTCGAAAGATCTTATTTCTGAAAGACCCTTCTTTGCTAGTACCATGGTAATAGCAGCGGTTAAAGTTGTTTTTCCATGGTCAACGTGACCTATTGTTCCGATATTGACGTGTGGTTTCGACCTGTCAAATTTTTCTTTAGCCATAATCCTATTAATTTGATAATTTTGATAATTAGTATTTTCAATTTACCTGATTCAAAATTCATTGAGCTGATGATGGGAATTGAACCCATGACCTCTTCCTTACCAAGGAAGTGCTCTACCCCTGAGCTACATCAGCGAAAAAAACGAGCGGGAGACGAGACTCGAACCCGCGACCCTAACCTTGGAAGGGTTATGCTCTACCAACTGAGCTACTCCCGCATTAAAAAATAAAGAACTTCGCTACCTGCATACACAGGGGTAATTAAATATTTCAGCAAATCTCAAAATAATAAGGCCGACCTTAAAAATAGTGGGGAGAGGAGGATTCGAACCTCCGAAGTCGTAGACAACAGATTTACAGTCTGCCCCATTTGGCCGCTCTGGAATCTCCCCGTTTTTTTTGAATCGTTTTTATTGAACTTTCGTATATATAAATATTCGAGGAGTTTCAACTTTCAACCGATAATCAATAGTTGATCCTATTACTTTGAGCCGAAGAAGGGACTCGAACCCCCGACCAGCTGATTACAAATCAGCTGCTCTACCAACTGAGCTACTTCGGCATTGCTTACAAAGAACGTCTTTTGTTATTGTTATACCCTCTCAATTTGGGTTCGCAAATGTATGAAAATTTTATAAATTCTCACACCTCAACAATTTTTTTTTATTTTTTTTTTAATTTCCTTTAATTTTTTCCTTGTGTTTTTGAATTTGCTTGCGCAATGCCTCAGCAACATCGTCGGCTGCTTCTTCAAAAGTTTTGCTCTGTTTTTTGGCAAATAAATCGTATCCTGGAACCATAAGTCTGATTTCAACCATTTTATTTTCCAGCTCTTGCGTATTCTCGAGTTTCATAGTTACTTCCGCACCTATAATTCCATCAAAAAAATGACCGAGTTTATTTACTTTATCGCTGACAAATTGAACCAGCTTTTTATCTGCGCTAAAATGTACTGAACTAAATTTAATATCCATATGTACCTCCCGTTCTTTAGGCTCTTGGATGAGCAAGTTTATATATCTCTTTCAGTTTTTCAAAAGTAGTATGCGTATAAATCTGTGTTGCTGCCAAGTTTGCATGTCCCAGAATTTCTTTAATGGAATTAATATCAGCTCCATTGTTTAGCATATGTGTTGCAAAAGAATGCCTTAAAACGTGGGGACTTCTTTTGTTTGCTGTTGTTATTGCCGATAAATGCTGCTTCACTATTCTGTAAACAAACATAGGATATAATTTTTCACCTTTATCATTTACAAACAAATAAATTGAATCGGCTCCATTTAAAAATTCTTTCTTTACCTCCTTAAACTGCTTCACAATTTTAGACAAGGCAATACTAACAGGTATTATTCTCTGCTTATTCCTCTTTCCTGTTACTTTGAGGCTCAGATTTTGATGATCAAAATCTTTGTCCTGTATCCCAATTAATTCCGATAAACGTATCCCTGTATCATAAAACATCTCCAAAATTAAAACATCCCTGAACATTTGAAAACTCTCTTCGATTTTCAATGAATTGTCCAAATAAACATTGATGTTCTTTTGGGAAACAAATTCCGGAAGTCGCTTTTCTAATCCCGGAATTACAACCTTTCCAGCGGGGTTACTCTTCACTAACCCTTTTCGCTGTAAAAATCTGTAAAATGATTTTAAAGATGTTATTTTCCGATGTACTGACCGGTGTGATATCCCATTTTCGATTAAAGATACAACCCAGTTACGGATTGTTTTGCTATTAACCGAAATTAGATTTTGTTGATCCTTATTAAGTGGCTCAAAGCTACAAAATTGTTCTAAATCAGTACTATATGCAATTATTGTGTGCGTTGAATATCGTTTTTCAACTCTCAAATATTGAAGAAATTGATCCACAATTTCCATGTACACAAGTAATTAACAACACAAAAAAATGGAAAGTCCAGCTTAATATTTTATTCTTCTTTTATCTGTAATTTCTGAACATATACAGCTTTTTTTACCAATTCCCTTTTGCGGATCGATGGTTTTGTAAAAGCTTGTCTGTCCCTTAATTCCTTTACTGTGCCTGTTTTTTCAAATTTTCTTTTAAATTTTTTTAAAGCTCTTTCGATGTTTTCGCCTTCTTTTACTGGAACAATTATCATAGTTTATCAACGTTTTAAAAAATGAGCCGCAAATATATTAATCGGAATCCACACTACAAACATTATTTTACAAAATTACAGAAATAACTAGTATTATTTATTATAACGCTGTATTTTTTTGAAATTTAAAGTAATGATTCACACGCTGCCATTGAATAGAATCAAATATTGAAGCATTTTCTAATTCGTCGGATGAAATTCCTCCAGTTTTACTTTTATCCCTGAAGTTGATAATTTTCCATGCCCGGTCTTTTCCAATATATGGATGCCTTGCTAAAATTTTAAATGTTGCTGTATCGATAAGTATAGTGTTAATTAAACTTGCATCAACAGATATATGTGGAATAGCTTTTATTAAATTTTCTTCTTTTAAACCATATACTTCATTTAGCTGAATCACATGATAAAATCCACCTAAAAGATTTTTATATTTAATTATTCTTGAAGCATATACAGGACCTATTCCTGGTAATTTTATGAGCGATAAGGAGTCGCTTCCATTCAATTCAATAATGAATTCATTTTCAGGTTTCTTTTCCTTGTAAATTGTATTTTCAGGAAATTTCACTTTCTGATTAATCTGAATAGCGATATTATTTTTATATAATGAATCTACTTCCTGTTGCAATAGGATAAAATCTTCGGGAGTGCTTTCCTTTTTGGGAATAAACTTAATTGCAACAATAATTATGGCAAGAACTATCAATAAAAAAATAATTCCGTTTCTCTCACCTTTAGAAAAAGTGAAATAAGATTTAACGTAATTCATGAAAACTGGTTTCATTGGCATAGTTTAATTAATTAATAAGAGCTTCAATATAAGGCTCTGAGATTCTTCCGAAGCTCAGCTCTGAACTTATTTTGTATTTATCCTAAAAACAATTTGTCTCAACTACACTAATTTATGATGCTTTCTCATTTAACTAAAATGGATAGCCAATACCAATCTGTAAGGCAAAGTCACTTGTGGTTAACTTTCGCGAACCGGTAATCCATCTTTTCCCTTCTGGTAATGAAGGGTCTCTCATTTTCATCCCCACATCGGTTCTGAAAATAAAAAAAGAAAAATCAAATCTAATACCTAATCCTGAATCTAAGGCATATTCCTTATAAAAGTTATTCCATTTAAACAATGCACCTTCCCTGCTTTCTTCCTTTCTGATTGCCCAAATATTGCCTGCATCCACAAAGAAAGCACCTTCTAATTTCCAGAATAATTTAAAACGATATTCAAAATTTAATTCAAGTTTAATATCACCTGTACTATTTGGGTATCGTCCAAGATTAACAGAATCGGCCGATCCGGGGCCTAAACTTCGAGCTTGCCATGCACGCAAGCTATTTGCCCCTCCTGACGAATATCTTTTTTCAAATGGCATTGCTCTTGCGTTTCCATATGGATAACCAACTCCGGCAAAAAACCGATATACTAAACTATTTGTGGGGTTTATTATATTATAAATTTTATATTCAATATCGCTGCGTAGATACTGGGAATACTGAATTCCCAAAAATTTATAGTATGTAGAAGTACTATCAACTACCTTTTCGAATTTCGACTTAAAGAGTGATATCGTATTTCCGGCTGATTCAGCATTAAACCGAAAATAAATAAAGTCCTTATTCTTTTTAATATTTTGATTATTATATATATACGAGTATGATAAGAGGGTAATTAAATGATCACGATAACTACTCTCCAGATATGTTCCGGATATTCTGCTGATAAATGCCGATGAAGAATCATTCTTTATATCGACATAATTGATTTCAAAAGGTCTTAAGATATGTTCCTTGTACCTGGTTTCTTTCCAGCTATATCCAAATCCGGCATTTGCAACTGTTCGCGTAAAATCAGGACGTTGCTGATAATTATACGATAATGACAATGTAGTTTTTGGGTTATATTTTTTTATGAAATTTTCGTTTCGAATAGGCAATAGAAAGGTTGGAAATTTTATATTTGTTTCAATACCATATTCTTCTGTTCGGCTATATTTGGCCGATTCCCTTTGTTTAATAGATTCAAGGGCTCCGCGAAGCTTAATATCCAACACTTCTGCATTTCCAAAGAGATTAATATGCTGATAATTCAAATTTAAAGCACCTCCAATATTTCCTGAAGAGTTTGTACCTTCCAAATCGGTGGAGTATGATTGTAATGGGGAAGGACTCAGACGGATATTGCAATCTAACCACAAAAATTCACTGGTATCGGGTAAATTTGTGATATCTGAAAATTTTATATCAACTAATTTAAAAAGGTTGAGAGATGAAACATGCGTATAGGTTTCATCTACTGAGTTTTCATTGTATAATTTCCCTGGTTGGATATATATAAATTGTACAAACGAGCGTGGGTTAATTTTTAATAGTCTGATATCAGTTAAAAAAATATCATTTCCGACATTTAAAGTATCTTTAAATGAATTACGATTTGTTGTATCTAATGAATTTGGCATGCCTGATACAATAAGCTTTCTAATTTTATATTGTTTATGCGAAACCTCCTGGCCTGTTAAGGTAACTACCGGATTTTTAATCTGAACATCGATATTGACCTGATGTGATGATAAAAAAGTATCGGCTTCAAAAAAGACATATTCCCTTGTGAAATTGTAATAACCTTTAGTTTTTAAAAGATGTTCGATTCTATTTCTTTCGTTTTGCAACACAACATCTTTATCAAACAAATCTCCTCTCTTTAATAAAGAATTAATTGTATCGGCATAATAAATATTTTGTATTCCTGTATCGGCAACTGAATACGAAATATTCCTTATTGTATAAGGTTTTCCGCTATTAATAATGTATATTACTTTTGCTTTTTTACCTGAGAATTCAACTGAATCACTAATTTGAACATCGTAATAACCTTTGTTTTTCATATATATATCCAGCTGATTTTTTGATTTATCAGTCAGATATTGATCATATATTACAGGTGCTTCACCAATTTTTCGAAGATATCTATTGAAACCTTTTTCTTTTTTGATATTCGAGAGATTATACAAACCCAGATGAAACCTGATCCAACCAAAAATTTTTTTATTTGGTTTTTGTTTAATATACGATTTTAATACATCTGGTTTAACAGAGTTATCTTTAATCTTTATTTTTGAACTATAAAGTAGATGCTTATCTTCTGGGACATATTTGACAGGATTACATGACACAAGAAGAATTGCCAGTAAAAAACCAGTTATACTGGCAGTGAAAATTTTATATTGTAGAGAATTATTCAAAGATAAAAGTCGTAATACTTAAGACAAAAATAACAATTGGAATCAATCTAACTCAAAAACTATGCTAAGTAAAAATAAAATAAAATACCTCACCTCATTATCAGAAAAAAAATCGAGGACAGAAAGCATGACTTTTTTAGTTGAAGGAGAAAAAATGATACTGGAGTTAATGTCTTCAAATTTCAAAGTCCTTACTTTGCTTTACACAAATAAAATGATTTCTGCTGTTAATTCTGCAATTATCCCTGTCCATTTAGAAAAAATTGAAATTACGGAAAATGAATCCTTAAAAATATCGTCACAGAAAACGCCTCAGGGAATATTTGCGATTGTTGCAATTCCTCCTAACTTTTATTCTGAATATTTTTCATTTCCCGATTCTTTAATTGTTGCACTTCAGGATATCCAGGATCCCGGAAATCTGGGCACCATCATTAGAACTGCCGATTGGTTCGGTATCAAATACGTTCTTTGCAGCAAATCAACTGCCGATGTATTAAATCCCAAGGTTTTACAATCGACAATGGGAGCTGTTTTTCGGGTTAAAGTAATTTACACTAATCTTATAGAAACTATAAAAAAGTATAAAAATGAAAATCCTGATGCTCCTGTATTAGCGGCTGTTCTTGAAGGTGAAAATATTTATAAGTTCAAATCTCCCAAAAACGGCCTTTTAATGATGGGGAACGAATCTAAGGGATTATCTCCGGAATTAACCCAATTGGCAACCCACCGGTTAACAATTCCTAATTTCGGACAAAACGGGAATGCCTCCGAATCGCTCAATGTTTCTATTGCTACGGCAGTTATTTTATCAGAATTAAAGCGTCAATTAATTCTAGCTTAAAAATTGCTTCACTTTTGCGGCAGTATTTTCTCCATCCATAGCAGATGAAACGATTCCACCTGCATATCCGGCTCCTTCACCACATGGAAATAAGCCCTTTATTCCGATGTGCTGAAATGTAATTAAATCTCTTGGAATACGCACAGGTGATGAAGATCGTGATTCAACACCAACAACTATGGCATCATTGGTAAGAAAACCCCTCATTTTGCGGTCAAAATCTTTAAAAGCTTGCCGTAGCCTGTTTCCAATAGTTTCGGGCAGCCAAAAATGAACAGGCGAAGAAAGTAAACCAGGAATATATGAGTTTTCAGGTAATGAAGGCGATAATTTACCTTTAACAAAATCAGCTACACGCTGCGCTGGAGCTATTTGTCCCCGGCCTCCGTTAATATAAGCCATTCTCTCAATGTCTTCCTGGAAAGCTAATCCGGCTAAATCACCATGATCCGAATATTTTTCCAGATCGGAAAGATGAACTTCTACGACTATGCCAGAATTTGCGTAAGGTGTATGCCTGGCCGACGATGACATTCCATTTACAACAATCTCATCGGAAGATGTTGCAGAGGGAACAATATAGCCACCCGGACACATACAAAATGAATATACTCCCCTACCCTCAACTTGTGTGGTAAGAGCATAGGAAGCAGCAGGTAAAAGCGTGTTTTGCGAGCGATGGTACTGAATATCGTCGATGAGTTTCTGTGGATGCTCTACCCTTATCCCCATTGCAAATTGCTTTGCCTCAAGTTTCACTCCCCTTTGCTGAAGCAGGTAATAAATATCCCTTGCTGAATGCCCGGTAGCTAAAATAAGGCATTTAACTTTATGATTTTCGTTAGTGTTTATTTGAATTCCGGTTATTTCGGAATCTTCAATCATTAAATCAGTCAATTTGCTGTTAAAAGCAATTACACCACCACAGTCCAGAATTGTTTGTCTAATTTTTTTTATAGTTTCAGGAAGTTTATCCGTTCCGATATGAGGATGTGATTCATATAAAATTTCATCGCTTGCTCCATGATAATTCAGCAGTTGGAGAATACGTTCAATATCACCCCGTTTGTTCGATCGAGTATAAAGTTTTCCATCCGAAAAAGTCCCTGCTCCACCTTCACCAAAACAATAGTTTGAATCGGGTTGAATATTATGAGACCTATAAATTTGTGCAATATCTTTTTTTCGTTCACTTACATCCTTTCCCCGTTCAAAAATGACAGGCTTCAATCCAATTTCCAAACATTTTAAGGCAGCAAACAAGCCTGCAGGTCCAGCTCCTATAATATGAACTTCGGTGCAATTTGAAACATCCTGAAATTGGAATTTCATATTACCTTCATCAACACATTCACCTGTTTTAAAGATTTCAATCCAAAGATTAATCTTGATATCTTTCGAGCGGGCATCAATAGATTTTCGGTAAATGCGAAATGCAAAATTATTTTCAGGCATCTTTAACTGCAATGCAGCTGCTTTTTTGATTTTCTCGTCGACCGCCGCTTCTTCCGGTGACAGCGTTAATTGAATTTTTTCTGACATTAAAACTATTATTATTCGAAGTGCAGGGAAAACATAAAAATGGACGAGTTCAGCTTACTAATAGTATTTTGAAATTCGGGGTGGGAAGTAGATCGCTTTTCGAGCATATTAAAAAATCCATATGAATATTTTATCTCTACGCCTAATTTGAAGAAAGGTAAATAAAAGTCAGCGCCAACACCTACTTCATGGAAAAGATCTAATCGTTTCAGATCCATATATATCTCATCGTCCTCGCTGAATGTTTTTGCCAAATCGACCCGGAGATTAGGCCCGGTTATCACATATGGCCTGAAATTGTTAAGTCTTTTTGCTTTATATTTAAGCAATAACGGGAATTCCAGAAAATTGGATTCCAATTTATGATTTTCATTTACGAGTACATTGTTTCGGAAAAAATTAAAATCACGCTGTCCAAAAGAAATTCCCGGAAGGAATCGGAGATCAAAATATTCGCCGAGCCTGTAATTTGATACGATCTGAATATGAAACCCCGGATTTGATTTACTTATATCGGTTAATAATGAATCTTTTTGGCTACTGCTAAATGAATTCTTAATTATAAAATCCATTGAATTTAAACCCAGGCAAAAACCAAAATGGATAGCTTTTTCATCGTGCGTTGAATAATTAAGCACTTTAGTCCTCTGTGCCTGCAGTTGAAAAACTATAAAAGTGCTTAAAAGTATTGTAATAATCTTCCGCAAATCTTTTTATTTAATTAACGTTTATCCTTTTGCTTTATTTTATTCCAGTATAAATAGAAGCAATGCCACCTGTAACTGTTTTAGCATTCACAGAGCCAAAGCCGCATTTTAGCATAATAGTTTTAAAATTTTCTCCTGAGGGAAATGCATCTACTGATTCGGGAAGGTAAGAATATGCAGAAGAATGTTTTGAAACTAGCTTTCCAAAAATTGGTAGAATATTAAAAAAATAAAAATTAAACAAGCTTCCAAAGAATTTACCTTTAGGCTTAGAAAACTCGAGGATTATAGCCTTCCCTCCAACTTTTAAAACCCGGTAAATTTCAGACAATCCCTTTTCCAAATTTTCGAAATTTCGAACTCCAAAAGCTACGGTTACAACATCAAATGTTTCATTTTCAAAGAGCAGGTTCTCAGAATCGCCAAGCTGAAGTTTAATAATATTACTAAAACCTCTTTTTAGCATTTTTTCTTCGCCTTTTTTCAGCATCTCGGCCGAAAGATCGACCCCTACAATACCAGAAGGATTATATTTGAGTGCAGCAATAGCAAAATCGCCTGTCCCGGTTGCAACATCTAAAATATAAGCATTTTGATATGAAGAAAGATGTTTAAGGGCTTTTTTCCTCCAAATATTATCGATTCCTAAAGATAAAAAATGATTTAAAAAATCGTAGCGGTGTGCAATACCATCGAACATTTCTCTCACAAGGGCTTTCTTGCCTGTTTGTTGCATATCTTATTTTTTGAAAAGGCAAAGGTATAAAAAAAGTTATGTTAGTTAGCCAGAAGAAATAATTCGGATGTGTTGATGAAAATTTTTTAATTTTGTGCCCTAATTATAAAGTGGTGTATGAGAAAAATCGCATTGATTACAGGAGCTTCTGCGGGTATTGGAAAAGCTGCAGCGCAGAAGCTGGCCGAAAATAAATATAATATCATTGTAACGGGAAGAAGGCTTAAGCCATTAGAGGAACTCAAGAATGAACTTGGGATAAAACACAAATCGGATGTTCATATTTTAAACTTTGATATCCGTAACCAGGAAGAGACTGCAAATGCAATTGATTCCCTGCCCGAAGCATGGAAAAAAATAGATATTCTCATCAATAATGCAGGTCTGTCGGTGGGTTTAAATACAATACAGGAAGGAGAACTTGAGGATTGGGAAAGAATGATTGACACCAATATAAAAGGGTTATTGTATATAAGTAATAAAGTAATTCCTTTAATGATAGCCAGGAATTCAGGCCATATTGTAAACATCACATCTATTGCCGGAAAAGAAGTATATGAAAAAGGAAATGTATATTGTGCTACTAAATCGGCTGTAGATGCAATTACAAAAGGTATGCGCATCGATTTGCTGAAACATAATATTAAGGTTACCAGCATCGCTCCGGGAATGGTTGAAACAGAATTTTCACTGGTAAGGTTTAAAGGAGATAAAGACCGTGCCGACGATGTGTATAAAGGATTGATTCCACTTAGCGGCGAAGATGTTGCCGATGCAATTTTATTTGTTGTTACCCGTCCTGCCCACGTAAACATTAATGACATGCTGATTATGCCAACTTCTCAGGCAAGTGCCACATATGTAAACAGAACATAAAATGTATTCCTATAGCTACTTATTGCAATTTACTTCGGCAGTTTTATCAAAAATGGGATTTTCGGAAAATCAGGCCTATGAAAGTGCTAAAGTTTTTCTTGCTGCAGAAATAAGAGGTCATTCCACTCATGGAGTTATTCGCCTGGGCGATTACTATAAACTCTGGAAAGCTGGAAGAATTAATGTTAATCCCAAAGTAAGGATTATCCATGAAACACCTTCGACTGCAGTAATAGATGGCGACAGTACTTTGGGAATGATACCAGCCAAACTGGCTATGGAAACTGCCATTTTAAAAGCTGGAAATGTTGGAACCGGCTGGGTTGCAGTAAAAAATTCCTGTAATTTTGGAATTGCGGGATATTATGCCATGATGGCCCTTGAACATGATATGATTGGCATGACTATGACAAATGCCAGTCCACTTGTATCTCCCACCTTTGCAGCTGAAGGAATGCTTGGGACCAATCCAATTGCGGTAGCCATACCAGCCTTAAATCAACCAGCCTTTGTAGCCGATTTCGCTACTACTCCTGTAAATCGCGGAAAATTTACCATTGCAGCTAAAAAGGGTGAAAAAATGAATCTGGGATTTGCACAGGATAAAGATGGCAATCCTTCGGGGGATCCCACTATACTTGAAAAGGGCGGATCCATGCTTCCCCTTGGTGGTGACCGCGAGCATGGAAGCCACAAAGGTTATTGCCTTGGCTCAATAGTGGATATTTTTTCAGGAGTTTTATCAGGCGCTAATTTTGGCCCATTTGTTCCACCAATGGTCGCTTATCTTCCTTTACTTGAAAAAACCGTTGGAGATGGCTTAGGGCATTTTTTCGGCGCTATGAGAGTAGACGCTTTTAGACCGGCAAATGAATTCAAACAAAGTATGGATGAGTGGATTACAACTTTTCGGAATGCAAAACCAGCCTTAGGACAGAAAAAAGTTCTTATCCCGGGTGATCTGGAACGTGAAAGTGAATTGAAGATAAGAGAAACCGGCATTTGCCTGATCCCGCAAGTATCGGATGATTTGAAAATAATTGCTCAATCATTTTCCATTACATTTGAGGAAAATAAATAGTTATAAATTATTCATAAATCCTTGTTTTTCTAATATCTCCAAATATTTAGCTGAAAAAAAGACATTATCTTTTTTAGTATATCGCTTATCGGTAAAAATTTGAGCCAATGTTTCTTTTTCATTGATTTGTAACAAATCCTTGTAAATTAACATTGATTCTTTTTCAAAATAAATTTTATCGATATCATTCCGCGAATAATCATTATATACTTCACTGTGAATAACACCTTCTAACGGCAAACGATCAGCAAGTTCGGGCATTTCTTCAGGGTAACCCATAACAATTGCAGCAACAGGAACAACCAATTTGGGCAATTTTAAAATTTCAATAAGCTTATCTGCATTATAAACTGCCGTACCAAGATAACAAATTCCTAATCCCTGGGCCTCTGCAGCTAAAGCTACATTTTGAGAGGCAAGCAATGCATCAGTAGCTCCTGTAAAAAAAGATAAAAAATTATCATATCCCGGAATAGCATCTCTGTATTGACACCATTTGGAAAAACGGTTGAAATCAGCACAAAAAGTAATATGAACAGGAGCCTGAAGAACCATATTCTGTTTAAAATGGGCTTCCCACAATTGGGTTCGGATTTCTTTATTATGGGTGACAACCATACTGTAAACTTGCATATTGCCGGTATTCGAAGCTCTTACTCCTGCTTCAAGTACTAATTTTAAAATATCGGGGGCAATAAAATCAGCTTTATATTTCCTTACAGAACGGTGGTCTAATATTGTTCGGATCATTGTTTTAATTGCAAATTTAGTAGTTGAATTCCAATATTAAAATTTTGTATGATAAAAAAAAATAACTAACAACAGCCAAACTTTTACAAATATAATTCGTAAATTGAATTCAGATTAAAAGTTGAAATTATGAGACAGGTGATGTGTGGTTGGAAAAATAAAGTAATTGTGGTAATAATAGCAAGTTCCTTATTGCTACTAAGCTCTTGTAACAGTCAGGTATGTCCTGCATATGCTACGGTTAAAAAAACACTTACAAAAAATCAAGTTTAAAATTATTCTATATTTGTAAAATAACAATTATCTCAAATGAAAAAAAGAACCATTTTTCTAGCCGCATCATTATTATTTGCAGTACTTTTAAGTTCGTGTCAGGGAAGTAAAAAATGTCCTGCCTATACTCAGATAAAAACTGAAAAAGTTCAGAATAATTCTTAGAAAAATCAAGAGGTAAAAAGACTCTTCTTTTAATTATAATCAGGTTTCTTTTTCTTAAGTTTGCAAATAGATTTGCAATACTTAATGAGGAAAGTAATTTTATTTATAATTTTTTTCGTTTCTGTTTATCAGTTTGCTCATTCTCAAGGAGAGCTGAATGAGCAAAAAAAAATATTTTACAGAAATGAAAGGTCTATTGCTTTCCTCTTAAATTCTAATGGTATAGGTTTGAATGGAAGATATTCCCAAAGGATAGATGCATTCAGAAAAAAGGTTTTTGATGTAGAAATTGTTAACCTTAAACATCCAAAAGAATACAAAAACATAAACCAGTTAAATCCAAGTTCCAGGGGATTTGTTATCGGTAAACTAAATTCCGTGTTTATAATCAGGCCCGGATATGGGTTTCAAAAAGAAGTATTCCAAAAATTTGATATTGGTGGGATTTCAGTTCGCAGGTTCTATACGTTTGGGCCATCAATTGCTTTGCTTAAACCTATTTATTATGAAGTTGCCCGGGATCAATCCATTGTAGTAGAAAAATATGCTAGTAATTCCGATATTCTTGGAAGAGCATCTTTTTTTAAAGGTTTTAATGAGTTGAAATTTCGTCCCGGCGCATTTGTAAAAGCAGGAATAAGTTTTGAGTTCAGCAAGTTTGACCAGGTTATGCATGCTATTGAAGGAGGAGCTATTGCTGAAGCATTCTCTTCCAAACTCCCCATTATGGCAACACGACAGAATTACCAATTTTATCTTACCATATTTATAAGCTACCGTTTCGGAAAAGTTATTGATGTCTTGAATCCTAATCAGGAAATTACTAATCCAGGCGATTTTAACTACTAGCTAACTTAATAATTTTAATTTTTCTTTTAAAAAAATCGAAAAGTAAAACCTACGTATTTATTTTAGTATTAATTTTGTTTTTCTTTTTATAAAAACAATTTTAAATCTTTAATCAACAAATAATATAATAAACTATGGCAAAAATTAAAGTAGGTATCAATGGATTTGGTAGAATTGGCCGCTTGGCATTTCGTGCAGCCATGAACAGAGGCGATATTGAAATCGTTGGTATTAATGACCTTATTGAAGTAGATTACATGTCTTACATGCTTCGTTACGATACTATACATGGTAAATTTAATGGTACAGTAGAAGTAAAAGATGGAAAGCTTGTTGTTAATGGCAATGCAATTCGTGTAACTGCAGAAAAAGATCCTGCAAACCTTAAGTGGAATGAAGTAGGTGCTGAATATGTGATTGAATCTACAGGTTTATTCCTGGAGAAAGGTAAGGCAGAAGCTCATATCAAGGCTGGTGCAAAAAGAGTAATTATGTCGGCTCCATCAAAAGACGACACTCCAATGTATGTTTATGGTGTTAATCATAAAAAATACACAAAAGACCAGGCTGTTGTTTCAAATGCTTCTTGTACTACCAACTGTTTGGCTCCTATTGCAAAAGTATTGAATGACAAATTCGGTATTGTTGAAGGTTTAATGACAACTGTTCATGCAACTACAGCTACACAGAAAACTGTTGACGGCCCATCTTCAAAAGACTGGAGAGGTGGACGTGCTGCCGCTGGTAATATCATTCCTTCATCTACTGGTGCTGCAAAAGCAGTTACTGTAGTTATTCCTGAATTAAAAGGAAAATTAACCGGTATGGCTTTCCGCGTTCCAACTTTAAATGTTTCTGTAGTTGACCTTACAGTTCGTTTGGAAAAATCAGCATCATACGATGAAATTAAAACAGCAATGAAACAAGCGGCTGATGGTGAATTAAAAGGTATTCTTGGTTATACTGAAGATGAAGTTGTATCGAGCGATTTTATTGGCGATGCACGTACATCAATTTTCGATGCTAAAGCTGGTATATCCCTGAATGAAAACTTTGTAAAAGTTGTTTCATGGTATGATAACGAATGGGGTTATTCTTCAAAACTTCTTGATATGATTGCTTACATGGATACTGTAAAATAAGCAAATTCATTTTTATAAAATAAAAGCCGCTTCCATTTTAAGGAGCGGCTTTTTTTGCTATTATAAAACTTTAATAAAGTTCAATAAGATTGAAAGGAATACGGATCAGACTTTTATAATGTTTCCCCAAATCACGAATCGATTCATCATCTTCTTCGAAATACCAGTTTATCTGGCACTCATTTCCCTTATCGTGATAATCCTTCATTACCTTAATAAAATACATAATAGATTTTGACGACCCGCTATTTATATAATCCAACCTGATATCCAATCTGGTTAAAGATATGGGATTCTGAAAATACAACTCAAGCCATGAATTTACAGGATCGTAAAATGCAGCTGGGTTTTCAGGAATTGAACGACCTTCAATTTTAAAAATACCAGTTTTGTGATCAAAATTCACAGAAGGGGTACTGTAAGTTTTTTCAATAATTAAGTCTGTCATAATTATTCATTTATACTCTTATTACTATTCATATCTTAGTGCCTCAATCGGATCGAGTCTGGAAGCCTTTAAAGCTGGTAAATAACCTGACAACACGCCAACAAAAAAACATAATAATGAACCAAAAATGATCCATACCCATGGAACAATAAAAAAAGAGTTTGTTGCCATAGATACCAGATTACCTATCATAATTCCCAATAAAATTCCAAATATTCCTCCAATTTGCCCAATCACAATTGCCTCAAATAAAAATTGCTGCTTTATTGTTTTTGCTTTTGCCCCTAATGCTTTTCTGGTACCAATTTCGCTGGTACGTTCAGTCACCGAAACTAACATTATGTTCATCAATCCAATGGCTGCTCCAAAGAGAGTAATAATCCCGATTAATGTAGCAGCAATAGTTAAGTTTTTCATATTTTCGATAACCATATTGGCAAGGTTATCGCTCCTTGTAACTTGAAAATCGCTAACATCCCCAATTTGCAGATTTCTGATCTGCCGAAAAAGACCTTCCGCATCACTCAAACCCGCATCAGTTAATTTTGGATCCAGAGGTAAAATTGTGATGGTAAAATTCATGTTTGGCCGCGCAAAGTACTGACGAGCATTGGTATATGGCAAAATACACATTCTGTCGCCATTTCCCCCGAAACTACTACCCTTTTCTTTTAAAACACCTATTACTTTGTATTTACCATTACCAACACTAATCACTTTTCCTATCGGATCTTCCTTATTTTTAAAAAGAATAGATAACATCTGATGACCTAAAATGACAACATTCCTATTATCTTCAATATCCTGTGATGAAAAGTTACGGCCTGTATTCATCTCAAATCCGGCAGTATTAATATAATTATCATCGCTTCCGATAACATTAATGTTAGGATTTGATTTATTACTACCATATTTGATAGTTGCACTTCCTGAAGCTTGTGTAGATATAGAAACCAAAGCCGGAAAATCAAACTCTTCCTTAAACCTTTCAGCCTGACGGTACGAAATAAATTCCTGATTACGCATCCGGGAATGCCTGTTTCCAATTTGTTCCCTGTTCGTTTTGGATTCAATAGAAAAAGTATTTGCGCCCATTATAGAAAGTTCTCTGTTGAAAGTAACTTTAATTGCATCGATGGCAGTAAGAATACCAACTAATGCCATTATACCAAATGCAATTATTGTTATTGTAATAATAGACCTTGCTTTATTGGATTTTATTGATTGTAAGGCAACTTTAAGATTTTCTCTGAATAAAGGATTAATTTGAAATCTTCTAATTTTTTCTAACATAAGAGGGTTAATTCATCCTGATAAATTTATGTATTATTTAGAACAAATAAAACATTTTGTTATAGTTAGAAATAATTAAACATCATGAGATGTGATAAAGCACAGGTAGTGAAAGATTTTATAGGTTGTTCAAATACTGTTTTTTTGTAACTTGCAGAAGAAATAATAACTAAAGATATGATTTTTGATATAGAAAAGATAAGGCATGCATACAAAATGCTACCTGGAAGAATAGAGATGGTACGCCGTTTAACAAAAAAGCCTTTAACTCTTACTGAAAAGATTTTATATACTCATATCGCAACAGAGATGCCTGCTGCATTATATAGTCGTGGAGATGACTATGTAGATTTTAATCCGGACAGAGTAGCCATGCAGGATGCTACTGCTCAGATGGCCCTATTGCAATTTATGCAAGCCGGCAGGAAAAAAGTTGCTGTTCCCTCGACTGTTCATTGCGACCATTTAATACTAGCCAAAGATGGTGCTAAAAATGATTTAAAAACAGCTGAAATAGCCAATAAAGAAGTTTTTGATTTTCTAGCCTCTATTTCCAATAAATATGGTATCGGTTTCTGGAAACCTGGTGCTGGTATTATCCATCAGGTTATACTTGAAAACTATGCTTTCCCCGGAGGAATGATGATTGGAACCGATTCACATACAGTAAATGCTGGTGGTTTAGGAATGATAGCCATTGGCGTAGGTGGTGCCGATGCTGTTGATGTAATGGCTGGTATGTCGTGGGAACTGAAATTTCCAAAACTGATTGGTGTAAAACTTACAGGAAAGCTTAGCGGTTGGACTTCGGCCAAAGATGTTATTTTGAAGGTAGCCGGAATACTTACTGTTAAAGGAGGTACTGGTTATATCCTTGAATATTTTGGCGAAGGTGCCAACTCCATTTCATGTACAGGCAAAGGAACGATTTGTAATATGGGAGCTGAAATTGGAGCTACTACATCTATTTTTGGTTACGATTCCAAAATGGCCGATTATTTAATTTCAACTGGAAGAAGCGAAGTTGTGGAAGCCGCTAATGAAGTGGCAGCGCATCTTACAGGAGATCCTGAAGTTTATGCAACACCTGAAAAATATTTCGACCAAATAGTTGAGATTAATCTCTCAGAATTAGAGCCACATATCAATGGGCCGTTTACTCCTGACAAAGCCTGGCCTCTTTCTGAATTTGCAAAAGCAGTAAGGGATAATGACTATCCGGCAAAGTTGGAAGTTGGTTTGATAGGATCGTGCACAAACTCATCATACGAAGATATTACCAGAGCGGCCTCTATAGCTCAACAAGCCATTGATAAAGACCTGAAAGTAAAATCGGAGTTTATTATTACTCCTGGTTCAGAAGTGGTGAGATACACAGTAGACCGCGACGGATTACTAAATACATTTGATAAAATTGGCGGAGTAGTATTAGCCAATGCCTGCGGACCATGTATTGGACAATGGGCACGACATAATGCCGACAAACATGAGAGAAATTCAATCATCACATCTTTTAACAGAAATTTTGCAAAAAGGAATGATGGCAACCCTAATACTTTTGCTTTTGTTGCTTCGCCAGAAGTGGTAACTGCTTTTGCAATCGCCGGTGATTTAACATTTAACCCTGTCACTGACTCGCTTATAAATGAAAAAGGGGTACACATAAAACTCGAAGAACCCAAAGGAATTGAACTTCCTTTAAACGGTTTTTATGCTGAAGACAATGGATATCAAGCTCCTGCTGAAGATGGAAGTGGTGTGAATATTATAGTAAATCCCGATTCGGATCGACTTCAATTACTGGAACCATTTGATGAATGGGACAGAAAAGATATTTACGGCTTAAATTTATTGATCAAGGCAAAAGGTAAATGCACCACTGACCATATTTCAATGGCAGGACCATGGTTAAAATACCGTGGACATCTGAACAATATTAGCGAGAATTTATTGATTGGTGCAGCAAATGCATTTAACGACAAAACAAATTATGTAAAAAACCGAATTACAGGAGAATATCTTCCAGTACCTACTTCAGCCAAAATCTATAAGAAAAAAGGATTAGGATCAATTGTTATTGGAGATGAGAATTATGGGGAAGGATCGTCGAGGGAACATGCAGCAATGGAACCTCGTTATTTAAATGTTAAAGCAGTATTGGTAAAATCGTTTGCCAGAATCCATGAAACAAACCTTAAAAAACAAGGAATGTTGGCTTTAACCTTTGCAAATAAAGCTGATTACGATAAAATCAGTGAAGATGATACTTTCGATATTCTTGGGCTTACAACATTTTCGGAAGGAAAACCATTTCAGGTTAATATTAACCATAGCGATGGAAGTGTTGAAGGTATTTATGTGAATCAGACATACAATGCGAGTCAATTTGAATGGTTTAAAGCAGGGTCAGCATTAAATCTTATAAAGAGACAAGTTAAAGAATAATTTAAAGATCCTCTGATAAGCTAACTGAACATCTCTTGAATTTCAGGAGATGTTTTTTTATATAAATTCCTGACTTGAAGGCTGTATATTTGAAAGGTTATAAATTATATGCTAATCGTAATCTTAAGTTTTGAAAAAATCATTCATTGGCTTGAAAATCATAGTTTACCCTGTTTTTATAAAAAATATCTTGGCATCGAATGTCCGGGATGTGGCATGCAAAGATCGTTTATTGAATTGCTAAAAGGAAATTTCCTTGTAAGCTTTAAATTATATCCTGCACTAACAACCACTTTCATTCTTTTTATATTTCTTCTCCTGCATATAATTTTTAAGTTCAAAAATGGAGCGAAATATTTGTTGATTATATTTGCTATAAATGCTATTATAATTATTATCAATTATTTTTTAAAAATATAATACTATCAAAATGGAAACAACAGAATCTACCCAACAAGTGAGTATTCCGAATGAATTACCGAACTCAACCGCTGTTCTGGTTTTAGGTATCATATCAATAACAACCTGCTGGTGTTGGGGCGCTCCGGGATTGGCATGTGGTATTGTTGCATTGGTTTTAGCCTCTAAAGGTGAAAAACAATATAATAATGAACCTAATTTATATAAACCTGGTTCTTATTCAAACCTGAAGGCCGGTAAAATTTGTGCCATTATTGGCATCTGCCTTTCAGGAATAACTTTTCTGTCAGTCTTTGTTAAATTAATATTTGGAGCTGTTTTATTTGGCTTTCTTACTTCAATCCTGCCATTTCTGGACAAGTAGAAAATTACATTATGCAATATAATAACCTTAATGAACTTGGACACTGGATAAGTGAATGGGCCCAAAATGAAAACACCAAAAGTAATTTATCCGGTGATTTTCAGATTTTTTCAGAATTAATTTCAAATCAACACTCTCTAAACCCCTGGCATACTGAGCAGGATATCGTTTCAATGTTAAAACATCTAAGTTATTTACTTAATGAAAAGAACATTAAAACGTGGGTGTCCGGTTATTCACATATTTCAAAGCAGAATACAAAACTCCCGGTATTGATAAAATCAAATATCAACCATTCTTTTGCTGGTATTCACGAATGGCTGTGCTGTATTGTAACACAAACACCTTTTATTTTAAAAGCGGATTATAATCAATATCAAGTACTTAAATTTTTAACAAACAAATTAATTCAATTCAATAAAAATCTTTCTGAGCTATTTTACATCAACGAAAATAGCAAAATGAAACCTCAACAATTTATAATTTATACTGAGAAAGCGAATGGATCTCTAAATCAATATTTTAATAATAAGAAAGCAATTATTATTGAACCAAGACCAACTATTGGAATTATTACAGGAAATGAAAAGTCAGATGATTACTACAACCTTGGTAAAGATATTTTTTTACATTTGGGACAATCGTCGCGTTCGCTTAGAAAACTTTATATTCCTGAAGGGTTTGATATAAAAATAATAATTGAAGCAATGGAGCCCTTTGCATATGTTTATATAAATAACAAATATGCCAACAATTACGATTACCATCAATCGGTTTTTTTGATGGAACGAATTTCGTTTTTAGATAATGGCTTTTTACTTTTCAAGGAAGATCTATCAGATGAAGCTCCCACAGGATGTTTATTTTATGAATATTATACCAATTTACAGACAATCATTCAGAAATATCAAAATTCAGAAAAAACTGAAAATATAATTTGTTGTGAAGAATTGCCCATGAAAACATTTAAACCGGGGACTTCACATCTATTCAACTTGTGGGAATATAATAACAAAAAAGATCTTATAGAATTTCTTATTAGTTAGTAATCAATAGTCTCATAAATTTGTTATGTAATAATTAATTTCTTAAAATGATTGAACTTATAAGAGGTGATATTACAAAAATTGAAGCTGATGCTATTGTAAATGCAGCAAATTCATCTTTATTGGGAGGTGGCGGAGTTGATGGGGCTATTCACCAAAAAGCCGGACCAATGTTGCTTCAGGAAATATAAGTACCGGCGTATACCATTTTCAAAAAATATTGCTGCAGACATTGCTATATTTGAAATCAATCAATTTCTCAAGGAAAATAAACATCCTGAAAAGATCATTTTTGTGACCTTTGATGAAGAAAATTATTTACTGTATAAAGAAAAGTTAAAGGTTTATTAAATTAGATTTTTGTATATTAGATAATAAAAACTATACTACACTACATTCTAACTATATCATTATTAATATAATCCATTTGATGTGAAGAGGAAAATAAAGTTTCAACCCGACATTAAAATCTCCTTAATATACATTTTATTAGGTGCTTTATGGATTTTATTTTCCGATAAGGTTTTGCATGCTTTTGTTGTCGAAATTGATAAAGCAAACAGATTAGAAATTTACAAAGGCTGGTTTTTTGTAGCAATTACCGGAATACTTCTTTATTTACTAATCAACAAAGAATTATACAGACGAACGGGTATCCTGAGGGAGCTTGAAAAAGCAATAGCAAAATCTGAAGAATCAGATAAATTGAAAACTGCATTTCTCAACAACATATCTCATTACCTACGAACGCCCATGAACAGCATTCTTGGTTTTGTTGATCTTCTAAAAAATCGTAACCTGGACGATGAAAAGCGGGAAAAATTCCTATCCATTGTAAATGAGCAAAGTAATCATCTGCTTCAATTTATAAATAGCATCATAGAAATATCTAAAATTCAGGAAGGTCAGATAAAATTAAATATTAAAGAATTCTCGTTGAATGCTTTATTAAGAAAAATTCAATTTCGATATCAAACCGAAATTGAATTTGCAAAAAAGAATAATTCCTTGAAAATCACAGGAAGTTATAGTACCGACATAATCCTAAAAAACGATGTTGAGATTATAGAATATATCCTGACAAATCTTTTATCTAACTCTGTAAAATTTTCAACGACTGGAGAAATTCGTTTCGGTTATCAGACTAATAAAAATGAAATAGAATTTTTCGTTTTGGACACCGGATGCGGTATTCCTTTTGATAAACAGGAACTTATTACAAAAACATTTATGTTATCCGATTCAAATGTAAATATTGAAAATGTAGGAGTTGGCTTAGGATTAGCGATTACAAGTGGTTTTGTAAAATTGCTGAAGGGGCGTCTATGGCTCGAAAAGAGCAATGCATATGGAACTGAGTTCAGGTTTACAATTCCTAAAAATTTAGAAATTGTTGAAGAAAACCTACTTCAAAAAAACAGACAATTCATTACTGCTTAATTTTCGGTTTTAAGTTTAAAACGGATACGTACCGTATCGTTTTCGTATGAGGCAGAAGCTAATTGAAACAACGGAATTTCAGACGTATTTTTAACATGAATGCCACTACAAGGACAGGTGTCGTAATCACCAACACGAATTATCCTAATTGTATTTCCAGAATCGTCAGGAAGTTTTGACAGATTGAATTTTGATTTTGCTTCTTCCATGCCAATAAACTCCTCACTAACATCCAAACTACTATTAATGACTGCGTTTACCGTTGATTCGACAGTTGCAATTTCCTGATCGGATAATGGACGATTTACACGATAATCGCATTTGGATTTTTTGCGTTCAATATGACTGTTGAACGACCGGCCACAACCAAACATTCGATCCATTGTCTGGTTGAGAATATGCTCAGCGGTATGCATGGGCGGATAATATGTTTTATTGTTTTCCTGAAATTCCATTGGTTTGAGTTTTCCGACAAATATAATAATTATAAAACCGACACATACTTAAACATGAACATGCCTTTCTGCATGGTACGACGATCTTACCAATGGGCCACTTTCCACATGGGAAAAGCCTGATGCTAATCCATAAGTTTTATATTTTTCAAAAGTTTCGGGAGGAATATATGATATCACCTCGGCATGTTCTTCACTGGGTCGAAGATACTGGCCCATAGTTAAAACATTTACACCTGCTTGTTTTAAATCTGCAATTGTCTCCAGAATTTCCGGCTCGGTTTCTCCTAACCCAAGCATAAATCCTGATTTAGTGATAATTCCCGATTTCGAAATAAAATGTAAAACTTCCAGGCTCTGCCTGTAAGTGAACATATTTCGTATTTTGGGTGATAACCGTCGCACTGTCTCAATATTATGTGATATAACTTCAGGTTTTTCGTCGATTATTTTTTGGACAAGATCAAACCGTCCATGGAAATCGGGAATTAATACCTCTAATGTAGTTGATGGATTTACTCTCTTTATAGTCCGTATTGTCAATGCCCAAAAATGCGCTCCTCCATCTTCAATATCATCGCGTGCTACAGAAGTAACAACGCAATGTTTGAGGCGAAGTTTATTAATAGAATTGGCTAATCGCACTGGTTCTGTCCAATCAACTTCATCGGGCATTAAGGTTTTGACCTGGCAAAATTTACAATCGCGGGTACATTTATCCCCCAGTATCATAAAGCTTGCTGTACCTGCGCTCCAGCATTCTCCTTTGTTGGGACAATTTCCACTTGTACAAATTGTATTTAAATTTTGTTCGCTGATGAGATTGCGTACCTGGGAATATTTTTCGCCAAACGGCAAAGGAGACTTCATCCAACGGGGAAGACGCTGAGGTGATTTTATTATAGTTTCAGGTTCTTTCATAAAGTGTTACTGGTATTCGCTATTAAACACCAGTAACATTTTTTTGTTTTTGAAAAACTTAAAAGTTAAAAACGGGATGAAACAACATTCCAATCAACAAGTTTCCAAAAAGCATCAACAAAATCGGGACGTTTATTTTGATAATCCAAATAATACGCATGTTCCCAAACATCGCATGTTAGGATAGGATTTAAACCGTTACGTATAGGATTTCCTGCATTCGACTCCTGCACAATATCAAGTGAACCATCGGGTTTTTTGACTAACCATGCCCAACCTGACCCAAATAAAGTCACTGCCGATTTGTTAAATTTTTCTTTAAATTCAGAGAATGAACCAAAACTTTTGTTTATAGATTCTGCGAGTTTACCACTTGGTTCACCTCCTGCATTCGGGGCAAGAGTGTTAAAGAAAAAAGTATGATTCCAAACTTGAGCACCATTATTAAAAATACCACCATCGGCATCTTTGATAATAGTTTCGAGACTTGCATTTTCAAACTTAGTTCCGGGAACTAAATTATTGAGGTTATTCACATAAGCCTGATGATGTTTCCCATAATGAAACTCAAGTGTTTTCTGGCTTATTACAGGTTCAAGCGCATTTAATGCGTAAGGTAATTTGGGTAATTCAAAGTCCATGGCGTTTGTTTTAGATTTGATGATAAAATTAAAACAAATCAGAATAAAAATTGGCAATTATAAAAAAACATAAAAGGCCGGTTCGTCACGACCCGACCTTTCAACTAACCAACAAATCCAAATTATCAATGAATCGCTAACTTGAACCGCCTTGAAATATCTTCCCAATTCAATACATTCCAAATTGCAGCTAAATATTCGTTACGACGGTTTTGATATTTCAGGTAATATGCATGTTCCCAGACATCGATACCTATAATAGGTGTTCCTTTAACATCCGAAACATCCATTAGCGGGTTGTCCTGGTTTGGAGTAGATGTTACTACCAATTCCCCACCTTTTAAAACCAGCCACGCCCAACCTGAACCAAACCTAGTAAGACCTGCATTTGAAATTAACTCTTTTAATTTATCGTATGAACCAAAATTTCTATTTATTGCATCAGCTAAATCACCTGTAGGATTTCCACCACCATTGGGTTTCATAATTTCCCAAAACATAGTGTGATTATAGTGACCCCCACCATTATTACGAACTGCTGCAGGGTAGCCAGACACACCGGCTAATAAATCTTCCAGTTTTTTATCCTCATTGCCGGTTCCCTGTAAAGCATTGTTCAAATTATTCACATATGCAGCATGATGCTTGGAATAATGAATTTCCATTGTTTTCGCATCAATATGCGGTTCCAATGCATCGTACTGGTAATTTAACTTTGGTAAATCGAAGGCCATTTTTCTTTTTATTAATAATTAAACAAATTTAATATCAATTTAGAATTATTCCAAATAATTATTAGGATATTTGCATCTTAATCTCATGTTTTTTAACATTGCTTGCTTTGAAAGTTTTTAACTAAACACACTCTGTTTTGGATTGTTCAAAAAAGAACTTATTTTTTTGATTTAGAATTTCATTCTCAACATATTCAAATACATATCTTAATTAGTTATAACTACCTGCGGTCAGATAATTTTTAACATAATCTTCGACACCTTCTTCAAGGGAATAGAACGGAGTAGTATAACCAATGCTTTTTAGCTTTTGCATGTTAGCTTCAGTAAAATACTGGTATTTATCCCGAATATCTTCGGGAGTATCAATAAAACTAATATTTTCAGGAACATTCATGGCTTTAAATGTATTTCGGGTCAAATCGAGGAATGATCGGGCTTTACCAGTACCAAGGTTATATAGTCCAGAGAATTTACGATTTCCCATCAGAAAAAAAATAACACTTATTACATCTTTAACATAGATAAAATCGCGAAGCTGTTCCCCATCTTTAAAATCGGGCCTGTGAGAACGGAACAATTTCATTTTTCCTGTTTCTTTTATCTGGTTGAACGAATGAAAAATCACTGACGCCATTCTTGCTTTATGATATTCATTAGGCCCATATACATTGAAAAATTTTAATCCGGCCCAAAAATAAGGTTTCTGTTCTTGGTGTAAAGCCCATTTATCAAATTCGTTTTTTGAACGGCCATATGGGTTTAAGGGCACTAATTTCTCCACGATATCATGGTCGTCGTTATAACCGTTTTCTCCCAAGCCATAAGTTGCAGCTGAAGAAGCATATATTAAAGGCAAACCATAGCTGACACATTTTCTCCAGATACCTTTTGTATATTCAAGGTTCAATTCTTCAAAAATTTCCCAGTTAAATTCGGTAGTATCCGTTCGTGCTCCAATATGAATAACAAACTGTATGAGGCGATGATTAGAATCAATCCATTCAAGTAAATTTTTTCTATCAACAGTCTGACTATAGGTTTTATCTGCAAAGTTCTTGTTTTTTATTGGGTCAGAGAAATCGTCAACAATTACAATGTCTTTAAAATTCTCAGCATTTAATTTCGAAATCATATTACTGCCGATAAACCCGGCAGCACCAGTAACTACTATCATAAATATCTTTTATTAGGAAAATCAAAATTAATGAAAAGTAAGTATAGTTTTATTTCTATTTTAGCAAAATGAAAATACCACACACACCAAACATCAAATAACCATTGATACATATAATTTAAAGTATTTTTAATAAACAAATCATCATGCTTTACCTTTTATATTAAAGTGAAATTGATCCATGAAAAATATTATACTAGTCTTATCGCTATTTTTGTGTTCAGAAGCTCTTGCACAATTATCGGAAGGTGGAATGCCTTATTCTTTTTCTCAAACCAGACTTAAAACGCAGGTTAAATTACCTGAATACCATTTAAAAAAACTTAATGCAGACAATTTAAAACAAGAAGATATTGAAAATCCTTCACCTTTCCGTTATAGCATCTTTGAAGAAGTGTATATTGATATTAAATCGGGTGTTTCAACAGAAATAAATGAACCCAAAGGAACAATATGGAGGCAGGTAATATCGTCCGAAAATGCTTTTTCAATACAAATATCTTTTAAAACTTTTAACATCCCGACAGGTGCTAAACTTTTTATTTATAATAACGATTATTCTGTGGTTTATGGAGCTTTTACAAAACAAAATGCAGAGAATGATCAGACTTTTATCGTAGCTGATTTTCCGGGTAAAGAATTAATCATCGAATATTTTGAACCTTATGAAGCAGAATTTAATGGAATTGTTAAAATAGGTTATATTGGTCAGGCATATAAAAACATACTCCAATTTGAGGAAGAAAATGCAGAGCAAAGGAGCTTTATTGATGTTAACTGCTATGAAGGAAAAAATTGGCAAAATGAAAAACATGCAGTATGTAAAATATCTTTCAGAGTTGGACGATCGGGGTATTTATGTTCAGGAGCATTAATCAATAACACCTCAAATGATGGTACTCCATATTTTTTAACTGCTAACCATTGTATAGACGATACCACTGTTGCCAAAACGCTGGTTGCATTTTTCAATTATGAGAAAAAATCGTGCAATGGCGCTTTAAACGACTCCAAAACTTTATCAGGTTCACGTTTAATGACCACCGGTATAAAATCGGATCATACTCTATTACTCTTAAACAGTAAGCCTCCTGTCGACTTTATGCCTTTTTATGCAGGTTGGGATATAGGCAATTATCAGGATAACGAAAATGTCAGTATTCATCATCCCGAAGGAATAGAAAAGAAAATATCAATTGATAATGATAAGATAGCAACTTATGAATATTCACTGTCCTGGAATGAAGGAGTGTCTTCACCACCATTAAGTCATTGGTTAGTTAGTTTTGATATGGGAAAAACAAGTGAAGGATCATCAGGTGGACCATTATTCAGTAAACAGAAAAGGATTATTGGACAATTACATGGTGGAAGCGATGATGAAGAGTTTTATGGCAAATTGAATTATTCCTGGACAAATAATAATTCAGGGTTTAATCAACTTAAAAAATATTTGGATCCTACAAATACAGGAAAAACTGTTCTTGACGGATATTTCTCTGCAACAAATTTACCTGACGCCTATTTTACATCTGCTTTATCAAAAGTGTGCCTTAATTCATCTGTTACTATATTTGAGAATTCAGCATTTAATCCTACTTCCAGAGAATGGACAATAGCTCCTTCTTCTTTCAGATATGTGAATGGAACGGATAAAAATTCAATTTCGCCACAAGTTGAATTTACATCAGCTGGTAACTATTCAATTTTGTTAAATGTTTTTAACGCAAATGGAAATGATACAATACAGGTTAAAAATGCCATAATTGCTGGAACTAAACTAAATATCGACTTAATGACCAGTTTAAAAGACACATTGTGTTATTACAATTTTGATTCCTTGATTTTAATAGGTTCAGGAGCCGATACATATAACTGGAATTTAAAAAAACAAATTGTTGAACCTTTTTATCTAAGCAATATTGTAGGAGATACTGCTATATTGAAGATAAATAATAGTGTTGAAGTTAACAGCAATTATCAGCTTACTATTAATTTAACAGGCATTCATGGAACGTGCAAAGATAGTGCAGAACATTCCATTCAATTTTTAAAAGTTTCAAATGATAATATTGCCAATGCCATTGAAATTGGCCTTGGCACCAGTGAAAGTTTTTCTAATTTATGTGCATCGATTGAACCAAAAGAACCAGTCCCTCCAACGGATTCGTGTACCGGGTTAAAAACCTGGTGTGATGAATATGGTACAGGGAAGGATATTGTTCAAAATAGTGTTTGGTTTAAATTTACAGGTCCGCCAACTGGCAAAGTTGGGCTACAATCGGATGGTTTTGACAATGAAATAGCTATTTACGAGGCAGATTCCTATCAGGATATATTGAATGGGAAATATTTGCTTCTTGCAGCAAATGACGATCAGAATGATACAAATCCTAACCCATTAATACCCGGAATAAATGTACAGCCAGGAAAAACTTACTGGATACAGGTTGACGGAAGCGGAGGTGGAAGTGAAGGGATATTTACACTAACATTAACAGATAAAAACATAACCGATCTGCCTGTTTTAACTCAAACCAATTCACCACTGGTATTATACCCTCAGCCCGCATCTGATTATTTGACAATACAAGCCAGAGACCTAAAGGATAAACCATCACAAATTAAGATATACAGCTTGTCAGGTAAACTTTACTTTCAGGAAAACATTAACAAAGCCGATGGCAGTGAAATTACAATTAACGTTTCCCAATTTAGTCCGGGTATATACCTTTTAAAGCTAATTTCAGGTGACAATATTTTAGTAAGTAAGTTTATTAAGAGGTAAAAATCATCTATTTAGTTTGGATTTTATTCAATAGCAAAAAGCATTTTCGAAAGAAGATTTTCAACTCTCAAAAATGCTTTTAGATTTCTACTGGTGAGTTTTTCTCTGTATTCAGATTCCTCTCATTAAACATTAAAAGCTTTTATAAGCTGACGTAATTTTCTTGATTGTTCCGAAAGCTTTTTGGACTGATTGGCCATAGAATCAGAACGTTCAGCATTTCCCTGCACTACAGAATTAAGTTGCTGAATGGCATTATTTATCTGTTCAACGCCACTTACCTGTTCAAGGCTTGAAAAACTTATTTCTTTTACAAGATTAGCAGTTCTTTCAATTTCAGGAATTAAGGTTTCCAGTTCACGCCGCGCTGTTTTTGACATTATCATAGTTGCGCTTGAAACATCATTTATTTCAGTCGCTGCCAGCTTACTTTTATCAGCCAGTTTACGTACTTCCTGGGCTACAACAGCAAATCCCCTTCCATGATCTCCTGCTCGTGCAGCCTCAACGGCTGCATTTAATGCGAGCAAATTTGTCTGAAATGCAATATCATTAATTACACTTACTTTATCAGCAATATCTCTTAATGACTCTGTAGCCATTTGAAATGAATCTTTACTCTTATTAATTTCAATTACCGATTCCTGAGATATCTTTTCGGTTTGCCTTGCATTATCCGCACTTTGCTGAATATTGGCATACATCTCTTCCATTGACGAGGAAACTTCTTCGGCGGCTGCTGCTTGTTGCCTGGTACCATCAGCAATATCACCTGCAGTTTGGTTCAACAACTTACTTGATTCTTCTATAATTCTTGAATTCTCACTCAGATTATTTATTATGTCTCTAAAATTTTGTCCTACCTGATTCAAGGCATGAGTTAAAACACCAATTTCATCAGTCCTGTCGATTTCAATCATTTGGGTCAGATCGCCATCAGCTAGCGAATTAGCCATATCGATTCCTTTTTTAATTGGCCTTGTAATGGCATTTGTTAACAGATAAACCAATCCGCTTCCTATGAGCATCACAAATATAATTGAGAAAGACATTACCAACTTCTCTTTTTTGATAATCTGGTTTGTACTATCGCCCATTGCAATTACCTTATCAATACCCACATCGGAACTTCCTTTAATGTTCCACATAATATTACCCGCTAACTCAATCCGTTTAAGTTGCAGTATCTTAGCCTGAGGGTAAATCACAAGAATGTTGCGGGCCGATTCTACAAATTCTTTCATAGCAATATTATTGCTGCTCCCATAATCCTGTTCCAACCGTGTCACAGCCGATTCAATTATTGATAATTTGTTCGGCATTTCATTTTGAGTAACATAATAAATCGAAGAGCTAATATATTCCATGCGTTCTATTGTGTTGGCTGAAATGGAATTACGCAAAACATTCAATTGTTCAACGTTCTTATCAATCACTTTTAAACTTTCTGCAAGTGAATTATTCTTAGTTTCATATTCTTCCATTATCTTTTTAAAAGAAGAAATTGAGTTTTGCAAATCCACAAATACTCCATTACTGCTCTTTAGGTTTTCGGAACTTGCTGTTAAGGCTATCAGATTATCGAGTGACTGTTTAAATTTATCTAATCTTAATTTTAATTTCTTTAAAAAATATGCTTCTCCAGTACGATCGTACATATTTGAATATTGAATAACATCCTGCCAATTTTTTTCAAGCTGAAACGATTCGTTAATAGTAGGAATATATTCTTCAGATAAACTCTTGGTCTCCTTTTGAATAGTACCCATATTGATAAACGAAAGAAGCCCTATAATAGCAGTTAATATAACTAACAGAAGAAAACCGGCACCAATTTTATATCCGATTTTTAAGTTTTTCCATTTCATGAATTAGGTATTTTGTAGGTAATTTTGTACTATTTACGTAATTTATTGTATCTTGTTATTACTTTTATAATGAAAATCAAATAAAAACAACAAAATAACTTAAAAGACAACCATTTATGCTAAAGTATTTGATTACACTAATGGTCATATATATTTTAATTTCAAGTGCTTGTAACTCAGATAAAATTAAAATAGGTTACCTTGTTCCTAACTCAAAAAGTGAGCGGTATATAAAAGAACAGAAATACTTTGTTGATAAAATCAGCGCCCTCGGAGGTGAAGCAATTGTTGCATCGGCTGAATATGACGATAAACTTCAAATTACACAAGCTAGGGAAATGATAAATAATGGAGTTAAAGTATTGGTAGTAAACTCCGTAAACATGAATACAGCCGCCGCTATTGTCAGAGAAGCCCATAAAAATAATGTACAGGTTATTGCTTACGACCGATTGATAAAAAATTCGGATGTTGATTACTACATATCTTTTGATAATATCAAAGTTGGCAGGTTAATGGCTGAAAATATCATATTACAAAAACCTGAAGGCAATTTTGTACTTATTGGAGGTGATAAAGCTGACTTAAACGCAGTTTTGGTAAATAAAGGAATTATGGATGTATTAACAAAACCTATCAATGAAGGAAAAATTAATATAGGATATAATGTGTATATTGAAGATTGGTCTGGTGAAAATGCATATTATGAATTAAAACAGTACTTAAACTTATCTGGTATCATTCCTGACGCAATTTTGTCCTCGTACGACGGGATGACAGCAGGATGCATTTCTGCCCTGGAAGAAAAAGGACTTGCTGGTAAAGTTTTAATAACAGGACAGGATGCCGAATTGGAAGCTTGCAGAAATATAGTAAATGGACGACAAACCTTAACAATCTACAAACCCTTAAAAGCCCTTGCTGAAAAAGCAGCAGAAATATCATTTAAAATGGCAGCAAATGAAAGCTTTGAAAAACCAGTTTCAACCATTGATAATGGATTTAAACCGGTATCGTGTATTTTACTTGAACCCAAATTAGTAGATAAGTCGAATATGAAAACCTCAATTATTGCGGACGGGTTTTACTCAGAAAACCAAATTTACAATTAAATAACTTCCAATTCATAACCTTCTTCATTAAGGTTTATGAGGAGCTTTTCAGCATATTCCAAATCGAAATATACCTTTGGCCGATGCCTTGCAAAAACAGGGTACCTGCCAACTCCATCTTCACTGTTCAGGTAATTATAGCCTGTTAAGTACAAATCGGTATTTTTTAGTTTTACCTTATAAACGGGACGATGCTGGCATAAATCAATTGCTTCTTGTATTTCTAAGGAAGTTACTTCAGGATCGTGTTTAAGCTTGAATTGCCTTACTACCTCATCACTAAAAGGAGCTTTTGTAAAAAACAAATCAAAATTCTTAACAAAACACGATAGAACACTGGTCTCATCTAAAATAATGGCAGGCTTCTGCTCATCTCCTACTATCCTGATACTAAACCCATTCGAAATAAAAAAACTCAACAATCTCTTATTCCTACGCAATACCAACTCCTCGAGGGATTCATTCCTGGCCATAAAATTTTTTATTCTGTGGTTAGCAAAAATATCTTTAAATTTCTTAAATCTATATACATGTGATATCTATCACATTAGTTAAGCTTTATTTGTTGATAAATTTAAGGAAATTATATCAATTTCAAGAAATTTATTCAGTATTGATTATAAAAAAAATGTTTATTTTGGGAATAAAACATGAAGATCAAACTATTAAATAGAGTAAATACAAATCAAGAACTATGTAAAAAATACAATTGCGAACTTCATATTAAAAGTTGAGAAACTTTCCTGAACTCGTAAAAGAATGTATCTTAAATCTGAAAACCTGCTGAAACTGAGAAATAATAATTGCGGGGTAACCCCGGATAATAAAAACGGGGAGGTCTTGTATTTGAAGATGGGGCATTAATAAGTATCATTGATGCATATTTTTTATTAAAAAGATTATTAACAGCTGATGAAATTTTAAATTCCCAACGATCTCTTTTCAACTTATAACCAAACTTTAGATTAGAAATATTATAACCCTTATACATTTTGCTATTTTCATCGTTCATTGCGGTTTTATCATTCAGGTAAATTTCGGGTTCAATAAAAAAGCTTTTTTTGATTTTAAATAGCATAGATATAAACATTTTTTTCCCAGGAACTCCCGGTAATTCATTATTTATTAATGTATCGCTTTCTGCTGAAAACCTTTTAAACTTATTCGATTGCAATGTTAACGACAAGTTATAATCGCCCAGGTAAAACCATGAATCCCGATCCAGTGAGGTGGTTTTCCCTAATAATATTTCAATCCCGGTGTGTAAAGATTTTCCAATATTTTTTCCTATATAGGTATCCTCAGCAATACGATCAGGAACAATTAAATCATTTACAGGCATATAATAAAACGACATTGAATATTTTATTTCGTTAAACAATTGTATGCCTTTAAATCCTATTTCGGCACTCCAGGCTTTCTCTGGTTTTACATCATTATTAATAGTTCCATCGGGATATAAAATTTCCTGAATAGATGGATAAGATAAGCCATGACTTATACTGCCAAAAACAAAATGATTTAACATTATTTGATGTGAAACAGAGATACGAGGTGAAAAATTAATATTATGCTGATACTTTTGTTCAACGGCAGAAGTAAAAATATTCTGATCAGTTATTCCGATTTTATTAATATTCAAACTTATACTAATGTAATTTTTTAGGTTGGGGATATATTCAGCAATTAAAAATGCATTTGCATGATAAATATTTTCTATGTTTTCAGCTATTTTGCCACCTTTCTCCCCTACTCCGCCCATATTTTCAAACAATGAAGGACGGTACTTCTCCAAAAACACTGATAACCCAGGAGTTAAGGTCAATCCCTCAAGCTTTGAAATCTTCTTTTTCACATGCAACTTTACACCTCCCGACAAATCATCTTCGTGAAGAATATCAAAAGGTCGGATCTCCTGTGATTTTTTATACAAACCATAAATAGTTACAAATGAAGATAATGTTGGTGAAAATGTATATTGATGAGTCAGACCGGTTAAAAGTCTTTGTGTATCTTCCCTTCCTTTGGTTTTGGCCCATGTGGCAGCTGCAGAACGTGGATTGTTTTCAAAAGTAAAACTATCAATTGAACTTGGTATTCCAGCTTTAACATCAGTAAATAACAATAAAAAATCCCATTCGGAACGAGTGCTATGGAAATTATAATTTACAAGGGCTGAGTTACGATTATAGCTGTTATTTTGTCTATAACCATCGGAATGCACATTTTTATAAGAAACCGATAAACCTGAACTACTTTTAATAAGGTCAACGGTTACTGCATTTTGAAACATACCGTATGATCCGGCACCTGAATTAATTTTTAAAAAGCTTTTCCCATTTAAAGGTTTACTAAATAAAAGAATGCTCCCGCCCAATGCCGGACCATAAATTCCAGAAGTAGGCCCACCAATTACTTCTATTCGGTCAATCAATTTAAGGTCGATATCATCGATAAATGTATCACCTTCACCCGAAGTAAGAGGAATATTGTTCAATAAGGCGTTAATTTTTCGGGTGCCGTAAAGAGAGCGGGTCCCAATTCCACGCATGGTAATTCGGCTTGTATTGAAAGATCCTGTATGCGCATATATTGATGGTATTTTATTTAAGCTTTCGTTGATATTAACCGGCAAAAGAATGTCTCCTTCATTATTTCTGATTGCATAAACCGTTGCTGGAAATCGCCTTGTAACAATATTACTGTACATCGCTTTCACCTCAACCTCTTCAAGTGCATTAACTTTTACAGTATCAATTTTTAGAGTATCGGTTTGAGCTGTTAAATTTTGACCATAATAAAGACAAAACAGAATAAAATATTTTCTAAACATAAGTAATTTGTATATTTTTCAACAAAACGAAAGAATCAAGGTCAATAAATTGCATTTCATAAAGAAACAATGATAAAAAAGAAACGTTCATTTTGTGATGAATCTCTGATATATTCACATTTTATTATTAGAATTAATTATCGAAACCATTTTTAATATTATCAAATTCGACACTCAAATGGAGCGTCTCAATGAGGAAAGACCCGATAGATGCTTTTGTAGCAGTAAAACAAAATGTTTGGTTTATTAATATTGATCAAAAGAATACTTTTCCTGATTTTTATGATGACGACGTGGTTATTAATGGCGGTGGACAAATTCTTGAAGCAAAAAGTGCTACCGGAGGTATTGTTTATCATGCATTGATCAATACAAAAGTCAATTATTCGGTTTGCAACAGGAACCCAATTGATGGTTTTGCATTATCGCAAAATTTAAAGGCAGGTGGACCTTCGGACCTGAGGCTATAATTTATTATCGGAGCCGTTCGGAGGTCGGCTGCGCCGCCGTCGGATTATGGTCGCAGGCTGTGCCTGCTGATAAAAGGAAATAAGAAAAGGTAAAAGGAAAGATATTTCTACCTTTACTCATGAACATTGGGTAATTACCCTTGCATCACCTATTTACCTTTACTTTAATAGCTATAGCAACTGTTTACCAAGAGCCCACTAATCGCTGAATTCGCTTCAATAAAAAATTAAACCAATTTCTCGATAATTTTTGATAAAATTGCATAGCAGAAAAATGCACAGCAATTATATATAATCGACATGTTTGAGAAGATAAAATCAAAAGTTCTAAAAGTTACCGACTTAGCCAATATTAAAAAGTCAAATCCCGGAAAGCAAATTGTTTTTTGCACAGGATGCTATGATATCCTGCAATCAGGTCACGCAGTTTTTTTTAACCAGTGTAAGGAGTTTGGCGATATTTTGGTGGTTGGCGTGGGCCGCGATATTGTAATTAGCGAGCTAAAGGGTCCGGGTCGTCCTGTAAATCCTGAAAATAACAGGGTTTATCTTATCGCCTCTCTTCAGGATGTGGATTATGCAGTTTTAAACGATGAAATTATATTACCGGGAAAAATTGACTTTAAAAATATATTGGAACAATTACGTCCAGATACATTTATCCTCAACGATGATGATTCGGGATTAGCCCAGAAAAAAGCTATTTGCGACAGCTTAGGTATTAATATAGGACTGGTTCAACGCATTGTCCCAGAAGAACTTGAACCTACCTCCACAACAAGGATTATTGACAGAATTAATTTTTCGTTCAAAGCCCCTTTACGAATCGATTTTGCCGGAGGCTGGACTGATGTTCCTTTTATAATGGAAGGAGAGAAAGGTTATGTGTCGAATGTTGCCATAAAACCATTGATCGAATATAAAGCAGGACGATTTAACTTTTCAGGTTATCCCCGCGGGAGTGGATTGAGTACTTCTACTGCCGCAAAATTACTTGAAATGCTTAGCGCAAAAAATTATAACAGCGATTCAAAAACGTTGACAACCATAGCAGAAGATTTATTTAACCTAGAAAACAAGGAACTAAACTGGGCAATTGGCAGGCAAGATCAATATTCGATTGTTTATGGCGGATTCAACTGTTTTGAATTTGGTAAGGATTACGCTCATCCTCTTGAAACAATTATTACAAGGGAAACACTTGAAAAATTCAGACATAATCTTCTATTGCTACATACGGGTGTTTCAAGAAACGCACAATCGGCAGTGGAGCAGGTATATCAAAACTATAAATCGCCGCAGGGAAAAGAAGCATTGAAATTAATTGCTTCTTATGGACAGTTGTTTTACAAAGCTTTATTAAGCAACGATTTTATTGAATGCTCCAGGATAATGGAGTTGAATTTCATGGCTCAAAAACAACTTGCCCCAGCTACATCAAACGAATACCTTGACTCCATGTATCTGTTTGCAAAACAAAATGGAGCTTATGGCGGAAAAATCTGCGGAGCTGGAGGTGGTGGTGCATTTATTTATTATTGCGAAGATCCGGCAACTTTAAAAAGAGCAATGAAAAAGCAATTTGTAGATTGTTTCGAAATAGATTTTGAATTTGAATACCATAACATTAAAGCACTTAACACACTTTAAAATTTTCAACTCAATTTATAGCCACGAAAGTATTTCATAAACTGAACCCTCTCGTATGCGGCAGGGTTATTAACATTTTGCTGGCTCAATAAACCTTTAAAATCATCGATCTTATCAAAGGATTTTGAAATCATCCAGTTTTCTAAATCTTTAAGCATTTTTTCAATATGGCCAAAGGTTTTTAAATAAAAAACTGAGGCTATTTGGGCTGCATCGGCACCTGCAAGTATTACTTTCACTAAATCTTTTCCTTCGTGAATTCCGGTTGTAGCAGCTAAATCGCACGAAATTCTGTCGGCTGCAAGGGCAATCCATCGTAAGGTTAATGCCAGATCTTCAGGGTGACTTAAAACATTACCATTTGTAACCTGCAATGTATCAATATCTATATCTGGGGCATAATAACGATTAAAAAGCACCAATCCGTCTACCTTCTCCGAAATACGTGTTAACATTTCCAAAAGGTTGGAAAAGTAAAAACTTGTTTTAACAGAAACCGGAATAGAAACTTGTTTTTTAACTTCGTCGATAATTGAAAAATACAAATTTTCAGTTTCCATTCCTGTTCTTCTCATATCGGTAGGAAGAATGAATAAATTCAGTTCCAATGCATCAGCTCCGGCATTTTGCAATTCACGGGGAAAATAAGTCCATTGACCAGCAGTGACACAATTAATACTGGCAATTACTGGAATATGTAAATGCTTTTTAGCATCCCTAATTAATTCAAGATACTTAATGGTAGATTCATCGGAGGCATCCTGGGATTTTTCATAAAAATCGAGTGTTTCAGGATAAATAAAACCTTGCTTGTTCATATCCTGCATCCGATAATTTATCTCTGACACAATTTCTTCTTCAAAAAGTGATTTTAATACTACAGCTGCTATACCTCTATTTTCAAGCTCTATAAGATTGGTCAAATTTGAAGTAATTCCTGAGCTGGCAGCAATCAAAGGATTCTTTAAGTCTAATCCGAGATAAGTAGTTGAAAGATTAATCATAGTTATAATTTTAATTAAAACTTGAAATTTTTATGATGTAATGGCTTATATTTTTGATTACTAACACAATTCAATTGTAAAGGTTTTTATATTTTTGTTACCAATGAAATTTAATAACCTTTGCATCCGAAAACTTTTATTAATACTACCACTTTTGGTACTTGTAAATTCCTGCACATTTTATGAATTTCCCCTCACAATAAATGATATCGATACGTTATCTGTATATAAAAACTATCAGGATAGCCTGAGACGAAATACATTTAACAACGCCGAAAAAATTATTGAAACCTCTTTATCTTCTTCGCAAATACAAAATACAGCTACTGTTTTGAAAGAACGATGGACAATTTGCACTGGTGTTTTCAGATTAAAACAAAATGCAAAACGTAATTTTTATAAATTAAATACAAAAACAGGAGCGTTCTTTAATTATCAGGGGCAAGTTTCATTTTATAACCACAGGAATTTTCGACAGCAGAGATTCAGCCTGGAATTTCAAAAAAGCTAAAATATCATCTGAATCTTATCTTCTCAAAATAGCGCCAAAAGAATTGCTAATACAAGCTTTCCCCGAATAGAATCAGAATGAACCTCCGGTCATAATAAATAATGGCTGAAATTCAAAGCTCTTGTAATGTGGACGTAAGCGTTCGGTATTGTAATATTTTCGAACATCGACAACTTTACGGGAACCAACAACAACATCAATTGGAGCATTATCATACCGTCCATTGCGTAAAACAACCAATCGTCCATGTATTCCTTTCATAATTAAGTCGAGTGCCAGATTTCCATAGGCCATAGGAACAATTGTATCTATTGCATCAGGATCTCCACCACGCACCAAATATCCAAGTTGCTGACTAATAGTATTGAGTTTTACTCCTTTATTATATGTTGGAGAAATAAGCTTTATTTTTTCAGCAATCACGCTGCCAATCCCACCGAGCTTTTGATGTCCATACATATCTCTTTCATTGCTCTGATAGAGCATTTCGTCCATACCATCAAAAGTAGCACCTTCGGATACAAGCACCACCGAATACCTGCTGGCAGTCCGATAACGGTCTTCAACCAATAATTCTGTAAGCTTTTCGATATTAAACCTATGTTCCGGAATCACACACCTGCTAGCAGCACCTGCCATTGTTGGGAGCATGGCAGTAAAACCGGCATAGCGGCCAAAAATCTCAACAACCAAAATACGTTCATGAGATCCTGCAGAGGTACGAAGCGTGTTTGTCATATTGATAATCCTGGTGATACAGGTACTAAATCCTATACAATAATCGGTACCAGGAACGTCGTTATCCATAGTTTTTGGGATAGCTATAATCTTCACTCCTTCTTCGTAAAGCCTTACAGCATAAGTTAAAGTGTCGTCACCTCCTATTGGGATCAAAAAATCTACTCCTAAAAAATCGAGATTTTCAACGATAATAGAGGTGAGATCATTTTCTTTTTGATTGAACCTGGATTTCAGATGAGCCGGAACAAGTTCCGCCGGAATTTTACTCGGATTGGTACGGCTAGTATGTAAAAATGTACCCCCAGTTCGTCCTGCCCTGTTAACAATTTCTTCAGTAAGTACCATGAATGTTTCACTGTTATCGGCATCCTTATTTGGGATAAGTTCAAGGAGCCCAGCCCATCCACGGCGTAAGCCCAATACCTGGTATCCTTCCTGCAATGCCCTAAGTGTAATAGCCCTGATGGCAGGATTTAACCCAGGAACATCTCCTCCTCCTGTTAATATTGCTATTGTACCCTTTTTATGTTTAATATTTGTCATAGACATTTGGTATTTGGCTTGTTTCTGAACCTCTTAAATTTATAAAATAATTTTATAATAGCCACTAAACGTTGAAAAAAACTTGTATCAAAATCAAAACTAATTTTGTTAAAAAGTTAATTATCGCCATTATACATCTTTTACAAAATTAAAATATGCAAAAGAAGATAGCAATAAGCTATTAGCTTAGATGCACAATACATTAATTATTAATCAAAACTGCTTATCCTTTTCAAGCAAGTTCTTTCTGGAAACTAATTAAAAGTTAACCAGAGTTCGACATAAAATAAGATTCCTCATTTCATTCGGAATGACAGACTTTGGTCAGTTGAAGCGGTGGGGAGAGAGGCTGGCTTCGCCAACCTCTCTCCCCACCCATATATCAAGTTTTTTATTGTCATTCCGAACCTGCCTGCAGCAGGCAGGCAGAGTGAAATCTTTATTAAATAACAACACTTGCCCGAAGTGGATAAGCAGTTAATCCAATAATGAATTTATTGGATACTTTAAACCTGTGGCATCGGTGAAATAAGCTTTCACAGAACCAATAAGAATTTTGGCTTCGACCAGAATTGGTATTCTGTTATCATCATCGGTAACCCATACGGTAATATCTTCGCCACCTTTAAAAATAGTACCTTCTACCATAAGTGCCGAAAACTTATAACAACGATATTTTTTTTTGTCTTTATTTTCAATGATTTCTTTACCTAGATATCGAAAATAAATATTGTAGATTTTATTATCGATAATGGTAGAAATAGGCGTTCGCTCATTTAATTTGAAACTGGAAAAATCCATGCTTCTGCAAAAATATATAGCTGAGAGAACATCAAAAGTACAGGTCAAAAGCTTTAAAGTATCACGGGTAAAAGGAATATCGTTATTTTGAATAGATCCAAAAACCTTTTTTTTTGAATAGTTAAAATGATATTGTTCAAAAGCCTTATAACCACCTTCATAAGTATTTCTTTCATAAAAATAAGGAAGTAAGGTTTCTTTATCTACAAAAGTTTGGTATTTATCCCTTACTTTAAAAAGCCAATCGTAAGTTTTAAGGGAATTACCCGTTGCTTCCAGGTAAAAAACCGATTCATTTTTATAATTCTTATCGATTATACTAAACTGCACATTACCAGCATGAATCCAAATAAATCCCCAATTATAATAAGCATCGAAATTAACAACTTCACCTCCCTTAAAAGGCTGGTATTTAATTGTACATTGTCCAAAAACGTCTTTGGTAAGCGAGCAAAAAAGAAAACTTATTATATATAGATACTTCATTTCAGAACTAGTTTAGAAATTAACAGTCGTTCGCAAGGATAAGTTTGCAAAGACTCCAAATCTATCATTGCATTAATTATTTGCAGGTATTTAAACTTTTTCAAATCATTAACTTTTATCTCCTCTTCTTTAACAATACCTTGCTTGATATAATATGCCCTTTTTGTACCTTTTAGCAATGGATCGGCAGGAGTAAACAGGCTATTTCCGTCACTGAATATGAGGTTTGCAAACGAGGTGTCGGTAATTAATCCATTTCGGATATAAATATAATCCTCGTTTTTTTTAAGATTAATTCTCACATTATCAAACATAGAACGATCGGTAAATTTGTAAGAATAATCAAAATATTCAGGACAGTCAAGCAGGTAATATTGATCAATAATCCTTGGAGTATATAATTCGTAGGTAATTTCTGAGATACTTTCCCCATAAATAACTCTGCATTTATAAATATTATCTTCAATCGTTTCTGCTGGAGGCACCAAAACTTCTTTTAACATTACTGGCTTGACACCCGGATAAAATCTTGATCGTGTATCATCAAGTCTTGCCTGATGATATTTCAGATTATAGTGCAGATAATTAGAATATTTTATCGATTCAACGAATGGGAACATACACTTTTTCAATTACTTCATTATATTCGGAGGCACAATCACTCTGAAATGTAATTCCGCCTCCGCTGTGATACCATAATTCTCCGTCTTCGTTTCTGATAAATCTAATCATTACAGCACTGTCGAGTTTTTTGGTATCCCATACCCCAAATATACCAGTATAATATTTTCGGGGACATAATTCTACTTTTTTAATTATATCAACAGTTTTATTTTTCGGTGCTCCGGTTACCGATCCTGCAGGAAGTAACGAAAAAATAATGTCTCCTAAATTTTCTTTATAATTTTTTTTGAGCTTGCCCCTAATTTCAGAGCTCACCTGAAGTATCGGAGCCTGATTAGTGTTAAGCTCTTCAACATACCTGAAACGTTTCACTCTTACATCAGTAGCTACCATGCTTAAATCGTTTCTGAGTAGATCGACAATGGTAGCATGCTCAGCAGCTTCTTTTGAATCGTTAATAATTACTTCTCTGGCATTAGGTATAACAGCGCTAATTGTCCCTTTCATTGGAAAAGTTTTTATGATGTTGTTTTCTATCTTTATAAAACTCTCTGGTGAAAACAATGCAAACTCATTTTTATAGTAAAGCTTATACCTGGCTTGTGAAACAATAAACAAATCGTAAAGGTTTAAATTCGATTCTATATTTGTAGGAACAGTTAGATTCAACAGAAAAGTATTGCCCAGTTGAATTTCATTTAGTACTTCAACAAAAAGCTTTTCGTAATGGATAAATGAAATAGGAGTTTTATCAAATTTTTGCAGAATTGGCCATAATTCAGGGGCAATAATATTATCGGATCCGGGAATTTTATAAAATATTTTATTTTCAGAAAGCTTGTCAAGTGGCAGGACAATATTATTTTCTTTATCGAAATCGATGATAAACAGAAAAGGATTTTCTTTTTTTACAAGAGTGTTAATGAATTCGATGGTTTCAACACTATTGAGCATATGTGAAAGGGGAAAAAATGGGTAAGCTACTTATATCGCACCGCTCAACCGCTTACCCTTGCTTCCTTCCGAACCTGGGGGAGTTCAGCAGGAGCTGATCGTATAAGACTTACCCGGCGCAAAAGTATAAAAATAAATGGGAATAGTAACAGTTAAATTGGGAGAAAATTAAAATAAATGCTAAAACAAAAAAAGCTATATTTGCCTACACAACCTTAAAAACTATCAAACCAATGGAAAACAACACAAAACCAAGCCAGGTTCAAACAGCCTTAACATGGGGATTAATAACAGGATTTGCCGTAATTGTATATACCCTGATTCTGTATTTTTCTGACCTTATGCTTAACAAATCAGCCTCATATGTGAGTTATATACTTATTTTCGCAGGAATCTATTTAGGTACAAAAGCTTACAGGGACCAATCGCTGGATGGATTTATTTCGTATGGAAAAGCTTTAGGCACCGGAGTTTTAATTAGTTTATTCTCCGCAGTTTTAACAATAATTTTTATGGTTATTCTGTATACAGTTATCGATACTGATTTAGTAAACAGAATAATAACTGAATCTCAGGATAAAATGTTAGAAAAAGGAATGCCTGAAGAACAAATTGACAAGGCGCAGGAAATGACAAAAAAGTTTTTTATCCCATTTATGATTTTAGGTGGGTTATTTGTTTCAGTATTCTTTGGCTTCATAATTTCCCTAATTACTTCTGCTATTGTTAAAAAAGATGGAGACTCTTTTAACAAGGATATGACGACAATCAAATCGGAATAAAAAAAATAATAAGCTTAAAAACCCTGTATAATGCTCGTAAGTTATACAGGGTTTTTTTTTACGAAAATTGCTCCTATTTTTGCTGAAAATTTCCCTCAATGGATATCTCTGTAGTTATTCCCCTTTTTAATGAAGAAGAATCGCTTCCTGAACTGGTAAGCTGGATTGAAGACGTCATGGTCCGAAATGGCTATACTTTTGAAATTGTATTAATTGATGATGGAAGCAGTGACAAATCCTGGCAGGTTGTAGAATCATTATCAAATACTGACAAAAATATAAAAGGCATAAAGCTTCGCCGTAATTATGGAAAATCGGCCGCTTTACAAAAAGGTTTTGAAGCAGCGCAAGGCGATGTGGTAATTACTATGGATGCCGATTTACAGGATAGTCCTGAAGAAATACCCGAACTATTCAGGATGGTTACCAAAGAAGGTTACGATCTTGTATCAGGATGGAAGAAAAAGAGGTTCGACCCAATTTCGAAAACAATACCAACAAAATTATACAATGCCACATTGCGCCTTATGAGTGGTATAAATCTCCACGATTTTAACTGCGGTTTAAAAGCATACAAAAACGAAGTTGTTAAATGTGTGGAAGTTTACGGTGAAATGCACCGCTACATTCCCTATATGGCCAAAAAAGAAGGATTTAGAAAAATTGGCGAAAAAGTAGTTTTGCACCAAAAAAGGAAATACGGTGTAACCAAGTTTGGTTTGGAAAGGTTTATAAACGGACCATTAGACTTGTTGAGCATTATGTTTATTTCAAAATTTGGAAAAAGGCCTATGCATTTTTTTGGTTCATTAGGGACAATTATGTTTGGATTAGGGCTTATCGCAACCTTATACCTTGGATCAATGAAGCTATATTATGTGATCAGCCACGTAAGAGCTCCATTGCTGACCACAAACCCTTATTTTTACTTAGCCCTCACTACGATGATCATTGGATCTCAATTGTTTCTAGCAGGATTTTTAGGTGAACTCATTTCCCGGAATTCAAGCGAAAGAAATGAATACAAAGTTGAAAAAGAGATAAAGTGATACTAACAGCTAATTAGCTGTTAGTATTTAGCTAATCGTTATCAGCCAAAATTATTGAAGTAGTTTTTTAGCCTAAATTTGGCAGTTCCCAAGGTTTGCGATAGTTTGCCTTTAAATATCCATCGGCTTCATTATCCTTGATAAACTTAGAATTAGTTTCATCCCAATACAATCTTCTGCCAGTTTTAAAGGCTATATTTCCCAAATGGGCAACTCGTGCAATATTGGCTCCGATTTCAATACCTGCATTGGGGATTTTGCTTTTGTCCTTTATGCAATCGATAAAATTCATCATATGGTTGTTTAAACCTTTGCCCTGTCCTCTTTGTAATCCCACTTTTTCAATTTTAGGTTTTTTGTTTTCAGTTTCAGGAATAACTTCCCAGCCATCCCTGTCAACTACCAGAGTTGCGTTATTCCCCACAAAACCGACTCCGTGCGAACGGCCATAATAACCACCATCAATTCCAATGGCATGATCCCATAATAATGTAAAACCATCGAATTCAAATAATGCCTGTAAAGTATCTGGAGTTTCGCAAGCATCCTCAGGATAGGCATATTTACCGCCCATTGCCATAATCGATTTGGGAGATGAAACCTTCATACCAAAAAGAGCATAATCGAGTATATGCACACCCCAGTCGGTCATCATCCCTCCAGCATAATCCCAAAACCAGCGAAAGTTAAAATGAAACCGGTTTTGATTAAACGGGCGAAGTGGAGCTGGACCCAGCCAGAAATCATAATCAACACCCGATGGAACCGAACTATCAGGTACCACAGGTACTGATTTCATCCAACCCTGATACGACCATGACCTCACAGTCCTGATTTTGCCCAGCTTACCGGAATGTACATAGGCAACTGCATCCTGCCAGTGTTGATCGCTCCGCTGCCATTGACCTATCTGAACAACATTATTATATCGTTTTGCTGCCTTTTCCATCAGGTTAATTTCTTCGATGGAATTGGAAAGAGGCTTTTCACAATAAATGTTCTTTCCTTCCTGGCATGCATATACAAATGGCAAACAGTGCCAGTGATCAGGAGTACCAATAATTATTACATCCAAATATTTTTCTTCGAGAAGCTTTCTAAAATCTTTGAATAGTTTAGGTTTTTTGCCTTGTATTTTTTCTACCTCAACAGCTCTTTCATTCAAAACATTTTCGTCGACATCGCACAGAGCGCCACATTCGGTATTTGCCTGGGCTAAAAAAGCCTTGAGATCGGCAAAACCCATGCCTTTACAACCAATTAAACCAGCAACCATTTTATCATTAGCACCTGAAAATTTTCCATATAAATGAATACCAATACCTGAAAGGATTGCAGTACCTCCTGCAACTTTTAAAGATGTTCCGATAAAATTTCTTCTAGTTGTAGTCATTTTTATAAATTGTAGTTAGTAAAAGTACAAAGTACTAATTTTTTCCAAGACCTTCATTACAATAATTACTTTTCTTTTGACTTTATAAAAATAAGTCTATCACAAAACCTAATAATCTATTTCCCGTATGAATAAAAAAAAGGAGAATGAGAGGAGGAGCAATGATCAAATATTTTATTTTTTTTATACTGTTTATATTCACAACATCTTTATCAGCAAAGACTGATAACAACTTTGAAAAAAATGACTCTTCACTAATTATTTTAAATAATCTCAGAGAATTATACTCTTTTAACAAAAAAATACCCACAGAACTTGAAAGAGAAATCCTGATAAGTTTATCGCATTATCCGGAATTGGGAAATATTAAGATAAAATTTTGCTATGCATCTATATTTACATCCATGAAGGCTGTTCCAACTTTGGGATTTCTTTTTCATAAACGTAATAACCGAACATACAGGATAGTAATGAATAATACTACATGTTCCGGAAAAAACCTTATGCAAAGGATATCACCGGAAGCTTTAACCGGAGTTTTAGGACACGAGCTTGGACACATCAAAGATTATTCGCAACTTTCAAATTTTGGCTTGATTAAATTTATGATTGCATATATTTCGAAAAAGGGCAGAATTGCAACTGAAATCCGTGCCGATAAAATAGCTGTAGAACATAATCTTGGAAAAGAACTCCTTGAATTTAACGAATACATTATGAATGATATATGTGGAAACCCCAAATATTTAAAATACAAGAAAAAATACTATAACTCCTCTGAAGCAATTAATAATCTCGTAATCAATTAACAAGAAACCTTCATTATTTTAATATTTGCCAGTTCAACGATAATGGGCTATCTTTAGCTTGTGATAAGCTAAATAGCCAGAGGTTCAGTTTAAATTTACAAATCGCATAATTTATTCTGACCTTATTTATTGTTAAAACATAATTATTAAAATAATGCGCATTGCAATATTGTCAACTTTTTATCCATATCGTGGAGGAATTGCCCAATTTAACGCTTCCATATATAGAAAACTGGAAATTGATCATGAAGTAAAGGCGTTTACTTTTAAAAGGCAATATCCGTCTTTGTTATTTCCGGGAAAAACCCAAATGGTGGAAAATGACAAAAATGCTGATCCAATACCTTCCCATAGAGTTCTTGATTCTATAAATCCGATAAGCTATTACAGCACAGCCAAATCTATTAAAGAATTTAATCCCGATTTATTAATTACAAGATACTGGATGTCGTTTTTGGCACCTTCAACCGGATTTGTTGCAGGAAAGCTTTTCAATGAAACAAAAATTATTGCCATTCTGGATAATGTGATTCCGCACGAGAAAAGGTTTTTTGATACTGCACTTACCAAATATTTTTTAAACAGAAATCACGGATTTATCGCCATGAGTGATGCTGTAATGCACGATCTTTATAAATTGAAGCCCGATGCTAAATGCCTTAGGATGGATCATCCATTATACACCCATTTTGGAACACCCATAGAAAGAGAAGATGCCTGTAATAAATTAAAAATTAATGCTAATAAAAAAAACCTGCTTTTTTTTGGTTTTATAAGGGATTATAAAGGACTTGATCTTTTAATTGAAGCATTTAATAAGCTCGACAATTCATATAATTTAATTATAGCAGGAGAAAGTTATGGCAGTTTCGAAAAATACAGAGCCATGATAAACAGGTCCCCTTTGAAAGACAATATTTTTACGTTTAACGATTATATTCCCGACAACCAAGTTCCAACTTTTTTCAGTGCTGCCGATGTATGCATACTTCCCTATAAATCGGCAACCCAGAGTGGAATTACATCTATTGCTTATCATTTTGAAGTTCCTATAATTGCTACCGATGTTGGCGGCTTAAAAGAAGCTATTGAACATGGATCCACCGGATTGGTAGTTCCTAAAGCTGAAAGTCAATCTATTGCTGAAGCTATCAAACTGTATTTCAATAATGTCATGAAGCTTAAAATGAAACATGATATAATTCAGCTAAAAGAAAAACTCTCGTGGGAAAAGTTTGCTGAGGGAATTGTTAATTTTAGCAATTCAATAAGTTAATTCTGAGCTTTTAAAAATGAATAAAATTAAGCAAGTATTAAGAGATTCTGCCTCTGCCAGATGGGGCGTACTTTTATTGATCAGCTATGTTATGGCCGCCAATTATTATTTTTATGATGCACTGGCTCCTCTGAAATCAGCTCTGCAGGAACATTTGGGTTTTTCATCAGAAGATTATGGTTGGGTACAGGGCTTTTATGCTTTTCCGAACACATTTTTGCTGATGGCCATTTTTGGAGGCATTATACTTGACAAAATAGGTATCAGGATAACAGGAATGGTGTTTGTTGTTTTCATGGTATTTGGCGCATTTGTTACAGCCTATGGCACAACAACATATTATGGTAATGGTGGTTTTGGTTTTAACTTTATGGGTTCTTTCTTAACACGTTTCTCCCCTCAGGTAAAAATGATGGCATTGGGAATGCTCCTTTTTGGCTTAGGTGCCGAAACCAGTATTGTCGTAATAAGTAAAACAATTGTAAAATGGTTTAAAGGAAGAGAAATTGCTCTTGCTTTTGGAATCAACCTTGGTATTGCAAGAATAGGATCGACTCTTGCTTTTCGTTTAGGGCCAAGAATGATGGAACCCGATTGGACAACTCCGGTTTGGTTTGCTGTTAGTTTAATATCTATTGCCTTACTTGGTTTTTTAGTTTATATGGTTCTCGACCTTAAATTAGACAGGCAGATTAAACAGGAAAACCTTTTAGATAAGGAAGAAGAGTTTCGTTTTAAGGATTTTATCGACCTCATTTCTAACCGCTCATTTATTTATATCACTATACTTTGTGTAACATTTTATGCCGCAGTTTTTCCTTTTTTAAAATATGCACCCGATTTCTTTCATAACAAATTCAATGTACCGGAAAAAACGGCAGGAGATATAGCATCGTGGCTTCCTTTGAGTACCGTAATCTTCACTCCTATTTTTGGTTATTTGGTTGATCGTATTGGTAAAGGTACATTATTTATGATTTTTGGATCGTCAATTTTAGTGGTGATCCATTTATTGTTTACTTTTACCCATGTTAATCCTTATATACTAATCAGCTTACTAGGAATTGCATTTTCACTTGTACCAGCCGCAATGTGGCCATCGGTTGCTAAAATTGTAAGCACAAATAAAATCGGCACTGCTTATGGTACCATGTTTTCGATGCAGAACCTGGGATTGTTCGCTGTACCTATTGCTGCGGGAATTATTTTAGACAACACCAATCCCGGTATAACCTCAGAGATGCTAAAACATGGCTCGGTTTTGAATTACACTCCCACAATGGTAATGTTTGTAGGTTTTGGGATTATAGGTGTAATTTTTGCTTTTCTATTAAAACATAATGATAAAACTTCTGGCTACGGATTAGATTTACCTTCCAATTCAGTTGAGAAAAAGAAGGAATAAAGCGGATGTTTAAAAAGTCAATTAATTATCGCATTTCGACTCCGCTCAATGTGACAATTAATTGACTTTCAATGGTCAGGCTGAGAGCAGTCGAAGTCTCTTCCTGCTTTTTAAACAGCCTCTTATTTTCTAAACACCGTTTGCTTTCTGTCAGGGCCAACCGAAACAATGGTCACCGGAACTCCTACTTCCTTTTCAATAAAACTGATATATTCCAAAAGTTCTGCAGGCAAATCCTGAACAGTTTGAGCATCGGTAATATCTTTTTTCCAGCCTTTAAATTCTTTATATACGGGTTCAATCGCAACATTCACGTCGAATGGAAGCTGATCAGTAAGCTTACCGTTAATTTTATATTGAGTGCATATTTTAATGCTTTCGAAGGTAGAAAGCACATCCGATTTGGTTAGAATAATCTGTGTAACACCATTGATGATTACAGAATAGCGAAGTGCAGGAATATCCAGCCATCCGCAGCGGCGAGGCCTTCCGGTGGTAGCACCAAATTCGTGGCCAATTCTCCTGAGATTCTCGCCTGTTTCATCATTAAGTTCAGTAGGGAAAGGTCCACTTCCAACCCGGGTACAATAAGCTTTAACAATTCCCATAACTTCCCCGATTTTTGTTGGGGGAACGCCAAGACCTGTGCATGCACCTGCACAAATGGTATTCGAGGATGTCACAAAAGGATAAGATCCAAAATCTATATCGAGCATAGTCCCCTGCGCACCTTCTGCCAGTGCTGTTTTACCCTCTGCTAAATATTTATTCATCAAATACTCACTGTCGATAGCCTGAAAACTTCTGATCAGCTCAATCCCTTCAAACCATTCAGCTTCTTTTGATTCAAGTTCGTATTCAAAATTGTATTGTTTCAGAATATCGGTATGTTTCTTTTTCAGGAAACCATATTTTTCTTTGAAATCACTGCTGAAAATATCACCTATTCTTAAACCATTCCGCCCGGTTTTATCCATATAAGTAGGCCCGATTCCTCTTAATGTTGAACCAATTTTCCCCACCCCTTTTGAAGCCTCAGATGCTGCATCAAGTAAACGATGTGAAGGAAGGATAAGGTGTGCTTTCCTGGAAATAAACAGATTGCTTAAATTAACTTTTAAAGCTTTTAATGCGTCTATTTCTTTCTTAAACACAACAGGGTCAATTACCACACCATTGCCAATGATATTAATTTTTTCATGATGGAATATTCCGGAAGGAATTGTATGAAGTACATGTTTAATATTATTGAATTCAAGCGAATGTCCGGCATTGGGTCCACCCTGAAAACGTGCAATAACATCGTATTTGGGTGTTAACACATCTACAATTTTTCCTTTTCCTTCGTCGCCCCATTGAAGGCCAAGCAATACATCTAGTTTCATATGAAAATGATTTTGATTTTAGAGGTCATTAAACCTTATTTACAAACACTTCATGAAAAATTATTTCATTAGTTTTTACAAGAAATGAAATGTTTATAAACATGATTTCACAAAGATCAATTAATTGAAAATGTGACGGTTTAATAAATAAAAGTTATTTAATACCGGAGGTCTAAGGTACAAATAATTGTATTCCAAAATGGAGGTGTGAATAAGTTTTTGATAACTAAGGACACAGATTAAATCTGCTTTTTGGAATGAAGTTACAGGCCAATAAAATGAATCATTTTTTTTCTTTACCCGTTGCATTTTCTCGCACTACCCCATAAATATACAGAGAGTGATGAGAAGGGTCGAAGTTGTGCAATTCACATGCGGTTTTAATGATTTCGTGAATCCTGGGATCACAAAATTCAATAACCTTTCCGGTTTGGGTGCAAATAAGATGATCGTGCTGGGTACATTGGTAGGCTTTCTCGAACTGCGAAATATTTTTTCCAAACTGATGTTTTACAACCAGATTACAGTCGAGTAACAAATCGATTGTATTATACAGAGTGGCTCTGCTAACCCGGTAGTTTTTATTTTTCATAAAAATGTACAGCGACTCAATATCAAAATGGCTGTCGCGAGAATAAATCTCATCTAGTATAGCGTACCTCTCAGGTGTTTTACGGTGGCCTTTTTTTTCCAAATATTCCGTGAAGATTTTCTTGACAGTTTCTTTGGTACTATCTTGAATCATAACTTAGTCTAATTATAAATAACAAAAATAAACTAAATATTTTGAATTATACCTGTGTAGACTAAATAAAAATAAGATTATTCCTGAATAACTTCAACCCGTGTAACCGACTCCACGCCTTTAATTTTAAGGAGTGTAGAAATTAAGAAATCAATATCTTTTGCATTATGAACATACAAATCCAAATAGCCTTCGAAAATCCCATCATGACTTGCAACATTAATTGTACGGATATTAACATTTAATTTTGTTGTAATTACAGCGGTAATCTGGTTATAAATCCCAAACCTGTCAATACCCTGAATGGCAACCCTGGTAAGAAATGAAAGTATTTTATAAGTTGTCCATTTAGAAGGAACTATCAATTCGCCATGACTTGACACCAATTTGACTGCATTAAGGCATCGCGATTTATGAATAATAACAACATCATTCGCACTTCTATGCCCAACAATATCATCGCCAGGAATTGGATTACAACATTTTGCAAGTTTATAATTGGGTTCGGAGCCATCGTCGGTATCTTTCAGGAAAAAAGTGCCTTTGGGATCAATAACCTTAATTATATCTTCTCCATTAACTTCATCCTCCAATTCATCCTTTTTACCAGCTCCGGGAATTACTTTGGTAAATTGAAGCTCCCAATACCTTATCCATTTACTTTTGGTATTCTTCTTTAAAACTTTGGCCAGATCGTCCAAATTTATAATACTGCTGCCTATTTTGCTATAAAGTTCATCTTTTGAATTCACTTCATATTCGGGTATTAACTTTTTAAATATTCTCGAACTTGGCGTAAGATTTATCTCTTTAAGCTTTTTCTCCAGAATCGATTTTCCGATTTCGATCCTGTTTTTTGTATCAACTTTAATAGAATCTTTAATGGCCGATTTGGCTTTGGCAGTAACAACATAATCGAGCCATTCTTTTTGCGACTTCTTTTTATCAGACGTTAAAATTTCGACCTGATCTCCACTTGTAAGAATATGATTAAGAGCAACTAATTTATGATTTACTTTTGCAGCAATCGCAGAATTTCCAATTTCGGAGTGAATTTCGTAAGCAAAATCAAGCGCAATTGCATTTTTGGGCAGAGCTTTAATTTGACCTTTCGGAGTAAATACATGAATTTCGGACGAAAATAGGTTCATCTTGAACTCATCTAAAAATTCAAGGGCATCAGCATTCGGATTATCGAGCAATTCCCTGATTCTCTTTAACCACTTGTCTAATTCCGATTCTTGCGATTGTACACTTTTATATTTCCAATGCGCTGCAAAACCTCTTTCAGCAATTTCGTCCATGCGTCTGGTTCGTATCTGAACTTCAATCCATTTACCATACGGCCCCATTACAGTTGCGTGCAATGCTTCATAACCATTTGCCTTGGGAGTACTTACCCAATCGCGGATACGTTCAGGTTTTGGCCGGTAAATATCGGTGATGATTGCATAAATATTCCAGCACTGTGTTTTCTCAGGAATATCAGGTAGTGGATCGAAAGTGATTCGGATAGCCAGCAAGTCATATACTTCCTCAAATGGAACACCTTTGTGCTGCATTTTATGATAAATGGAATATATTGATTTTGGTCGGCCACTAATATCGTTGGTGATGTTTAATGCATTTAACCGCTCACTTATCGGCTTAATAAACTCGTTTATCAGCCTTAACCTTGTCGATTCATTATCACTTAACCTGTTTACAATTTCATTATAGATTTTTGGATGCCGGTATTTAAGACTAATGTCTTCCATTTCTGTCTTAATAGCATACAATCCCATCCGATGAGCTAAAGGAGCATATAAATAGATGGTTTCTCCGGCAATTTTTATTTGTTTGTGAGGCGGAAGTGGATCCAACGTCCTCATATTATGAAGCCTGTCGGCAAGTTTGATCAGAATAACCCGAACATCATCAGAAAGTGTAAGTAACATTTTTCGGAAATTCTCAGCCTGAAGGGAAGAGTTTTTATCAAATACTCCGGAGATTTTGGTTAATCCATCGACGATGGAAGCAATTTTACTTCCAAAATTAGTTTCAATATATTCTAAAGTGTAATCGGTATCTTCAACAATATCGTGAAGTAGGGATGAGACAATAGAAGTAGTTCCCAACCCTATCTCTTGCGCAACTATTTTAGCAACAGCAATAGGATGGTGAATATAAGGCTCGCCCGACTTCCTTTTCATCTCCTTGTGAGCTTCATGTGCCAATTCAAAGGCCTTGATAAGGGTATTCTTATCATCCTCCGTTTGAACCCTCACACAAACTCTTAAAAGTTCGTCAAATCTCCTTCTGATCTCAAGTTCTTCAGCTTCGGTAAGAACAGCCATTCTAAAAATTAATTATTTAAGGTACATGTTAATATTTCCTTCAACATTGAAGGAACTTCTACGGGTAAATGATAGTAAAGTTGCCACGTTTTTCAAGTACTTCTCCGGCTCCGTTCTCCAATTTAATAAAATAAATATAAGCGCCTTCAAGTGCTTTTTTCCCATCAGAAAGTATGCCGTTCCATCCTTCAGATACATTATTGGTTTCAAATATTTTAGATCCGTATCGGTTGTATATTATAAAAGTATATCTGGCAGGAAGAATAGCAAAGGTAGGTTTGAATTCATCGTTTTGTCCATCATTGTTGGGCGTAAATGCATTGGGAACAAACACTTGTCCTAACATATTCACGCAAAAAAGATTCGATAACGTTTTATTTACTTTTCCATCTATTGGATCGGGATTGGAAACAAATTCAACCTGATAACAAAGATCGCCCGAAAGCTGATCCTGAGCATTTATTATATCCGAATATTCAGTGATGGAAGACGAAACTGTGGCAAGTAGTTCATTGCTTGCGACTGAGCTGTTGCGATAAATATGCACTTCATTTGTCCCCTGAACCCAGGTGTTAAATTGATTCCAGCTCAAATTATTAGTCATCGACTGACTTTTACCTTTTAAAAGGATGTTGTTAATGGGAATTGAGCTGATTCCTTCATTTTTGCAGCCATCCAAATATACGAGTTTATAATTATAGACATTAGATGACGGTAATGCATCGGTATAAGTGACTGTTCCGTCTTCATTTTTATATAAATCGGTTATTATCTTATAATTATCCTCAGAAGCAAGTGATCTGTAAAGACGATACGAATCGCTAATAGCATTCCGATCAACATTAAAATTCAAATCAACCAGGTTTTGGATTGAATTATCGGTACTTTTACCATGTAAATATGAAGGGGGTAAAGATTTTTTGGTAAAAATGCTGTCTTTATTGGAACGCGAAGCTTTGCCTATTGAACTATTATAAGCCCATACCATTATCTTATACTCTCTGTTTTCTTGAATTTTTTCACCTAAAATATCTTTAATAATATATTCTCTTTTGCTCGTATCTATATCACCAGAAATTTCAGGATTTATTCCAATAGATTCATACAGCAAAACTTTATAATTTGTCAATTTATCTCCCCATCCTATATACGGTGTCCATTTAACCTTGATTGAAGCATTGCAGGAATCGTATTCTAATGAAGCAAAGACAGACTGATGTGAAGGTACGCTCCTTGGCCCACCGACATCCATATTAATATCACTATATGAAACCAAGTTAAACAATACTGGAGAAATTAAAGCTTTTTCATATATAAATTTGGTATATATGGTAGTTCTTCCAACAACATAAGGAGATATCGGAAAATTTTGACTATTCGGTCCTGAAACAGCCATTTCCTGAACCCGATATCTAATTGTGCTTTCGTCAATACTTGGAATCCATTCCACGTAAACCTCATCCGTTTCTGAATCTATACTAACATAAACTAATGTCGGGGGTGTTGGAAGTTCAGGAGATTTTACAGTTTTTACAGGTGAGTTAATATTTTGAACAGACTTATTTTGCTGCTGAACTGATGTTTGTGCAAAATTATTACCGGATATAAAAAAAAGCAACAAACAATTACAAAGGAGCTCCGACCACCACCTGGTATAAGTCTTCTTCCCGGAGGTGTTTTTGGGCAAGCTGAAGTATTTCATCTGAAGTAATCCTGTTTATTTTATCAATAAAATTATAATAATAATCATAACCCAAATTATAATCTAAAATAGCAATAAAACTATCGGCTTGCGCAAAAGGACCATCAAACATACGCACCGTTTCACCCAGCATATAATTTTTTACCCTGTCCATCTCATCATCCGAAACTTTTTTGGTTCGTAGTTTTTTAATTTCTTTATAAATTTCGGCAACAGCTTCGTTGGTAACACTGGTTCCAACTTCAGTTGCAATGGCAAGATAACCCGAATGAAGAAAAGATACCAGTAATGAATTTATTCCATAGGTAAATCCCTTTTCTTCACGAATATTCTTCATGAGCCTGGAACCAAAATATCCACCTAAAATAACGTTTAATAAGGTTAATCCGGTATAATTTACATCCTGTTTATTTGGAAATATTTTTCCAATTCTGATAGCAGATTGAACAGCTTCAGGCTTTTCAATAAAACAAATCCGGTTATCTTCGGCTTTAATATTAAAATTATTAATCTGCTGCTTAACAATAGGCATTTGAACCTTACCAAAATGCTGATTTATAGCCTTTATATCTTCATCTTCAATTTTTCCCGTAACAACAATTTTAACACCTGACAATTGATATCTATCCTGAAAAAATGTTTTGAGTCTTTCAGGAGTTAAATTATCAAAATCTTCTTTATCGATCACATAACCATATGGATGCGTATTTCCAAACATCATTTGAGAAAGCCGTACTCTTGCCAGATTCTTTACCTTGTTTTTTTCTATTTCAAATAACTGTTTATGTTTATTCCTGAAAATATCAAGTTCTGATTCCTGTAATGCTGGCTCTGTAACCATTTCATAAAACAATGGCAGCACTTTGCTTAAATACTTTTTTAAGATTAAAATACCTATTGTTGCATTATCCTTATCAACACTAAAACTTGTATAAGCTCCGTAAAAATCCATCAGATTTGCAATTTCAGAAGCCGATTTTGATTTTGAACCTTCCGGAATCTGATTATTTACTGCGAAAGCAACAAGTGGAGCATTCTGATACCAGTTTCCTGCAGGGAAAATAAGATCGATTTTAATAATTTCCTGATCACCATTGCTGATTGTATAAACAGGAATACCATTATCCATTATATGTTTTTTTGCCTCAATAATATTAAATCGTTCAATTTTCTTTATATTCGGAACGATTGATCTATTTAATAAAGTCATATTTTAAATTAGTTATTCAGCATAATAATAAAGTTTGGTGCAATTTTCCGGCACAAAAGCTTTTTTTGCAAGAGAAATAATACCATCCCTTTCAACCGACATATAATTATCGATTTCACTATTAATCAAGCTGGCGTTTCCAAGCATTTCAAAGTAACACAAGTTCATCGCTTTATTCATAATATTTACATTTGCGAATTGCATGTTTGCTTCGTATTTATTTTTTACTTTTTCGATCTCTTCATTTGAAAAGTCGCCATTTTTTAACTTTTCCACTTCTTCCATTATTGCATCCTCAGCTTGTTTCATGGAAATGTTTTTCATGAGTTTTCCTGAAAAAACAAATAACCCAGGATCGAAGTCGCTGGTAATGTAGGCATGTACATCACTAAACATTTGTTTTTCCTTTACAAGTTTTTGGTATAACCTGGAAGACCGCCCACTTGATAAGAGATCGGAAATTATATCAAAACTGTAAAAATCTTTATCTTTTCTACCCGACATATGATATACCAGATAAATGGCATCGAATGGAACATTTTTCCGGACTTCAAGTGTACGCCCCTGTGTTTGTGCAGGTTCAGCATAAATAATGGCATTATCCAATGCTCTTCTTTCGATTGGCTCAAAGTATTTGGCACAAAGTTGTTTAACCAAATCCAGGGTAACATCGCCACTCACCGCTAAAATAGCATTATTGGGAGCATAAAAATTATTAAAAAACTTTTTAACATCTTTAAGAGTAGCATCCTGAATGTGAGAAATATCCTTGCCAATTGTAGGCCATTTATAAGGATGAACTTTATATGCTTCGGGCCTCAGATGTAACCAGGAGTCTCCATAAGGTTGATTAAGGTACCGCTGACGAAATTCTTCAATTACCACATTTTTCTGAACATCAAGAGATTTTTGAGAGAATTTAAGACCCATTAACCTGTCACTTTCCAGCCAAAAACCGGTTTCCAGGTTTTCAGCAGGTACCGTGAGATAGTAGTTTGTAATATCATTACTTGTGAAAGCATTATTATCACCACCAACCCTTTGTAGTGCTTCATCAAAAGAACTAACATTTAAAGAACCTCCAAACATAAGATGTTCAAATAAATGTGCAAAACCGGTTTTATTTTCTTTTTCGTTTCTGGATCCAACTTTATAAAGAAGACTCATGGCTGCCAAAGGGGTGGAATGGTCTTCATTCACAATAACAACCAAACCATTGGACAGTATAAATTTTTCAAATCTCACCATTTGATCACCCGTTAAATCAATACTAGCATTTGTATAGGACAAAGATGCATGTAATTTGTTAAATAATTAAACGGAATATAAATGATTTTAGCCGTGGTTAGCTATTCGGCGCAAGTTTTCAATAGAATTTATCTGGATCAGCTTACCATTAATATGAATAATCCCGTCAGTATCAAATTCATATAATACTTTAATAACATTTTCCCTCGAAATATTACAAAATTGGGATAATTCCTTTCTGGACAAAATCATATCAAATGAAGTACTTTGAAAAACTGATTCTGACAAGTATATCAATATATTTGCCAAACGGCCGTGGATGTTATTTTGAGTTAAAGAAATAAGGTTATTTTTGATATAATCCAAAACTCCCTTGTTCGCATATTGCAACAGGTGCATTGCTAACATCGTATTTTTCTGAGCTATATCACGGATAATTTTCACATCGGTTAAACAAACAAAAATTTCGTCGAGAGAAGTAATACTAAAAGGCTGTATATCGGAACCAATTATTTGACTCAGTGAAGCAAATCTTTTTGGGCCTATTAAATTTATAATCAGGCTTCTTCTCTTAAAATCAAGATGAATTTTCACATACCCGGAACAAATAAAAATTGAATTTGTAACAAATTCACCTTCTTTTACTACACAATCACCTTTTTTATAGGTAACAAAAGTACTGTTTTCAAGGAAAAGCTCTTTCTCGTCCTTTTTTAGTATATTAAAAAGCTCAGTCGAATTAAATAAATCTAAACACTTCATATCAAGACCCACGGTTTAAACTAAAAATTTTATACCAATTTTTAGTTATACTTCATTAATAAATCCAATTAAACTTACCTAATTAGTTCATTGTTTTTACAAAATGTAATCGATATTACAATTAAAGATGTTCTAGATCACTGCTTTTTATTTAAAAATTACGTTAATTTCACACATTATAAAAAAAAAGTGGATTTAAACCGAGACTGGAATAAATTTTCAATATTAGTAGTGGATGACGACATAACAAGTGTTATTCTCTTTGAAGAATTCCTTTCGTCAACCAAAGCTTTAATATTTACAGCATCCTGTAGCGAAGAAGCACTTAACACCCTGAAAAAATCCCAGATAGACCTAATCCTTATGGATTTACAACTTCAAGGCATGTCAGGTTTTATCCTTTTATCAATAATACGCGAACTGTATCCAAATATTCCTGTAATTGCTGAAACCGCTTATGCTTCAGCCGATGACAGACGAAAATGCATAGCTTCAGGATTCAACAGCTTTTTATCCAAGCCCATATCATTCGAATTGCTGGTTCATGAGATGGATAAATATTTACAGTAATTTTCAACCTCTTATTGGGTTTAAGGCGGATGTTAATATTTAGTTTAGAATTTTTTTATTGATTGTTAAAAAAAAATAATATTAGACCTACCTTTGAAAGCCTAAAACAAATCACAAATATATGGATAGAGACTCTCAGGTTTTTTCTATTATAGAAAAAGAAAAAGAAAGACAACTAAGTGGCATTGAACTAATAGCCTCTGAAAATTTTGTCAGTTCCCAGGTTTTGGAATCAATGGGATCGTGCCTGACAAATAAATATGCAGAAGGTTATGTAGGAAAAAGATATTATGGAGGATGTCAGTTTGTTGATGAATCGGAACAATTGGCTATTGATCGTGCAAAAGAACTCTTCAAGGCTGAATGGGCAAACGTACAACCTCATTCGGGAGCACAAGCCAATGCAGCTGTTATGCTGGCTGTTCTTAAACCTGGAGATACCATTCTTGGATTGGATTTATCGCACGGTGGCCATCTTACACACGGATCGCCAGTAAATTACTCAGGTATTCTTTATAAAGCAGTTTCGTACAAAGTGGAAGAAGCAACCGGACGGGTTGATTACAACGAGATGGAGCGCATTGCAATGGCAGAAAAGCCGAAAATGCTTATCGCAGGTGCATCTGCGTATTCCCGCGACTGGGATTATGCCCGTATGCGCGTTATTGCAGATAAAGTTGGAGCTATTCTTATGGCTGATATTTCACATCCTGCGGGCTTAATCGCAACCGGATTTTTAAACCATCCCTTCCCGCACTGTCACGTAGTTACTACCACCACCCACAAAACACTTCGTGGCCCCCGTGGAGGAATGATACTTATCGGTAATGATTTTGAAAATCCATGGGGATTAAAAACTCCAAAAGGGGAGCTCAAAACATTATCACAATTAATTGATTCGGCTGTTTTCCCTGGAATACAAGGCGGTCCGCTCGAGCATGTTATTGCAGCCAAAGCTGTTGCTTTTGGCGAGGCGTTAACCGATAGTTACAAACAATATATACAACAGGTAATTCTAAATGCTTCAGTCATGGCTAAAGCATTTGTCGAAAAGGGATATAAAGTAGTTTCAGGTGGTACTGAAAACCATTCGATGCTGATCGACCTCCGTTCAAAATTCCCTGATATGACCGGCAAAATTGCAGAAAACACGCTTGTGAAAGCTGATATTACCATTAATAAGAACATGGTTCCATTTGATAGTCGTTCACCTTTTCAAACATCGGGTTTCCGGGTTGGTACACCAGCTATTACTACACGTGGGGTAAAAGAAGATACCATATTAAAGGTAGTGGATATGATTGATGACGTTTTAAACCATGTTGACAATGAAGGGTATATCCTTCAGGTAAAAGGCAAGGTAAATAATATGATGAAGGAATTCCCTATTTTTGCATATTGAAAATCTTAATATTTTATTTAAAGCGGAAAACTCTTTCCGCTTTTTTTATTTTTTATAAAATCTAATATGTGTTTTTAACCACAATTATTAATATTGTATTTACTATGAATAATAAGCTAATAGAAATTAAATGAGAAAATTATTTCTTATTTGCTGCCGGTGCTATGATTTTTGTTGTTGCCGAAAAACTAATTCCCGAATCACAAATAGGAAATGAAACGGATTTATCCACTATTGGTGTGATGTTTGGATTTGCCGTAATGATGGTTCGTGATGTTGCCCTGAGTTAAACCAAATCTTCCTAAACAATTTTAAAAGCATTTTGCTATTTTTATGCTTTAATTGAAATTGTATGATTCAAGATATAGCACCCCATATTTTTAATAACCAATTTATCAATTCAGAAATTACCGAAAATGATTATATCCTTTATTTCAGTGAGGGGAAACTAATGTTGAAAAAGAACGGTGAAGATCTGGATATACCACAATTCATGGATTTCCCCGGATTAAACATATCGGCCAATTCTATATTTTTATTTTCATTGAATGATAAAAATTGTTTTTTGGTACAGGATACATTTGAAATAAATCAGGATTTATTCATTTTCGAAGAAATCAATTTTTTCAGGACATTTAAAAAGAAAGAAGTTGCGTGGGTAAGTATAGTTGGAAGTCAGCTTATGAATTGGTATTCCCATAATAAATTCTGTGGGAAATGTGGCCATCCGACAAGCACGAAGAAAAACGAGAGGGCAATTACTTGTACCAATTGTGAGACAACAATCTACCCCAAAATATCTCCGGCTATAATTGTTGGAATAACTTCCGGGGATAAAATTCTTTTAGCACGTGGAAGACATTTCCGGAGCAGCTTTTATTCATTTGTAGCAGGATATGCCGACATTGGTGAGTCGCTCGAAGATGCTGTAATAAGGGAAGTTAAAGAAGAAGTTGGTATTGATGTTCAAAATATCAGGTATTATAAAAGTCAACCATGGCCATTCTCCGGTTCAATGATGATTGGTTATTGGGCTGAAGCAGATGAAAAGCAACCAATAATTATTGACGATAACGAAATATTAGAAGCTGCATGGTTTTCGAGAGGCAATTTACCAAACCATCCTGCAAATATCAGCATAGCCGGAGAGATGATTGAATTATTCGAAAGGAATTTAACAGGCGATTAATGATTAATCGGACCGGAAGCTGAATTAGCCATAATTTTGCTGCCTATCACACAGTCGAGGCATAAATGCTTGTCACAATACGAATTTTTTAAATACAACAAGGCTTGACTATGGAATGCACTATTAGCTTTAACGCCTAATTTGAGCCAGTTTTCGATAATTGAATTCTTTTCAGGATTCAATTGTCCAAGAAAATCCAGGGCTTTATTCTGATATTGCTCCAATCCTAACATTTTCCCGTACATAAACAGAACCGGAATAATCGCATTGATAATAATAATATCCACTGAATCAGAACCCATTGACTTTTCTTTCGATTTAGAAATCCTCCCAAACATGTAATGATTGTTCCAATATTGGGAATGATTTACATTAAAAAGCTCCTTTAATTCAGACACTGCGGAAACATCGCGAATATGTGCAAAAAGCTTTGATTGTGCATGAATTAATGAAGCTACTTGTGCCAAACGTATGGTCGGAAAATTTCCAGGACGTAACCTTAAAAATTTCCACCAATGCTTTGGAATAGGCTTTAGGCTATACTTTTTTGCAAAAAATTGATATTCCTTTTGAAGTTTTAAAAAATAATCATCGTATGGCAAAAGCTCATTTAAAAAGCCTGCTTGACCATATAGTAATGCCTCAATATGCAAAAAGGTGTCACTCTGTTTTTCGAGGATTTTGTATGGTAGCGATTTTGCGAGTTGCTCAAAAGGATGACTATTCAAGTGAAAACCAAAACTTCGCATAAACATGCGGTACAGTACTTCCTCCCAATTATTTTGTGTTTGTTTCAGATGAATGGAAATATCGTTAGTTTTTTCTTCCAATCGTGCAATCCCAAGTTTTTCAATCCATAGAGAAATAATAAAGGGATCAATTGTGGAAATATGTTTTGCACAGGGAACCCAAAGGCGGTTTTGTAACAAATATTGATACTGAGCCAGGATTGACTCATTGCACTTAATTGTTATGGAAGGAATAACTTTACCTTGAGCATCTTTAACTTCAGTATCGTTCTCAGCAACTATGTGCAATATTACATTTCGAAATGCTTCGTTTGAATTGTGGCCGTGTTTGATCCAGTCGGATGCTTTAACATGAATTTCCGCATTTCCTGCCCACACAGTATTGTTAATTTTTATTCGGGTGTTGAAAAAATCAGGACCGGAATCATGATTATGGTCTCCCGGATGAATTATTTCAATTGCAGTACCATCCGAAAGAATCAACGATTCTGGAGAATAAAGCTTATGTTTCCAAAGAAATATTAATAGCTCTTCGGTCATTGCATTGAATTTGACTCAAGTAAATATAAAGCAAATTCCAGAAAAACAATAAAAAAGATGATTTATACAATTACAGGTTTGAAGGTGTAATTCTCAGATCAGTTTATGCTTTTTAAGTAATCCTTGCATTTCTTGCTGAATAAGAAATGCCTGTTCTCTTGCAACAAATGCAAAACGATCGGTACAATCAGCATAAATTATAGCTCTGGAAGAATTTACAATCAATCCGCATTGCTTGTTCATTCCATATTTTACAACTTCCTCAAGACTACCGCCTTGTGCTCCTACACCAGGAATCAGAAGAAAATGTTTGGGTATTATTTTACGGATATCAGCTAGCATTTCAGCTTTTGTGGCACCTACCACATACATAAGGTTATTGACATTGCCCCATTTGGTCGAATTTTCAATAACTTTTTCAAATAACCGCTTATTGGTACCTTCTTCTTTCATCATTTGAAAATCGGAAGCTCCTGTGTTTGATGTGAGAGCGAGTAGAATTACCCATTTATCAGGATAACTCAGGAATGGAGTAACTGAATCTTCGCCCATATAGGGGGATACAGTTATACTATGAAAATCGTTTTTTTCATAAAAAGCTTTGGCATACATTTTTGAAGTATTGCCAATGTCACCACGTTTGGCATCGGCAATGAGGAAAATATCGGGATGATTTTCGCGGATATAATTGGCAGTAAGCTCCAGATTAATCCATCCGGCAGCTCCCAGGCTTTCATAAAAGGCAATATTTGGTTTATAGGCAACCGTAAGATCTGCTGTTGCATCTATAATTTTTTTGTTGAATTCGAACAATGGATATTCAGCTTCAAGGACAATACGAGGAACTTTTGTAATATCAGTATCTAATCCGATGCATAAAAAGCTCTTCTTTCTCTTGATATTTTCAAACAACTGTTTACTATCCATATTAGCCCGATTTACTGGTTCGCACTCTCGTTTAACCTTTCGGCATTTTCGGCCATTTGCAATTTATCAATAAACTCCTGAATATCACCGTCCAAAATTGCCGGAAGATTATATACGGTATGGTTTATACGGTGGTCGGTAACCCTTCCCTGCGGATAGTTATAAGTTCGGATTTTTGCAGACCGGTCACCTGTCGAAACCATAGTTTTTCTTTTCGAAGCAATATTATCAATATACTTTTGATATTCGAGGTTATACAAACGGGTACGTAACTCAGCGGTAGCTTTTTCAAAGTTTTTTATCTGAGATTTTTCGTCCTGGCATTGCACTACAATACCAGAAGGAATATGTGTAAGACGAATGGCTGAGTATGTAGTATTAACCGACTGCCCTCCGGGTCCAGATGAACAAAATGTATCTTTACGAACATCGTTCATATTCAGGTCAATATCGAATTCATCAGCTTCAGGTAAAACAGCTATGGTAGCTGCCGATGTATGAATGCGGCCCTGAGTTTCGGTTTTAGGAACCCGTTGAACCCGATGTACACCCGATTCATATTTTAAAATACCATATACTTTATCGCCTGTAACTTTCATTACAATTTCCTTGTAACCACCGGCAGTTCCTTCCGAAATACTTGTTACTTCATATCTCCAGCCTTTGGTTTCAATATACTTAGTATACAACCTGAATAAATCGCCTGCAAAAATACTAGCTTCGTCGCCACCAGTTCCGGCGCGAATTTCCATAATGGCATTTTTATCATCTTCAGGATCAGCTGGTAAAAGAAGAAATCTGATACTTTCTTCAAGAGGCTCCAGTTTTAAAGTAAGTTCATCCAGCTCCATTTTAGCCATATCCTTCATTTCTTCATCCTTTTCGGTAGCTAAAATTTCACGGGCATTAGCGATGTTGCTTAATACATTTTTATAATCTTCGTATGTTTTTACCAAAGGTTCAATATCGCGATATTCTTTGTTCAACTTAACATAAGTCTTCATATCGGAAATTACTTCCGGATCGGTAATTTTCTGCGACACTTCCTCAAAACGCATTTTTACGCTTTCGAGTCTTTCCAGTATCATATTATCACTCATATATTTTTCCCTAAAATTGGACGGCAAATTTAATAAAATAAAAACACAATCTTATCCGGAATCTTGTTTAGAATATTCCGCAAAAAAGCACTTTATACTTTGAAGCTAATAATGGAAATTACCAAACTGGCTTTCGATGGTTAATCTTTTATCCGGGCTTTCTTCACAGAAACCAACAACCCGTGCATCAATACCGAAACTGCGGGCTATTTCGATAATACTTTCCGCTAAATCGGGTTCAACATAAAACTCGAAACGGTGGCCCATATTGAATACTTTATACATTTCGTCCCAGGGAGTGCCCGATTGTTCCTTAATAATGCGGAACAGTGGCGGAACAGGGAAAAGATTATTTTTTACTATATGCAGATTATCGATAAAATGTAAAACTTTGGTTTGAGCACCTCCCGAGCAATGAACCATTCCATGAATCCGATCACGATATTTTTTCAGGACTTTTGCCACTACAGGAGCATATGTTCGGGTAGGTGAAAGAACAAGTTTTCCTGCATCAATTCCCAATTCCGAAATTATATCAGTTAGTTTATAATTTCCGGAATAAATAAGACTATTGTCAACACCCGGATCGAAACTCTCGGGATATTTTTCAGCAAGGTATTTGGCAAAAACATCATGACGGGCAGAAGTAAGTCCATTACTTCCCATTCCTCCATTATATTGTTTTTCGTAATTAGCTTCACCACTTGATGATAATCCTACAATAACGTCGCCAGGCTGAATTCGATGATTGGAAATTACATCACTACGTTTCATGCGACAAACAACGGTGGAATCAACAATAATTGTGCGCACAAGATCACCTACATCTGCTGTTTCGCCACCTGCAGAATAAATATTTACATTTTGTTGCCTCAGATCTGCAAGTAATTCTTCAGTTCCATTTATAATAGCAGAAATCACTTCACCGGGAATCAATAATTTATTACGTCCGATAGTAGACGAAACAATAATATTATTAACTGCTCCAACACAAAGTAAGTCGTCTACATTCATAATAAGAGCATCCTGAGCAATTCCTTTCCAAACTGACAAATCTCCGGTTTCCTTCCAATATATATAAGCCAGAGATGATTTTGTTCCTGCACCATCAGCATGCATCACCAGGCAATAATCCGGATCGCCGGTGAGCATGTCGGGAATTACCTTACAGAATGCTTTTGGGAATAAGCCCTTATCAATATCTTTTATAGCTGCATGTACGTCGCCTTTTGAAGCAGAAACGCCACGTTGATTGTATCTAGATTCTCCTGACATATATTTCTTTCCAGGAATTATTATTTTTTAGCAACGTAATTTATCCGCAACACCATAAATTCAGTACGACGGTTAATCTGATGAGCAATTTCCTGAAGATCGGAATCAGGTAATTTGCTGATATATTCTTCTGTTAACACAACACCATCCTTTAAGAAAGGATATTGCTGAGCCAATTTTGAATCTACTGATTTTGGTTTTGACTCACCATATCCTTTAGCAGTTAAGCGATCAGTAGCAATTCCCTTTTGAATCAGGTAATCTACAACCGATTGAGCCCTTCTCTGGGAAAGCGAAATATTATCAGCATCGCTACCTCTGGAGTCAGTATGAGCACCAAGTTCAATAGTAATATTTGGGTTATCGTTTAAGGTTTCCACAAGGCCATCAAGAGCTACCATAGATTCGGGACGAAGATCGGCTTTTGCGAAATCGTAGAAGATATTCGGAAGTTCGATAGGTTTTTCTATGGAAGAAAGGTATATAACCGTACGAAAATCTTTGCTTTTGTCCAATCCTTTGGTAGTTTCTCTTTCTTTACCATTCAGGTAGCCTTCTTTCGAACCTATCAAAACGTAATCGGTGCTTAATTTCATTACCATTTTGAAGGCACCATTTTTATCGGTCTTTATATCAACAGTTAAACCATCACTGCTAACTGATTTGACATTAGCATCAGCAATTGGCTGATCGGTTTTTTCGTCCTTCACTACGCCTAATAGGTTAAATTTAAGCGGAGGCAGGTTAAATGTAAATATATCGTCGTCTCCTCTGGTTGTGCGGCTCGAGCTTAGATAGCCTTTTTCAACATCCGATTGGAATACTATTCCAAAGTCGTCGGAATTAGAATTAACCGGCGATTCCATGTTTTCGACTTTCCAACTGCCATTGGCGTTCTGTTTGGCTTTAAAAATATCCAAACCACCTAAACCAATATGTCCGTTTGATGAAAAATAAAGCGTTCCATCGCTATGAACAAAAGGAAAAGCTTCATCACTCGAAGTATTGATATCTGCACCAAGATTTTCGGGAGTGCTCCATTCATCGCCTTTATTGGCGCGTGTAACTTTCCAGATATCTTTTCCGTCAAATCCACCTTTCATGTCCGAAACAAAATAAAGTGTTAACTCATCAGATGAAATAGCAGGGTGAGCAATAACAACTGAATCGCCCGAAATTTCTATCAATTTATCTTTGCCCCAAGTTTCTCCTTCGCGTTCAACATAAAAAATCTGGCAACCAAAAGATTGATTTTTGGCTTTTTTACAACGTGTAAAATATAAGGTATTAAAATCTTTTGACAGACAAGGAGAACCTTCTTCAAATTCGGTATTTATGTTATCTCCAATTGGAATAGGTTCACTCCATGTTCCCTTTCGATCGACACGTGAAACAAAAATATCGGAAAAATTCTGACCTGTAGCTCCATGAATGGCTGTGCCCAGTGAACCGTCGCGCGAGGATGTGAAATATACAGTGCCATAATCACTATTTGCATAAGCTGGTGCAAAATCGTTTTCTTTTGAATTGAAAAATTTCATGTTTTCAACCTGATAACCACTTGGGTTATCCATCCATTTCATTGCTAAATCGCACGATTTTATTCCTTCGTTTGCCTTTGCTTCATCAGTCGATAGCTCTTTATATTTTTTAAAGTCTTCCTTGGCCTCTTCGTATTTCATGTTCATTTTCTTCGCTTCGGCAAGATAATAATAGGCTATAGGATCAGTAATGCCTTTGGCTATGGCTTTGGTATACCATAATTCAGCCTTTACAGGTTCGTTGGTTAACCTGTAACATTCGGCAATTTTATAAAGGATTTCTGCTTTGCTTGTTTTGTCACTAATAGAGTTATAAGCTGATCTGTATAAATCCAAAGCTACCATATACTCGCCAGCCTTAAAGGCTGCATTTGCCTTTGACGATTTATCCCTTTGCGAAAACGCAGGAGCAGAAATTAATAATAAACCTAAAATAGATATAAGAAAATATTTGTTCCTCTTCATATGTACAATTTTATTTTTATAGGTCACATGGACTAGCCATGACAGGGGTATTAATATTAAGTTGAAATATTGATATTACTGCAATTAAAGCGTAAAAATAGTCAATTTATTTTCTTTATCAATTAAAAAAAAAGCTCGGAAAATTGGCATTAAGTAAAATAGATTATATATTTGTTTGTTCATTCATTGAATTAACTTACAATCGTTATAAATGATGATCATTCGGCATTAACCTTGCTGAGCATTACCACTAAAATTAACTAAATTAAATAATTGTGATTAAAAGCTTATTTAATCTTACAGAAAACAGCCATAAGCAAGTGCTCAATCTGATTCGCCTTTACAAGGAAATCTCGGGCGCCGAACTTGCCCGTTTAACAAATCTGAGACCTTCTACAGTTCTTTACATCCTTCGGAACCTTGACGAAAAAGGTTTGATTGAAATTAGCGGAACAGGAGAATCTACTACCAAAGGAGGTAAAAAACCAACACTCTGGAAAATAAAAAGCAACTTCGGATATGTTATTGGAATTGAAATCCTGGTACATAAAATAAGAATAGTACTGGCCGGGCTTGAAGGAAAATTTTTAGATAAAACTGAACATATTCCGGCAAATAAAATCAGCGAAAAAAATATTGTCGACGAAGTAATAAAAACAGTAGAGTTAATCATTGAAAAATATCAGCTTAATATCAAAAATATTATAGGAGTAGGAATTGCAACTCCCGGAATGGTTGATGGCAAAAATGGACACATTCATTATGCATCGGCATTAGGATTAGAAAATTTTCCGTTAAAACTTAAATTGGAAAGTAAGCTTCCTTTAAAGTTTACAATAGCTAACGACGCTAATTCAGGCGCCATGGATGTAAAGTGGTATACTGAACCAACACAAAAATTACCTGCCAATATAGTTTACATAACTTATAATCAGGGTGCTAAAAACTTAGGCGCAGGACTAATCATTAATAATTCACTTTATTACGGAGTTTCAGGCGCTGCCGGTGAAATTTTCTATCCGCTACCAAAAATTCTTTCCATTATAGAAAGAGGTATAAAAAAACTAGGGGCCGAAAATCAACCAATCCTAAAGGACTTTGCCATAGAAGAAATAAAGATTGCCGATATAATGCAATATGTAAAGAAAGGTTGTGCATTATCAACCTTTGTGATTGAAGAAATTTGCAAACTTATTGCCGATGAAATTGCTAGAATAATAGGATTTATCAACCCTGATCTTATTGTTATTGGCGGAGATATTACAATGCAGGAAGATTTGCTCAAGAAATATATTATCCCTTTTGCACATGAAAAAACCAGCGGTTACTTAAAATATGGATATTTTATGCCTGAAATACGTTTCTCCCAGTTCGGAAAATTCTCCGTAGCGGCTGGTGCTACCGCATTATTGTTAAGTGAATTAATGGAAAACTAAATAAAAACCTATATATGAATTATAATGTAAGCAGCAAAGTTGAAGTTTATTTTAAAAGCCTGAATAATGCTTTTGAAGAAAGCAATTCCTTGTTTAAAATCCCTGTCATTCAAGTTGATAATTATGTTGAATTAGGACAGTTAACAGCTCTTCGTTTTCTTGAATGGGTTTGCCTGAATCCAGGAGGAGTTGTTGCATTGCCTACCGGCAGAACACCAGAATTTTTCATAAAATGGATGCAATACTATCTCGAAAATTGGGATAAAGAAGTCTCAAATGGATTAATGGCTAAAATTGGTTTCGACAGTAAAGTAAAGCCAGATTTTAAATCGCTGCACTTTTTCCAGCTGGATGAATTTTTCCCTATTAAACCTGAACACGAGCGTTCCTTTACATATTTTGTCAAAAAATACTATATCGATGGTTTTGGTTTCGATCATAAAAAAACTCATCTGATCAATACCTATCAATTCTCTGAAGCACAGAAGAAAATAATGGGAGATATTCAAAATATCGATGCTGTATTTCCTGATGGCATCATTGATTTAGGATTACGAATAAAAAAACCAAGCTCGGAACAAGAGCTTTTGAAGCATAAAACCATAAAGGTATTTGATGAGTTCTGCGGCAAATACGAAGAAGAAATACGCAATTTAGGCGGAATTGGATTCTTCCTTGGCGGAATCGGTCCCGATGGCCATATTGCTTTCAATGTAAGAGGTTCCAGTCACCACTCGCACACCCGGCTAACCAATATTAATTACGAAACACAGGCAGCAGCTGCTGCAGATTTAGGTGGCATTGAAGTTGTACGCAAAAAAGCAGTAATAACCATGGGTTTGGAAACCATCACTTACAATCCTCAGGCTGTAGCTTTAATAATAGCAGCAGGAGAATCGAAAAGCCAGGTAATTGCCGATGCTGTTCAGAAGGAACCAAGTCTCGAATACCCCGGAAGTAGTTTGCAGAAATTACCAAATGCCCGCTTTTTCATTACCAGAAGTTCAAATATACGTTTGAAATTGACTGACAAAAATATCAAAAGACTTTACCATGAAAAGCAATATTCTCCGGAATATATTGAAAAACTGGTAGTAAAAGGAGCTGAGATAAAAAACATCTCTTTAATGGAAATAACCAAATTAAATCAGGAACAGGCAATAAAGGAGGTTCCTGAATGGAAACTTGCATGTGAACTCAGCGGAAAATCTTTGGATAAGTTGGCCGAAGAAACATACAACAACCTTGTAGCTAAAATTGAAGCCGGAATAAAAATACCATTAAACCAGCAGATAGTTCACACTGCTCCTCATCACGATGATATTGAGCTGGCTTATTTTCCGCTATTGCACCACCTGGTACGTTCGGAGTTTAACAACAATTACTTTTGCTATTGCACCAGTGGGTTTACCGCAGTTACAAATACTTATGTAAATGAATGTTTAAGTCATTTATTAGGATTATTGACAAGTGGAAAACTGGTTAAACAAATGGAACATGGCCGCCTTGCCGATTATCAATATGCACAGGACGATATTACCGGATATCTCAATGGAATTGCCGCTCAAAACATTGACTTGCAACAATATTACAAATCGACGCGTTTAGCCCGGTTGTTTATGAACCAATTAAGCACAAAGGACTTATCTGCATTAGAATTAAAAATTAAAGAATTGCGCGATATGGTTCTAAGCCTTGAACCTGGCAGAAAGGAACCAGATATCCTTCACCTGATAAAAGGCTGGTTGCGTGAGTTTGAAGCAGAACTGGTATGGGCGCATTTCGGAATCGGAATGGATAAAGTTTCACATTTAAGATTACATTTTTATTCGGACGACATTTTCCCTTCATATCCCGATTATGACTTAGATGTAATGCCAATTTTGAATATGCTTGAAAAAATAAGACCAACCATTATCACCCTTGCACTTGACCCTGAAGGAAGTGGCCCCGATACACATTACAAAACCTTAATAGCATTATCCGATGCTATTGATAAATATGTTGAAAATCATCCGGAAATGAATATTCATATCTGGGGATACCGCAACATCTGGTCACGCTATGAACCAACCGGAGTAAATAAAATAATTCCTGTTTCTTTAAATGCTTTTGCTGTATTACACAACATGTTTGTTAGTTGTTTCGAAAGCCAAAAATCAGCATCGTTCCCAAGTTTTGAGCTTGATGGAAAATTTAGTGAATTGGCTCAAAAAATTTGGGTAGATCAACATAATCAATTATTATTACTTTTGGGTAAGGAATTCTTTTACAATAGTCCGAACCCAATGTTGAAACGAGCTTATGGTGCCATTTTCTTAAAAGATATGACTTACAAGGAGTTTTCAGAACACATTAAGAGCGTACGAAGATTGTTAAAAGCCAAAGATCAGCTTGAAACACGTTAATAACATAAATTTAGAGTCTCATAAAAGTCAGGCTGAGCGAAGTCGAAGCCTCTCCAGTGTTTTGAGACGGTATCTTTTTAAAAATTGTAAATTGTAAACTTAAAAATATTAATTTATGAAAAAGCAGATTTATTTTGGTGTCGATTTGGGAGGGACAACAATCAATATTGGTCCAGTAACAATGGATGGACAAATTCTGGAAGAAAAAGTTATCAGCACAAATGTGGATCAGGGACCAATAAGTGCAATTGAACGGGTTGCACTTACCATAAATAATCTTAAAGAAAGCCATTCAGAAGAATATGAAGCTGTTGCAGTTGGTATAGGTGTTCCCGGCATTTTGGATGTTAAAGCAGGGAAAATTGTTGAAGCATCAAATTTACCTGGTTGGGAAAATTTTGAAATAACCAAAGAACTTGCCAACCGAATTAACATTCCTGTTTTTCTTGAAAACGATGCAAACCTTGCTGCTCTTGGAGAACAATGGCTCGGAGCAGGTGCAGGAAGTAGCGACATGTTTATGGTCACGCTAGGTTCAGGAGTTGGTGGAGCCTTGATAACCGGAGGAAAATTATTTTCATTAAATGATGTTTCCGGAGAATTTGGACATATGATTATTAATTTTGAAGGACCGAAATGCAGTTGTGGCCGCAATGGATGTGTAGAAGCATATTTTAGCAAACATGGTTTAAAAAGGATAACCATGGAAAAATTACCTTCAAATCCTTCCAGTATCCTGAGAGCTTATGAACAAGATAAAATAACTCCACAGATTATTTCCCATGCAGCCATGCAAGGAGATGCACTTTCTACCGAGATCTTCAATGAGGCTTCCAAAGCTATGGGTGTAGCCATTTCTAATATTATAAATTTAACAGGAGTGCATAAAATTGTAATTGGTGGTGGTATTGCCAATGCCTGGCAAATATTTTACGAACCAATGATAGAAGTTATTAATCACATTGTTTTTAAGGCTAATGTTCCAAAAGTTAAGCTTGTAAAAGCAGAGCTAGGAGAAAAAGCTGGTTTTATTGGAGCAGCACGTTGTGCCATGCAAGGTACAAATGTGTAGAGTCCATAGCAGACAGACTATAGAACAACTGTCTTAAATAACTCATGTTAGTTTACGTTTTGCTAAGTCCCCTTTAAGGGATTTAGTGGTCACTTGGTTCTTGGCTCTTTGTTGGTTTTTTTTCTTAATACTTGATAATTATTACTTTATACTTATTTTAATTCCAACTACTATGCAAAAAAATATTGTTTTTCTGGTTGTTATCAGTGTTCTGATTTTGGTTTTCTCGTGCAAACAAAAAGCTGTTCAGCAGGAAGCCACTGTGTATGCCGATACTGTAAATGTTCTTTCTTCCGGCGAAATTGCAGAAGGATGGCAATTACTCTGGGACGGTAAAACCTTTGATGGCTGGCATACATTTAATAAAGATTCGGTTATTGGATGGGAAATAAAAGACGGACTTCTTATTTCTCTGGGCTTAGGTGGTGATCATGCCAATGACATTGTCACAAATAAAGATTATCAGAATTTTGAATTGAGTGTTGATTGGAAGTTGTCACCTGGCGGGAACAGCGGTTTATTTTATTATGCAGTGGAAGGGAAATATCCTGAAATTTATGCCATTGCCCCCGAATACCAATTAGTTGACGATATGGGCTTCCCTGAAAAACTTGAAGAATGGCAAAAAACAGCTGCATGCTATGGCATGTACACAGCCGATTCTGCAAAGACTCTGAAACCAATCGGAGATTTTAACACTTCAAAAATAATAGTCAATAATGGTCATGTTGAACATTGGTTAAATGGAGATAAAGTAGTTGAATATCAAATGTGGACTGACGATTGGAATAAGCGCATAAAAGAAGGCAAATGGAAAGATTTTCCTGATTATGCATCATCAAAAACAGGGAAAATAGGCATACAGGACCATGGACAAAGCAATGCTTTCAGAAATATTAAAATCAAAATACTATAACCATGGAAAAACAAACTGAACTAAAAAAACCTGACAGGCTTTTATCACTTGATGCACTTCGTGGCTTTGACATGTTTTGGATAATGGGCGGTGAAAATATTATCCATGCATTGGCCCAGTTAACTCAATGGACTCTTTTCATATGGTTAGGCACACAAATGGAACACGTAGAATGGAATGGTTTCCGTTTTTATGATAATATTTTCCCGCTATTCCTCTTTATTGCAGGTGTAACTATGCCCTTTTCGTTAACCCGCCGCATGGAAAGAGGCGATTCGAAAAGTCAATTGTATGCGCATATTATTTTCCGTGGGCTATTACTCGTTTTATTGGGTTTTATATATAACGACTTGCTTCGTTTCGATTTTGATAATCAACGATATGCATCTGTTCTGGGTAGAATTGGATTAGCCTGGATGTTTGCAGCTATTATATTTATAAACACAAAAACAAGAGGGCAAATAATATGGTTTAGCGCTATTTTACTTGGATATTGGGCCATTATGATGCTTGTTCCTGTTCCCGGATTTGGCGCCGGAGTATTAACTAAAGAAGGAAGTCTAGTTGGGTATATCGACCGTTTATTTTTACCCGGACGACTATACTTAACTGTTCACGATCCCGAAGGTATATTATCAGCAATACCAGCTATTGGTACTGCCCTTATGGGAGTTTTAACGGGTAAATTCCTTAAATTCAAAAGAGAAGATTTGGCACCTATAAAAAAAGGTATATACATTCTTATAGCAGGAATTATTTCAATAAGTCTCGGATGGATTTGGAATTTGGCATTCCCTGTTAATAAAAATCTATGGACAAGCTCGTTTGTGCTGGTTGCAGGAGGATGGAGCCTTGTATATCTCTCAATTTTCTACCTCATTATCGATGTGTGGAAATATAAAAAATGGGCGTTTTTCTTTATTGTGATTGGACTAAACCCAATTACTATATATTTGGCCCAGGCGGGAATGATTAACTTTCAGAGTACAACACTTTACTTTTTCGGAGGATTACTAAAAAGCATGCCTGAACTATGGCAGAATTTATTTGGCGTTATCCTTTATGTGGGTGTGAGTTGGTTGTTTCTTTATTTCCTCTATAAAAAGAAGATATTTTTAAAGGTATAAGATTTTATTATGATGTTGTGTAAAAAACAAGAAGAGACTTCGAATTCGCTCAGTCTGCCATTGAATGTCAATTAATTGTCACATTGAGCGTAGTCGAAATGCGATAATTTAATTGACTTTACACAGCCTCATCTTTTCTATTTAGCTTTTAGGTTATTCCGAGTAGATTATAATTCCTTGGCTGATTGCCTTTCCTCTTTATTAATTCCAAAAAGTGTATAAGAAGTTTTATTTAAGATTGTTTCATTAAAAATCTCCAGGTTCTCCTTACGGCGTTCCAGAGTTTTATGATAAATATGATATTGAACAGCACAATGTTTAAGGGCTTGTGTAGTTACTCCAATTAGCCGTAATCTGACTTCGATATCAGAATCTTCCCCAACTGCTGCGTATATATATCTCTCATCAAATCCATTGATTGCCAAAAGATCCGATTTGTGAATCGAAAAATTAGCGCCTAAAATACCTTTGTCTTTTTTATTCAGATATTTCCTCAGGAATTTTGAACGAATGTAAATTCCATTTTCAATATGTGAACTCTCTCCTTTCATTTTATCAAACGCTAAACTTAACAACACTTTTACTTTCTCGAGATAACCCTTCTTAACTTTAGAATAAGTGAGGGCATTCGAAATTTTAGGCGACAAATTAACCCTTCGGCCTACAAGAACTACATTCTCTTTTTTATGGTCGTAATGCTCTTTTAGAAATTCTTTATGCAGAATACAATCGCCATCAATAAAGACCAGGTAATTGGACTTTGATGCCATTACTGCCTTATTGAGAATTGTAGTTTTTCTCCAGCCAATGTCTTCATGCCATACATGCTGTACAGGGAATGAATATGATGAGATTAAGTCTTTTAATTCCGCTAAAACATCTTTCCGTGATCCATCATCTGAAATTACAACCTCAAAATCTATAAAGGTTTGTCGTTCAAGGGAAGCAAAAATAAGTTTTAAGTAATCTATTTTATTATAAAATGAAATTATCAGCGAGAGTTTCATTTTATTTGGTTCGTTAATATTTATGTATTTAACTATTTCCATTTACTATTTATTTCAGATCCTTAAAGCAATTAATGGATTTATATATTATTTGAATACTTGGAGTTTGGGTTTTAATGCTAGATGGTAATTAATTTTTCAATTCTTTCCATTGTTTTGTCTATTGTAAATTTATTTTCGATCAACTGAATGCCATTTACACCCATTTTTTTGCGCATTTCTTCATTACACAATAATATTTCTATTTGTTTTGCGAAAGATTCAATATCTAAATATGGAACTAAAAAGCCATTTTCACCGTTTTTCACTAATTCAGGATTGCTGCTGTTGTTAAATGCCACAATTGGCTTTCCACAAGCCATAGCTTCAGCAATTACATATCCAAACCCTTCCCATAGAGATGTTAATGCAAATACATCTATATGTTGCATAAACGATTTCACATCTTTTACAAAACCTAAAAATATTATTTCCTCCTTAACATTTAAACTTACTGCATATTGCTGCAATTGCAATTTTAACGGACCATCACCAGCAATTAATATCTTGAATTTTAAGCCTTTTGATTTTAAAATTACGGCTATATCAATTAAATACTTCTGTCCTTTTTGGTAAACCAACCTGCCCGTATTACCAATAAGATACTCATCCTTATATGCCGTAAATTTATTCTGAGAAAATGAATTTTCGAATTCATTTAAATCAATTCCATTGTAAATGACCTGTATTTTTGATTTTTCAAATATTTTTGGATTGTTTTGAATAATTGTTCTCCTCGTTTCTTCAGAATTTGCAACCACATCCGAAACAAGATTTTTGAATATAAACCGGTTCAGAATAGTATTTTTAATTGGGATAGCACTCCCTCTTCTGTAAATCACTTTTTTTACCCCTGCCATTTTTGCAGCAATTCCAGCTACTTTCAAGTCGGATGATAAATTAATAATAATCGTCTTTATGCCCGCCTTTTTAAAAAATGAGTATAACTTAATTATTACAACAGGATTAAGAAAACTAAGGTTGTTTAATGCTATTGAATAGACTGGGACTTTTTTAAGCCTGAATTTTAAGAGTAAATCACTTTTTTTGTTTGAGACAGCAACAATTTTATATTTGCGGGCTACCAACCTGCAAGCAATATCAAAATACCACTTCTCGCCACCTCCCCAGGTCATGTTACCATTGAAAAAGCAAATATCGCCTGTTATTTTATTATTTTCCTTTTGAAGATTTAAAAGTTTCAGGTATTTAAGATAAGTTTCATAGGCAGAAATCCTGCTTATAGTATATCCATCTTTACCATCCACAAAACCAAGTTTAATAATATAATCCCGTAAAAACCTCCATGTGGGATTTAAGTATAAATTCCATACATAAGCTTTTCGCCCTTTATAAAAGTGCGATTCAGCAAAAATCCGGGAATAGAAATTTACTTTTTGAAGGTGTTGTTCAACTGTATGATAGGAGAAATGTAAAAGATCGCCTTTGAGGAATTTTTTGGTGGCCCCTTTCTTTAAAATAAACCTGTCGTGAGGATTTACCCCACCCCATTCACCTTTTCTTTTATCCCATAAACGCAATTTCTTCGAAGGGTACCAACTGGTATGTTTTATCCAATTACCACAATAGCTGGTAAGCCTGTTGAAGTAATATCCATCGAATGTCCAGTTTTGTTTAACTTCCAGTATCGATTCCTTGAGTGTATCAGATAGTTCTTCGTCGGCATCGAGAGAAAGAACATTGGGATAAGTAGTTTTTGAGAGTGCAAAATTCTTTTGCTCAACATAACCCAGAAAATTTTGCTGATAAACAACAGCACCCATTTCTCTGGCAATATTAACCGTATTATCAGTTGAAAATGAATCAACAACAATTATCTCGTTAGCAACACCTTTTAAGGAATGAATACATTTTGCGATATTTCTTTCCTCATTAAAAGTAATAATGACTGCTGATATTGGTGTTTCCATTTTATTCCTGGTAATAAACTCTTTTTACTCTGCGCGAAATACTTGTAAAAACTTCATAAGGAATAGTTTTCATTTGTGTCGCAATTTCCGTAATTGGATATTCTTCTCCAAATACAATTACTTCGTCGCCTTCTTTTGCATCAATTCCTTTAAGATCAATCATACACATATCCATGCAAATATTACCAATAACGGGGGCTAATTTGCCATTAATATAAAACTTTCCGCAACCGTTTCCAAGTACCCTGTGAATTCCATCAGCATATCCAATTGGTAAAACAGCAATTCGCACCGGTTCACTGGCCTTATACTTGCGCCCATATCCAATTGTTTCATTGGCCGGTATATCTTTTATCTGAAGAATAACTGTCTTTAAACGGCTAACCTGTTTAATAGGTCCGTTTGTTGCACTTATTCCATATAAACCAATGCCCAATCTTACCATATCGTATTGATAATCAGGAAAACGCTCAATACCTGCTGAGTTAAGTATATGACGGAATATCTTATATGGAAATGCTTTCAAAATTTTTTGGCTATTCTCTCCGAAAACATCTACCTGCTCTTTTGTGAAATTATCAAGTGCTTCTTCATCGCTGCCCGCTAAATGGGAAAAAACACTGGCCAATTTAAGTGTTTGTTGTGCTTTAAACTTTTCAATCAAAAAATCGGTTTCTTCGGGCATAAAACCCAAACGGTGCATTCCGGTATCTAATTTAATATGAACAGGAAATTCTGTGGCGCCTTCTGTTTCAGCTTCTTTCAAAAATTCACGTAAAACTTTAAACGAATATATTTCAGGTTCAAGTTTATATCTGATTATTTGAGCGAAACTATGTTTTTCTGGGTTCATTACCATTATTGGCATTGTAATTCCTGCTTCCCGTAAGGCAACACCTTCATCGGCAAAGGCGACAGCAAGGTAATCGACTCTGTGATACTGAAGCAGATTGGCAATTTCGTGGCTCCCACTACCATACGAAAAAGCTTTCACCATGGCTATCAACCTGGTGGTGGGCTTTAATAACGATCGAAAATGATTCAGATTATGAACCATAGCATTCATATTAATCTCCAGCACCGTTTCGTGTGCCTTTTCTTCCAAACTACTTACAATTTTTTCAAATTCAAAAGAACGTGAACCTTTTATTAATATAGCCTCATTATTAAACTTTTCTCGTCGTAAATGCGCGATAAAATCGTCTGTGTTTTTATAAAATTCGCTGTTTTCTGCAAATTTATCTTTGTACTTATTAATTTCAGGTCCTATCCCTATAAATTGTGAAATATTTTTGTTTTTAATGAGGTTCGATACTTTATGATAAAGATTATCACTTGTTTGCCCAGTTTGAAGTATATCAGATAAAATCACAATTTTTTTAGCATGCTGGCGCTGGTTAACTAAAAAATCCATTGCTATGGATAGTGAACCAAGATCGGAATTATAACTGTCGTTTATAAGAGTACACTGGTTCAATCCCTGCTTTAACTCCAGTCGCATTGCCACAGGAGAGATACGTTGAAGGCAGCTTAAAATAAATTCAGCAGAATATCCAAGATAAAACAGTAATGTAGTCACATGCAAGGCGTTTTCAATGGAAGCCTCATCAATAAAAGGAATGCTGAAGTTAAAATCCTCTTTTTTACAAGTGATTAAAATTTCGGTATGATGGTTCTTTTTTTGAATTGCTTTAACTTCAAGAAAAGCAGAATTACATTTCGACCACGAAATTTTTTCCAGATGCTGGTACCCGGACGAATTAACAAGTTCATCAATAACAGTATAATCCTTGCAGTAGATCAATGCTTTTGAATTGATGAACAACTTCATTTTTTCTGAAGCTTTTTGTTGCAGGCTTATAAAATTTTCCTGATGCGGTTCCCGAAGATTAGTGAAAATGCCAATTGTAGGCTGAATAATCCTTTCCAGGTTTTCCATTTCTCCCGGTTTAGAAATACCTGCTTCCAGAATAGCCAGTTGATGTTGTGATTCTATAATCCAAGCCGATAAAGGAACGCCTACCTGGGAATTAAAACTCTTCGGGCTTCTTACTATATTTAATTGATTATGCAAACTCTGATATATCCATTCCTTAACAATGGTTTTTCCATTACTTCCGGTTATTCCAATTACCGGAATATCAAAATACCCTCGATTATGCGCAGCTATTTTCTGAAATGCGGCAAGGGTATCTTCAACAATAAGGTAGGTGGCATCTTCTTCAAATCCGGCAAATGAGCTGTTAACTAAAAAGCATCGAATTCCGCGCTGGTATAAATCATTTATAAAAACATGACCGTTATGCCTTTCTCCCTTAATAGCAATAAAAAGAGACGACTCCGGTGAAGTTAAGGTACGGCTGTCAATGGCTATATTGTGGATGATAAAATCCGGATCTCCGATAATATCAGCATGTATAATTGAAATAATTTGACGGGCAGTATACGACATCGTTAATTTTTTACAGCTTTATTATAACAAAACCGGCACAATGGTTCATAATTATCCTGCGAGCCCAAAACTACCAATTTTGCATTGCTTCCCGACCTGAACGAGTAATGAGCTAAATTACCACATCGGGCACAAATAGCATGAACTTTTGTTACATATTCTGCAACCGACATTAATGAGGGTAATGGACCAAAGGGATCTCCTTTGTAATCTATATCCAGTGCGGCTACAATAACCCTTATTCCCTGATTTGCAAGTTTTGTGCAAACATTGGTAAGCCCGGAATCAAAAAACTGAGCTTCATCAATACCAACCACATCCACATCACTGGTAAGAAGCAAAATATTGGCTGATCCGTCTACCGATGTTGAATGAATTGAATTCATATCATGAGAAACAATTTCACGGGAAGAGTATCGAATATCAATATTTGGTTTAAAGATCTCCACTTTTTGGCGGGCAATTATTGCTCTCCTAAACCGGCGAATAAGTTCCTCAGTTTTTCCTGAAAACATCGAACCTGTAATAACTTCAATCCTACCACGCGATTCAGAAGGATTATTTGCATTTTCAGGAAACATTGTCTTTGCAAAAAGATTATTATTAATTTTACAAAGTTAACCAAAAGGCAAAACGAACGAATGTTAAGGCCTTTTTGATGAAAATTTTTTCAGGTTTTTTCAGTTATTATTAAAAGCCTTATTGTTTATGAAGCAAAACATGATTTTAAGTTCAATAATAGATGAAATTTTTCAGCTTGAAAATTATATTCAAAGCTGGCGCGATAATGATGTAATTCCTTCGATTGAAAAAGATCTGGTACAGCGAAAATTGCAGGAAATTTACGAACAGGTATTGCGTTTAAATACATCAATGCAAGGTGCCGAATCCCGGAAAATGGTAATTCCTGAAGTTAAAAGAATAATCAGTGAACCTGAAATTACAGCTCCAGGCCCTGTTCAGGAAATAGTTTTTGAAAAGACAACAGAAATTATTCAGGATACAAAACCGTTTATTCAGGAAATTCCTTTAAAAACAGAACCTGTAAAAAAGATGGAAGAAATTTCTGTCACCAAAACTGAAATAGAAACCGAAAATATTAAAGAAACCAGAGAAGTAGTAAAAGAAAATAAGGAAATATTAGCTGAAAAACTAACCCATTCGCATAAATTAATACACGAAACGGTTAAATTACGTTCAGTAATGGATGTTTCATCTAAAATAAAGAGTTCACCAATTCCAAGCATCCAATCGGCAATTAACCTCAACGATAAGTTCCTGTTTATCCGTGAATTGTTTAAAAATAACAACCTGCTGTATAATCAAACCATCGAAAGACTTAACAATGCAAATAGTTTTGAAGAAGCTATATCTATAATTAATAAAGAATTTGCCTGGGATACAAAAGATACAATGGTGATAAAGCTTATTGAACTTGTTAAAAGAAAACATAATGCATAAAACCTTTTCCAGCCTTATTCTCTTATTATTAGTTCTCTCGTTACAAGCACAGGATCTTGATTTCGTAAAAGCCCATATAAAGAAACTCACTTCTCCTGAATTTCATGGCAGGGGTTATGTTAAAAATGGCGATATTATTGCTTCAAAATATCTTGCAAAGCAATTTACATTCTTTGGATTAAAACCTTTTGGCCAAACTTACATCCAGGATTACACATTTGAAGTGAACACCTTTCCTGATAAAATGAAGGTAAGCATAAACAGGAAGACATTAAAGCCTGCTGAAGATTTTTATATTAATGCAGCTTCAGTAGGAATAAAGGGCAGCTTTACCATTGTTCCGTTTGGATTGAGAGAAATAAATAAAGACACCTCGGAGTTAATTGAATTTTTAAAGGCCGACCATTCTAAAAATTTCGTAATGTTGGATACTGCAGGATGGGGAAAGAGTGAATTTAAGAAAGCGATTCGCGAAGCAATATCCGGTAACTTAATGAAAGCCATGGGAGTTATTGAAATTGCCGATTCGGGAATGTTGTTTTCAGTCCGTACATTTCAAAACCAATACACAAAATTTACCCTGAACAGAAAAGCCTTGCCTGCGAATGCCACCACAATACAATTAAATATTGATCAAAAATTGGTAAACCACGATGCCCGGAATGTAATTGGTTATCTTCCAGGCGAAACGGATACTTTTATTGTTTTTACAGCTCATTACGATCATTTGGGACACATGGGCAAAAAAACATATTTCCCCGGCGCTAACGACAATGCCAGTGGCACATCCATGGTACTTGACCTGATCAGGGAATTATCGAAAAAGAAAAACCATCGGTACTCTTATGCATTTATGTTATTTAGCGGGGAAGAAGCAGGACTAATGGGTTCCCGTTATTATGCCGAGAATCCATTGTTTCCGCTTACCAAAATTAAACAAGTACTGAATTTTGATATGGTAGGTACCGGTTCGGGTGGAGTAAATATTTATAACGGAACTGTATTACCAAAGGAATTTGCTTTGCTCGATACCATTAATAAAAGCAATAATTTTGGAATAAAATTAAATCAGAAAAGTACTTCCCGGGGAAGTGATCATTATTCGTTTCATGCAAAAGGGGTTCCCGCGTTATTTTTACTTACTGGTGGAAAAGAAGTCGGTTACCATGTTCCTGAAGACAAGCTTGAAAAATTACCTTTTACTGCCTATGAAAAATTGTATAAACTTATTTATCAATATATAGAAGCTAAAGAAAATGGGGAAATTATATATAATCCCAACACCAATCGGTAACCTCGAAGACATTACCTTACGTGCACTGCGTATCCTGAAAGAAGTTGATCTTGTGCTTGCCGAAGATACCCGTACCTCTGGCTTTCTATTGAAGCATTTCCAGATAGATAAAAAAATAGCTTCGTTTCATAAGTTTAATGAACATAAAAGTTTACAGGCATTTATTGCCAGGTTAAATGCCGGAGAGAATATTGCCCTCGTTTCCGATGCGGGAACCCCATCTATTTCCGATCCGGGATTTTTAATAGTGCGCGAATGTGTGAACCAGAATATCGAAATTGAATGTCTTCCCGGAGCCACTGCATTTGTACCAGCACTGGTAACCAGCGGACTTCCCTCCGATCGCTTTGTTTTTGAAGGATTTCTACCGCAGAAAAAAGGTCGTCAGAAAAAGCTTTTAGAGCTTGCCAATGAGGAACGTACTGTAATATTTTATGAATCTCCCTTTCGACTTGTAAAAGCATTGGAAGAGATACAACAATATTTTGGCGCCGATCGCAGGGTCTCAGTTTCAAGAGAAATAAGCAAACTTCACGAAGAAACTGTTCGGGGAACTTCAACTGAAGTATTGGCCCATTTTAAAGCTAAACCGCCAAAAGGTGAAATTGTAATGGTAGTGGAAGGGAAAAATGCAAAAAGTGCAAAAAAGGAGGATGAGCAGGAGGAATAAAAATAGTATTATTCATCCTGAGTTCCTAAAAACCCAAAATACTTATTGACATTTCGAACGAAGTGAGAAATCTGACCCTGAATTAGATTAATGGACAGATAAGAAATATTATTAATAAGACCGATTTATGCAATATTGATTTTGAATTCTCATAATCGGAATTTCATTCTCCTCCCAATATTTCCTGAATAGTTTTCGCTTTTCGTATCTGGGCGATCCATTCCGGAATATTATCAGCTTCCTTTATCCTGTTTACCTGCTTCAGAATAAATCGCCGTACTTCTTCAACATCCATCGTTTCACCGGTTTTGACAAATGCCAGAGTAATTTTGTAAACATTGGGCAGAAAATGAAAAACTTTTCTCCACCATTGTCTGGGAGGTCTTTTTTCTACCACCTTAAAAATATTTCCTTCCGAATCCACAAACTTTTGATTCAGGTAAAAGGATTTAAAAAAATCGTCGTTGTTATTATAAATGAAAGGATTCATCAAAATGTAAAGAAGATACTCTTCCTTTGGATCCCATTCTTTTAGAGAAACGTTTGCTATCGGAAATCTCATTATTCGATCATCTTTAAGGTTGAAATGAGAATATAAAGATAGTTGTAAAGATTAAAAACTTTGATATGATTGTACTTTCTTCTTATAATTCTAACATACTAAATAAAAAAAATTGGGCCGTCTCAAATATTCCAAAGGCTTCACCTACGCTCAGCCTGACACTTGAATGTCAATTGTTTGTCATATTGAGCGAAGGAACGGCAATATCCGTAAGGGTTTTAAATCATTCAGGTTTTAAAACTATTTTCATTTTTTACCAGTATCTAAATTTCTTATCTTGCGCCCGATTAATAGCAAGCTTGTGTATGAAAGCATTGCGTAAAATAAGTTTAAGTGAAATATTACATTATTGCTGGCGAAGCGTCGGGCGACCTACACGGTTCCAACCTAATGCGTGGTTTAAAACAAGTAGATACTGATCCCCGGTTTCGTTATTTTGGTGGTGATTTTATGCAGGAACAAGGTGGCGAACTGGTTATGCATTATCGTCATGGCGCCTTTATGGGTATTTGGGAAGTAGTTAAAAATTTGGGTACCATATCGCGAAACATGAAACTGTGCAGAAGCGATATTCAACAATGGCAGCCAGATGTAGTAATTTTGATCGATTATGCTGGTTTCAATTTAAAAATTGCTGAATTTGTTAAAAAACTAAATATCCCGGTTTTTTATTATATATCGCCCAAAGTATGGGTTTGGAAGGAATCGCGTGTAAAGAAAATAAAGAAGCTGGTTGACAGGATGTTTGTCATCTTTCCATTTGAGGTAGATTTTTACAAAAAGCATAATTATCAGTCGTTTTTTGCAGGAAACCCATTGATAGACGCCATTGAAGAAAAATTACCAGTTTTACCCGATGAAAAGCTTTTCAGGCAACAAAATAATTTACCGGAAAACCCAATTATTGCCCTGGTTCCCGGAAGTCGCAAACAGGAAATAGTACTTATACTGCCCGAAATGCTGAAAGCAGTTGAAAGATTTCCTCATTACCAGATAATTATTGCAGGAGCACCTTCAATGGATGAAGCATATTATCAACCTTTGCTTCAAAACAAAAAAATTCCTGTTTTATTTGGACAAACTTATGCATTGCTAAAAAATGCAAAAGCTGCAGTAGTTACTTCCGGAACTGCAACCCTTGAAACAGCAATTTTAAATGTACCCCAGGTAGTTTGTTACAAAGCCGGAAACATTACTTATCAGATCGGTCGTCATATTGTAAAAGTAAAATTCTTTTCTCTTGTAAATATTATTATGAACAGAGAGGTTGTAAAGGAATTGTTGCAAACGGATCTTTATAACCGTATCGCTGCAGAACTCGAAAAATTATTGCATAATGAAAGCTATCGCAGCAAAATGTTAGACGATTATAAAGAATTGAAATCCATCTGCGGGGGCTCAGGTGCATCCCGGAGAGTAGCACAAATGATTTTAACGGAACTTACCGGTATTAAAAACAATATTAACGAACAGACAATTCACAACTAAAATATTTATCCCTGATTGAGAATATTTTTCCACATATTTATTTTATTTATTCCCCTCACCGCTTTTTCTCAGCAAATAAAAGTAAGTGTATTTAACAGCATTCCTGTAAAAGGATTTGTTATTGCTTTATACGATGGTGAATATGAAATTGAGTGTAATGAAGCGATTCTTGAATTTAAAAAGGGAAATATTTTCTACATAACATTGTACGACCAAAGGTTGCTATTAAACAGCGCCGGTGGGATTATCGGAACTTTCGACGAAGTAAATTTAAAACCTAAAACAGATAGCTCTAAAATACAAATTACGCTTATCGCCCCCAAAAATGGATCGAGAATATATAACGGCAGCATGCATATAAAAGTAGAATATGGCAGAATTTTACTAATTAATGAAACAGATGTCGAAAAATATATTGCAGGAGTGGTTGAAGCTGAAACAGGTACAAGGGAAATACCTGAGTTTCAGAAAGCTCAGGCTTTGTTATGCAGAACTTACTTGTACAGTCATATTAACCGCCACGAATCGGAAGGCTTTAACCTCTGCGATGAGGTACATTGCCAGGTTTACAAAGGAAGTTCGCCATATACGGGATACATCTATAAGTCGACTATTCAAACCAATAATAAAGTGATTGTGAGCAAATACAATTCTTTAATCACTGCTTCGTTTCATGGGAATTGCGGCGGAGAAACTGAGTCATCATTAAATACATGGTTAAAAGACGAAGAGTTTCTGGTACCAGTAAAAGATCCTTATTGTATTGACAGTAATAATGCCAACTGGGAAAAACAAATCTCGCTTTTAAGCTGGAAAAAATATCTTACCGGGCATGGAATAAATACCCGGAATGTACCCATTTCGACACTGGAAATGAAAAGAACAGGGCGTCAGAATTATTACAGGATAGGTAAGGATTCCATACTCACTAAACAAATACGTGGCGACTGGAATCTAAAATCATCCTTTTTTCAGGTACTTATTAAACACGACATGATCCATATCAAGGGGCATGGTTATGGCCATGGCGTTGGAATGTGCCAGGACGGAGCCATGAATATGGCTTTAAAAGGATTCAATTATGAAGAAATTATCAATTTTTATTTTAAAGGAGTACACCTTGAAGATGTAAACAGATGAATGCCATACCGGAGTTATAAAATCTGATCACAAGTATCGATTACAGTACTTATAAAATAATCCTTCTTCGATATATAACTAGTAGCTCCACGCAAGTAATATTCCTGAATAAGCTGTTCATTGTTTTGACTTGAAAGAATGATTACAGGAATCGATTTTTCTCTCTTTCTAATTTCAACAAGTGCTTCTAATCCGGTCATTAAGTTATTTTCTCTCGAATCAAAATTATGGTCCAGTATAATTATATCGGGCTTTTCATCAAGTTTTTCCAGGCAATCTTCACTACTTTGAAATACATTCACATTGTAACCTTCCTTACTGCTTATAGTATATTCCAATAAATTCTGAATCAGCCTATCATCATCCACAACAAATATCAATTTGTTTTTCATAACACTTTATATAAATGTTTTCGCTCTGACTGTCTTTATATACATGGATTATAGAGTTAATATTTGATATTTTATTAATATCTAACAATTGCAACTCTTTAATTCATGCCAATAATACCTTTTCAAAAACCTTGCCTAATATTTGATCCAACTGTGTCCTGAAAATTACCGGCAGTCTGATCATTATAACTTTTATATTGTTTAATTAGATCATAGGATTTAATTTATGGAAAAGAAAAATATATTTGGGGAAGACCTTATCACTTGCAGTAATAATCCAAAAACCGGGTTTTTCAGGGACGGGTGCTGTGCGACAGATTCAAAGGATACAGGCGAACATACAGTTTGCATTGTAGCCACCAGAGAATTTCTGGAATTTTCAAAGAGGGCTGGAAACGATTTGAGTACACCCGTTCCGGCTTACTCATTTCCCGGGGTTCAACCGGGCGACAGGTGGTGTTTGTGTGCTTTACGATGGGTCGAAGCCTATAAAAACAACTGTGCACCTAAAATTATGCTGGCAGCTACAAACGAAACAGTGCTAAAACATATCTCCATGGATACACTGCTTGCATTTGCATATTACAGTGACCGTTAAATATTGTTTTCCTGACTTCCTTACGGAGACTTTTTATCAGAGTATCGAAACCCACTTTAGAAGCTGTGTAAGCGCCAATACCTTCGTTAGAGAAAAGACAAACGGTAGATAAAATCCCCTGCAATGAAGGTTTTAGCGATAAAATATTCATATATTACCAATTTGATTTTCCCCTCCATATATCATAAGTTCAACTCTCGCAGTGTATGGTAATTAAGTTGTGCTGATTTTTTCAAGGTTGGTTAAACGAAGAAAAACGACTTATACAATATCAATTATAAGTTTGAGAAAATAAAGTTTCTTGTGTCGCCTTTTGTGTATCCAGTAAATTAAAAAAGGGCTTCAGAAACTCTGAAGCCCTCGTCATTACTACTGTGGGAGTAGAGGGATTCGAACCCCCGACCCTCTGCTTGTAAGGCAGATGCTCTGAACCAGCTGAGCTATGCTCCCTTTTTTACTTTGATAGTTTTTGGCGTACCGTATTCCTACAAAAGCGGTGCAAAGATAACAGCGTTTTTCTTTTCTGCAAAAATTAAATAAAAAAATATTAAAAAAATCCTCTCCATCGAAGTGCATCAGCTACAACAAAAGTGCTACCCCCAATAAAAATCAAGTCGTTAGCTTTAGCATTTTTTTTTGCAGTTTCTAAGGCAAACGAAACAGATGAATAAGCTTTTCCTTTTAATCCTGCAATTTTAGCTCCTTGCATTAACTCATTCTCATCCATAGCTCTTGGAATATCAGCCCGGGTAAAGTAATATTCAGCATCGACGGGCAGTAATGGAAGAATATGCGATAGATCTTTATCATTGACTACCCCGAATATAAAATGTAATTTACCGAACGTAAGCTGGCTGATCTGATTCACTACCCAACTGATCCCATCAGGGTTGTGTCCTGTATCACAAATTACCAGTGGTATCTGCGATAATACCTGCCAGCGTCCCTTTAACCCGGTGTTGCCCGATGCATTTTTTAATCCTTTTTCTATGTTTTCAGGTGTAACAATAAAATTTCTTTTATTCAGTATGTCAATTGCTGCCAGCACTGTACAAATATTCCTTTGCTGATAAATACCGGGAAGGTCAAGATCATAAATATTACTACCCTCCTCTCCCTTTTTCTTCACTTCTATTTTGATGTTTAAATTAGTATTTTCAAGAATTTCGGAGGAATAAACATTATCTGCAAAAATAATTGGTGAACCGTTTTGGACGGCAAAATTTTTAAATACCTGTTCGGTTTTCGGGTGACTTTCACCTACAGCGACAGGTATTCCAGGTTTAATTATTCCGGCTTTTTCAGCAGCTATCTTTGCAAGTGTATCTCCCAGAATTTCAGTATGATCAAAACCTATATTTGTAACGATCGATAATTCCGGAGTAATAATATTGGTTGAATCGAGCCTTCCACCCAAACCAGTCTCAATCACAGCAATATCAACATCTTTTTTGCTAAAATATTCAAAAGCCAAAGCAGAAGTCATTTCGAAAAAAGAAGGTTTTAATTCCTCAAGCTCATTTTTGAACTTACTGATAAAATCGATGACGGACTCTTCAGAAATCATAGTTCCATTGATGCGTATCCTTTCCCGGAAATCTTCGAGGTGCGGTGAAGTGAAAAGCCCTGTTTTATACCCTGCAGTATGCAATACCGAGGCTAACATATGCGAAACAGATCCTTTGCCATTAGTACCTGCAACATGGATCGTAAAATAGTTTCTGTGGGGGAAACCACATAATTTATCGAGGGCATTTGCATTATTTAAATTATCCTTATAAGCAGCCTTCCCTATTCTGTGAAACATGGGAAGCTGGCTATACATGTATGCTACTGTTTCTCTATAATCCATGCTTTACCATTTATTCAGGTGAATTCTCTCAGGTTTAAAACGGTCGGCAATACGCCCGGGCACATCGGTATGTCCTAACGAAATCAGTGAGAAAGGTTGAATATGAACTGGCAGGTTCATTAAAGATTTCATAGCTGAAATACGCTCTTCGCGTGGATATATTCCAAGCCAAACTGCCCCGAGGCCTTTACCATGGGCGGCTAATAAAAAATTCTGGGTTGCTGCTGCACAATCAACAGGCCAATAGGCAGGAGTATGGGCTAGGCTTTCGTCCCCACAAATCAATACAGCTGCTGCAGCCTGGGTAAGCATGCCGGCGTGTGGATGAAACTGCGTTATTTTTTCCAACATTTCCTTATCATAAATAATAATGAAATGCCAGGGTTGTTTATTTACAGCAGAGGGTGCAAACATTGAAAACCGCACCAGATCTTTTATCTCTTCAATTGAAACAGGAATGCCATTATACTTTCTGATGCTTCTTCGGGTAAGTATTGCGTCGAAAACGTTCATAATTCTTTAGTTCTGTTAAAAAGTTTAGTAATCAAATTGGCTGCAAATTTTGCTATATTTAATCACTTAAAAAACCTTTATTACTTGTTTTATGGCTGCAAAGAAAAAAATTTTCGTTCTCGATACAAATGTATTGTTACACGACCACTTATGCATTTACAATTTTCAGGAACATAATGTAGTGATTCCTATTACAGTACTCGAAGAACTCGACAAACTAAAGAAAGGGAACGACCAGATAAATTACAATGCCCGTGAATTTACAAGGGAATTGGATAAGCTTTCGGGCGATCACCTCTTCAATGGAGGAGTTGCTTTGGGTTCCGGTTTAGGTAAGCTGTCTATTGAAACTGGTAAGCCTTTTTCAAAAGAAATCTCCGAATCGTTTCCTGAAAACACGCCCGACCATCGTATCCTAGCCATCGCCGAGTTTATAAAAAATAAAAATCCTAAGGGACAGGTGGCTCTTATTTCAAAAGACATTAACCTACGGATGAAGGCTAAATCAATAGGCATCCCCGCACAGGATTACCAGACAGATAAGGTGAGAAATATTGATGAACTGAATAAAAACATTATCACTGTTGAAAATATCAAAAACGATCTCATTTCGAAACTATACGATAAAATGGATGGTGTACCAGTGGAGGAGTTCAAGTTTAAGAAAGAACCCAAAGGACATCAATATTATATATTAAGAGGCGACAAATCCAGTGTTCTTGCTCATTACGATCCAGCAAACAAAGTACTGAACCGAGTCGAAAAACAACGCACCTATGGAATTGAACCCCGCAATGCAGAACAGACATTTTCGTTAGATGCCTTGTTAAGACCCGAAATTCAATTAGTAGCTTTAACCGGCAAGGCTGGTACAGGTAAAACATTATTGGCCCTTGCCGCTGCCATACAGCAAGCGAAAAACTACAATCAAATCTTACTTGCCAGGCCAATTGTTCCTTTAGCCAATCGCGATATGGGATTTCTGCCCGGCGATGTAAAAGAAAAAATTGAACCGTATATGAATCCTTTGTTCGATAACCTTACTGTAATCAAGAATAAATTTAAAACTACCAGCGACGAATTTATGCGCATCGAAGAAATGCAAAAAGCAGAAAAGCTTGTAATTACTCCATTGGCCTATATCAGGGGGCGAAGCCTTTCCAATGTATTCTTCATTGTGGATGAAGCACAGAACCTTACACCTCATGAAGTTAAGACAATAATTACCCGAGCCGGGGAAGGAACTAAATTGGTATTTACGGGAGACATCCAGCAAATCGACTCCCCATATCTCGATACAGAATCGAATGGATTATCGTACATGGCTGATAAAATGAAAGGACAAGATATTTTTGCCCATGTTAACCTTATAAAGGGAGAAAGAAGCTATCTTGCGGAGCTGGCAAGTAATTTATTGTAATTATTAGGTAATTTTGTAACTTACCGCAATTTATCTGACACAAGTAAAAAAATGAGTATCAAAATATTGGTTATTACCCGGCATGCTAAATCAAGCTGGGATTACGATGCTATTGAAGACATTGATCGTCCTTTAAAAGAATCGGGCATTCGAAATGCATATTTGGTTGCCGAAACACTTAGTAAGAAAAAAATTAATTTTGATATTGTATACACAAGTCCTGCAAACAGGGCAATTCATACTGCTACCATTTTTTCTCGTGTCTTAAAGGTTCCTGTTCAAAAAATTGAAATTAAAGATCAGTTATATAGCGAATCGGATTCGGAAGTTATCCAATTTTTAAAGGGTATTCCCGAAAATTATAACAATGTTTTAATCATTGGCCATAATCCTACTTTTACCGAGTTGGCCAATCGTTTTCTAAAACAACGCATTTCAAATTTACCAACCGCTGGTGCTGTTTTATTAGAACTTAAATGTGATTCCTGGAATCAAATAGGCCCCGTTTCTGTTGTAAAGGATAATTTATTTTTTCCTAAAAAAATTGGGGAGTCACCAGATTAATTTAGTTTAACACTGTAAAAGAAAAAAATGCAGAAACAAATCATAAATAGAGAATTAAGCTGGCTCTCATTTAACGAAAGGGTCTTACAGGAAGCGGGTGATAAAAACAATCCTTTAATTGAACGGCTAAAATTTCTGGGGATTTTCTCAAATAATCTTGATGAATTTTTTAAAGTACGTGTAGCTACCATTAAAAGGATGGCCGATTTACAGGTAGATTCAAAAGAAACTCTGGGTGTAAAACCCAAAAAACTATTACAACAAATCCAGGAACGGGTATTGCAAATGCAACAAAATTCCCAATCTATCTTTAAAGTTATTCTTAGTGAACTGGCAAAGGAAAATATCTATATCATTAACGAAACACAGCTTAACGAGCCACAGACCGAATTTGTAAAACAATATTTTGAAGAGAAGGTGTTGCCGTCCTTATCTCCTATTATGTTAAGTAATTTAAACGGCTTTCCTTATTTAAAGGATAAATCCATTTACCTTGCCACAAAATTGTTTAACTCAGGAATCAAGGGCGATGTTGATTATGCCCTTGTTGAAATTCCAACTGCTGTTATACCGCGGTTTCTTGTACTTCCCAGCAATGGCCTCAAAAAATGCGTAATTTTACTCGACGATGTGATTCGACTTAATTTAAAAGACGTTTTCACAATTTTTCCCTATTCCAGTTTTGAAGCTTATACCATTAAATTAACCCGCGATGCCGAACTGGATATCGACAATGATGTTACAAAAAGTTTTCTGGAAAAGGTATCTAAAGGTGTATCGGGCCGTAAAAAAGGGCAGCCGGTAAGGTTTGTTTACGATGAAACAATGCCGGCACAAATGCTGAAATACCTCACCGACTTGCTCGATCTGGACGAGTCGGACAGTTTAATTCCCGGGGCAAGATATCATAATTTTAAGGACTTTATGGTCTTCCCAAATATTGGAGGAAGCCACCTTGAATATGAGCCTACCCCTGCAGTTTCACATCCTGAAATTGTAAACGAACCAAGTATCCTGAAGCAGGTTTTGAAAAAGGATATAATGCTTCATTACCCTTATCAGAAGTTTTCTCATTTTATAAATCTTTTGCGCGAAGCGGCCATCGATCCAAAAGTAATATCTGTTAAAATAACCATATACCGTGCTGCAGCAAATTCCAAAGTGATAAATGCCTTGATCAATGCTGCCCGAAATGGCAAAAAAGTGGTAGTTGTAATAGAATTACAGGCGCGTTTTGATGAGAAAGCTAATATATACTGGTCCCGCAAACTTGAAGAAGCAGGAGCCAAAGTGTTGTTTGGAATACCGGGGTTGAAGGTGCATAGCAAGCTTACACTAATAACAAGCATAATTGATAAGAAGAAAGTTAATATTGGGGCTATTAGTACCGGCAACTTCCACGAAGGAAATGGAAATGTATATACTGATGTAGCCTTAATTTCGTCCGATAAAAGGATTGCCAATGAAATTGAAAAACTTTTCGATTATTTTGAAAATACATATAAATTCTACGATTTTAAACATTTATTAGTTTCTCCCCTGTTTATGAGGCGAAAACTTGTAAAACTGATCGATAATGAAATAAAAAATGCCAAATCAGGAAAAGAAGCCTATATTATTCTAAAAATAAACAACCTCGTTGATCCGGACATGATCAAAAAATTATACCAGGCGAATAGACATGGGGTTAAGATAAAATTGATTATTCGTGGAATCTGCTCATTAATTCCGGGAATCCCAGGATTAAGCGAGAATATTGAAGCTATCAGTATTGTAGATAAATTCCTCGAACATTCCAGAGTTTTTATTTTCTGCAACAACAAACAGGAGAAATATTATATATCATCGGCCGATTGGATGACCCGTAACCTCGATACCCGTATTGAGGTGGCAAGTCCAATTTATGACCCCGAATTACAAAAATTGCTTAAAACAGTTATAGAATTTGCTTTGAAAGATAATGTTAAAGCAAGAATAATTGACATGCAACACACCAATGCATACAAGCGTAATGAGAATAATGAATCAGTGCGTTCCCAATTCGAGATTTACAATTTTTACAAATCACTTGCAGAAGTAAAGTAAGAATTACTATACGCCGATTAAATTCTTTCGTATTCATAAGAGTTTTTCCAGAGGAGAAACTATTTTTGCAGCTTTTTATTTTCAAAATGATTGAAGAATGGATTATAAGGTTTTATGTGAGCAGGCAATTGAAGTAATAAAAGATGTTGGTCATTTTATATTTCAGGAATTGCATTCGTTCACTACTGATGATATTGAAATTAAAAGCCTGAATAGTTTTGTAACTTATGTAGACAAAACAGCTGAAGAAAAGCTTGTTAAAGGATTGAAAACCATTTTGCCCGAGTCGGGCTTTTTAACTGAAGAAGAAACTGTTACCCATCGGGGCGAGGTATTTAACTGGGTAATTGATCCCTTAGACGGAACTACAAACTTTATTCATAAAATACCTCTTTTTGCGATCAGTGTTGCTTTAATCGAAAATGACGAAACTGTTCTTGGTATTGTATTGGAAATTAACCAAAATGAATGTTTTTACAGTTGGAAAGGTGAAAAATCATTTTTAAACGGGAAAGCTATAAAAGTATCGAATGCTGAAAAGGTTGCCGACTCATTGGTATCTACCGGATTTCCTTACTACAATTTTGAGATACTAAAGCAATATATGGCTATTATCGAGGAAATGGCCAAAAAATCACAAGGCATACGTAGATTTGGTTCAGCAGCAACTGACCTTGCATATGTAGCATGCGGGAGATTTGATATTTTCTTTGAACACAGTCTACATCCATGGGATGTAGCAGCCGGTGCTTTTATTGTTAAACAGGCTGGTGGAATCGTAACTGACTTTTCAGGAGGCAACAATTACATTTTTGGAAAGGAAATAATTGCAACTACACCCGGAGTGTATAATGAATTCCAACAGGTAGTTCATTCTAAAATTTCGCAGGAATGAAGACATTAACATATTACCTTTTATACTGCAATTATGTTCGACTTCTTGATAAAGATATAAATGATAATCCCGAATATTGGCTCTGGTCGCATCGCCGATGGAAACAGAAACCAACTAATAATGAAATAAAGACCCATCCAAATGTCTAAATGTGCTATTGTTATTTTAAACTGGAATGGTGTTCAGTTTTTAAAAGAATTTCTTCCGGTTGCCATTCAAAATACTTCATCCAATTCTGAAATAATAATTGCAGATAATGCTTCTACCGATGGGTCAATAGAATTTCTGGAAAACGAATTCCCCAACACCAGAGTTATAAAACTTGATAAAAATTATGGATTTACAGGAGGCTACAATCGTTCTTTATCTCAAGTTGAAGCTGAATACTACATTTTACTAAATTCAGATGTAGAGGTGACTCTAAATTGGGATGTTCCTTTATTAGATGTATTGGACTCAAGGCCAGATGTTGGTGCCGTAATGCCTAAAATGCTATCGTATTATAACCACCATGAATTTGAATATGCAGGGGCTGCGGGTGGTTTTATCGACAAATATGGTTATCCTTTTTGCAGAGGGAGAGTTTTCCATACACTTGAACACGACAATGGACAATATGATGGAGAACATGAAGTTTTTTGGGCAACAGGTGCCTGCATTGCAGTTCGGTCAAAATTATACCACCAGTTAGGCGGGCTTGACGATATTCTGTTTGCCCATATGGAGGAAATAGATTTTTGCTGGAAATTACATCACCTGAATTATAAAGTAATTGCAACCTCAAAATCGATTGTTTACCATTTAGGCGGTGGAACTTTACCAAAATATAGTCCTATTAAATCCTTTTTAAATTTCAGGAATAATCTTATTGTACTCTATAAAAACCTACCCAAATCAATGTTTCTGAATATTTATTTACACAGAATAATTCTGGATTTAATAGCTGCATTCTACTTTCTGGCAAATCTGAATTTCTCGGGTTTTTATATTGTTTTTAAGGCTCATATTGTTTTTAATAAATTTAGGATAAATAAAATAATAAATCGAATAGAAAATCCAACACCAAATCCTGCACTCGTTAATAGAAATACAGTATTCCTATATTTTCTGAAAGGGAAAAAAAATTATAACGAAATAATTAATTAATCTGAAAATAGTGATTACTATTTAAGATTTTGGTGATTAATACCAAATATTAGTTAGTTATGACGAAAGGAATTATTCTATCCGATCATGAATTGAAGGTTAAAAAGCTTGAAGATAAAATAAAAGAGATTGAGCAGGCAAACCTTATATTACAGGAGTACTTTACAAATACTTCCGAAAAATATATTTTACAGAAAAATAGTTCGCCATTCAATGGACATCCAGCCTTTTCTGATGTTTTTAATTTTACAATCGACCTTAATATTCAAAAACTAGTTTGGTTGAACGCTAAAAATAAAAACCTCGGCATTTCCCATGAAAAACTATTCTTAAAAGATATAAATTCAATTTCAACCAAACTTCTTGTAAATATCGATCGGAAAAGATTTAAAAGCATCATTTTGCAATATACTCATAGTACTATAGAAGCTGTTCAAACAATTTTACGGATAAAACATCCTGAAAAGAAATTCATTTGGGTATTAGCCTGTTTCGAAAGGGTATCGTTTCATCATCAGATCGGAAATTATCTTCAGGTCAAATTTATTAAACTTGAGGAAAATAAAGATATGACTGAGTTGTTCTACGAATTTCTAAAGAAAACTGAAAAAAAGGAACAGTACCAGAAAGTGGAACTGTTGACTTTCCGTCAAAGAGAAATACTGTCACTTATAGGAAAAGGCCTTACCAGTAAAGAAATTGCCAGTAAATTAAATATAAGTTTTCACACAGTAGAAGCACACAGAAAAGCTATTGCAAAAAAAACACAAACTCGAAAAAGAGCTGCCCTTATTAGCCTGGCAGCAGAAGTTGGAATAATTTAATAAAATACCTTTTTTCCGGTATTGTTTTTTAAATTTTAAATGAATAACATTGGTTCCCATTACTAACATACAAAAAGGTAATTAAACAGGAATTTTATTTAAGTGAATTATCACTTTACCGGTTTAAGCTTAAAAAATAGTTATTGAGATGAAATATCAGTGGACAAACAAGCTTGTTTTATTTGCAGAAGATGATGAAGCTAGTTTGGTTTATTTAAGTGAATTGTTAAAACTGCACCAAGCCTCAGTAATTCAATGCTCAAATGGGTTAGATGCATTAAATATATGCCTTGAAAATCCGATGATTGACCTTGTTCTTATGGACATGAAACTACCGGGTCTCAGTGGATATGAAGCTACCCGCATGATCAAAAAACACCGTCCTTTACTTCCTGTTGTTGCAGTCACTGCTTGTGCCATGCTGGAAGACCGCCGGAAATGCAAACTTGCAGGTTGCGATGGCTATTTACCAAAACCAGTAATGCCGAAAGAATTTTTACCGTTGGTTAACTTCTTTTTAAATAACGAACGGGTTAAAAGTTTTTCAATAGATTTATAAAACCTCGGCTACACTTTCCAGTTTAATCCCCCTCGAACCTTTAACCAGAATTAAATAACCTTCCAGTTTATTTTGTATAATCCAATTTTGTGAAGCTTTTGAATCCTGAAAACATAATACATTATCAGGATAAGATAAATTACAAAAAATGTTTCCCACAAGAATCACTTTATCTAATTTCATTGAAAGAACTTGATCTAAAATCTTTTTATGTTCAGTTTCCGCATCTTCGCCCAATTCCAGCATGTCGCCTAAAATAACAGCTTTTTTGGGATGATCCATTTTATCAAAGTTTTCAAGCGCAACTTCCATACTGCTTGGATTAGCATTATAAAAATCCATCAAAAGCATATTATTTGATGTTTGCTTCATTTGGCTCCTTTGATTAGATGGCTCATAGCTTTCCAGTGCAAACCGTATTTTTTCGAACGGCACAGCGAAGTATGTACCAATGCAAACAGCTGCGAGTGCATTTTCCAAATTATATCTTCCTGCAAGCTTTGTTTTCACTATACCTTTTTCAGGAACTTCAAACTCCAAATATGGATTTGAATTTAAGATCGTGCCCCTGATTAAAGAGAATTCAGAATTTCCATAAAAAACCTTTTGAACCAGCATATTCCCGAGCAACGATTTTAGTATCTCATTATCATAGTTTACAAACGCAATGCCATCATTTTGAATCAGATACTTATAAAGCTCGTTTTTTGTTTTTTTTACTCCTTCAAAACCTCCAAATCCTTCGAGATGGGCTTTTCCAATATTGGTGATAATGCCATGAGTTGGCTTTGCTATATTGCATAGAAATTCTATTTCTCCCGGGTGATTAGCTCCCATTTCTATTATTGCAATTTCGGTCTGTTTGGTGACTTTCAATATGGTTAACGGAACACCAATATGATTATTTAAGTTACCTTCAGTTGACAAAATTTGGAATTCTGTACTTAATACTTTAGATATTAACTCTTTTGTTGTTGTTTTACCATTAGTTCCGGTAATACCAATAAATGGAACAGCTAAGTTATTGCGGTGATGAATGGCAAGACTTTGCAAGCTTTTCAGGCAATCGTCAACCAGTATAAATTTTTCATCTTTCGCATATTCCTTTTTATCAACAATTACATATGAACAACCTTTGTTAATTGCGACTTCTGCGAATGCATTTCCATCAAAATTTTCGCCGCTTAATGCAAAAAACAAATTTCCTTTTACTATTTTCCGGGTATCGGTAGTTACACCGGTCGATTCAAGAAATCTTTTGTATAATTCATCCAGTTTCATACCGTCTATAAAAAAAGGGGCCATAAGCCCCTTTATAATTTATATTTTATTAAAATTATTTCCCTTTTCCAACACCTCTTGGGGAGCCAACACGTGTCATTGCACAGCGGAATCCAAGATCGTCGCGAGACTGATCTTCCTGCAGGAACCGGCGTGTGCCAGGACTTAACCAGTAAGCTCTGTCTCTCCATGAACCTCCTTTATAAACCCTTACATGGTCGTTGATTAATGAAGTCATATCAGAAGGTTTCTGTGAATACATTCTATCGGAACCAGGCCCTTTATCGGCTTCCTGATTGGTATAATCAACACTGGAAGCCCAATCGCCATCAGCATAATTCTTATAGTCAGCTTTTTTAATATCTCTCCATTTCTCGGTAGCTTCAGCTTCAGTAATGGCTCTTTTACGTAAACGGCCTAAACTGTCTTTTTGAGCAACATTACCTTCTTCGTCTCTTTCGAGTGTTTCAAAAACATTACCACGGAAAGGACGGAATTCGTTGAAATCTTCAAGTGAAAGAGGACGATATACGTCTAAACACCATTCGTTAACATTTCCAGCCATATTATAAAGACCATAATCATTTGGCCAGAACGACATAACAGGAACAGTGATACTACCAGCATCGTTCAAAGCACCGGCAACACCCATATTATCACCACGACCTCGAATAAAGTTAGCTCTCATATCACCACGATATTTTTTATCGTCGTTACGAACATTGTGACCATTCCATGGATATATTCTTCTTTCAAAAATTCTTTCATCATACGAATTTCCAACAAGTCCCAAGGCTGCATATTCCCATTCAGCTTCAGTTGGGAGACGATATTTTGGTAACAGAAGACCATCTTCCATTTGAACTTTTCTTTCGTCTTTGCTAGGATCCAAACTTGGAAGGTTTTGTTTAACCAAACCTTCGTACTGACCAGCTAAATAAGCATCAGTATTAAAGTTTTCCCCTCCTTTTTGATTAGGATCGATTGATAAAATACCTTCATTTATCAAAATATTTTCATTCACACGGTCAGTACGCCATGTACAATAATCATTTGCCTGTATCCAGTTTACACCTACAACAGGATAATCGTTATAGGATGGGTGACGGAAATAATATTCAACATATGGTTCGTTATATGCAAGTTTCCTTCTCCAAACGAGTGAATCAGGGAGGGCATTTTTATATACTTCAGGATAATCAGAAAAAATTCTGGAGATCCAATATAAATATTCCCTATAATCAACATTGGTGATTTCAGTTTCGTCCATATAGAAAGACTCCACAGTTACTCTTCGTGGTGAATTATTCCAATCGTAAGTAAGATCTTGTTCAACTCTACCCATTGTAAAAGAACCACCTTGGACAAAAACAAGACCTGGTCCGGTTTCCTGTTCCACTGCATTTTTCACTTCGAAACCTCCATTATCCGGATCATTGTAACTCCAACCAGTAGTTGGTGATGATCCTTTACCTTTTCCACCAAAAATACCGCAGGACGCAACCAATAGGACCAAGGCAGCAAATAATGTGAAATTCACAAATTTCTTATTCATAACTGTTGAGGTTTTATTTTCAAATTTAAAATAAATTTAAACTTCAATTTACAAGCTTTCCCTGAATTTTCAAAATTTTGGGCATTTTACTTGTCGCATTTTTTTTTGATCATTATACTTAAAATCTATTTGAAATGTTACTTCATGAGCCCCATTATTTATTAAATTCTTCGAAAAATTAACAAGTCGCAGGTCGTAACTGTAAGTAATTCTAAAGTTTGATAAAGAATAGCCTACTAATAAAATAGCCGATTCCACCATAAAATTGTTATCACTTCTCAGCCAAATGCCATAAGTTAATGGGTCGTAATTAACATTTCCTCCCAAGGAAACGTAATTATAACGAGACTGTTGCTGATATATTACACCAGGATGAAAAATGATTTTTTTTTCTGTGAATTTTCCAACATACTTTGTGTATTCGGTCACATATTGAAATGTAAAACGCATCGGGTACCGGAAAGGTGTTTCATTTAACGATACATCGGGCTGGTTTAAGTGGTGAACTGCTATAGAAACCCAATGCCTGTTCTTATATATGGAATAAATACCAAATCCAAAGTCAGGATACCATTTTGATACATTAGTGATAAATTCGGGATTATTCCCAACATCAAAGGGAGACTGATCGGGCAGAATAATATTTTGTGAATTTCGCGACTTCTGGTACATCGAAGCCGAAATTCCAAAAGAAATATTTATTTCTTTGCTCAGTTCCGTTTGATAATTGTAATTAAAATCAAAACCTGTAACATTAAAGGTAGAATTCCCAATCGCATCCCTGAGTACAGAAAAACCAATACCACTTTTAAGGTTGCCGATATTCTGATCGTAAGTAAGATAATAAGTTGAAAAGGCATTTTCCATTCCCGGCCATTGATTGCGATATCCCCCCATTAATCTGGGATTTTCAGTTGTTCCCGCATTGGCCGGATTAAAATATAACTGTTTGAACATAAATTGCGAAAACATTGGATCCTGACCTTCAACAAAATAGCAAACCTGAATTAGTAAAACCACTAAAACAGCTTTATAAAAACTTAATTGTTTGAAGCTTTTTTGGATGATCATTGTTTAAAAAATATATCTCTCGAATATTCGTTTATTAATTAACGTATTCATGATATTTGTATTATAATGTTTCCCTTTGTATGCTTGCAAAATTTAAATATATTAAGTGAAAAACAAATTAAATATGACCATGAGATTTTTTAAATTTTCCTTGTTTCTCGTACTATTTAATACTTTATTCAACACAAATCAGGTGTTTGCGCAGGATACTCTTAAGTTTAATATCAAATGGCTTAATAATGTTCCATCTTGGTTTACTTCCGATTCTGCCTCCGGCAAAGTTCTTCTAAATTTTCAGAATGCCAAATATAATATACAGGGAATTCCAACTTTTGTTGAACTATTCCCGGTTTCGAACAATTCAGAAGTCGAAGCAAACATCATTTCTGCTTCATTCGATACAATTATTAACAGTAAACAACTTTCACATTTTACTGATATACCTGAAAATTTATCATTGAATGTGTCATTATTAAAAGAAGAAAAAAGAAATTTGGTTCAAATTTCAGTCATTCCTCTGTTAAGAAAAGATGAAAAAGTTCTCCGGTTAAATAGTTTTACTGTGGTTCTTGAAAAAACTAAAACTTACCCCGTCAAAAAAAGTGGAATTGAACGATGGAAGAACAGTTCGATTTTAAATTCCGGTGTTTGGAAAAAAATCAACATTATTGAAACAGGTATTTATAAAATAACTTATAGTGAAATTAAAAATCTCGGATTTACTGATCCATCGAAGATAAAATTATTTGGAAATGGAGGGAAAATGCTTCCTGAAAAGTTTCTGGAAAATGAATCAGACGACTTGTCCGAACTACCCTTATTTTTTATGAAAGGGAGTGATGGCCTGTTTAATGAAGGTGATTATCTGATTTTTTATGCTACAGGCCCTGTAAACTGGAACTATGACTTTGCGAACAGAAAATTTGTGCACAGCAAACATTTGTATACAAACAGTATTAATTACTTTATCACAGGTGGTGAAAACGGGTTAGTTATAAATGCTGCCTTACCGGTAACCAATGCTGAGGAGATAAGCACCTCTTCTTTTATTGATTATGCAGTGCTGGAAGAAGATAAAATCAACTTAATTAAATCAGGCCGAAACTGGGTGGGATACCGCTTTTCTCTTCAACCATCAAAGGATTTTACCTTTTCATTCCCTGATCCCGTCGAAAATAGTATCTTTTCCATTGAAGGAGAATTGCTTGCCCGTTCAGGAAGCACAACAAACTATGTTGTCAGCAATAACAACCAGGTAATTAAAAATCAATTAGTAAATTCTGTAAATACTGGTGACGAGACATCCAATTATGCTGATGCCAAAACCTTTTTAACCAGAAGCAACATTTCAGGGAAAGATGTGACAATAAATATAAAATTTGAAAAAAACGGCGATATTAATGCTGAAGGCTGGCTAAACTACCTAAGGCTAAATGTAAAAAGAAAACTTAAATTTAACGGAAGTCAGTTATTATTCAGGGACACATCGGCTTTGCTTCAGAACAAAACGATACTCTATAAAATCGACAACGCAGCATCAAACGTGCTGATTTGGGATGTAACAAATTTACATTCAGTAAAAAATATCAGTTATACAAATACCGGATCGACAATTGATTTTAAAGCAATTACCGACACTTTAAGAAATTTTGTGGTCTTTGATCCTGCAAAAGCTTTAACTCCAACTTTTCTTCCGGATACACTTAAAAATGTAAATAATCAAAATCTTCATGCTTTGTCGAACATACAAATGGTGATTATATCCCATCAGAATTTTTTGGCTGAAGCGGAAGAACTGGCAGAAATACATAGGAACAATGATCAATTAACGGTGGTTACAGTAACACCCGAACAGGTTTATAATGAATTTTCGTCGGGAAACCCTGATCCTGCAGCATATCGCAATTTCATGAAGATGCTGTATGATAAAGCTTCCAGCCCTGAAGAAATGCCTAAATATCTGCTCCTTTTTGGAGATGGTTCTTATAAAAACAATAACGAAAAAACTTCCGAAAGCAAAGAAGTTAATTCAAATTACATTTTAACTTATCAGTCGGTAAATTCATTACGGCCAGTAAGTTCATATGTTTCCGACGATTATTTTGGCTTACTCGATGACAATGAAGGAATAGAATCAGGTCTTCTCGATATTGGCATCGGAAGGTTACCAGTTTCTACAACTAGCCAGGCACGAGCAGTAGTTAATAAAATAAAAGAATATATTGCAGCAAGTTCTGCTGGAAGCTGGAGAAACAATATCTGCTTTATTGCTGACGATGAGGATGGTAATATCCACATGTCGCAGGCAGATCAAATTTCAACATACCTCGAAACCAATTTTCCGGCCGTAAATCTGATAAAAATTTTCTCCGACGCTTATCCACAGATAATTACCTCGTCGGGGGCACGTTACCCTGAAGTTAATAAAGCAATAGAGAACACAATAAATAAAGGAGCCTTGATAATGAATTACACCGGACACGGCAGTGAAACAGGCTTGGCACACGAACAGATCATAAAGTATGAAGAAATTGAAAAATGGAGGAATAATATATTGCCGCTGTTTATAACGGCAACCTGTGAATTCGGCCGTTTCGACGATTATAACATTACTACCGCCGGAGAAGAAGTTCTTCTCAATGAAAACGGTGGCGGAATAGGGCTTTTAACAACAACACGGTTAGTTTACAGTGGGCCAAACTTTGTTCTAAATCAGGAATTTTACAAGAATTTTATGAAAAAGGACAACGATGGCCAATATTTACGATTGGGCGATATTTTGAAATACACAAAAAATTCCTCGGGAACAGATATTAATAAATTGTGCTTTACTTTATTGGGCGATCCAGCACTCAGACTTGCCTATCCTAAATTACAAGTACAAACAACTAAAATTAATTCTCTCGATATCAATGCATTTCCTGATACCTTTAAAGCCTATAATGAAGTTACAGTTACAGGCAATATTACAGAAGCAAACGGAAACCTGGCAACAAACTTTAATGGGATAATATACCCTTCTCTTTTTGATAAAGAACAAACAGTAAAAACGCTGAATAACGATAATAACAGTCCTTTTATTTATAATCAACAAGTGAGTGTACTTTATAAGGGAAAAGCAACAGTAAAAAATGGAGAATTTGAATTTTCATTTGTTGTACCCCGTGAAATAGCTTATAATTTTGGGAATGGAAAATTATCTTATTATGCAACTGATAATAATACAGATGCAAGTGGCTATTTTAATCAATTTATTATTGGAGGGGTATCCACGGAGAGCAATTTAGACAATGAAGGCCCTGCAATACAATTGTTCCTGAATGATAAAAATTTTACAAATGGAGGGTTATCAAACCAATTCCCATTGCTCATTGCTGATCTTTCGGACGAAAGCGGAATAAACATTGCCGGAACCAGCATTGGGCATAATATAACTGGCATTCTGGACAATAATACAGAAAATACTATTGTATTGAATGATTATTTTGAATCGGAAATTGATAACTATAGAAAAGGTACAATAAGTTACAATATTTCTAAATTAGAACCCGGAAAACATACATTAAGTATAAAAGCGTGGGACATTTTCAACAATTCTTCAACAGCGGTGATAAATTTTGAAGTTCAGGATTCTTCAAAATTAATAATTAGCAACCTTCACAACTATCCAAATCCATTTACCGAAAGTACAACTTTTGTTTTTGAGCATAATCAGCCGGGAAAAACATTAGATGCCGAACTTCAGGTTTTTAGTGTCACCGGATCTGTTGTTTATAAAGAAAAACTGACGATTTTCAGCAATGGCTTTACATCTGGACCGATTATTTGGGATGGGAAAAACAATTATTATAAAAAATTAGACAAAGGAATATATATTTATCGCTTTCTTTTCCGTTATAATTCCGGTGAAGCTGTTTCTATGTCAAAAAAGTTAGTTATCAGTGAATAAAACTAATTTCTATATTTGTAAAAATTACAAAAATATTATGATTAAAATCAAAAAGGTTGTTGCTGTTTTAGTGTTTATTTTGCTTGTAATAAATTTATTTGCACAAACAAAACCAATTAACCCTGGTCAACTTGGCGGAAAAAATTACGATTTGAAAAAATGGCCCAACCCTGTAGAAAGTGCCGTACCTTTTCTCACCATTGCACCCGACTCCAGATCAGGTGGTATGGGAGATGTTGGTGCAGCTACAACTCCCGATATAAATTCAATGCATTGGAACCCTGCTAAATATGCTTTTATTGAAAACGATGGTGGAGTTTCTATTTCATATTCTCCATGGTTAAGGAATTTAGTAGGAGATATTAATCTGGCTTATGTTTCTGGTTATAAACGAATTGACAGGGAATCAGTAATCGCAGCATCGCTCTTATACTTTTCTTTGGGCGAAATAAACTTTACCGATGATTATGCTCAACCTATAAAAGTGGGAAAACCTAATGAATTCGCTTTAGACGTAGCTTATTCCCGGTTATTTGGCCCTCATATCAGTGGAGGTATTGCATTTCGTTATATCAGATCAGATCTATCAACCGGGTTAACTGTAAACGATGTACCGACAAAAGCAGGCCAATCATTTGCAACTGACATTTCAGTTTTTTACAATAAAAAGATTTCCTTAGGAGATAAAGACTCCAAAATGGCTTTTGGATTGAACATTTCAAATATTGGTAATAAAATATCTTACACCAGCGATCTGGATAAAGATTTCATACCGATAAACCTTAGGCTTGGAGGCGCTTTAACAGTTGACCTCGATGAATACAATTCACTTACACTGGCTACTGATGTAAATAAACTGCTGGTACCTACACGACCTGTATATTGGTCAAAGGTGAATGGTCAAGACTCTCTTGATGACAATGGCAGAAGAATTATCAAATATGGAAAAAATCCTGAAGTCCCAGTTGTAAAAGGAATGTTTCAGTCGTTTTATGACTCTCCGGGTGGTTTTGAAGAAGAAATAAGAGAGTTCACAATTTCAGCAGGCTTTGAATATTGGTACAGAAAACAATTTGCAATCCGTGGAGGTTATTTTCACGAAAATATATATAAAGGAAACAGGAAATTCTTTACTATGGGGATTGGATTGAAACTTAATGTTTTAGGTATGGATTTTTCCTATTTGATACCAACTTATGCCAACCACCCTTTGGCTAACACCCTGCGTTTTTCAATCTATTTCGATTTTGATGCTTTCAGGAAATTAAAAGAATAGTCAAAACGATGAGAATTGGTTTCGGATACGATGTTCATCCGCTGAAAGATGGACTGACTTTTACTTTAGGAGGGATAGTTATTCCTCATGACAAAGGAGCCCAGGGGCATTCGGATGCAGATACACTCATACATGCTATTTGCGATGCTTTATTAGGAGCCGCCAACCTTGGGGATATTGGATTGCATTTTCCCGATAACTCTAATGATTTTAAAGGTATTGACAGCAAAATTTTATTGAGAAAAACCGTGCAATTAATTAGTGAAAAAGGTTATGCCATTTCAAACATCGATACCACTGTTTGTCTGCAGAAACCAAAAATACGTCCGTTTATTCCACAAATGATTGAAGCCCTGTCACAAACAATGCAAATACCCTCGGAAGACATTTCTATAAAAGCAACAACAACTGAAAAACTCGGTTTTGTTGGCCGGGAAGAAGGTGTTACAGCTTATGCTATTGTTTTAATAAATAAAAAGTAGCTATTAATGCGAATTAAGGTTTGGTAAGTTTGGCAGTATAATTTTCTTTGCCACCACCATCGTCAACTGAATACTTCAAATTAATTACTTCATAATTCGAAGTTATTGTTCCGCTTCCAATTATTTCAAACCCATCAACATCAGGCTCATTTATTGATATTGACGATCCGCTCACTGTAGCTTTCACAGCTATATTATCACCTAAATGATTGAAATCGTATATTTTAATCCCATTTGAAGTAAGATTATCAGTTACTATTTCGACTAAAAAATTATCAGTAATATTGTCTGTACCAGTTTCCGCACAGTTCCAGATATCTGCAATATTATCCCTGGGACTCAGGTCTGTCAGTTCTTCGCACGAAACAGCGATGAGCAGGACGCAGCAAAAAAATATTTTTGCCAATGTATATTTTACTGATATTGAATTCATTTTCATTTTAAACAAAACATTAAATAAAGACGTTAAGTTAAAAATAAAAGTTTTAATAGAAAGCTTTCGTACGAAATACTAAATTTGTTTGTTTTAAATTTTAAACCTATGAATAAAAAATGGATCATCCTGGGAATTGTAGTAGTTCTCATAATAATTGCATATTCAAGTCTTAAGGGCAGTTACAACAGCATGGTTGCACTTGACGAACAAGTTAAAGCGCAATGGTCGCAGGTCGAAAATGTATACCAGCGCCGTGCTGATCTCATCCCCAACCTGGTTTCAACAGTGAAGGGCTATGCTGAATTTGAAAAAGGAACCCTTACACAGGTAATTGAGGCTCGTGCAAAAGCAACTGCTGTGAATATTGATGCCAGCAACCTGAATGAACAATCCTTAAAACAGTTTCAGGCCTCACAAGGTCAGTTAACCCAGGCACTTAGCAGGTTAATGGTAGTTGTTGAGCAATATCCCAATTTAAAAGCAAATCAGAACTTCCTGGATTTGCAGGCTCAGCTTGAAGGAACAGAAAACCGGATTTCGACAGAACGTCGGACCTATAATGAGGTTGTACAAAATTATAACACCAATATCCGCAGCTTTCCAAAAAATCTTTTTGCATCAATGTTTGGTTTCACGCCACGTCCTAATTTCACAGCTGATGCAGGTGCATCGAAAGCTCCGGATGTTAAATTTTAAACTATGAGTGCTTCAAAGTTTTTATCAAAAGAAGACGAACAAAAAATCCATACCACCATCGAAGACGCTGAAATGTGTTCTTCGGGCGAGATAAGGGTTCACATAGAAGAGCAATGTAAGGTTGATCCACTCGATAGGGCAGCCTTTATTTTCGCGAAACTAAATATGCACAAAACTAAATTACGCAATGGCGTTTTGTTTTATATAGCCTATAAAGATCATAAACTTGCAATATTGGGCGACGCAGGGATTAACTCCCTGGTCCCTGATCATTTCTGGAATGATATTAAAGATGTAATGATCCCTATGTTTGCAAACGGTAAATATGTGGATGGTATATGTGAAGGAGTACGAATGGCAGGGGAAAAGTTAAAAGCTTTTTTCCCCTTACAAAACAATGATCAAAATGAATTACCAAATGAAATATCTTATTAAGCTTTTTCTGCTATTTATTACCTGCTTTACCGTTCAAGCCCAGGATTTTCCCAAAAAGCCGGATCCTCCCAGAGCTGTGAACGATTTTGCTAATTTCTTTTCTTCAGAGGAACAAGCCCGTTTGGAACAAACTTTCCGGAACTATTATGATACAACATCCACTGCGATTGTTGTAGTGGTTGTTCCAAGTTTAAACGGTTATGAAGTGAACGACTATGCTACCCGCTTATTCAATAATTGGGGAATTGGTGGATCAAAAGAAAACAATGGTGTTTTGATACTCTTAAAACCTAAAACACAACAGGAAAGAGGTCAGGCATACATTTTAGCCGGCTATGGAATGGAAGGCATAATTCCCGATGCAACAACAAACAGAATAGTTGATAACGAAATGATTCCCAGGCTTCAGAACGGACAAAATTACGAAGCTGTTAATGCTGCAGCCAGTACCATTTTCAATCTTGCAAAAGGTTCTTTTACGGCCGATCAATACATGAAAAAGACAGGCAATACAAAGAAAAAACCTTCCGGCACTTTTATAATCATTGCGATTGTGCTGTTTGTATTGATAATTTCGGGAATGGGTCGCAAAGGCGGAGGTAAAAATTTGTCATCGCGCGGGCAATTACCTTTGTGGATTCTGATGAGTCTGTTAAGTTCCGGAGGCGGCGGAAGAGGATCTTTTGGCGGGTTCAGTTCCGGTGGAGGAGGCTTCGGCGGTTTTGGCGGAGGACGTTCAGGTGGCGGTGGCGCTGGAGGAAGCTGGTAATAAAGAGCAGTCTGAAGTAGTAAGTCTTAAGTCTTAAGAAAAGAGTGAGAGAAAATAGAACTTGACAATTTAAAAATGTACAATAAACATAAGGTTCATAAATCAATATTTTTCTTTTTATTTTATCTGTTGCTGAGCAACTGTTCAGTTGCTCAACCTGTAAAAGACAGTGTTCAGGTATTTAAAATAGATACAACCGAAGTTACCTTGTTGTTTGCAGGAGATGTGATGGGACATATGCCTCAGATCAGCTCTGCATTTGATTCGTCGACCGGAAAGTACGACTTCAACCCTGTATATAGTCATGTAAAACCACTTATTTCGGATGCAGATATTGCAATTGCAAACCTTGAAACAACGCTTGCCGGTGAACCATTCTCCGGATATCCGCAATTTTCTGCTCCCGACTCGCTGGCAATGGCTCTCAAAAATGCAGGATTCGATATTTTAATTACGGCAAATAACCATTGCCTCGACAGGGGTTCTGCAGGATTGGAACGTACAGTAAACACGCTCGATTCATTCAGGATACTGCATACAGGTACATTTAAGAACGATTCTGTAAGAAAGATAAATTACCCTTTATTGGTGGATGTTAAAGGAATAAAGATCGCTTTTCTGAATTGCACATATGGCACAAATGGAATTCCTGTTAAAGTGCCAAACATTGTAAATTTTATTGATACAACTCAATTAAAGCAAGATCTGAAAAAAGCTCATGATGCATTGGCAGATTACACCATTGTCACTATTCACTGGGGAACAGAATATGAAAGAACTGAAAATGCTGGTCAAAGAAAAATAGCTGGTTTTTTGCTGAGAAATGGAGCTGATATGGTTATCGGATCCCATCCACACGTTGTACAACCTGTGGTAAAATATACAAATGCTTCCGATACCAATCAGTACAATGTGGTAGTATATTCTTTGGGTAATTACGTATCGAACCAACGCGACCGTTATAAAGATGGTGGTATCATGTTTAATATAAAATTAAAAAAGTCAGACAGGACAAGGCTTTCAGAATATTCCTATTCACCGGTATGGGTTTTTAAAGGAACTATTGGAAATAAGTTACAATACCGTATTTTACCCTTGTTGCAAAACTCAACAACAATTGATACGCTTGATGCCGAAAGCAAAACAAACGCTTATCAGTTTTATAATGACACCAGGGAATTGCTTCAGAATGTTCCCATAAAATAAATACAAGTAAGGCAGGAAAAGAATCTAATTTGCCTTACTTATATTAATCTTTCCTCAAATTATTCTCAAAATATTTTTATCAGAGTTCATAAAAAAAGGGTATCCATTTGAGATACCCTTTCTTGAAATTATTTTGTTTAAAATACTAACCCTCTATTTCATCAACCAGAATGCGTCCGCAATATTCGCAAACTATAATTTTTTTGCGCGATTTGATATCAAGCTGACGTTGTGGTGGAATTTTATTGAAGCAACCTCCACATGCATCACGTTGAACTGTAACAACAGCCAGACCGTTACGGGCATTGGTTCTGATTCTCTTGTAAGCATTCAACAGTCGTGGTTCAATTATCACTTCAAAGTCGTGAGCTTTATGATTCAAGCCGTCTTCCTCTTTCTGGGTATCAGAAATAATATCTTCCAATTCCTTAGTTTTATTTGACAAATCAGCTTTTCTTTCATCCAGCAGTTTTTTAGCATGATCAATCAACGATTTTTTTTCGTTCATCTGAATGGTAAATTCCCGGATACGTTTTTCAGAAAGCTCAATTTCTAAAGTTTGAAATTCTATTTCTTTAGCCAAAGAATCGAATTCTCTATTATTCCGTACATTATTTTGCTGATCGGTATATTTTTTAATCAGTCCATTGGAATTGTTAATTTCATTTTTCTTATTTCCAATAGCTGTCTCAAATGTTTTTATTTCTTCCTGATGGTTTTTGATACGGGTTTCCAAACCAATTATTTCATCTTCGAGATCTTGTACTTCCAAAGGTAATTCTCCACGAAGAATTTTTATTTTATCAATTCCGGAATGTACTTTTTGCAAAAAATATAACGCTTTTAATTTTTCTTCTATTGATATTTCGCTTGTGTCAGCTGCTTTGTTTTTTTCAGATACCATATGTTATAAATAGTTTATTGGATTGGCATTTACTTTCGTAAAATAGACCGCAAATTTAGAGAAATTTTTTAATAGTATTTCATAAAAAACTTCAAGAATAAATTGTTCGCTCTCATAATGCCCTATATCAGCGATAATTATTTTCCCTTCAGCTTCCGAAAATTGATGATATTTAATATCAGCAGTGATGTAAACATCTGCTTTACATTTAATTGCATGTTTCAAAAAATCATAACCACTTCCACCACAAACGGCTATTTTTTTAATTTTTTTATTTAGAAAATCTGTATGCCTGATTACCTGACAACCAAAAACATCTTTTATCCTTAATAAAAAGCTATCCTCCTCTTCTTCTATTTCTAGTACTCCTACAGCACCTGCTCCAGTTAAAGGATTATGGTTAATTAGAGGATATAAATCGTATGCCACTTCTTCGTAAGGATGTGCTCTTAACAATGCTTGTAAAACGGAATTTTCAAGATGTTTGGGTAAAATAGTCTCCAGGCGGATTTCAGGTTCACGATGGAGTATATTTTTCTCTCCTGCGAAAGGATTTGATCCTTCCATTGCTTTAAACGTTCCTTCTCCTGTTAAATTGAAACTGCAGCAATCGTAATTTCCAATTGAACCGCCACCAGCATCGAAAATTGCCTGACGTACTTTATCAATAAAATTTATAGGTACAAAAGTTACAAGTTTTAGTAACTGTCCTGAATAGGTTACCAATGGTTTAACATCTAAAAGTCCCAGTTTGTCGGCCATTTTAAAACTAACGCCCTTAGAATTGTTATCAATATTGGTGTGGGCCGCATAAACAGCGATGTCGTTTTTAATACATTTGATAACTGCTTTTTCAACTGAATTCTTCCCGGTAATGGATTTCAAACCATTAAAAATTAGCGGATGGTGACTGATAATTAAATTTGCCCCTAGCATAAGAGCTTCGTCAACTATATCTTCGGTAATATCGAGACACAGCAACACAGCATGTGTTTCGGCATTTACATTTCCAATGAGTAGTCCTGAATTATCGTAATTTTCCTGGTATTGAACAGGCGCAAAACTTTCAAAGGCCGCAATTACTTCTCTAATTGTATGCATATTTTTTATATAAAATTAGGAAGAAATTGTGAAAGGAAAAATTTAGCCTTCAAGGCTATCTTTCCATTCCAATAACAGCTTTTTGATTTCCTGAAGATTTTTTACCACTTCGAAATTATTGACTGTATCGCCTTTATTTTCTTTTATTTTCATTTGGGCACCTTTTAATGTCATGCCTCTTTCTTTAACGTAATGAAATATCAGGTGAAAATTATCAATATCTTCTTTTGTAAAGAATCGATTTCCTTTCTTATTTTTTTTGGGCTTAATTATGTCAAATTCTTTTTCCCAAAAACGAATAAGAGAAGGCTTAACTGTAAACATTTCAGCTACTTCGCCGATGGAATAATATAATTTCTCTACTTTTTTTTCTTTATAAGGCATAAAGATAAGGTTATACTATTTAAATATTACAAATAACTGCTAATACAAAGTTAATCGAATGTTTGACCATTATTCGAAGAAATATCAATAATCTGGTCAAATTCATCAGGCGTCAGATCATTAAAATAATAATTGATTGGGTTAACAGCATCTCCATTTTTTCTTACTTCGTAGTGTAAATGCGGAGCTGTAGATAATCCGGTATTTCCAACGTAACCAATTATATCGCCTCTTTTTACATGTTGCCCAATTTGAACCTTTATTTTCTCCATATGCGCATAAACGGACTCATATCCATAACCATGATCAATCATAGCCATATTACCATACCCACGATGCTCATTAGTTTCAATTTCAGAGATTACTCCATCAGCGGTGGCATAGATTTCAGAACCTGAAGGTGCAGTAAAATCCATTCCTTCATGAAATTTCCTGATTTTATAAATCGGATGTATTCTCCATCCATAACCTGAGGCAGTGCGTGAAAGATCTTTATTGGAAACCGGTTGGATAGCAGGCAATGAAGCAAGCATGTGTTCCCTGTCCAAAGCTTTTTCAATAACTTCGTCGAACGATTTCGACTGAACATACAATTGTTTTGAGATCTTATCCAAACGTTGTGCGGTATTAATAATTAATGCCGAATTATTAATTTTCTCAATTTCCTCATACCTGTTTACGCCACCAAACCCGGCCTGACGAACAGATTTAGAAATAGGATCCGATTCAAATATCGTGCGGTAAATATTATCATCTCGCTGTTCTATATCAGTTAAAACTTCCTCAATCTGATTTATCCTGCTCTGCATAATTTCAAACTGAAGGTTCTTTGCATCAATTTCTCTACGCAACGACTTTTCCTTGGGTGAGTCAAAATAGTGCTGGAAAATCAAAAGATATATTATGAAAATAACTATACTTGCCGTGAAAAACGTAAATGCTTTCAATAACCAGAACCGGAAACTTGTTCTAACTTTGTCGAAACTAAGAGACTCGGGGTTGAATCGATATTTTACTCTTGGCATGACTCTTTAAGTAATTAACGAAGTGTTAGATTTTCATTGGTGAGCAAAACTAATTTAATTTATTAATTTCGCAAAACTTTTGACGAATCTTTTACTTCTGTAGATGAATAATAAATAATTAACAACTAAATAATACAGTATTCTATGAATTCAAAAGAAATACGTGATTCTTTTGTGGGCTTCTTCTACGGGAAACAACATAAAATAGTTTCATCTGCTCCCATGGTTGTGAAAGATGATCCTACCCTTATGTTTACAAATGCGGGGATGAATCAGTTTAAAGATATTTTTCTTGAAAATAAGTCTGCCATGTATCCCCGGATTGCAAATAGTCAGAAATGCCTAAGGGTATCCGGCAAACATAATGATTTAGAGGAAGTTGGCCATGATACTTATCACCATACTATGTTCGAAATGCTGGGAAACTGGTCATTTGGCGATTATTTTAAAGAAGATGCCATTGCATGGGCTTGGGAATTTTTGACTGAAACACTTAAAATTAATAAGGAAAATCTTTATGTAACTGTTTTTGAAGGAAGCAAGGACGATAAATTAGAGGCTGATAGCGAAGCACTGGAAATGTGGAAAAAACATATCCCACAGGAAAGAATTCTTTTTGGATCAAGGAAAGACAATTTTTGGGAAATGGGCGACACGGGTCCTTGTGGCCCCTGTTCCGAAATCCATATTGATGCTCGCTCTGACGAAGAAAAAAAACAAATACCCGGAAAGGATTTAGTAAATGCAAGTCATCCGCAGGTAATAGAAATCTGGAACCTTGTATTTATCCAATATAACCGAAAAGCAAATGGAGAACTGGAGCAACTTCCAAATAAGCATGTGGATACAGGAATGGGATTTGAACGGCTTTGTCGTGTAATCCAAAATAAAAACTCCAATTACGATATCGATTTATTCCAGACAATAATCAAGGACATTGAAGAATTGTGTGGCAAAAAATACGGCATTAATAATGAGCGCGATATTGCTATGCGCGTGATTGCTGACCATATCAGGGCAATCTCTTTTTCCATTGCCGATGGACAGGTACCCACAAATAATAAAGCAGGGTATGTAATTCGTCGCTTATTACGCAGAGCAGTTCGTTATGGATATACATTCCTGGGATTAACTGATCCGTTCCTTTTTAAAATAGTTATATCATTAGGAAAAGCTATGGGCGAAGCTTATCCCGAACTTATTTCGCAACAGCAACTAATACAAAGGGTTATTAAAGAAGAAGAAATTTCCTTTTTACGGACTTTGGATACTGGAATGAAGCTTATCGATCAGAATATAAATAAATGTAAAGCTACAGGAATTAAGGTATTAGGTGGTAAAGAAGCCTTTTTACTTTATGATACTTTTGGTTTTCCACTTGACCTTACTGAGCTGATACTTCATGAGAATGGGATGGAACTTGACAGGGCAGGTTTCGATGCTGAAATGGAAAATCAAAAGAACCGTTCCAGAAATGCTGCAAATGTTGAGGCGGGCGATTGGGTTCAAATAAATGAAGGATCAGAAAGCTCCTTTTTAGGATATGATACCACTTCGGTTAATGATGTTAAAATCATTCGATTCCGAAAAGTTTCCACAAAAGGCAAGGACTTATTCCAAATTGTTTTTAATCAAACTCCTTTTTATGCTGAAAGCGGCGGACAAGTTGGCGATTCGGGTTACCTAATTTCAGTTAACGAACGTATTACTATTATCGATACACGCAAAGAAAATAACCTTCATATTCATATCACCGAACAATTACCTGAAAACATACAAGGCAGCTTTACAGCAGTTGTAGATACAAAAAAACGTAACGGCACCCAATATAATCATTCAGCAACCCATTTACTGCATAAAGCTTTGAGGGAAGTGCTTGGTAATCATGTTGAACAAAAAGGTTCTTTAGTTCATTCGGAATATTTACGATTCGATTTCAGCCACTATCAGAAAGTGAGCCAGGAAGAAATAACGAAAGTCGAATACCTGGTAAATGAGCAGATAAGAAATAATTTAAAACTTGAAGAAAGACGTGAATGCCCGATCGGGGAAGCAAAAGAGCTTGGAGCAATGGCATTATTTGGCGAAAAGTATGGTGAAGTTGTAAGAGTAATTAAATTTGGGGATTCTATTGAACTTTGTGGTGGAACCCACACAAAAGCAACCGGTGATATAGGCTTTTTCAAAATCACAAGTGAAAGCGCTATTGCGGCAGGTATTCGGCGAATAGAAGCAATAACAGGACAAACAGCATTTGAATTTGTTCAGGAGCAATCGAATTTATTAAAGCAATTGAATGAAACTTTAAAAAATCCGAAAAACTTACTTGCCGGTGTTGAAGGCATTTTGAAAGAAAATGCACAACTGCAAAAACAGGTAGAATCGTTACTATCAGAAAAAAACGCCAAAATTGCCAAATCACTGAGATTAAAAGCCGAATCTTTGGGCAATGTAACTTATATTTCTTCTCTTGTGGATATTGACAATCCTCAGATGTTAAAAGATATTTCATTTATGATTAAAAATGAAAATTCAAATCTGTTTATGGTATTAGGTTCAAAAATTGATGGCAAAGCACATCTTGCAGTCACAATATCAGAAGAACTTTCGAAAGAGCTTGGGCTAAATGCAGGTAATATCATCAGAGAAATATCCAGAGAAATTGAGGGAAGCGGAGGTGGGCAACCATTTTTCGCAACTGCCGGAGGTAAAAACCCGGAAGGCTTAGAAAGAGCATTAGAGAAAGCCAAAACTTTTTTGTAAAGATTAAACAAAATCAGGCAAAACTTCTTTATAGTATACAACATATTACTACTTAAAAATATGGTACAAAGAACTTTTGATATACTTGAGCATATAAATCGCAGCTTTGGATCAGATCACCATGTTTTAGCGGCCAAAATTGATGGAATATGGGTGCATACCAATATTTCACAATTTTTGGAATGCTCAAATGCCATTAGCTGTGGATTATTGGAAATGGGATTATCAAAAGGCGACAAAATTGCTGTAATTTCGAACAACCGACCTGAATGGAATTGTGTGGATATGGGAATGTCGACTATTGGAGTTGTTCATGTTCCAATTTATCCCACTATCAGTGCCGACGATTTTACTTATATCCTTTGCCATGCAGAACCTAAGCTTATATTTGTTTCGGATAAGGCAATATATGAAAAGATAAAAGAGATAGCTGAAAAACTGGAAATAAAAGACGTTTATTGTTTTAATAAAGTAAAAGGAGCTAAACATTGGTCAGAAATTGTTGAACTGGGAAAGGAAAATACCTTCAAACATAAGGATAATCTAGCTTCTTTAAAGATGTGTGTTACACCCTCCGATCTTTCCACTTTAATTTATACATCGGGAACTACTGGTACTCCAAAGGGAGTTATGCTTTCGCACAACAATCTGGTTTCTAACCTTCTTGCAATATGTAATAATCACGATTTAGGACCAGATCATATTTCATTAAGCTTTCTTCCCTTAAGTCACATTTACGAACGGATTTTAAATTATCATTTTCAATATAAGGGTTTGTGCATTTATTATGCTGAAAACATGGGTACTATTATGGAAAATATAAAAGAGGTAAAGCCTCACATTTTCTCTACAGTTCCCAGGTTATTGGAAAGAGTTTACAGTGGAATTATTGGCAAGGGAAAAGATCTGCCTTTTTTCAAAAAACAGATATTTTTCTGGGCAGTTAATCTTGGAAATAAATATAAGAGAAATGAAGAAAATGGATGGCTTTACAATTTCCAGTTAAAACTTGCCGATAAGCTTGTATTCAGTAAATGGAGAGCCGCCCTTGGAGGAAACATACAATTAGTAGTATCGGGTGGTGCAGCGCTGCAACCGCGAATTAGCAGAATTTTTGGAGCCGCGGGGATAGAAATTCTCGAAGGTTATGGTTTAACTGAAACTTCTCCTGTAATTGCTGTTGGAAACCATGTTACCAAAGAAATTATGTACGGCACAGTAGGCCCTGTGTTGCAAGGTGTTCAGGTAAAATTTGCCGAAGATGGTGAAATATTATGTAAAGGCCCAAATGTAATGATGGGCTATTTTAAAGAACCAGAACTTACAAGCGAAGTAATTGATGCGGATGGTTGGTTTCATACAGGCGATATTGGTATACTTGTCGACAATAAGTACCTCAAAATAACCGACCGGAAAAAAGAGATGTTCAAGTTATCGAGTGGAAAATATGTTTCGCCGCAGGTGGTAGAAAATAAATTTAAAGAATCGTTTTTCATTGAACAATTAATTGTGATAGGTGAAAATGAAAAATTTGTAAGTGCTATTATTTCACCTAACTTTTCATTTCTTCATAACTGGTGTTATATTCATCATATAAAATATCACGATAACAGCGATCTCATTAAAAATCCTGAAGTTATAGAACGTTTCCAAAAAGAAGTAAATACAATAAATAAATCGTTGGGATTAACTGAGCAAATAAAAAGATTTAGGTTGGTTAGCGAAGAGTGGACTCAACAAACGGGAGAGCTCTCCCCCACTTTAAAATTAAAAAGAAAATATATCTGCGATAAATATGGTGATCTAATAGAAGATATATTTAAAAAGAATGGCGATGATAACATGGATTGATTGAAAATAAAATGACCCGGAAATAAATACTTCCGGGTCACTGATTTATATAATTAACTACCACCTATTATCGGAGTTCCACCACCGCATATTTTGAGATTTTCCAGAATTCTTTAGGGTTTTCTATTTCCAGATAAGCAATTTCACCATTTTCCTCTACCAAATTATATGAACTCTTAGGATGTTCTGTGATTAGCTCCATTTTTTTAGCATGAATTGGAATAGAGGTTACTTCATTTATATCTATCTGAGTAAATTTTGAATCGTCCAAATCTTCCTGAAGCGATTTTCTCTTTATCAGTCCACCTTCTTTAACTACGAGACCTTTTTCTTTCAATTCTTTATATGTTCCATATACAAAGAATGCCTTGTTAATTTCGTTTTCCTGTTCCTGAATTACATTCTGCGATTTAACCTGAACTACTTGTAAACTATCAAGGTTTTTGTTCATCTCAGCCATTTTAAAATCTTTCTCTTCAAGAAACCTTTTCAGGTTATTTATATCTGCATCCCGTGCATCCATACTGGCGGCCAATAAATTAATTTTTTCTTCCAATCCGGCGATTTTCAGTCCCGATTCTTTGAGTCGTTTACTTAATGAAGCAATACGTGTTTTACTTTCATCCAAAAGTGAATTCATCATTTGTATATCTTTCAAAATTGCCTGTTTTTTATCCTGACGGAATTCAGGATCGTTCGACTGGATTGAAATAATGTTTCTTTTTTGTTTAATGACACTTAAATCGTTTTCAATTTGATCGAAAGTCGCCATCATATCATTCATGAGAGAATCACGATCGGCCAGATTTCCGCTTAATTTCTGATTTTCAGCAGAGAGACTGGCATTAACTTCTTTTTGATTTTTAAAATTTTTGTTAACTGAAATGATTTCAATAACAGCTACAATTACTAGAATTCCAAGAATAATGGATAATATAATCCCTGTTTTTCCTGACTTTCTGGGTTGATATTCGTTCGATGGTTGATAATTATTTTCCTGATCCATAACTGATGTTTTAAATTGATACGGCTTAAAGGAGCCAATTACCATGCCAACAAAATTTAAAATTGATTATCAGTTGGTTATGAATTGTATTTTTTTAAAATGTTATCAAATTGATTTTTAATTATCATTTTGAGAATTGTTCAGAAAAATGCCTTGATCTGTAAGCCTGATCAATCGTGCCTTATACAAAGCTCCAACAGCCATTTTAAATGCTTTCTTACTAATATTTAAACGTTGATAAATGATTTCAGGCTCAGACTTATCGGTAAAATTTAAATATCCATTACTCTCTTCTAATTTTTTTAAAAGTTTAGTACTTATGCTATCAATTTTTTCATAACCGGGCTTTTGTAAAAACAGGTCAATTTTGTCATCTTCTCTAACCTTCTTGATATATCCCCTTATACGCAGCCCTTTCATAAGTTGCTGAAACACCTCATTGTTATATAATATTCCCCAGTGTGTATTGTTTACAATTGCGTTATATCCTATATCGCTTTGGTTAACTATTAAAAGGTCAACCTCTTCACCTTCTTCATAGTCAGGAGGAATATTATCAAGAAATTTATTTAGTTTTGCAGATGCAGCAAGTCGCTTAGTATCCTTATCCATATAAACATATACAATATAATATTTACCTTCTTCCATTGTTTGTTGCTGCTCTCTGAAAGGCACCAACAGATCTTTCATTAATCCCCAGTCAAGAAAAGATCCAATAGAATTTACAGAAACCGCTTTCAGATATGCAAATTCATCTACCATTGCCAAAGGCTTAATGGTAGTGGCAATAATTCTGTCTTCCGAATCAAAATAAATAAATACATCCAGAAAATCATCTACCTGACAGTTTTCGGGAACATAACGACGCGGAACAAGGATTTCGCCCAGCTCCTGCCCATCAAGATAAATTCCAAAATCTAATATTTTAACAACTTTCAAATTGTTAATTTTTCCTATTTCAACCATGATTATATATTTCTCTATGAGGGCAAAGGTAAACAATAATTTTAGAGAGATATCAGCAAACTATTATCACAAGGCAGAATACGACGAAAAAAGGCAAACATTCAATTGGCTTAACTGTTTCTATTATTAATTGTATTAATTTTTAAAATTATGAATGTGCTGAGGCGACTTCTGATTATTACACTTTCCCTGTTTTTCATATTACAGGGTTCAAATGCTGTTGTTTCTGATTTATTATATAAAAATAATTCAATCTCCTGCTCTAATGCATTTTCACCAAATCCAGACATATCCGGGATTGAAGGATTATTATATTCCGGCGGCATTGGTTCAGATATTAATAATAATATTCTGAACAATCATGAAAGACTCTCCCAGGAATTAGCTTCGATGTTTAATTCCTATACTGCAATGGTTCTTGCATCTATACTTGACGGTATCGAAACTTCTAATCTTATTTACTACAAAGGAGCTGGGAAGATAACGGTAACTTCATCAATCATAGTGAGTGATGCCGATAATGGAAATTTACAGTCCGCAGAAATAAAAATTTCAACCGGAAATATTGAAGATGAAGATGAATTGTCGTTTGAAGCTGGTAATGGCATTACAAGTTCCTGGGATCCGGCAAATGGTATCCTCACACTTAATGGAGAGTCTCTTGTAGAAAATTATCAAACTGCACTTAGAAGTGTTCAATATGAAAACACCAATACAATAAATCCAATTACAGGACCCAGAACAATTTCCTTTATTGTTAGTGATGGAAACGACAATTCAAATACGGTAAGCAGGGACATAATAATACAGGTTAACATTCCACCTGTGCTTGCGAACATTGAATCAGGGGATTTATCTTATAACGAAGGTTCCAAACCAGCTCCTGTTACAGATGAGATAACGATTAGCGATGAAGATGATACAACCCTTGAATCTGCCAAGGTAATCATTACATCTGGCTACGTAAATGGCGAAGATGTTTTATCCTTTAAAAATGTTGGCGGGATTTCTGGAACTTGGGATGCTTCTACCGCAACTATGTCACTTTCTGGCAATGCAAAAATAGCGAATTATAGAGCTGCCCTAAGGAAAGTTGAATATGAAAACACCAATACTTCAAACCCAACCGGGACAAGAGTTATTTCATTTTTGGTGAACGATGGTGACGACAATTCAAATACTGCCACCCGTAATATATCGATTGCAGGTGTCAATGCCCCACCTGTGCTTGCCAGTATAGAAGGCTCTGCCCTGTCGTATAATGAAGGTGCCGGGCCAGTGTCAATTACCGATGTAATCACAATCACGGATGCTGATGATGCAAATCTTGTATCGGCTACTGTAAGCATATCCTCAGGTTACGTCAATGGCGAAGATGTTTTGTCGTTTGCCAATGCCGGCGGAATTACCGGAACCTGGGATGCTGCTACAGGAACGCTTTCCCTTTCGGGCAATACCACTATTGCCAATTACCAGTCTGAACTCAGGAACGTCTTTTATGAAAATATGGATGTAACAAATCCAACCTTGGAAACCAGAACGGTTTCCTTTTTTGTGAATGATATTACGAATTCTTCAAATACTTTAACACGTAATATTACAATTGCAAACGTTAATCAGACCCCTGTTCTTTCTGCAATAGAAACGGAAACTTTTAACTATAACGAAGGAGAAGGAAAAAAGAATGTAACATCCTCCATTACAATTGAAGATGCTGATAATGATAATTTACAATCGGCAGTAATTACAATTGCTTCGGGTTACAAAAATGGTGAGGATGTTCTCTCATTTACCGATGCAAATGGCATCACCGGTTCCTGGAATGCAGGTCAGGGAAGGTTAAGCTTCTCGGGCGAGGCTTCAGTGGCAAATTATCAGGCAGCGCTCCGTTCTGTTCAATACGAAAATACAAATGCAACAAATCCTTCAAACGAATTAAGAACAATATCTTTCATCACAAATGATGATATTGATAGCTCAAATACACTTACAAGAATTATTTCAATCAATCATATAAATAAAGCCCCGGTACTTGCAAATATTGAAGGATCAAACCTGGTCTATAATATTGGAGTAGATCCGGTAAATATTACCAACAATATCATTGTTACAGATATTGACGATGGAAACCTGAGTTCGGCCACAATTCAGATAGTTAACGGATACTTCCAAAATGAGGACATTCTTTCATTTCTAAGTTCGGATAACATATCCGCTATTTGGAATGTAGTATCAGGTACGCTTTCACTTACCGGAACTTCAAGCTTTACCAATTATCAAAAAGCTTTAAGAAATATAAAGTATTTAAATAGTAATAATTTAAATCCATCTATAACAGTAAGGGAAATTTCATTCACAGTAAACGATGGTGAAATTAACAGTAATTCACTGCAAAGGACATTAAATCTAAATTCTCCTCCCACAGCAACAAATTTAGATGTTGAAGGAATATTATCAGTTTGTCAGACTATAACCGGAAATTATTTTTATTCTGATGTAGAGGGAGATGAAGAAAGTTATTCTACTTTCAGGTGGCTAAGTGCTGAGCAACCAGATGGAATAAAGACACCCATTTCAGGAGCAACCACAAATAGTTATATTATCACTGCAGAAGATCAGGATAAATATTTATTTTTTGAAGTTACACCTCAGGCAAAAAATGGCAGTATTCAAGGGAATGTGGTATTAAGCAATTCAACTTCAAAGATCATCAATAACTTACCCACCGCTACCCTATCCGGACCAACTGCAGTTTGTGAAGGAGAAACAGCAAATTTACAAGTATCATTCACAGGAACTCCTCCATTCCATTATGTTTATACTGATGGAAACAGTAATCAGGAGTTAAACACTTCAGAAATGACTCAAAATATACCAGTATTAAATTCTGGTACATTTAAAGGTTTAAGTCTCACTGACAATTTAGGTTGTGAAGTAAACAATTTGGCATCGATAGTTACCATTGAAACCGAGGCTTCACCATTAGCTCAAATTTTAGATTTAAACAATGCTTATAGCTTAAGAAGTTTACCTGTAGCTTTGAAAGGAAGTCCAAACGGTGGAATATTTTCGGGTAAGGGAGTAATTACCACTGATAACACATTTAGTGCGGCATTGGCCGGAGTGGAAGGATCTCCTCATCCAGTGGTTTACAAATATGCTGATCCTGCTTCTGAATGTATGGGTTACGACACTGTTTTTGTTGAAATTATAGATGCCGATGCGGCAATTACAAGCACCCGGCCTCAATTTCAATTTTGCAATATTGATATACCAACTTTAATTACCGGAACCAATATTGCAGGAAGTATCGGAACTTTCATCATTAGCGGTGGTGTTGGTTTGACTGATCATAAAAACAATACTGCGACACTGGATCCTAATAAATTAATACCCGGCAATTACACTATCAGCTATTCCTATAAGCAAAATAATATAACTCAAACTATTTATCAAAATATTAATATAAACCTGGTAGACAATGTTATAATATCGGGTTTTAAAAAATCAAGTTATTGCAAAAGTGAGCCTGCATTATCTATAACTTCGAATTATCCATCAGGAACATTCTCGGGTAATGGTATAAGCGAAAATTCAGGTTCATATTTTTTTAGTCCAAGAAATGCAAAAACAGGAGGGAATGAAGTATCCTTTAAATATGTAAATTCCTATGGATGCGTTTTAACCGACACTTTAATTGTGAATGCTTTATCTACTACAAAACCTGAATTTGACATTAATACTACTTGTTGGAACAATTCAGCCACTCCTTTTTTAAATTTAACCTCTCATCCCGATTCGGTAAAAGCCTGGAAATGGATATTTGGAGATGCATCTGCTTCACCAACCGACAATCAGTCGGCATTAAAAACCCCTTCGCATAAATATTCAGGGCCTGGAGACTATTCAATACAACTCATAACAAATAACCTTAATAACTGCTCCGACACACTTACTAAAGCTATTCATCTTGGCAATAAACCAACTGCAAATTTCGCATGGGAAAAAGAATGCACCAACCGTAATGAATCTTTACATATCAATAATACAACATCCAGTGAAGATGAAATTGAATCGTATTCCTGGACAATCCTGAATCCCTCGGGAACATCTCAAAAATTCAGCACCAACGACATCACCAATCTTTTTGAATGGGATAAGAAATATAAAATAAGCTTAGTGATAAATACGATTTACGGATGTAAGGATAGTATTTCCAAATATTTATACCCGGGTCCGGCATATTCCCTGAAAGATTCATCATACACCGAGGATTTTGAAAAAATTACAAGTTCATGGAATATAGAAGAAATATCAAACAATAACTGGTCCTGGCAAATTCCAAGCGGAGGGATTAATACGGCCCATTCGGGTAATAAGGCAATTATTACTAAATATGGTTTTCCAAAGGTTCCTCAACAATTTATTTTATCCAGTCCATGTTTTGATTTTACCGGGGTAAACCGACCCTATTTTGAACTCTGGATTAATTCTACAGGTATTCTAAATGAAGAAGGAACAGTATTACAATATAAAATTGAAAATTCACAATCCTGGGTTACAACTGGAAATTTGGGAACAGGAATCAATTGGTATAATAGTGAAACCATTGCATCAAAACCTGCCGGAGGAAATGTTGGCTGGTCAGGAAGTATAAACGGCTGGAAAAAATCAGTGAATGCACTGGACGCCCTTGGCAATAAAAAGAATGTTAAACTTAGATTGGTTTATGGTTCAAAAACTGATGGAAGTTCTTCAAATATATTTGCCTTAGACGATATTTCCATAGGGATTCGCCAAAAAACTTCACTATTCGAAAATTTCACCAATCTCTCATCCAATTCAGCACTTACCTTCAGCAACCAGTTAAATCTGGTGTTAAACGAAGCTGGTAACGATGTGGTTGGAATTGAATATCATGCATCTTTCCCTGGCAGCGATTCTTTAAATGTGAACAATCCTGCCGATCCGGGTGCTCGAATCTTATATTATGGTGTTGGATTAATTCCTTATGGATTTTTAAATGGCGGTACTCAACCCTACTTAAATTTTGATTTTATTACTAAAAAACCAACACCAGCCGATATAATTGCTCAATCATTGGGAAGTGCACCATACCTGCTTTCAACAATCTCTGCTAAGACTGATGATAATATAAATGGAAAAGTTATAATTACATCTCAGGGAAATTATACAAATCAACGTATATCCCTTTATACTGTAATAGTTGAAGATATATTGGTACAATCGGATAATGGCACCATTACATTATATAATGTTGTTAAAAAATTCCTTCCTTCAGCTGGTGGCACACCCATCCAAGCAAACTGGACAAAAGGAGAGCAGATAGAAGTTCCATTCAACTGGAAGTTTGTAAAGGTTTACGATCCTGACAAAATTGAAGTAGTAGCTTTTTTGCAAGCGGATGAAACAAAAGAAGTTTTACAGGCAGTTTCAAGTAAACAAATAATTACTTCAACACAACCGAAAATTGATGGAAAAGAAACAGGTATAAAGGAAGCTGTTTTAGCACCTAATCCTGCAACCGAGATTAGCAGAATTATTTTCCCGGCTCCTCTTAAAAAAGATTTGAAACTGGAAATATTTAACTTAAATGGACAGATGGTTAAAAGTGATAAGATATTTAAAACAGTTGATGTTTATGAATTCAATGTTAGTGATTTTAATAATGGTCTTTATTTTATAAGGTTATTGGAAACAAACGGGAATGTGAAAATTCTAAAATTAACAGTAAACCATTAATAACACCAAAATTATATGTGGTTATGAAAATGCACTTACTTTTCATGATATTGTTGGTAACAAGCGTAAATTTTTATGCTCAGGTCAACAAATCATTAGGAATAAATCTTGAACAATATACTTATCCTTACAAGGTTGGTTACGATAAAATTTTATCGCAACAACAAAATTTGGTAATGGCATACATGTATGAATTAGGCGGCAATTCTAAAGGAACTGTAATGTTATTGCATGGAAAGAACTTTAATGGTGCTTATTGGGGCGAAACAATTAAAAATTTATTGGCAAAAGGTTATAATGTTTTTGTACCTGACCAGCCAGGATTTGGAAAATCAACGAAACCTCAACATTATCAATATTCGTTTAATCAATTGGCAGAAAACACCCGAATGGTAATGGACAAGCTCAATATTGACAAGGTTATTGTGATTGGACATTCAATGGGAGGAATGCTGGCTACCCGTTTTGCACTCATGTTTCCTGAAAGAGTTAAACAATTAATTCTTGAAAACCCCATTGGGTTGGAAGACTGGAGAAAATGGGTTTCTTACAAGGATATAGATTTTTATTACGACCGTGAACTAAAAAAATCCAGAGAAAGCACCAGACAATATATGCTGACAAGTTATTTCCATAACGAGTGGAAAACGAGTTATGATGAGCTTGTTTATCTGCAAACAGCATTCCTGCAAGATCCGGAATACCCTTTATTAGCCTGGAATTCAGCACTTACTTATGACATGATCATTACACAACCTGTTGTACATGAATTTCAAAACCTGAAAGTACCAACAGTTCTTATACTTGGACAGCTCGACCGCACAGCTCTTGGAAAGGAGATGGTAAGCAAAGAAGTTGCTGCCCAAATGGGGAATTATCCAAAACTTGGAAAAGAAATTTCAGGAAAAATTTCCAACTGCCAGCTAATTGAGCTTCAAGGCTTAGGACATATTCCCCATGTGGAGAATTTTAATACTTTTTTCGACGCCTTAATGAAAGTGATCTCCACTAAATGAACTATTCGGAAATACCTTCCAACTTAAACAGAAACGCATAAACCAAAGCAATATCTTTAATATAGTCGAATCGACCCGATGCTCCACCGTGTCCGTATTCCATATTGGTATGAAGTAATATCACATTATTACCGGTCTTCATTTCGCGAAGTTTGGCAACCCATTTTGCAGGTTCGAAATACTGAACCTGGCTATCGTGCAGCCCGGTTGTTACGAGGAGATTTGGATATTCTTTCTTTTCTATATTTTCGTAAGGAGAATAGCTCTTCATATAAATATAGGCTTCTTTTTCTTTCGGATTACCCCACTCGTCAAATTCGTTTGTAGTTAGTGGGATACTTTCGTCTAACATAGTATTTACAACATCTACAAAAGGAACCTGGGCAACTATTCCATTCCATAAATTGGGAGCCATGTTCATAATAGCACCCATCAGTAAGCCTCCCGCACTTCCGCCCTGAGCGTATAAATGCTTGTTTGATGTATATTTTTGCTGAATTAAAAACTCACCACAGTCGATAAAATCAGTGAATGTATTTATCTTTTTCATCAGTTTTCCATCGAGATACCATTGACGACCCATCTCCTCTCCGCCCCTGATATGAGCTATTGCAAATGCAAATCCACGATCCAATAAACTTATCCTGTTACTGCTAAAAGTTGCATCGATACTGTTGCCGTACGATCCATAACCATACAATAACAATGGGGCATTTCCATCTTTTTTGAAACCCTTTTTATATACAATCGAAACAGGGACTTTAGTTCCATCCTTTGCAGTGGCATATAAGCGCTCGGAAACATAATCGGAAGGATTGTATCCGCCAACAACTTCCTGTTGTTTCATCAATTTTTTCTCTCTCGAAAAAAAATTATAATCGTAAACGGAATTCGGTGTAGTTAAAGAAGTATAATGATATCGTAAGTTTGAACTATTATATTCAGGATTACTTCCGATATAAGCAGCATAGGTAAGTTCACCAAAATCGATATAATGTTCCTGATTGTCTTTTAAATTACGGATTCTTAGAGTGACGAGGCCATTTTTGCGTTCATTCATGACAATAAACTCTTTAAACTCCTCCACTCCTTCCAGTAAAACATCGGAACGGTGAGGAATGATTTCTTTCCATGAACTGCTGTCGGTTTTATTCAAAGGACATTCCATGAGGCGAAAATTTTGGGCATCGAGATTCGTACGGACAAGAAAACGGTCCGCAAGCGGCACAACATCATATAGCACATCTTTCATTCTGGGCTGAAACACATAAAACTCTCCTTGTGGCATATCAGCGTTTAGCAAACGCACTTCGGATGAGACCGTGGCCTGCGAATAAATAAAAATATACTTCCCGTTTTTGGCCCTGCCAACACCAATATAATTACTGTTATCTTTTTCCTGATAAGCTAGAACATCTGAGGAAACCGGAGTGCCTACAATATGCTTTTTTATCTTTTCTGTGAGAAGTGTAACCGGGTTGTTTTCAGTATAGAAAATAGTTTTGTTGTCATTAGCCCAACAAGGATTACCGGTGGTACCGGGAATAGCATCAGCATATATTTTTCCGGTTTCAAGGCTTTTTATATTTATTACAAACTGACGACGCGAAACAATATCGACGCCAAATGCTAGAAATTTATTATCCGGACTGACCGAAAAACCAGATGCCGCATAATAAGCATGACCTTTGGCCATTTCATCGACATCGAGAATTAACTCTTCGGGTGCATCCAGACTACCCTTTTTACGACAATACTTGAAATATTGCTTACCCTCTTCGCTGCGGGTATAATAGTAATATCCGTTTTTAAACACAGGAACACTTTCATCTTTCTCTTTTATCCTCGATTTCATTTCCTTGAACAAATCAGCCTGGAACTTTTTGGCACTGCCCATCATGGTATCCAGAAAGGCATTCTCGGCTTTTAAATAGTCAACAACTTTGGTACTGTCAGTTCCCTTTTTAAAGAAATCTATCATCCAATAATAATTATCGAATACAGTGTCGCCATGAATCACTCTTTGATAAGGTTTTTTTTCGGCTATGGGAGGATTTACATCAGTCCAATGGGAACAGGAAGATAACATAAAAGAAACTATTAAGATTGAAAATGTTAATTTTTTCATACTAATAAGCATTAGCTAAATAAAAGAGGTTAGCCAAATATACTATTTAGAAAAATGATATTGAATTTATATTGAAATAACAAACAGAACAAACTACGGAAGAATAGTTCTGAGCTTAAATAATGTGTTTAAAAATATTTCTGTCTACCTGTTTAAAATCAGTAATTACATTTGCATCTAGCACGGGAACAGGAATACCGCTCGATTTTACATAAAACAGCATACCCGCTTTTGCATTTACAGCAGCTTTTAACCCTGTAACAGAGTCTTCAAATATAGCACACAATTTAATTGGCAAACCGATTTTGTGGGCTGCAATCAAAAAAATATCCGGTTCTGGTTTTCCTTTAAAGCTTCCATCATCGTAAACAACTTTCTCTATCGAAAACCAATTATTCAGATTCAGGAATTCAAAATAAAATTGCACATTACTTAAGCCTGACGATGTTGCAATGGTAAATGGGATATCCTTAAGTTTTAAAAAATCAAGAAAATCAGCAGCACCCTGTGCAAGTTCCAAGCTGTGGTTTAAACAAATTTCCCTGTAAATACTTTCTTTTTCTTCCACCCTTGAATTTAATTCCTCAGGAGTAAGTTCCCTTTGTTCAAGAAAATTAAAAATATCCTTGTTGGGCTTGCCATGAATATACAAATCTTTATCCTGGTCGCTTATTTGCCGTCCATATTTTTGCAGATAGATGTCCCATGCCTTATTATGATATTGGGTATCCCAAAAAAGGGTTCCATTAAAATCAAAAATTACACCTTCTATCATTGAATAATAAATAAAATTAAAAAGCTTAAAATAAGGAATTACGAAGTTCATTCCTATTTTTAAGCCTAAGTAGCATAATTAATTTATACTATTGAAAGGATGGAGTCCTTCCAAGCGTTTTCAACATTTTAAAATGGCTTTTAATAGCTTTTATAAAAGTTGGTTCACTATAATAAGGCATTCCATGTTCCTGAGCCGTTTTTTTAACGATAGCCGATATTTTTTTGTAATGAATATGACAAATATTAGGGAATAAATGATGCTCAATCTGATAATTTAAACCGCCAATGTACCATGATAACAATCTGTTATTGGGAGCAAAATTGGTTGTAGTATGCAATTGATGTATAGCCCAGCTGTTTTCAATATTTCCCTGATTGTCGGGTAAGGGGAAATTTGAAGTTGGCATAATATGAGCTAATTGAAAAATTGTTGTTAACAATAAACCGCAGATCGTCTGCATGGTTATAAAAGCAAGTATTGTTGCCCACCAGGGAATACTCAGCACTAACATTGGAATAACTAGAATATACATTGCATAAATCACTTTAGAGCCAATCAATTCTGTAAGTAACCAGCCAAATTTACGTTTTTGCGAATCAAGTTTACCTTCTTTTTTAAAGCGAATAAGTTGTGGAATATCCTTGTATGTAAACCAGAATAATGTCATCAGGCTATAGAAGAACCATGCATATATATGCTGGAACCTATGAACTTTGTATTGTTTCTGATTGGGAGTAAAACGTAACAATCCAATTGAAGTTATATCTTCATCATGACCCTCGATATTGGTATAAGAATGGTGCAAAACATTGTGCTGAACTTTCCAGTTTGTAACACTTCCTCCCACTAAATTTATAAGATAACCCATTACCTTGTTCACTGTGGGATATTTGGAGTACGATCCATGATTCGCATCGTGCATGATAGACAATCCAATACCGGCCATTCCAAAACCCATTATTACCCATAATCCCCATATAATCCAGGGATTTTCAATTTGGCCGGAAATCAGAAATGTGTATGGAATAAAATATATCGAAAGCATTACAATGCTCTTTATCACCATCTTGTAATTACCCGACTTTGAAATATTTTTTGTTTTAAAATATTCATTTACTCTTTTTCGTACTGATTCGAAAAACTCCGTACTTGTATTGTTTGAGAAATTTATTCTTGCCTTCATTTTTATCCTTCACTAATATTATAGCAATGTATAACAGCAATATCATGCCAAAGTTTAGAAATAGAAAGAAATTAAAGATAATCAACATCACTATTGAAGTCACATAAGGTTTATCCACTTAATTGGATATTAACAATTCAGAATTGAACTGAGCTTCGCATTAACTATTTGGAACTATTTATTCAGTATGTGAAATTTTAACAACACACGGGAAATAGCCATTATTGTTAGAAGCCAAACATACCGCCACTTTTGCGGCTTCGTCCACGACCTGATGAACCTCCGAATAGTGAACCCATAATTCCTCGAACCAATTGTCGGCCAACCTCATTGCTTAGCTGACGGGTAACACTTTTCCCGGCTATTTTTGTCAATTCTCCCATCAGAGACCCATCAAATGATCCTCCTGAAGTGCCTTTCTCAGCTTTTTCCTGCCTTTTCTGTTCTATAACAGCTTCTTCACTTGCTTTCTGAGAAGCTACTTTTTGTTGTAAAATTTCGAATGCCGATTCTCTGTCTATTAATTTTTCATAAGCACCAAAAACAAGAGAACTTTTCATTAATCTACTTCTTTCCTCCACGGTTATTGGACCAATTTGTCCCTGAGGAGGTAATATTTTGGCACGTTCTACAATTCCCGGAATGCCTTTTTCGTCGAGGAAAGAAACCAAAGCCTCTCCCACTCCGAGCTGCGTGATTTCTGTTTCAACATTCAGTTTTGGATTGCTTCTGAAAGTTTCAGCAGCCGCTTTAACAGCTTTTTGGTCGCGAGGTGTAAAGGCCCTTAATGCATGTTGTATCCTGTTGCCCAATTGTCCAAGAATTGAATCAGGAACATCCAGCGGGTTTTGGGTCACGAAATATATTCCAACTCCCTTTGATCTCACTAATCTGACTACCTGTTCTACTTTTTCGATCAGCACTTTGGGTGCTTCATTAAATAAAAGATGAGCTTCATCGAAGAAAAAAACGAGTTTAGGTTTATCCAGATCGCCTGCTTCGGGAAGCTCTTCAAACAATTCCGAAAGTAACCATAATAAAAAGGTAGAATATGTGCGGGGCGACATCATCAGCTTATCTGCTGTAAGAACATTAATAATACCCTGTCCTTTGTTATCGGTTTGTATAAAATCAAGAATATTCAAAGCTGGTTCCCCAAAAAACTTCTCAGCACCGTCTTCTTCAAGTGTAACTAATCCTCTCTGAATAGCCCCAATGCTTGCCGGAGAAATGTTTCCAAATTCACTGATAAATTTCTCACGGTTTTCTCCAACAAATTCAACCATCTTCCTAAGATCCTTCATATCAAGCAGAAGTAGTCCGTTAGAATCGGCTATTTTGAAAACAAGGCTAAGTACGCTGCTTTGGATATCGTTTAAATTCAACAAACGGCTTAATAAAAGCGGACCCATTTCGGAAATTGTGGTTCGTAACGGGTGACCCTGTTCACCAAAAATATCCCAAAAGCAAACCGGAAACTGGTGGAATGGAAATTCACCAATTCCCAATTGAGTTAATCTTTCGGTAATTCTTGGATTGCCGGACCCAGCTTTCGAAATACCCGATAAATCACCCTTTATATCAGTTACAAAAACCGGTACACCCATTGAACTGAATGTTTCAGCCATAACCTGCAGCGATACTGTTTTTCCTGTCCCGGTAGCTCCTGCAATTAGTCCATGACGATTTGCCATTTTGGGAATAAGATAAATTTCTTTATCCGATTTGGCTATATAAGGATTCCCTGATTGGTCTAACATAGTTTTGTTTCTTAATTTGAATTATAAAAATAAGATAAGGATTTAAATATAAAAAATTGAAATTAGAATAAGACTGTTTGTAGTTCTCGTCTGTTCATTTTCGTACATATTTTTGGTCTATCCGCACATTTTTTTGGTTTCAGGAATTAGTCGAAACTAATATATCTAATTTATTATTAATGATTTAATTAATAATGGCATTATGCTTGCTAATATTCAAAGGCTTAATCTAATAAATTCAATTTTATGTTTAAAAACTTCCTCAAAATTGCTTACCGTAATATAATCCGTCACAAATCGTATGCATTTATCAACATCATGGGACTCTCCATTGGATTGGCCTGTACTATACTTATTGGAATTTATGTATTGAATGAATTGAGCTTTGATAAATTTCACGACAAATCGGAACGAATTTACAGGATATTTCTCGATGGGAAAATGGGCACTAATAAGTTTATGGGCCCTGCAACTCCTGCACCTATGGCCAATGTGCTCACGGAAGAATATCCTGAAGTAGAATCAGCCATCCGTTTATTCAAACAAGGGAACAGAAATATACAGTACCAGGAAAAATCATTTTATGAAGACAATTTCTTTTATGCTGATTCGAACATTTTTGATGTTTTCACTTTTGAATTTATTGAAGGCAACAATAAAGCACTCATGCAACCCAAAACTATTGTGATTACTGACAATGTTGCTAAAAAGTATTTTGGAAATGAAAGTGCAATTGGAAAGAGCATTCGGGTGCTGAACAGCGACAGTACCTATTTTCAGATAACCGGTGTGGTGAAAGCCTTTCCGATCACCAGCCACATGCATTTTGATTTTCTTGCTTCCATGTCATCATTCGATTATTCGCGAAACACTCAATGGGTAAGCAATAGCTTTTATACATACCTGGTATTGAAGCCAGGAGTAAATGACACTATTTTCCAGAATAAACTTTCGGGGATGGTACGAAAATACGTTGGACCACAAATGGCACAATACCTGAATATTAGTTTCGATGAACTTGTAAAATCCGGATCTCATCTGACTTATAATCTTCAAAAAATGACAGACATCCATCTTCATTCCAATATGGATTTTGAAATAGAGCAAAATGGGAACATGACCTATGTGTATATTTTTATTTTAATTGCAATATTTATTCTATTGAATGCCTGTATAAATTTTACAAACTTATCTACAGCGCGTTCAGCAGGTCGTGCCAAGGAAGTAGGATTAAGGAAGGTTTTCGGAGGTGAACGATCAAAACTGATAATTCAATTTCTATCCGAATCTATATTTATCAGCATCTTGGCAGTTGTAATTTCGCTTTTACTTGTAAAATTGGCTTTGCCTGATTTTGGAAATCTTGTAAATCAAAAAATCGAATTTTCATCTTCCGATTTGTTGCTTTACACCCCTTTATTGTTAATTTTTGCCATTATAACGGGAATTATAGCTGGTGGGTATCCAGCCTTTTATTTATCGGGTTTTGCTCCAACTGAAGTATTAAAGGGTCAGTTAAATAAGGGAACCGGAAATGCAACCCTGAGATCTGTTTTAGTAGTTTGTCAGTTTACGATTTCAATCTTTATTTTAATGGGGACTTTTATCGTGTCACAGCAGATTCAATATATCCAAAACAAAAATTTAGGGTTCGATAAGGAGAAAATTGTGGTGATTGAAAGAACCGATCCTATCAGAAATCAAGTGAAAGTATTTATGGATGAATTAAAAAAACTTCCTGATGTTGAAGATGTATCCCTGACTTCGGCAATTCCGGGTCGCATGATGAACCATAATGGATTTCTCCCGGAAGACACAAAAACTAATGAACCCTTACTTTTTGCTACTTATGCAGTCGATCAGGATTACTTAACAACTATGGGAATTGGATTAAAAGAAGGACGTTTCTTTTCCCGTGACTTCCCCTCCGATTCAACTGCAATTGTTATAAACGAATCGGCAGTTAAATATCTTGGGTATCAAAATGCTGTGGGAAAACGACTGATAAATCCGGGTGAAGAAAAAGACAGGATTGCCTATACTATTATTGGAGTTATAAAAGACTACAATTTTGAATCGTTGCATAAACCGGTAAATCCAGTTGTTCTTTTTATGAACCGCGACTATTACGATGGATTTATTGCTGTTCGAATGGGTGACGGACAACATCAAAATACACTACAGCAAATCACTACCTCATGGAAGAAATTCTCTTCGGAAGCCCCTATACAATATTTCTATTTTGGCCGGGAGTTTGATAAACTATATAAATCAGAAATTCAGACTAAAAAAATATTATCTGTTTTCTCAGTTTTAGCCATACTCATTGCTGTTTTGGGATTATTTGGTTTAGTTTCATTTTTAGCTGAAAGACGTACCCGTGAAATTGGACTTCGTAAAGTTTTAGGATCGTCGGTTACCAGAATAGTAATACTCCTTTCAAAAGATGTTACCTATTTGGTGCTCTTTTCATCGGTTATTGCTTCCATAGCTATAATTTTTACAGCTGATAAATGGTTACAACAATTCGCTTACAGAATTGAAATCAGTCCCTGGTTAATCATTGCAGGAGCAGTTATTTCGATTGTGATAGCATGGTTTACTGTAAGTTACCAGGCAATAAAGGCAGCAACTAAAAATCCTGCTGATTCATTGCGCTTCGAATAAGCAATTAGAAAAATTTTACGACCTTTACTTTTTTCGGAATATGAGTAAAGGAAAAGATACTAAACCACATATCGGCATTTTTGGCCGCCGGAACAATGGCAAAAGTTCATTGATAAATTCCTTATTAGAACAGGATATTGCCATTGTTTCGGAGGTGGCCGGAACGACTGCCGATCCCGTAAAAAAAAGCGTTGAAATTGAAGGACTCGGCCCGGTAGTATTGATAGACACTGCAGGTATCGACGACACTGGAGATTTAGGGAAAAAAAGAGTTGAAAAAACGCTTCATACGCTACAAATAATTGATGCTGCCATCCTTGTTATTGCTGAAAATACTTTTGGTGATCCTGAAGAAGGAATAATTGAAGAGTTCCGCAATTATGGAATCCCATTTCTCATAATTCATAACAAAAACGATTTACATGCTATCGAACCAACGCTAAAAGCAGCACTTTCGAACAAATATTTCTGCAAGGTGCTCGATTATTCAGTACAATCGCCCGACAACAAAACCGTAGCCGAAAATCTTCGGACAATTATTCCTGAAACAATTTATCAATATCGCTCCTTGGTTGGTGGTTTAATTAAACAGGGAGATATCGTTTTACTCATCACTCCTGTTGACACAGAAGCACCTGAAGGAAGAATGATTTTACCTCAGGTTCAGGTTATCCGCGATGTTTTGGATAATCATGGCATCGCCCTAGTGGTAAAAGAAACGGAAATGAACGAGTTGATAAAAAATCTTTCGCCCCGACCAGTTCTGGCTATCACCGACAGTCAGGTATTTTCAAAAGCCGATGCCGCCATCCCGAAAGATATTCCTTTAACAAGTTTTAGCATTGTATTAGCCCGCTCAAAGGGCGACTTCAATAGCTATCTTAAAGGCACGCCACACATTTCGGAATTGAAAGACGGCGATCGTATTTTAATCATGGAATCATGCTCACATCATGTAACATGCGATGATATTGGCCGGGTTAAAATCCCTCGATGGCTTTCCAATTACACAGGCAAAAAACTGGAATATGATATTGTGGCTGGTACTGATTCTCCTCCACGTCCGACAAAATCGTATCAATTAGCCATACAATGCGGTGGGTGCATGTTTACCCGAAAACAATTGCTTAATCGTTTAAAACCTTATATTGACGCACAAATACCAGTTACGAATTATGGTATGGCTATTGCCTGGATTCATGGCATTTATAACAGGGCGGTAAGTCCATTTGAAAAAATTGATCAATTTCCCTTGTGATGATAAAAAAGATTCTGGAAAAAGAAATTTTCACACATCAGGATATCGTTACTCTGCTGTTAGCAGAAGGAAAGGATAAGGAAATGCTTTTTGCCAGATCGGCAGAAGTTAAAAAAACGCATATTGGGAATAAAGTATATTTCAGAGGATTAATTGAATTTTCGAATATTTGCCGGAAAGATTGCCTGTATTGTGGAATCCGGAAAAGCAACACCCATGTGAACCGATACAGTGCTTCGGACGCAGAAGTTCTTCAGGCTGTTGACTTTGCTTATAAAAGCAAATATGCATCAGTAGTATTGCAATCGGGCGAACTGGAAAATATTTCTTTTGTAGAAAGAATAGAAAATCTTTTAAAACAAATAAGCACAAAAACTGAGGGAAAAATAAGGGTAACCCTGTCGTTGGGAGAACAGAGCCGGGAAACCTATCAGCGCTGGTTTAATGCAGGAGCTCAACGTTACCTGCTCCGGATTGAAACGTCGAATCCCGATCTTTATCTTAAACTTCATCCTCAAAACAATCTTCATAGTTTTGAACAAAGAATGAAATGCCTGAAAATTCTGAAAGAAATTGGATATCAAACCGGCACCGGCGTAATGATTGGACTTCCATTCCAGACATTAAACGATTTAGCCAATGACCTGGTATTTTTCAAGAAATTTAATATTGATATGATTGGTATGGGGCCATACATTGAGCATCAGGAAACGCCTCTGTATGAATTCAGGGACAGTCTGCTTCCTTTAAAAAGCAGGTTTGACCTGAGTTTAAAAATGATTTCCATTCTCCGGATTATGATGAAGAATATTAATATAGCTGCCACAACGGCATTGCAGGCAATCGATAAAATGGGTAGGGAAAAAGCCCTGAAAATAGGCGCCAATGTAATTATGCCCAATATTACACCCGGAATTTACAGGAACAATTACCTGCTTTATCAAAACAAACCCTGCACTGATGAAAATGCTGACGATTGTACCGAATGTATTGAAGCCCGCGTGAATATGAGTGGTGATGAAGTTGCATGGGATGAGTGGGGAGATTCGGCATGTTACATTGAACGGAAAAATGAACCTGAAAACTGAGAATTAAAAACGAATGAGCGATTATTTCAAATATCTGACATTTAACCAGGAAGATAAAAATAGTGGTTTCTTTTTAACCGTCGGAGGACATGCTCAGGTTTCGCCCGGTAATGATTATCCTCCCAAAGGACATCCTTCAGGATATAACTTTAGCTGGAACAAAGGAAGGATTTTGCAGGAATATCAGATAAACTATATTACCGACGGAGAAGGAATTTTTGAAACAGGTGAAGGGGAATTTCCAATCAAAGAAGGATCCATAATTATTATCAAACCAAATGTATGGCACCGGTATCAACCATTATCCAATACCGGTTGGACAGAACATTATGCAGGTTTTAACGGTGATTTTGCTTCCAGAATAATTGAGAACTTCGAAATCTTTCAAAATTCGCCCGTAGTTCAGATAGGATTTCAGGATAAAATTATTGAAGAATTTCATAAGATTTTCAACTTTATTAAAAGTGAAAAGCCTGGATATCAGCAAATATGTGCCGGATTGGTAATTTATATTTTAGGATTGATTGTCTCGATTAAAAAAAATGAAAATTTCAAAAGCAGCGAAATAGAAAATTCTATTCAAAAAGCATGCATGTACATTCGGGATAACCTCAATCAAAACATTATCATGGAGGAGATTGCCTTAAATCTTAAGATTGATTATTCCATTTTTCGTAAAGCATTTAAAAAATATACAGGATTATCGCCGGTTCAATATCATTTATCGCTCCGCATGCAACAAGCAGCATATCTTTTAAGCAACTCGAGTCAAAACATTAAGGAAATTTCATATAATCTTGGATTTAGCTCCGTTTTTTATTTCAGCAAAATATTTAAAGAAAAAACATCATTTACACCCAGTGAATTTCGTCAAAAGTCAACGAAAGACGTAGATTAAATTACTTAATGTTTTGCAGTTTAGTTTTCACATTATTTACAACTATCTGCTGATTTTCGATTTGTTTTGACTGAAATTCCTGGTCGACCTTGTTTTTACTCAACGCTTCTTTATATTCAAGAATATCCTTTTTACTATTTTCAATTTTTTTATGGATGGCAGCATTGTCGTTTAACAATCGTTTCTGCGTTTTGCTTTCTTCTTTCAACCTATTGTTATACACTGTGTAAGCGGCAGAATTTACCTGCTGATTAGTAAGGGAGTCGTTCAACATTTTCAGGTTCTGGCCCGAACGTTCCTGATCGGAAAGATTTGTACGAAGCTCCGATTCCATTTCACTGATAAGAGATTCGGATTTTATAATACTCTTTTCCAGTTGTATTTTTTTAGACTTAAGGCTTTCGAGTTTATCGTTGAGATCGGTAAGCTTTTTATCTTCCCGCGCCAGTTCGTTGGATACCGCATCCTTGTAACATACAATTCCAAATTTCCTTACATAATTTCGCGTATCATTATAAGTAGTTCCTAACGTCTGCTTTGAAATAAATATTGAATCGAGTTCGAAAAAAGCAGTTATTTGCACACCACCACTCACATTAACAATATTAGCAATGGTAGTAATGTATTTATTCGAAATTTCCGGAAGAATTGCACGTTCGGCAATATATTCGCCAGCTTTCACTTCATATTTAACCTTATCGTCCTTGCTTTTAAAAATATCGGCAGCTTTCTCATTCTTCATGTTCTGTCCCCATTTTTTAATTACATTATCGAGTGTTGCATCTTTTATGAAAACAGAATAACCAGTTTGTTTTCCCCTTGATGTTAACTGGCTTACATCCTTCACTTCAATTTTATCCTGGGCCAACAAATTACTGATCGAATAAAACCCCACAAGAATTAATAATACACCTGCTTTGCACATTGTTCTCATATGATATCGTTAGGTTAAAAATTCAAACATCTTAATGAGGATGTTTTCATGCTTTAACGGAAATATCTTTTTTAGGTTAGCAAAAAAATAAGCAGAAAAATTTTTTTAATTTAGCTTAAGATTGCTTTCAACCCATTGTTGAAAATCGAAAGCATGGTACAATTGTTTTTCGTATGGTTCACTTCTGAAACTTCCCAATTCTTCAAAAGTAGTTTGAAAAAGTTTATTTCTGGCATTTCGGTTTAAAGCAAGCGGATATTTTTTCAGAAGTTTAAGGATACTATTTTCGGTTAAGAATTCTTTTTTGCCTTGTTTAAGATCTCGCTCCAATGCTCGTATGCCAGAAGAAAGATAAATAAAATCGTGAAGTTCAAAATTAACAATAAGGTTAAAAAGCTTTAAAATTCTGGAAAACTGTTTGTTTGGAAGATGTTGCAGGTGAATAGTCCGACCCAATAATCTGGCGGCAGTTTTGAATTCCTTTTTTAAGAAATAAGTGATTGAAGTATATAATAAAACTTCTGAATTATCATCCGGGTTGGATTCCAGAATTTCAATAACCGCTTGGGCCTGATTTGACACCAACTTTTCTGCTCCATCATAATCCTTTTCAGCCAGCATCTTTTTTAATTTGGCTAAATAAATAATCTGCTGGATTATATCTCCTTTATTATTTTTTTTCAAATCTTCAAGTTTCTCTATAAAAAATACCATCTCCTGGTATTGTCCTGAAAGGTAAAGATTGTTGAGTATTCCCTTTAAATGTAAAATATAGAAGATTGGAGAATCCACCCATAAATGACGATGACTTTCGAAAAGTTGGTTTAATTCGTAAAATGTACTGAGACTTGACTTATGGTCTCCTGTCATCATAAAGTAAACCGATTGAAACAAAAGATGGTTCTTCTTGAGGTTGAACGTTTGAAACTTTGAACCTGCAAGGTTTATTTCAGTAAAAACCAAATCGTTCAGCTTATCTTTATCCTTTTTACTACACACTACTCCCAGATTAAGATAGCGAAAATTCAGCAACTCATACAATGAAGCATGATCGCTTGTATTCAACTCATATTGTATGTGTTTCCTAAGCCGGGTTTGTATTTTAAGCAATTCCTCCTCCGACAGGTTTGCAAAATGGAGGTTATTTAATTTTTCAAGTTTTAATTTTTCAATAATGATACAATAATCGAATTTTTCAAATTCAACTGCCAAATTCAGGAGTTTCTCAAGCTTTTGAAAACCTTCATTTACTATGCCTTTTCTAAACAACATCAATGCTTCCTGAATACCCGACAACAGTTTTTCATCAGTACCATACTGCTGATTAAGGGTAATCAGGCTTTTTATCAATACACTATATAAATAATTAACAGTGGTATTAAATTCGTTACCCGGAAATCTTTTTCTACATTCTATTACAAGATTTTCATGCGAATCCTTCCATGAATTAATGAGTTTGTAAAGCCTGAGATAAGCCTTGTCAGTTTGTTGTTTACCTGATTGTTGGTAAAACTTCTTTTTTTCAGGCTTGGAAAGTGAATAGACCAGATGTATGGTTGTACTTAATTCAGGCATTTGTAATTGTTAGATTTTACTTTTTTCCCAATGTTATGTCCTTGATTTATTATTAATTAATATAATTAACATTTTTTTGTAAATATAAAATTTAAGAAACATTAATTCAAATAATTATTAAAAAAGGTATACTTTTACTATACATCTGCAAAAACTAAATTCAATTTCATGTTAAACCGCATTACAGTAATAGGAAGCAGCAATACCGATATGGTAATTAAAACATCTAAACTCCCTGTTCCCGGAGAAACGATATTGGGTGGCACTTTTTTTATGAACCCTGGTGGGAAGGGAGCTAATCAGGCAGTTGCAGCATCAAGAATGGGAGGGAAAGTGAGTTTTTTAGCTAAAACCGGCGATGATATTTTTGGCAAACAAGCCAAACAATTATTTGAAAGTGAAGGAATTAACACCGATTTTCTGTTTACTGATCAGGAAAGTCCATCGGGAGTTGCATTGATCACAGTGGATTCAAAAGCTGAGAATTGCATTGTAGTTGCTCCGGGAGCCAACAGTAACCTTCGGATTGCTGATATTGAAATTGCCCGTGAAGTAATTATGCGGTCGGAAATTATTTTGATGCAGTTGGAAATACCTCTCGAAACAGTTATGTATGTTGCTGATATTGCAAATAAAGCAGGGAAAAAAGTTATTTTAAACCCGGCACCTGCAAGAGAGTTACCCGACGAACTATTAAAAAAACTTTATATTATCACTCCCAACGAAACAGAGGCTGAATTACTTACAGGAATCCGGGTATCGGATATGGTCACAGCTGAACAAGCTGCAAAAATACTTTTTGGAAAAGGCATAAAAATTGTTATAATTACGCTTGGTAGTAAAGGTGCTTTTTATTATTCGAACGACGGTTTTAAAATTATTCCTTCCCCGAAAGTTGAAGCAATTGACACTACTGCTGCCGGAGATGTTTTTAACGGAGCCTTGGCTGTTGCAATTTCTGAAGGATTGGAGCTTGAAAAAGCTGTCGACCTCGCCAATAAAGCAGCTTCTGTATCGGTAACACGATTAGGAGCGCAATCATCGGCACCTTTCCGGAAAGAAATAAAGTAAGTAACTAACATTTTTAACATGAGAATCGCTACGCTTTTTCTTTACAGTATTATTCTGATATTTACTATCTCCTGTTCACGAAATCCGGGTGGCACTAATGTAAAAGCTTCATTACACGACCTCAACAAATTCCGTGTTGAGCATGACTCACTGAGAAAAAAAACAAGTGCCCCTATCGATCTTCCTCAAATACGTTTTTTTCAGTTCGGTATGGGAAACCGTACAAAACTTCTCTATAAAAATGGAATATTAACAAATGCTATAAATGGCGATACCATTAAAAAATGGAACGTTAAAACAGAAATAATTGTACCCTATAATTATGTAGTACATTTAATTACAACGGATGATAAAAAAATAACCATTAAGGAAGATAGCAATTACGTGTGTATCTATTCAAAATGGAAAAATGAAATTATACCTGGCACCGAATCCAAAATTAACCTCCCGGATTTTCCTGACCATCAATATCCAAGAATCATGAAAGTTCTGCTTCATGAAATATTAATAAATATTGTTGACAGTAAACCCCTTCCAAATTTTTATGTTTATAAAAATCCCTGGCGTCGCGATGCTGCCATGATGGCCATGTGCCTGGATTATACCGGAAATCTTCCATTAATAAAAGATTGGGTTATGAAACTGGACGATCCTTACGATCGCAACAACAAAGGAGAAAAAGAAGCTGATAATCTGGGCGAAACTTTATATCTTATATCACTTTATAGTGACAAAAGCCACCCGCTTGTAGCAAAAATAATGGAAGAAGCCAGGAAAATTGAAGTAAAAGAAAATTCAGGTAAGTACATAAAAGGTAAAACCGACTATCACGAAGCTCCGGTATATCAAAATAAATGGTTAAAATTCGGCTTAAAAAAACTCGGAATGAACGATGAATATTCGATTCCTTATGTTGAAGACAATTATTCAGCTCTTTTTTGGTGGGATTACAGAAGTTATTACAAACCCGGAATTGAAGACGCCTGTGATAAAAAGAATTATCCTTATCTGGGCTGGGCTTGCGATCATTTTCATGATAATTTCAATAGTCCGGTAAGTAACCACGATTATCCGTTAACCTGGGAAAAAGATGCCAGTGAAGCCAACTACAATGGAATGAATAAAATAGACACCTCTTTTACCCGGGAGAAAATTGCTTCGCCACATAGCTGGCACGCTGCCGAAATGTTTTTATATCTTTTGGAGAAAAAAAGAATAAAATTTCAAATGACCAATAAATATCTATAACATGAAAAGCTTTTTATTAACCACTCTAACTATTTCGATTATCATTCTATCAAGTTGCTCATCCAGAAAATCGCAAACCATTAATGTGCCGGTCAAAATTATTTTTGATACTGACTTTGGCCCTGATTACGACGATGTGGGTGCATTAACTTTTTTACATGCCATGGCCGATAGTGGTAAAATTGAGTTATTGGCAACCATATCATGTAATAAAAACGAATTGGTTGTATCTGGAATCGATGTTTTAAATACCTTTTTCGGAAGGCCTGAAATGCCAATTGGAGCGCCAAAGGGTAATGCAGTTAACCTTGGTTCATCACAACATTGGCTCGATACACTTTCAGCAAAATATCCCCATAAGCTAATGTCAACCTCAGAAGCACCTGACGCAGTAACAGTTTATCGAAAAATTCTGACAGCTCAGCCCGATTCAAGTGTTACCATTGTTACTGTTGGATTTCTCACAAATATTGCCGGCTTACTTCAATCGCCTTCTGATAGCATTTCTCCCTTATCAGGTATAGAATTAGTTGCCAAAAAAGTTAAAAACCTTGTTTCTATGGCTGGTAAATTTCCTGAAGGAAGAGAGTTTAATATCTTAATGGATTCCATTGCATCAAAATATGTTTATGAAAACTGGCCTTTACCAGTAATTTTCAGTGGATTTGAAATTGGATGGGAAATACGAACTGGCTTAAGAGTAATGGAAATGAAGGTTGATAATAACCCTGTTAAAGATGTGTTTCGGATTAGCATTCCTCTTGCTGAAGAGGACAAAAACGGAAGAATGAGTTGGGACCAAACCGCTGTATTAATTGGTGTATATGGAACAGAAGGCTTTTTCACTAAAGTTAGAGGGAAAATTGTTGTAAACGAGGATGGGACAAACGGATGGATGAATGACAGCAATGGCCCACACGAATATGTTGTTCAAAAAATGCCAGTAAAAGAAATGGAGAAATTCATTGAAGACAGAATGATGCATTTACCTGTAAATAAATAAATAAACAATATTGATGTCGGATTTTAAAAACCTGACTGCTATAAAAAATTAAATCTTTAACTACTACAAATATGAAAAAACTTAACTTACTATTCATCCTTCTGGGGCTACTCCTTTGGTCGTGTCAACAAAAATCTACTGATTTTCGAACCATTTCACCCGAAGTATTAAGGGACAAAATAGCCGGTGGCTGGGCTGGTAAAATGATTGGAGTTACTTATGGTGCGCCGACAGAATTTCACGCACAGGGTACGCTTTTTGAGGATTCAATTAATTGGACACCGGCCGATGTAAAAGGGAGCCTATGGCAGGACGACCTGTATGTTCAGCTTACTTTTCTCATGTCGATGGATAAGTATGGAGTTGATGCTCCGGCCAAAAAATATCAGGAAATGTTTGCAAAAGCAGGATACCAACTGTGGCATGCCAATGTTCAGTCGCGTAAAAACTATTTCGACAGCATTTTCCCCCCTCAATCGGGACAACCTGAGTATAATTTTCATGCTGATGACATAGACTTTCAGATAGAATCGGATTATATAGGTTTTATGTGTCCGGGAATGCCTCTTCAGGCAGTGAAACTTTCGGAGAAAATTGGACATATTATGAACTACGGAGATGGCATATATGGAGGCATTTTTGTCGCGGCTTTATATTCTGAAGCATTTTTCGAGAATGACATAAATAAAATTATTGACTATGCATTAAAGTCGATACCAGCAGAAAGTGACTATTATAAAACTGTAAAAGACGTAATTGCCCTGCATCAGCATTACCCTAAAGACTGGAAAGCTGCCTGGAAAGAGTTGGAAGCGAAATATGGCAATGTAGATATATGTGGAGCCGGCATTCCATTTAACATCGATGCCAAATTGAATGGAGCCTATATTGTAATGGGATTATTATATGGCGAAGGAGATCCGCAAAAAACAATGGAAATTTCGACCCGTTGCGGTCAGGATTCGGATTGTAATCCTTCCAATGCAATGGCTGTATTAGGGGTAATTAAAGGATTAAGCAATTTTCCGGAGGATATGAAAAATGGAATTTCCGGCATAGGCGATTCTCTATTTATCAACACCAACTATTCTTTTAATAAAGCAGTAGAAAGTACCTATAATTATGCAATTTCGTTTATAAAAACCGGAGGTGGCGAAGTGTCTGACAAAGTTATCAGGATTAAAAACCAGGAACCGGCAGCTCCGGAATTTGAAGAATCATTTCCAAACCTTGTATTTGATCATAAAATATCTATTTTCAATACAAAAGAGTGGAAAACAAAAGGTAGCTGGGAAACTTTCCAAAGAACACCATGGGGAGAAACAAAACCTGTTGATCAATCAAAATTTGCAGAGAAGGCGGGCGACGAACTGGAATTCTCATTCACCGGAACCGGAGTAACCCTTATGGGGAACTGGGTAAAAGATGGCGGAAAAGCTGATATTTATTTAGATGACCAATTGCACCGCAGTATTGATTCATATTTTAACTGGAGCAATCAGGAGCACGAAAATATTAATCTTTGGCACGCCTTTAACCTGCCTCAGGGAAATCATAAAGTGCGTATTGTTGTGAAAGGCGAAAAAAGACCCGAATCTCAAGGAACGAGATTATATGTAACTGAAGCCTTAATTTTTAACACTGCTTCCAAAAATAACGATATTTATAAATTCTCATTTCAAAACCAATAAGCCATGTTTATAGTAGAAACTTATACCACTGCCGTAATCCTCACCTTTATTACCATGTTGTGCTGGGGTTCGTGGGCAAATACACAAAAAATAGCCAAAGGATACCGGTTCGAACTTTTTTACTGGGATTATGTAATTGGAATTTTACTGTTTTCAATTCTGCTGGGCTTCACCCTTGGAAGTAACGGAAACACAGGAATGAGCTTTGTTGAAAGTATTAAACAAGCCGACGGTTCTAATATGCTTAGTGCAATTTTGGGAGGAATTATTTTTAACCTTTCAAATATACTGCTTGTCGCAGCAATAGCAATTGCAGGTATGGCCATTGCGTTTCCTGTAGGAATAGGACTTTGCATGGTATTGGGAGTTATTATTAATTACATTGCAGCACCGCAGGGAGATGCATTTTCATTATTTATTGGGGTTGCACTTGTTACAGTTGCTATTGTTTTTGATGCCCTGGCGTATCGAAAACTAACTGCCAGTAAACAAACCACACCAGCCAAGGGCATAATACTGTCCATTTTAGCTGGTTTTTTAATGGCCTGGTTCTTTCGCTTTGTTGCAAGTTCAATCGCCACCAACCTTGATGCTCCTGAAGTTGGTAAACTTACTCCTTACACTGCTTTTTTCTTTTTTGTAATAGGCATTGTTATCAGCAACTTTCTATTTAACACTTATCTGATGAAAAGACCTATAGAAGGTGTTCCTGTAACATTTAAACAATATTTTTCTGCAGGTGCAAAGAGCCATCTTTCCGGAATAATCGGAGGAATGATTTGGGCTACAGGAACATCGTTAAGTTTAATTGCTGCCGGAAAAGCAGGATATGCCATATCGTTCGGGTTAGGACAAGGCGCTACTTTGATTGGTGCACTCTGGGGTGTATTTATATGGAAAGAGTTTAAGAATGCCCCGAAAGGAACCAATTTCTATTTGACCATGATGTTTTTGTTATTTGTTGCAGGTTTGGGTATGATTATGTATGCAGGAACCAGATAGATAAACATAGATAGAGTTTATACTTAGCGCATTGACCTAAATTATAGGCCGAAGCGCTAAGTATAGCTCAATTATATTTCCAAATTACTATTCTAATATTTTATCAGGTGCAAAATACAACTCCAATTCAGCGAGCGTATTTGGATTATTGGTGATATCCCTTAGAACTTTCCCCTTCTCAAGCAAAACAATCCGGGGACAAACTTCGGTAACATGGTTTAGGTCGTGACTCGATATCAAAATAGTAGCTTTGGTTTGTGCGTTCAATTTAACCAGCAATCGTTTTAATAAAATTTGAGAAGTAGGATCCAATCCATCAAAGGGTTCATCCAATACAAGCACCTTTGGCTCGGTAATAATAGATGAGACAATTCCAATTTTTTGTTTATTCCCTTTTGAAAAATCGCGGATATATTTCTTTTTCTCGTTCACAATTTCTTCAGTCAAAAAACTTTTATAATCCAACAGTTTATGATCAATATCGGCTTTCGAAAAACCATACGTTTCACCAATAAAGTGGAAATATTCATACGGGGTAAGAAAACCTATCAGAAAAGATTCGTCGAGGTATGATGAGGTATAATCTTTCCATGTTTCGGAGGCAGAAACATCATTTTCATTCGAATGAATATTTCCTTTGCTTGCCCTGATAAGATCCAGGAGTAAACGAAAAAAGGTAGTTTTACCGGCACCATTATTGCCAACCAAGCCAAACAACTCGCCTTCATTTATCTGAAGACTTTCTATATCTAATACAACCCTTTGATTATATTCTTTAATTAAATCTTTAACAGTGATCATTTTTTATTTGAAATTAAGCGGTTAGTTTTCTGAATCCTTCTAAGTTTTTATACTTCCTGGCTACAAACCTTTTCACAATTACCTGTTTCAGCCAGTACTTGTGGAAACCAATAAATAATAGTCCGATAGCTGCGATTATTAATAACGCAGGAGTAGCGCCCAATAAATAATTCAATAATAAATACAGAAAAAAAGGGATAAGAAAAAAAGCGAACGATACCAAAAAATGCTTTCCCTTGACACCCTGATAATTAAAAAACTGACTTCCGGCTAAATCAACCCGGGCATCATTATATGTTCCGAAAAAGAAAATAACGAATTGGATAGGCCCTAATACAAATAATGTTAATGATATTAATATTAAAGGATTTATATGGGCCAAAAATACCATTGCAAAATAAAGTGGGATAAAACTCACAGAAACCAGCAAACTCATAAGATAGTACTTGGCAAGTACATATTTAGCTAAATCGTTTCGTCGGGCCATGATGCCATCAAAAAAGCTGCTTTCCCAACTAAATAAAAACTGGCCATACATAACGGCTGCCATTCCAACATTAATGGAAATGAAATAAACTCCCATCACTCCTCCCATAATTTTTTCTGCATCCCTAACCATTATAAAAATGAGGTATGACCAAAAAATTGGCAACATCACCAAAGCCTGCCGTGGGCGTTTGTTTCGAAACAAAAGATTAGTTTCCAGCGACATATATTTTCCTATTAAACCTAACCTGTCGAATAGCGTCATTCCGGGAAAGCGAGCAAAACGATCTTCGAAATTTTTTCCTGTTTTAACTTCATCGAGATAAAAACCCGAATAAAGCAAACTTCTGTTAATGTAATAGGCGAAAGCAAGTATAACCAGAAGTGAAGTGAACAAAATAAAATTTCCATGTATCAAACCATTTCCAAGATGAATTGATAACCTTGAGGATAGATCGCCACTTTGCTGTAGATAAAAATTCAAGATTACCAATGCAAATGGAATAACAGATAAAATAAAATGCTTTTGCGAAATATACTGAAAGAATAATGCTAAAAAATTGTTAATGATGAGCATTATTAAAATTCCAGTTATATAAAAGAAAGGAGTAATTTGATCAGGCAATATGCTTACACAAAATGGAATTATAATCAGCCAGGGTAGAAAATTAAAAATATTTCCAAGGCTTTTTATAAGCAAATAATGAATCACTTTCGATTTCCTTAATTTAAGCCTTAAATATGGAATTACCTGAATAACAGGCAACGATTGGAACATTGATCGTAAAAGAAGGTCGATAAGGAAATACCATAATAAAAATGAATTAAAGGTATCAACGGGATTCCTTCCCACTTTACCTAATATTTCGGGCAGGGAAACACCTATATAAACAAATAGCATTATAAGGTACAAAACGAGAATCCCAAATACAATTTTACTTACCATATTCCTCCGCCAGGTGGCGTTTCGAAATACTGCTTTCCAGTAATGCGAGAAAAAATGCTTGATCATTTAATGATTTTTATAAATGTTGGCTTTTAATATTTCAAAAAATTATATTTTAATTTCTAAATTTCATGTTCCCTGACTTCAGTATATTCACTTCCATTTCAGTGTATTAATAAGCCTTTCAACATCTTTTCTAAAATAATCGACAGATGGTGCAAGTGAATCTTTATTAGGCGGTGTTTCAAAATACAGGGAACCGCGCAAAAAATTCCGGATACTGTCGGTTAAATAAAATTGAACTGAGGATGCAGCATTTCCACGAATATCATAAATGATTCCATAAACTTTCCGGGATGGGTCCTCGACAACGAGCTCATCAATTGCATCAGCTTTAATTGCATGTTTATAGGCAAGGTTATGAGAATCTTCTATATACTGCACAGGGCTTCCGGAAACTTTTTTATAGCTGAGATGAATTTTGCTTTTATAATTTGGGAAACTAATATTTATCCAGCAAGGTTCAGCATTGTTATCGATATCGCGTTCAATTTTTCCGTATTGAGGATATTCAAATGTAAAAGGACAGGTACTATCGAAAACCTGGTAAGTTTTTTCAGGAAAATCGATCCGAAAATAACCTCTTGGTTTAGGAGTAAAAGTTTGTCGGCACGATACCGTTAAAACGATTATTATAAATATTATTAAACAATTCTTCATGGCTTATCTTCCGCAGTTTCTTCTGCAACCTTATTAATAACTTTAACCTGCTTGATTCTTTGATTATCTACCTGTTCAACAATGAACAGAAATGGAGGAAATTCAATTTCGTCCCCGTTTTCAGGAATTTCCCCTTTAAGTTCCAGAATTAAACCGGCCAATGTATCAGCATCGCCTCTAACTTGGTCGAAAATAGTCTCTTCAACTTTTGTAATATCATAAAAATCAGTTAACAAGGTAATTCCCTCGAAAATAAAAGTATTTTCATTCAACCGAACAAAGGTCTGTTCATCTTCGTCCGATTCATCAGCTATTTCGCCCACAATTTCTTCAAGAATATCTTCGAGAGTCACAATACCAGCGGTACCACCATATTCATCAACTACAACGGCCATATGGATTTTCTTGGTTTGGAATTCTTTCAGCAATTCCTTTACTTTTTTTGTTTCAGGAACAACATAAGGAGGCCTTATCAATGTATTCCAGTCAAACCTTTCCAGGTCTTTCAAATGTGGCAGTAAATCTTTAACATACAGTATTCCGACTATGTTATCAAATCCTTCGGAGAAAACAGGTATCCTTGAGTACCCTGATTCTACCACGACCTGATATAATTCTTCTCCATCAATATCTTTGTCAACAGCAATGACATCAATTCGTGGTTTCAGGATTTTTTGAACATCGATATTTCCAAAGTTGACAATCCCTTTCAGGATCTCTTCCTCATCATTCAACGAATCGGTAGTAAATTCCAGGGCACTGGAAATATCTTCAATAGAGATGTGATGCTTGTTTACCTGTAATCGTTTACCCTGTTTCCCTGATAGATTTTCTATCATGTATGAAATTGGAGTGAGTATTATTTCCAAAATTTTAACTGGTATTGCAAAAACCAGCAAATATTTTTCGGCTATGCTGCTAAAAAAACGAGGAATTAGTTCAATAAACAACAACAATAACAAGCTAAAAACTACAACTGTGAGCAAAAATATCAGCCAACTACTATTTTCCAGAAATGCAAACTGTTGAAAAACAGGGATAAAAAGAAAAAAAGTAATAACAACAATAAATATAGTAGCAATAGATACGGTAAGATGAAGCCTCTCCGGATCCTTAACATAATCCTTGATAATAAGACTTATTCTATCGTCCTTGCTTTCAACTTTTTCAATTGAAACAGTACTGAGTGACAAAACAGCAACTTCAGCACCAGCAATCAGGGAAGCAACAATGAGCAATAAAAAAGATACTCCTGCAATAATTGGCAAATTAACCGAAACAGGGATAATCGTCAGAATTGCAGACAGACAAAGAAAACAATCGGTTTCCAAAGGATCAGGTTTGATTCAACAATCAGAATGGCAGGTCGTCAGTTGGCGACATTTCAGTAATAGGATCCATTGGCTCGTTGGAGACATTTTGGCTTCGGGAGCTGGTGTTATCACCTTGTCCGCCGTCATCAGGTCTGCGACCTAATAGTTGAAGGTTTTCACAATCAATTTCCGTAGTATATCTTTTGTTTCCGTCTTTGTCATCCCACGAACGATAACGTATTTTGCCCTCAACACAAATCTGCGAACCTTTTTTAACATACTTCTCGGCTATTTCAGCCAATCCTCTCCATACCACAATGTTGTGCCATTCGGTATTTGTAATTTTTTCACCACTTTTGTTTTTGTACGATTCGCTGGTTGCCAGGCTAAAACGAGCCACGGAAAGGTTGTTATCGAGATGCCGGATCTCCGGATCCTTACCAACATTGCCAATTAAAATTACTTTGTTTATCATAGGGTTAAAAATTGATGAGTAAAAATACAATATTTTTTGGATCAACAATTACAACCTGTTATATTACGAAAAACCGGAGATTGCATGTATTTGTCTATAACCCTTGGTACTGCAAGCTCTTGAATCTTATCAAGTTCTTTCCAAACCCATTTTGATTTTAAATTTGTTGATAAGTTTCCGAATTTAACATGAATAAAATTAACCTGTAAATGCTGATGGGTTAAAATATGTTTGACAGGTCCCATAAATCCAATTGTTTCAAAAGGAATACCTTCAAAACCATTTGAGATCATCATTCCGGGAATATTTTCAGGATTAATTTGTTCCACAGTGACAATCAATGGAAATTCGTATAAACCTTCCCAAATATCATTCGTTGAACGTTTTTGAAAAAAAATACCTTCGTTTTCATGAATAACCAAATAATTGAAAAAACGGGTTTTTATGCTAATTTTCGACTTTTTATAAGGAATGCTTTCTACCAGCTTAAATTTAAAAGCTAAACATTTTCCATTTACGGGACAGGAAAAACAATCAGGTTTTACCGGAACACAATGCAATGCACCGAATTCCATTATAGCCTGATTGTGCATGGCAGGCCTGTTAAAAGCTAATAAATTATTTGCCAGTTCTTTGATTTCTTTGATAACAGAAGGTTTATCAACAGGATTTTGAATAGCAAACAATCTTGAAATGACTCTTACAACATTGCCATCAACTACCGCAACAGGTTCATTATATGCCAGCGAAGCCACTGCGGCAGCAGTATACTCCCCCACTCCTTTTAACAACAACAATTCCTTGTATGATGCCGGGAATTGCCCATTGTAATTTTCAACAATTTGTTTTGCTGCGATATGCATATTTCGTGCACGCGAATAATATCCTAAACCCTGCCATAATTTTAAAATTCTTTCAAGAGGAGCTTCAGCTAAAAAATTAATATTCGAAAACTCTTCAATAAATCGTAAATAATATGGCAATCCTTGTTGTACTCGGGTTTGTTGAAGAATAATTTCTGATACCCAAATGTAATAAGGATCACTTGTATCCCTCCATGGAAGGGCTCTTTTATGATGTAAATACCATTCTATCAATTCGTTACTTATATTTCGGTCCATATTTGATTTGCTAACACAATAATTTTTAACTACAAAAATATTCATCTACTATTTTAAAAATCAACATAAATCGTTTATATTTGCAGCTCGGATTTTTAAAATTAGTTAAAATATTGATAATTAAAGCTTTTTACAATGACAAAGGCAGACATCGTTAATGAAATTTCCAAAACTACGGGAATTGAAAAAATTACTGTTCAAAAAACAGTTGAAGCTTTTATGGAGAGCGTAAAAGACGCACTTGTAAAAGATAAAAATGTGTATTTAAGAGGCTTTGGCAGCTTCATAGTTAAGAGAAGAGCTCAGAAGACAGCCCGTAACATCTCAAAAAATACCACAATTATTATTCCTGAGCATTTTATCCCTTCTTTCAAACCAGCAAAATCTTTTGTAGGTAAGGTTAAAGTGAATGTTAAATAAGGGTTAAAACTGATAAATAGCATAGTATGCCAAGCGGAAAGAAAAGAAAAAGACATAAAATGTCCACGCATAAACGGAAAAAACGTTTAAGAAAAAACCGGCACAAAAAGAAAAAATAATATTATAGATTTCTTTTTTTGTTCCATTTAAACCTAAAGTTCCAGACGAACTTTAGGTTTATTGTCTTTAAGAAGTACCCTTATTTTTACCCTGTTTTTATTGTAAAGTGACGGAGTTGTGAGCAACGAACTGGTTATTGAAGTTACGGCCTCCGAGATTGTAATTGCATTGCTCGAAAATAAACAACTCGTTGAGTTGAATAAAGAAAAGAGCAACCTTCAATTCTCGGTTGGTGATATATATTTAGGAAAAGTTAAGAAATTAATGCCTGGACTTAATGCGGCATTTATTGATGTTGGCTATGAAAAAGATGCATTTTTGCATTATTTAGATTTAGGGCCGCAATTTCAAACACTTCAAAAATACTTAAAAGCCTCTCTGATAAAAAAAGGGAAGCCATTATTGATTGAAAGGTTTAAAAATGAACCTGATATTGACAAAAACGGTAAAATTACTGACGTTTTAGCCAGTGGCCAGGTTATACTGGTACAGATTGCCAAGGAACCTATTTCAACGAAAGGTCCCCGTTTAAGTTCTGAAATTTCTATTGCAGGCCGGAATCTTGTTTTAATCCCTTTTTCGGATAAAGTTTCGGTTTCTCAAAAAATAAAAAATAACGACGAAAAAAACAGGCTTAAGAAAGTAATCACTGCCATTAAACCAAAAGGATATGGAGTGATTGTAAGAACTGTTGCCGAAGGTAGGAAAATTATAGAACTGGAAGCAGAACTTAAAGGACTGGTTGAGAAATGGGAAAATGCATTTGAAAATTTAAAAGGAGCTCTTCCCCCCAAAATATTCATCAGTGAATTGAACAGAACTTCAGCCATTTTGCGTGATATGCTGAATGGAACTTTCAGTAATATTCACCTTAACAATGAAACCTTATATAATGAAATTCGGGATTATATAGCAACTATTGCTCCCGATAAAGCCAAAATAGTTAAATACTATAATGGCAATACTCCTATATTCGAAAAATTTGCCATTGACAAGCAAATTAAAACCCTGTTTGGAAAAACGGTTTCTTATAAAAATGGAGCATATTTAATCATTGATCATACCGAAGCGCTTCACGTTATTGATGTTAACAGCGGAAACCGCTCCAAAAATGCCAATGACCAGGAGACAAATGCACTGGATGTAAATACCTCGGCTTGTCTTGAAATTGCACGTCAATTGCGGTTACGAGATATGGGCGGTATTATTGTAGTCGATTTTATCGATATGCATGGCCAGGAGCATAAGCAGCAGGTATTCGAGAAAATGAAAGAATTTATGGCCGCCGATCGGGCCAAACATAATATCCTGCCTCTCAGCAAGTTTGGATTGATGCAGATAACCCGGCAGCGTGTTCGCCCGGAGCTGACGGTTCAAACTTATGAAAAATGCCCTGTTTGTAAAGGATCCGGAGAAATAGCCCCTTCAATTGTTTTTGAAGATGAGCTTTTCAATAACTTATCATACCTGATAATAAATCAGGGATTACGCTTCATAACTCTGAAAGTGCATCCTTATGTAGGATCGTATCTTAAAAAAGGGTTGTTTTCACGAAAATTAAAATGGAGCATGAAACTTCGAAGTCTCATAAAAATTGAATCGGTTCCATCGTACACCTATCTTGAATATCATATCTTTTACCGCGACGGTGAGGAAATCCTTGAGTAGTATCAATATACAAAGCTCATATTATTTGTATTTTTGAATCTCAGATAAGGTACAATTAAACGTTCTGTTGTTAGTTTGTTTAAAATTTATTCATATTTACATGAAAACTTTGAACTGCAATTTAACCACCTGTAAATTTCATTATTCTATGAAGAAATTATTACTTTTCAGCTTATTATTTTTTTCTGCTGTTGTAAATGCACAAATAGAAAAGCCTGTAAATTGGAAGTTTAATCTTGAACCAATAGCGGGAAATGAATATAACCTGGTGTTCACTGCTACAATTGACGAACCATGGCATATGTACGCCAACGACATCCCCGAAGGTGGACCGATAGCCACATCATTTAATTACGAAAATCAGAATGGTTTCAAACTTATAGGAAAACTGCAGCAATTATCCAATCAGGTTGTGAAATTTGATCCAAATTTCAATATGAAAATCGGGATGTTTTCTGAAAAAGCCATTTTCAAACAAAAAATTGAAGCTGTTTCTGCAAAACCATTGGTAATAAAAGGGTATGTTGAATTTATGTCATGTAACGACAAAACCTGCCTGGCTCCCGAAGAAGTAAATTATACATTTAATATTCCAACTGCAAAACTTGCTGGAAACAATGTTGAAACTGTAAATGTTGACAGTAGTTCGGTTACAGAAAACAAAAAAAGCGATTCAACAGCTACCATGACACCTTCAACACCCGGGCAAGCTAGAACTTCAAAAGGAAAACCTGATTCAATAAATGCAGAAGGATCCTTATGGGCATTATTTATTGCCAGTTTACTTCAAGGTTTCCTGGGATTGTTAACACCATGTGTTTATCCAATGATCCCTATGACAGTTTCATTTTTTATGCGTGGACAGGAAAGCCGCGGACGATCTATTTTTAATGCGCTCTTATTTGGCTTTTCAATTGTCGCCATTTACACCTCTCTTGGTGGAATAGTGAGCCTTACCGGCGCCGGAAGCAATATTTTTTCAACCATAAGTACTCACTGGCTTCCTAATATCATTTTCTTCCTGCTATTCCTGGTATTTGCCATTTCATTTTTCGGCTTATTTGAGCTTGTACTCCCAAGCAGGCTTACCAATAAAATGGACCAGCAAGCCGATAAAGGAGGCTTACTCGCCCCATTTTTCATGGCAGTAACTTTGGTACTGGTATCATTTTCATGTACAGGTCCAATTGTTAGTGCATTATTGATTGAAGCGTCCAAGGGTGCAGTGATCAGGCCAACCATTGGAATGTTTGCTTATTCGCTTGCATTTGCCTTGCCGTTTACATTATTTGCCATATTTCCGGGATTGATGAAAAGTCTGCCAAAATCGGGCGGATGGTTGAATGCCGTAAAAATATTCTTTGGCTTTATTCTTTTGGCCTGGGGTATGAAATTCCTGTCGAATATCGACCAGAGCTATCATCTAAATATATTTACCCGCGAAGTTTATATAGGGATTTGGATTGTATTATTCTCATTGCTAGGCTTATATCTACTTGGAAAAATTAAGTTTGCTCACGACAGCGACCTTCATCACATAGGCGTTTTAAGATTATTCTTTATAATAACTGTTTTTTCTTTTGTTCTATATCTTGTGCCTGGTTTGTTTGGAGCGCCACTTACAACTATTTCAGGATGGCTGCCTCCCCGAGCTACCCAGTCATTCGATTTAAGCCTGAACTCTCCATCATCTCAAGGACAATCATCCATATGTGCTCAGGGAAAATATTCGGATATACTGAAAATACCTTATGGCATTGAAGGATATTTTGATTATGAAGAAGGATTAGCCTGTGCCCGTAAACAAAACAAACCTTTGCTTATTGACTTCAACGGGCATTCGTGCACCAATTGCAAGTTGATGGAAAATAAAGTTTGGCCCGACAAAAGGGTTTTAGAAGCTTTAAAAACGAAATTTGTTATAGTTTCACTTTATATCGACGACCGCACGAAACTTCCCGAAAATGAAGAATTTACTACTTCGGATGGTAAACTTATAAACACTCTTGGTAAAAAGAATGCGAATTTTCAGTTAACTAAATTCGAATCTAACTCCCAACCTTATTATGTTGTTATGGACTCTGAAGGAAATGCAATGAACGGTTCATTGGGATTAACCCTGAATGCTGATGAGTTTTTAAACTTTTTGGAAGAAGGAGCAAAGAAATACCATGAGAAAAATTGAATTAAGCATTGAGTAATTTGGCGTTTCGGGTCTGTCATTAGACATCGCTCCAATGACAGATTACCATTGCAGCGATGTCAGACATATCTCTTCGCTCAACATTCCAGCACGCCGCCGGGTTATCCGCTGATTCTTTTGCCGGGGTTCCACTTCGTTAAACCCCGGGCTATTAATATTTGTACGAAAGGCTATTATTAATGACTTTTAAAGATAGCCTCATTTTATATTACAGGTGTAAAAAGGTGTTTAAAAAACTCCAAATTTAAATGTAACGCCTACAGTTGCACCATTTATGGCGTTTCTGGGCACAATACGAGTATTACTGTTAATATACCTTAATTCGATGTTGGATGTAAATTTATAGGAAGCTCCCACAGCTAACCTGAAATGGCGCATGATATTAAATTCAACTTCAATACCGGGTTCAATTAAAAGATAACCATGTCCATTGGAATAATCTTCATCCCAATTATGATCCCAATTGTTATCATCGTACCGGTTAACTTTGTAACCAATTCCGCCACCGCCGATCATAACCGGCAGAGCAATATGAACAGGGAAGCGTGGCAATAAAATTGGTTCAATATAAATTCCACCATAACCACCAACAACCATTGCATCTTCGCCAATAGTAGGATCATAGATAGGCTGGGTTAAAAATCCAGTTCCGGAAACTCCGAAAGAAATACCATGACCTACTATTACACCACCTCTGCCACCGAACATAATTCCATCGCGGCTATCCATATTAAAATACTTCATGGATAATGCGCCATAGCCTCCAATATGATCGGAGTTACCAAACAGGGTTACAATCTCGTCATCTGAGCCTTCATTATCGTCTTGTCTGTTTTGTGCTTTTAAAAAAGGTATTGCAGTAAGAAGAAAAGCTACAATCGTATAAATTTTCAAATTTTTCATAGTTTAATTTTTTATTGTTTAGGGACTTAGTATATTTTGGGCATTCAGGAATATTTTCCATTTAAACAAGGAAATAATTAAAATTATAATAATTACGAGTAAGGCAATTACCTTCTGATTACACTGCCACTTCCATCTATTCTTTTTACAACAGTTGTTGGATTTCCGCTATAAAAAACACTTCCGGAACCTGGAATGCTGACATTTAAATAATCCATTACAAATACATACGCATCGCCCGAACCTGAAATTGTAATATAGCACTCATCCAGATTCAAATCAAAGGCATCAATTTTACCGGAACCGCTTAATTCCATCTCAGAGCCAATAGCCTCTCCATCCAGAGAAATTTTACCCGAACCTGATAATGTTGCAAGAAGATCGTATGTGTCCATGTTAAAACATTCAATCTCACCAGAACCACTTAAGATAACTTCGAACTCATCATTAAATACATTATCGCATCTAATATATCCTGAGCCGCCATTTGTAACTCTAAATACATCAGGTGATTTAATTGTTACACGGATAGGCTGACTGCTTCTGAGACAACGATTGTTGGCATTTCGTATTTCAAGGGTGTTGGTACTTCTTTTTTCTATTTGAACATAAGGAAGAAGGTTTTCATCACCTTCCACTATCACCTCATAAACAGCACTCTGTTCAATATAAATATCGAAATCCCCCAACATAGTAATATTGGTAAAACCATTAATTTCACGAGCTTCTGTGCGAATTCTCCCATTGCCATCAATGCAAGGTTCACCACACGATGAGATAAAAAGCACAAAAATGATAAGTCCCAACATTGGCTTTACACTTATTTTGCAAATTCTTTCCATATTTTTTCTTTTTAAATTGGATTCAAGTTATATAAAATCTATTTCAGATAAAGGTTTAGATAACATTTTTTTGGAGCTACAATTTTAACCTTGCTATTATCTGAATTCCCGACTTTACCATACATCACCATTTGGCCGGTTTCAACATTTAATGGTTTCTCCTCGCTTTTTTCTACTTCTTTCGGAAGACGCAACATAACATCCTTAAAATAAGCAATATCAAAATTAAAACCCGAACCTCGTTCAAAGTAGAGGTCAACATCGGTATATTCAGATGTAATGTTTATGTAAGAAAAGTTTTTCCTGAAATTGTCGACAGTAATTTTACCATATTTTGCTGATAAGCTTAATTCGTCTGTAAGGTTCTGAACACTTATAGCGGAGAAATATCCATCTCCGGTTAAGCTTGTTGCATTATCGATGCGAATGTCATCGCGACGCGACTGTAAATTTATCAAACCCGCGCTTTCAAGTCGAAGTTTGGACGATTTTGATTCGAGAGTAAGGTTTTCAGATGAACGAATATTAAGATCCTCATAGTCGGCAACGATCCTTCCTTTTTTTATTTCATTGATAAAGGTATTGCCAAAACTTAAAAATAAATTGGTATTTCCCTTGAAATTATTTGCTTTAAGATCGCCGTTTGATAGGCTTATCTGGACATCACCCGTGAGATCATCGGCATAAATATCGCCATACTTATTTTTAATTTTGATTGTCTGGTTTTGAGGAATGTGTACTGTGTAATCTATCCTGACTTCATTACTTCCATTGACAATAGCATCGGCCAAATCTTTCAGATCGTCAATAACACTGGATTGTGTTTTTCCAAATACCGTTTTAACAACCACATAAAAATTTGAATTGTTAAAATCGAAATTTATATTTTGCCGTAATTTGTCGAGCCGGCTTTGTGAGGTTGAGGAAATATAGAAATCAATATCAACCCTCACCGAATCTTTATTCCATGTTAGTAGCTGGATCTTCCCATATTTGTTCGAAATTTCAACAGTAGTTTTATTGCTGAGAGGAAACTGATGAACATAAGTTTTGCTTTCTGAGAAATTTTGGGCAAATACTTCTGCAAGGATCAGAAAAATACTGGCAATCACTAAAAACCATTTCTTAAATCTCATGGCTGTCTGTTTTTATTGTAGGTTTTATAGTACTATTTTGAATTAATTCATTTCTAATATCCTCCAAAATCTGGAGTTTCATCCTGTAATTCTGGATCATAGCACTAAGAATTTCCTCATGGGCTACGTTATCGCCCAAATCACGTTTTAACATTTTGTACACGCTATCCAGTTCTGCTATATCCTTTTTCATATCACTGGCTACATCCGGATATTTGACAAGGATAACCTTTAGTTCTTTCATTGTACTGTTAACCTTTCGGTTGTAGTATTTTTCCGTTTCTGCAAATTCAGGAATTATAGGATTTAAATTGTTTTTTTGAACGGGCTTTTCGTTTACACTTGGTTCTGAGGCAATTACATTTTCATTTTTTTGAATAGTTTCATTGTTTACAATATTAGGCTTTTGATCCATCTGCATTTGTGCCCAGAAGGAAAAACCAAAAATGATTATAATTGCTGCTGCTTTCCAGAGAAAAGAGAAACTTCTTTTATTTTTTTCATTTAACCTGGCTTCAATCTTATTCCATAATTTTGCATTGGGTTCAATAAAATCGAAATCTTCTCGGTTCTGTTTAACATAATTTTCCAGTTTATCACTCATAATGCAGGTATTTTAAGGATTTCACGAATTTTGCCTTTTGCCCTTAGAAATTGCGATTTGGATGTCGATTCACTTATTCCTAAAATTTGGGATATTTCGGAATGATCATATCCTTCGATAAGATAAAGTGAAAAAATGATCTTGTAACCTTCGGGCAATTGCTGCATAGCCTGATGTATTTTTTTTACTTCAAAACTTTTTTCTTCTTCATCATCAATCGTTTCCTCCGCTTCGTCAATAATGCTAATATCGTCATAATGCACCAGGCTCACTTTTCTTTTTTTCAGATGATTTATGCAATAATTAATCACCAAACGTTTTAACCATGAGCCAAAGCTAGATTCGAACCTGAAAGAATTCAGGTTTTCGAAGGCATTACAAAAAGCATCTTGCAAAACATCTTCGGCCTCCTGAACAGAATTTAGCATACGTGCACAAACATTGAACATAGCTTTGGAATAAAAGCTGTAGAGTTGGCATTGCGCCTTGCGCTCGCCCCGTTTACTCCGTTCAATTAGTTCTTTATGTATATCGAATGTCTGTGTTGCCAATGCTAAAGCTTTTCAAATTTAAAAGACAAGAGTTTTTTTTGAAGGTTGCATCCTTTTTAAAGAAAATTATATAAGTTGATTATTTTTTTCAAGATTATGTATTTTATCTGAACAACTTCAGTCTTTAAATATTTATGGGTCAATGTCGTTTAGTTAAGTCAGGCTTCGACTCCGCTCAGCCTGACAAACTGGTATTATTGTCACACTGATCGGAGTCGAAGTGTGAATTATTATTCAATTCCTAAACTAACGACATTGATTTATGGGTACTCAAAAGAAATAATAATTAAAAATAGGTAAAAATATATCAGTTTTGGAGTATGTTATTTAAATGATTATTCGTTTAATTTCTAGTAATTTTGATAATATATATCGACTGAGATATGACAAATATCGACTTATATACAAAACTAAAAGAATCGTATACAGGTGTAAACCTAAACAATATAACTGCAAATATTATAGGACTTTATAAATCGAAGCAATTCAGTAGTATCAGGAAAATTTCTAAAATTGTTTCTGAATATACCGAAGTTCCTGATAATAATATAAGTAAATGCTTTTCGAAGCTCATTATGATATACCATCCCGATAAGGAAGCTTTTTATAATCAGGAGATTGACAATCTTTTTCAATCTAAAAATTATGACAGCCTAAATCAGTATGCCCACATTTTAATAATCAACGACATTGAAAATATTCCTTCGATGGACGTTGGCATAGACGATGATATTGATTATTCCCCTGAATATGTATGGGATTACGACCGGGAAGGATTTGAATATTTCGATTCGTATGAAGATGCAGAGGCTTATGAAGAAAGTGATCTTTTTGCAGAAGAAAACACTTTTTACAATGCCGTTAAAAGAAAAGTATATGGATCGATGAAAGTCGAACTCCCCTCCTATTACCTTGAGGATTTCGAAGACATAGAAATGTCAGAATATGAAATTGGCGATCTGGAAGGAATTGAATTTTGTCTTCATGCGATCAACATTGATTTATCAAAAAACCTGATTGAAGACATCTCAAGCTTGTGGTACTTAACTCAAATCGAAGAATTATATTTATCCGACAATCAGATAGGAATGATTGATGCACTTAGCAATCTTAAAGAACTCAGGGTTCTTGATATATCCAATAATTTTATAGATGACATTTCTCCGCTATTTGAACTTGAAAACCTTGAGTATGTGAATGTGACAGGAAACAAAATACCTCAACATCAGATAGAAGTATTACTAAAAAAGGAAATAGTATTCCTGTTTTAATTAGGCCGGCTGAAACATGCGGATATGCAACCCAGCCGGGCATAGCAATCAGGCTATGGTTAGTTCTTTTCCATAGCCATGGCATTTTTACCATGGAAAATGTGAAATGAAAAGATATTTTCGACGCGAAATAATATTAAAATAAACCCTCATGTTATCATCGTCGTAATTATTGAGATGTAAATTGCGGTGCAAAGGAACATTACTAAGTTTATAAATGGTATCGTGCGACTTATTTTAATCCTTATTAACTTGTAACAGCTATTAACTTGCCAGCTATGCCAGTCGGGGTGGAACAACTTACTAATCATCATTTTTAATTATGGTACCTCAGTAAGGCAATCCGAACCTTCATTGGTTTTTCAGCAAACACTAATTATAGATCATCTTTATTCATTTTTTATCTTATTTTCATAACACCAGGCCAACCTGAAAACAAACAAAATCGGCCTGACCAAAATGCGCTTTTATATATGCTCCTACAAAAACATTAGTACGGGAGCAATACTGAGGATCGAATAAATAATATTGAATCCCCAATCGGGTCGAAATCATCTTTTTCAAAGCAAGGCTCATCCCCTGTTCACTTTTATACTGATTGATATAAGCATTATAAAATTTGTTGTAAAGATTAATGCCTCCCTGCGTAAGAAGACTAACTCTTTTCAGCATCAGTTCATGAGCTAAAAATGAGGTAAACACAGTAGATTTCAATTTCCTGTCCTCAGTAAATAAATTGTGGTTTACTGTAAAATCATAGTAACTTTTATAATAATTGACTTCAAGTCCAAAATGTATATTGCTTACTTTTCCATATAGCTTCGAAAGATAAATATCGTTCACATAAATGGCATATTTGGGAGTACCTGCCGGACCAAATGTGCGGGCCAGTTCATGAATACCTATTCCACTCCGAAGGTTTAAATGAATTTTCGATTTTGGAACATTTAAATCTCTGATTTCAGGTTTAACAAGCATCTTGGAATTGAATAATATTCCCATATATAGGCTTAAAGTATTCATTCCCAAATTAGGAACCTGATAATGACCATTTGAATTATGAATAACCCTGATCCCGATTATTGAAAATGTTCTGTTATTTATTTTTGGTTCAACTTGAACAGAAGCTTCAGCCAAGGCTGTAATTTGTGAACCTATATAAAAGTTACCAGGATTTGACTTCATATTAAATGGTTTGTTAAACCAGGCTATACCCAAGCCTAGATTAACAGCAGGAACATACCATCGGGCAGCTAATGATTTAAATGTCATATTCGGTGTTAAGCCTAACATATACCCCAGTTCTCTTTTATTTCCCAAATCGCCCAAAGTTATTCTACAACCCACCCTTGGAAAACCCAACGCTTGATTCCAGTCATTTTTTCCCGAAGTTTGTACTGATGGATTGAGAGAAATGAAAAAAGGCATCCGGTTTTTGGGTAAGTCCCCCGAATTCCGAACAATATAGCCTGCATGAATTGTAGATTCCCAGACAAAGACATTGGGCAAGGCGGCTTGTTGGGCTAAGCCAGGAGAAAAAAACATAAAAAACCCTAAAAGAATCAAAAGCGTCCTCAGCATGTATAAAAGTTAATTGCCTAAAAATATAAAAACTTGATAGAAGTAACTTAATTATAAGTTATGAAATAAAATGCATACTTCGAAATATCAGATTTTGCAAACATATGGTCATAATATCTGGTAAAGTAGAATTAATTTGCTTTCAGGTATGATTTCCCTTTTTTTTCAATCTTTCTTCAGCTTAAATAAACTTTATTTTTTTAAATTGGTTATTCAAGTAAAGTATTTATGTTTTAATCGAAATAAAACTGATGGAAAGTAATGAAGCTGTTATGCCTCACATTTATGTAGTTTCAGGAGGTAAAGGCCTTGCCGGAGATGCGGTGATAAAATCGCTGCTTGTGCAGTTTCCAAATCATCGGATTCCGGTAACAATAGTACCCGACATACAAACTGAAAGTAATGCGCGTAAAACCGTATCAGAAGTCAAGGCAAATCGTGGGTTAATTGTGCATACCATGGTAGATAAAAAAATGAGGCTTGCCATAAATAAGATTTGCAAAGAAATGGAAGTGCCTTCATTCGACTTAATGGGAGATCTTTCAGACTATCTGAGCGAACAATTAAAAACAGAACCTATCAATCAGCCCGGATTGTTTCGTAAGCTCCACCAGGAATATTTCGACAGGATAAAGGCCATTGAATTCAGTTTAAATACCGACGATGGGATGAACCCCGACCGTTTGCACCACTCTGATATTATTTTAACCGGCATATCCAGATCCGGAAAAACACCATTGAGTATATATCTTGCCATGTTTGGCTGGAAAGTTGCCAATATTCCCCTTGTAAACAAAATTCCTCCCCCCGACGAATTATTTAAAGTAGATCCACGCCGGGTTTTCGGTTTAACAATTTCCATGAACACATTAATTGAACAACGCAAAAGAAGGGTAGCTTCAATGGGAGCTTTTAATCACCGTTCTTATCTCGATCCCTCGGAAATTGTTCAGGAGTTGGATAATGCGACCAAAATATTCCACAGGGGTAATTTTACAATCATTGATGTTACCAATAAACCTATTGAATCGAGTGCCAATGAAATTGTAGGATATATAAACGATAGGTTCGACCTTATAGAACGAAAAATTGATGAATAGTTAAAAAAGAGAGGCTGTCTTAAAAGTTAAAAAGGCTTCGACTGCGCTCAGCCTGACGCTTAAAAGTCAATTGTTTGTCATATTGAGTGTCATACTGAGCGAAGTCGAAGTAAGGAATATGGCAAATAATTGACTTTTAAGACAGCTTCCCGGTATTAAAATATTTATCGGGATCCTGCGACTTTCTCCAGTCTCTTCATCATAGTGAAGATAAAAGCAGCAGAGAGTAAGCAACAAACAATAAATATTGCCCAGAGTTGCCATAATTCGATACGGTTCCAAAAATAACTGCCTACAAAAAGAAGTTTATTACCTACTGCTGTGGCCAATAACCATCCACCCTGCATAACGCCCTGGAATCGTTGGGGAGCAACCTTCGATACAAATGAAAGTCCCATAGGACTTAAAAAGAGTTCTGCTATAGTCAGAACCAAATAGCTTTGTATCAGCCAGTATGGAGATACTCTTGAAGAATCTGGAACAGGGTTCTTAATGACCTGTCCGTTTACAGTCTGTTCAAGCTCCATGGGAGAAATTAAATTGAGCGAGGCGATTAATACAATCACGAAGCCAACCGCGGCTATAATCATACCAATACCAATCTTCTTAGGCGTTGACGGCTCTTGATTCCGCTTATTCAGCCAGGCAAAAATCCCCATTACCAAAAAAGTAAGCGTTACAATAAACAAAGGATTGAACGATTGGAAGATCTCAGGTGAAATGGAATTCATAGGAGCATAACCGCTGTAAAAAATATATGCAGCGACGGCGCCGGCAAGCATAACTAAAGCCGATAAAGCTTTCTCAACAATTTTTTTACGAAGAAAAATCAGTATCAACCCTGCAGCAAACGCAATGACAGATAATAACGACCAGAAATTAAAGAAAAGATTGGTTAAGGGATCGACCTGCTTCACCGTATAATCCCGGGCAAAATAGGTTAGGGTTAATCCGTTCTGATGAAATGCCATCCAGAAGAATATAACCACAAAGAACACCATGATTAAAGCACTGATTCTCGGCCTTTCTTCTTTTGTGGCGTTCATTAAAAACCAAACCACAAATCCGGCAAACAAACCAAAAGCCAAACCTTCGGCCAAGTCTTTTACTGTACTAATTAACAGAGCAGTAACAATCATTGCTCCAATTGCGGCTGGCAAGGCTAAAGGTTTCTTCTCAATCTTAACCTGAGCAGCGACAGCTTCTTGGGATGGTTTTTCCTTATTTGGAAGAAGTTTGCTGAAGAAGATATACACCAATAATGAGATGATCATCGCCACAGCAGCTATTCCAAAGGCATAATTATAACCCTCTGAAAAAACATGCAGGTAATCTTTTGCAAATTGAGTTATATCGGTAACTGTACCATTTAAGGTTACATTTTTTGCCAAATTTAAAAATGCAGCCGGGTCCTGTATGGTTCCATTGATCACCTGGTGGCACAAGGCAGGTAAACTTCCGTCGTGCAAAAATCCCTGTGATTCCAGAAACCAGTTTCGCATACCTGTTGCTGCAAAAGGAGCAATTAAAGCGCCCACATTAATACCCATATAAAATATCATAAAGGCAGAATCTCTCAGGTGAGAGTATTTGGGGTTATCGTACATCTGACCAACTACAGCCTGCAGATTTCCTTTAAACAATCCGTTTCCAAGGGCGATTGTAAATAAACCAATCACAGTAACAACAAGAGACAGTCCTGGAACGGCCATAATTACATACCCGGCAAACATGATCACAATACCTGACAATATTACAGTTTTATACTTTTTGGTTAAATCGGCCAATAACCCGCCAACCAATGCCAATGCGTAAATACTGAAATAAAACCAGCTATAAATACTTCCGGCCTTTTCTTCGGATAATCCATATTTAGCCTGAAGAAACAGGACAAGGATGGCCATCATCGTATAAAAACCAAACCTCTCGCCCATGTTGGCAAAAAATGCAACTAATAATCCTCTCGGATGCTCTTTAAACATAAATGTAGTTTTAACGTTTCAAACAAATATAGAAATCTTTTTATTTGAACCTTATACAACAAAAATGTTGTGCAACTTTTTTAATCATCATTCCGGTTTAATTTCTGCCAATAACGAATTTCAATCGGTGAAAAATATAATATTTTTATAAATAATTTGAATGCATTACCGGTACTTTCTTGTTTTAAATATATTTGCAAAGCAAGTGTTGATGATACAATTGTTAAAGAAATGAAAATCTTATCAGCCAGTCAAATACGTGAGGTAGACAGATACACTATTGAGCATGAACCTATTTCGTCGTCAGACTTAATGGAGAGAGCTTCGCTGGCTTGTGCAAAATGGATCATTGAGAATTATTCAAAATCAAAATATATAAAAATTTTTATCGGTCCGGGTAATAATGGCGGGGATGGTTTATGCATTGCTTACCTTTTATTACAGGCAGGATTTCAGGTTCAAGCCCATGTACTCTATGCCAGTGAGAGAATGTCGCAGGATGCCTTGATAAAGTTCCAGCGGCTTATAGAATATCATGAAAAATCAGTACTCCTTATACAAGAGCCTTATATTCCTGTTATTCATCCCAGCGATCTTATTATTGATGCATTGTTTGGAACCGGGCTAACACGGGCCTTGTCCGGCTATCCATCGTTGTTGATTAACCAGATAAATAAAAGCGGAGCGGATATAATAGCAGTTGATGTCCCTTCCGGTTTATTTTGCGATTCCAATGAAGGCAATAACCGCGATGTAATTGTGAAAGCAAAACATACTCTCACTTTTGAAATGCCGAAACTGGCTTTTATGTTTGTCGAAAATTACATTTACACCGGCGAAGTTCATATCCTCAAAATTGGACTGCATCAAAAAGCCATTGAAAACCAGGAAAGAAACATCTACTTTCAAAGTAATAAAGATCTTAAACCTCTTTTAAAAAAAAGGGGCAAGTTTGACCACAAAGGAACATTTGGCCATGCATTATTGATATCAGGAAGCTATGGCAAAATGGGAGCTGCAGTTCTTGCTTCCAGAGCTTGTTTAAGAACCGGAGTAGGAATGCTTACTTCTCATATTCCACGAAAAGGATATGAAATTATACAAACTACTATCCCGGAAGCAATGGTAAGTTTAGATACTAATGATGAATTTATTTCTGAGTTCCCCTATAAAATAAAATACGATGCTATCGGTATTGGACCAGGCATCGGAACTTCACACCAAACTACTGATGCCCTTAGAGAATTGCTTTCAAAATCAGATGTACCGTTAGTGTTGGATGCCGATGCCTTAAATATCCTTTCGCAAAACCAATGGCTTTTGTGCATGATTCCGCCATTGACTATTATTACACCACATCCCAAAGAATTCGACCGGTTAACCACTGAACACACAAATGGCTATACAAGGTTCATAAGCCAACTCGATTTTTCAAAAAAATACAATGTTATTATTGTTTTGAAAGGCGCATACACAAGCATTACAACCCCAAATGGCGATTGTTGGTTTAATTCGACGGGCAATCCGGGAATGGCTACTGCCGGCAGTGGGGATGTACTTACAGGGATTATATTATCTTTACTGGCACAAGGTTATGAACCTCAAATAGCAGCACGATTTGGTGTTTATATTCATGGATTGGCCGGGGATATTGCATTGACAAAAAATAGTTTCGAATCAATTATTTCAGGCGACATCATAAATTATATAGGTAATGCGTTTAATACTATCAGAAACATATAAAATTACTAATTTTTTAAAAATGAAATATTTTAAGAACAACTTACTGCTTGTACTCCTTATCGTTACACTAATTTCCTCCTGCACACCTACTCAAAACATACAAGTATCGAAATCTTCTTCCAATGAAAGCGGACCGCAAACTTTGATATACAGTCTTCCTAAAACACGTGTCGATATTAATATTCAGGTTACCAAAACCATCACCAAATCAGGGCCCTATGCAGCTTATGCTGAAAAATACCTAACATTAACCAAAGTTCCCACCTTCGATTCAGAAGTATTTGAAATTACGGAAGTTAAAATAATACCGGTAAATGAGCCCGATCCTGATCAGTATTATGCTCTTAATTTCAAAATGTATCCTTCAAACCTCGATAAACTTTTTTCATTAACCGAACAAGGTTTAATGCTGAACCTTGAGAACTCCTGGAAAACTGTTTCAAATGAATTCCCTTCAAAACACCAGGGGTCAGGAATCAATTTTGAAAGAAGCATTTATGAACCAAATATAACCACTGATACTGATACGCTTTACAAAACCATTTTAACCGATGCTTCTTTTGTAAAAGTTCCTATCTATAAAAAATCAATCGAAATAAAGAAAGAAGAAGATAAGGCCGAGGATATGGCCAACCTGATTTTAAAACTTCGCAAAAGAAGGATTAAGCTGATAATGGGCGATTATGATTATCATCCGGATGGACTTGCATTAAAAACTATTATTGCTGAATTGAGAATACAGGAAGACGAACTCATGTCGCATTTTATTGGAAAAAAAATCAGGGAAACCAATAATTATTCATTTTCTTTTACTCCAAATACACCAGTATCGAAGGAAATATTGTGGTTTAGCGAAGATAAGGGTGTTTCAGAAACTTCAAAAACTGGGATGAATGCAATTAGCGCCTCCATAATGATGAAAGAAACAGCTTCGATTAATACCGAATTCAAAACAACTGAAAAAATTACCAACAGTATTTATTTCCGATCGCCGATTATTTCACAGGTAAATGTTAAAATTGGAAATATTGTTTTAGCTGAATCGCGAATTCCGATTTATCAGGCTGGAAAAATACAATTATTTCCAATTTTGCCCTAAGTTACCAAACTGCCGAAAGACAGCGATCGAGTTTCTCAGCGAGAAGGCCGATTTCGGGCTGGGTTACGTCTAATACAGGCCTGAGCCGGACTGTATCAGTTCCGGCTTCGAGCAGGAGCAAATTTTCTTTATCAAGTGCATAATCAATCAGCGCATTTAGTTTGCTTGGAACTCGAAGCGAAAAACCCTGGTATAAACCCATTCCCCGGATATTATAAATTTTATCAGGGTGTTTTTCTTTCAACGAAAAAAGGCATTGCAAAAGGAATTCAGATTTTACAGGAACTTGTCCAATGAGTCCTTCACGATCCACAATTTTCATTTCCTGGCAAAAACGCACCATGTCGGCTAGGTTTCCACCCCATGTCGAATCAAGAATACCCAAATCTTTCATGGGATTGTACATATAAATAACACCATTTGCAAATTTCTTTCCTGTGGCTATTCCCTGGGGAGGGTAAGGCAAATTAAAGCTGTCGGTCATAAATATCTGCCCGGTTTGTCCTCCGGCAGTCTGCACTTCATCAAATCCCAGAAAAATATTGTTTTCATAGGCTATTTTGCTCAACTCCTGAAAAAATGAAGGATATGACATCCGGTGTCCACCTGCACCCTGAATGGGTTCGATTATCATTGCCACAATTTCGTCGGGATATTTTTTAACCTCATTCCTGATTATTGCTAAACTATTTTCAATGGCCTGAAGGTTTTCCGACTCAGGCAATGAAGTATCAATGGCGGGAAAAGGTACCTGAATATTGCCAAGTACCATTTGACTAAAGTTTTTGGTAATTAAAGGAACATGCGATAATTGGGTAATGTTAAGTGTAAAAATTGTACGTCCGTGAAAAGCCTGTTCAAAATAAATAATCCTTCGTACACCTCCATGTTTTCCTGCATTTAACTGACGGGCATCATACAAGTTAATAAAATATTTCATCAGGTTTTCAACAGCTTCGGCACCTGAATTAACCGCATAAATCTCAAGTTGCGGATTTCTGATACAGTTTGGAGCAATTTCATAAAGTTTCCGGTAATATTCAACACATTCAGGGGTAAGAAAATCGGGATTAGCCATTTTATTATTGGCTGCAAATATTAATTTTTCGACATACTCTGGTTCCATCATTGCAGGATGATTGTGCCCCAGTAATCTGGATCCGTAACAACCAGCCCAGTCGAAAATCCTTTCACCATCTACGGTTTCGATCCACATTCCACGCGACTTTTTTAAATCGGTTACGAATGGATAAGGAGTCATCACTACATATTTTGAAAATTCATCCAGAAACTGTTTGCTTTTTAATCCCATAACCTGTGAATAATTTTAAGAACACCCGTACAATACATAAAACAAAACATTCAAATAATGTTTAATAGTTGAAAGATTTTTTTGGAACTTGTTAGAATAGAATCTTTATGAATTAATATGTCCTTTAACTATTTTATAAAATATCTTTATCTTGGTGCCAATAAAAAAATAACCGATGAGAAGCTTTTATCTATTTGCTGTAATGTGTTTGAGCGGATTAAATTTACTGGCCCAGGAACCTGCCAGCAGCTTACAACCAGTTAAACTTGGTGAAAATGTAACTGTTAAGTTTGGGGGATTTGCCCGTGTTGATTACTTTGCCGATACCCGTAAAGGAAAAGAAAGTGTAGATGGATTATTTTACATATGGCCTGAACCAGTTAAACCTGATGCCACTGGAAAAGATTTAAATGAAAAAGGCAATCAGAACTTATCAGCCACGCCCACACGTTTTACCGCGCTTTTTGCCGGACCAGAGGCCCTAAAAGCTAAAGCTTCGGCTTATTTTGAATTTGATTTTACCGGAGGAAATAGCAATTACCTGCTTTTTCGGCAAGGTTGGGTTAAACTCGACTGGGCTAAAACCAGCCTCCAAATTGGCAGAACATGGCATCCCTTACAAGGAGCTGTAACTCCCTCAACAGTTTCCTTAAATTTCGAAGCTCCTTTTAATGTTTTTTGCAGGGGCGAACAGGTCCGATTTACATACAAAACCGGCAAGGTAAGTTTTTTAGCAGCTACTTTTTTCCAAAGCGGCCACGCTTCATTTGGCCCCAATGTAATAACGGGTGAATCGGAACAAAGCTTAAGATTTATGAGAAACTCGATGCAACCCGATTTAAATTTTCAGGTTCACTATAGTATGGGTGGATTTACTACCGGGATTATGACAGAGTACAAATCGCTCCAACCAAGGGAATATACCAGTGTTGACAATGTTGTTAATTATTCAACAAATGAAAAAATAAACACTTATGCCCTAGGTGCTTTTGGTCAATATAAGAAAGGACTTTTTACTATAAAAGGAAATGCCATTTATGGCCAAAATTTGTCGGAAATGACAATGCAGGGAGGTTACGCCCGGTTAACACTTAACACTGAAACAGGTTACGAAACATATACTCCTTCATCAGCACTAACTTCTTGGATAAATATTCTTTATGGAGAAAAGGTGCGTGCCGGATTTTTCGGAGGATTTCAAAAGAACCTTGGTTTTAAAGACAACCTCAATTCTATTGTATATAAATTTTATGGAAGAAGCGACAATATTTCTTCTATGTACCGCTTAGCTCCATCTATTAGTTATTTCACAGGCAGAATGGTTTTTCAGGCAGAAGGGGAAATAACAACAGCTAATTATGGCAAGGTAGACTTAACAGACAATGGCCGTGTAAAAGAAACAAAAGCAGTTACAAATTACAGAATGTACCTGTCAGTAAGTTATTTCTTTTAGTACTTTTCCTGCAGAAGCTTTTCGGCAATAACCACTGCATCTGCAGCAAGTTTAGGACAAATTGTTTCAAACAGTTGAAGCTCGTTAATTTTTTGGCTATCGGAAATCATATAATATTCGGTGGCAATATCAGATTTTTTCATATTGCTTATCACATTTATTTAACAGGAATAAATTCGTAAATTTACTTCATCTGTAAATTTGAGTAAAACCAAAATTATTTTGAATACTAAATAGTAATATGATTCGAAAACTTTTAGATTACCTTGATCTGGAGAGCGATCTGGAAGATGTAACCAAAATTCACATTTCAATTGAGCGCGAAATAATATTTAAAGGAACTAACCTTTGGATATTGGTATTTGCCATTGTTGTTGCTTCAGTTGGCCTGAACATTAACTCACCGGCTGTAATCATCGGTGCTATGTTAATTTCTCCCCTTATGGGACCCATTAATGGTATGGGATACAGTCTTGCAACATACAATTTTGCTTTGTTCCGAAAGGCATTGAAGAACTTTCTTTTTGCGGTTTTAGCAGGACTTATAGCATCTACAATTTACTTTTCAATCAGCCCCTTATCAACAGCCCATTCCGAATTGCTTGCACGCACCAGCCCAACCATTTACGATGTTATCATTGCATTGTTTGGAGGCTTAGCCGGCATCATTGCTATCAGTAGCAGGCAAAAAGGAAATGTGATACCTGGTGTGGCAATTGCTACAGCGCTTATGCCACCTTTATGCACTGCAGGATATGGATTAGCAACCGGTCAATTCATGTACTTTTTCGGAGCCTTTTATCTATTTACGATTAATACTGTTTTTATAGGTATTTCTTCGGTCGTGTTCTCGCAAATTCTTAAATTTCCAATTATCACACTGGTTGATAATGCCCAAAAAAGAAGGGTTAATCAATGGATAAGTTTTATAATATTTATAACACTTTTACCCAGCATTTACTTTGGATATATATTGGTTCAAAAAGAAAAATTTACGGATAGAGCAACCAAATTTGCACAAAGTATTTCCGTATTTGAAGGTAATTACCTTTTAAAACACGACATAGATGCCGGTAAAAAAAGCATAACTCTTATTTATGGAGGTAATTTATTAACTGATTCGAATAAAAATATTATAAAAAATCGTTCCCGGAATTTTAACCTTGAAAATGCAGAGCTAATATTTAAGCAAGGCTTTTCGTTTACCGATTTTAATAAAAACATCAGTGAAATTGACAAACTCAAAGGGGAAATTAACAGGTTAAACTTGCTTCTTATAGAAAAAAATAGAATTGAGAGGAATGCAGACGATAAGTTATTATTAGGAGCTCAATTACTTGAGGAAATCAAACCGCTATTTCCTCAAATAATTTCATGCTCCTATACTGAGTCTATGGTAACGATGCCACCTGCAAAACAACCGGAAATTGTACCTGTTGTAATATTCTTTCAACAAGCAACCATTTACAATGCCGACAAAAAGAAAATTGAAGTCTGGCTTCACAAACGGTTAAACCGCGACAAAACTATAGTGATATATCAATAAAGCCTGGCATTACCCAGGCTTTAACCATTATACTATAAAATCTTGTTATTCAGGTTATCAATACTAGTCTTAATCGCATCAAACGGTTTGTTATCACGTGTTGCATCCTGTTCAACAAAGAAATATTTCATACCTGAAATATCTTTGTGTTTGAAAATTTCTTTATAATCAATTGAACCAGTACCCACCGGAGCAAAGAATTGGTCGGCGCTTTTTTCCATATCTTTCACATGCCATAACTGAAAACGTCCGGGATACTTTTTAAAAATTTCAATTGGATCCTGACCCGCCTTTGTGGCCCAATAAATATCCAATTCGTATGTAATCAGATCTTTATCAGTATTTTTCATGTAAATATCATAAAAAGGAATAATCCCATCTACAGGTTCAAATTCAAAATTATGATTATGATACCCAAATTGAATACCGTTTTTCTTCATCACCTCGGCTACCAGGTTTAATTCCGATACAAATTGTTTATACATATCGGCAGTCTTGCGTCTTTCGGGAACCAACCAAGGCTGGATGCAATATTTAACACCTATTTTCGCATGATCTTCGGCCATTTTCCGGGCATTACCGGTGTCAACACCTTTTACCTCAACACCAGTATGGCTGCTGATCACTTTCATTCCCAGGTCTTCAACTACCTTTTTAAATTCTGAAGGCTCCATTCCATAAAACTTGCCATTGTTATAACCTGCAAGTTCAAGGTTCTTGTATCCTAATTTGGCAACCTGGGATAAAGCATCCTTAGTATTGGAATTCATCGCATCGCGAACGGTATAAAGTTGAATTCCCACTCCCGGCTTACCTTTGCTTACCATCGCTGATGAAGCATACTCTGCTTTGGCAAGGGCAATTGCTCCTAACGAACCAATTGCAACAGTCTTAAGAAAGACGCGTCTGTTCTGGTTATTATTCATAATTTGAAGTTAAATAGTTAAACATTTAAACGAGTTAATACTTTATTGGATATGCTTAAAACTTATTTAATATTTCTGCCATTTTAAAAAAATACTAAATTTGGCCTTTATATATAACAGTTTACATTTGAAATCTTTTTATGGGAATTGTAAAAAATGAACAAGTCGCTGAAGATTGTTTGTTAGGCATGTGGGAAATTAAAGAAGATTTCAACACACTTTACTCTAAAATCAAGCTTAACAAAGAAGAGATAAGTACTCTCGAAAGTTATAAAAACTACAGTCGGAAAGTAGAATGGCTGAGTGTTAGGGTATTACTGAAAGAGCTTATTGGTAAAAAATCAAAAATAATTTACAACGAGGAACATAAACCCTTTTTGAAAGACAATTCCTATAATATTAGTATTTCTCATTCGAACAGGTTAACCTCTGTATTTTTAAGCAAACACAAAAAAGTAGGGATCGATTTGGAATACATGTCACATCGCATAAAAGGAATTTCACATAAATTTATTAACGATCAGGAAGTAATTTTACAGGATCCGGCAAGTGAGAGTCTTCATCTTTATGTACATTGGTGTGCTAAGGAAGCACTTTATAAAATTTGCGACAAGAATAATATTAATTTTAAAACGAACTTAACAATCCGTCCGTTTTTGTTGGAATCGAGAGGTTTGATTACCGGAATTCATCACGACGAAAATATTCACGATGAATATACATTAAGTTATTTCATTCAGGATAATTACGTTACTGTTTATTGCTGTAAGTAATAAACAATCACTGTTGTCCAATTAAAATATTTTAGACTCTTCGCTTTGCTCAGAATGACAGAGCTTTTAGTATTTATGAATTGAGGTGGCTAGGTTGCAGGCGAAGCCTGCAACCTAGCCATCTCCTGAACCTATATAATTCAATGTCATTTCGATCGAAGTGAGAAATTTAAACATTAAATCATTTTTAATATTTACCGGGACAGTAATAAATACCAATGATGTATTCAAAAATAATTGCCAGCCAAAATAAAAACAAAATGCTTGTGGTGCTTATCGATCCCGACAAGCATAACAAGATTTCTCTTTTAAACATTTCAAAAATAATAAAACAATATCCTCCCGATTTCATTCTTGTTGGAGGAAGCCTTGTCTCTAAATCTATCAATCAAACCATAGAAATTATTAAGGAAGAAACGGGTTTACCTGTATTTCTATTCCCTGGAAATTTACTCCAACTGTGTGATAAAGCTGATGGCATTTTGCTGATGAGTTTAATTAGTGGACGAAATCCCGATTATCTTATCGGTAACCACGTTCTGGCAGCGCCTTTTCTAAAATCGACAGGAATGGAAATTATACCTACAGGATATATTCTTATTGAAACAGGATCGAAAACAACAGTAGAGTATATCAGCAATACAACAGCTATTCCAGCCGGAAAAATTGACATTGTTGTTTCGACTGTTATGGCAGGAGAAATGCTCGGATTAAAAATGATATACCTTGAAGGAGGAAGTGGAGCTGATAGTCCGGTAACTAAAACATTAATTTCGGAGGTTAAAAAGAATTCATCCCTGCCATTAATTATTGGAGGAGGAATACGAACCCCTCAGCAAGCAGAAGAAGCATATAATGCAGGAGCTGATATAGTTGTTGTGGGAAACATTCTGGAAGAAAACCTTTCGCTGTTGCAAAGCTTCATCGAAACGAGGGACAAATTTTAGTATAACCCCACTTCTAAACCAATTGACAATTGCGGAGGTTCATAACTATTATTTAAACCCGAGATCCAATTGGATAACCGATAAGAACCCGTAAGAGCATAACGTTTGAGACCCAATCGGGCTTTCAAACCATATTCCCAAACATTGACATATTTCAACCCTTTGTCAATTTCCTTATGATACTTCATTTGATCAGTTAACTCAGATTTATCTTTGGTAACATGACGCGAACCCAGGTTCAGGTTACCATAAAAACCGGCATCTATCCAGGTTCCCAGGGAAGTTCCCCTCTTACTAATCAATAATCGGTTAAAGTATTCGAGACCCAGGTTTGATGTACTTAATATTTCTTTTTTATGAATTCCGGGAGCTGGAAAGGTTTTTTGAATTTCCTGCTTAACCCTGAAATTTTCCCAACCAAATTCCAGGTTAAAACCCATGATATAAGTATTTGTAACCCTGTAATAATTTCGGATGCCCATAAAATTCCGGAAAGAATAGCCCATTTGATAAAGCTGATTGGATTCTGTTGGCATATACAAACCAAAATCGTAATACAAATGCGTGAATCTCTTTTTATTCGGACCTTTCTGCTTTACATAAACACTCTCGTTAATGTCGCGTTCCAAAAGTATTGATTGCGCATGAGCATTGACTATAAATGTTGTAACAATAAAAAACAAGATAAGCCTTTTAGCCATGGTGTTAAAAATTCATTTCTTTTATAAAGCCTTTATAATAAACTCTTAAGATATCTCCTTTATCCAGCTTCGACATTGGCACTGCTACCACATCTCTGTCGCTTACATCCACTACAGCATAATACTTTAAAACACCTTTCTGATTTTGAATGTGATAGTATAGATAATTCATATATTTTTTATCTGATTTCGAAAGGTCAGTCACCGAAATTTTTACCGATTCCAATTCAGGATTAAATATTATGAGTTCCTTAGTATCAGCAATAATGTTACTTTCTTTAAAGAAATAAGAAGCTTGCGGAATTCCATAACCATGGGCATAATCGAAATAGGGATAAAGATGACCTGATTTTTCTATTAAATGAAATATCTCCATATTGTTTTTTTTCCTGTTCAACTGCCATACACAAGCAGCAAAACCAGCAATTAATGGTGTGGAATAAGAAGTTCCGAAACCCTTTTTTAAAGAATTAGAGGATGCTACCATTGCTATCCCTGGAGCACAAACATTTGGTTTTATCCTATAGTCGGATGTTGGGCCAAAAGAGCTGAAATTGATATGATAACCCAAAAACGGATCTACACCACCAATCGACAGCACACTGTCGGCATCGGCCGGCGCACCCATAACTTCCCAATTTTCACGGCCATCGTTACCCATGGCATTAATTACAAGTATTCCTTTGCGGGCGGCAATAGCAGCAGCTTTTGTAACAAGACTGCTATGTCCGTTCATATCTTTCACTGTATATCTTTTGTCGGTATAACCCAGCGAACTTGAAATGATATCGGCTCCATTCTGGTCAGCCCATTCCATTGCGGCCATCCAGTATTCTTCTTCAGCTTTTACTTCCGATTTAACTTCGGTACGTGCCAAAAGAAATTCAGCCCCGGTGGCAAGACCAATATTTTTATCACCATAAATCCCTGCAATACATGAGAGCACCGATGATCCATGCAACATATAATCGTAAACATTTTCAGATTTTTTTACAAAATCGAACGTTTTTATTATCTGATGATTTTCGCGTAAATGTGCAAAAACAGGATTCGTTTGTACACCTGGAAATCCTCCATCAAAAACTGCAATACGTATGCCTTTTCCATTTATTCCCCGTTGGATAAACTCTGAACCTTGAAGATTTTTAATCTGAGCATCAAGCAAATCATTATTTACAAGCAGGGGTATCTCATTTTCATCTGAAGCAGCCGTTACAGTGTAATAATCCATAGGTTGCACTTCCTTCACAAAAGGCAAATTCTTAACTTTTGATAACTCTCTATTGCTGGTATAAATCGCTACTGCATTCATCCATCGGCTTGAATATCCAATTTTTACACCTAACGATTCCACAATAGAAATATAGGAGGAATCGACAGGCCAGTCAGTCGAGTCACAAATATCGACATGCATTGCAATTCTTCTTTGAATGGCAGCATTGCTCAGATATTCAGCCGGACTTACTTCAGATTTAGTTTTACTGTTAAAATAAACCCAATATTTCTCTTGTGCATTGGCTGAAATGCATAAAAGAAAAAATGATAAAATTGAAAGAATCTTTAGTCGCTTTTTGTTTTTATCAATCATTGTTTAACATCTGTATTTCTGAATCACTGGTTTACCACCCCCTGTATGGGCTGACCAGTACTTGCATTTGGACTCGCAATTTCTAAAAAATAACTGATAGTTGGAGCGACATCTGTCATATCTACTTTCTCAAATACACTTCCTCTTTTTATCTTCCAGCCATACCATACCAGTGGAACATGTGTATCGTAAGAATATGAGGAATTATGAGAGGTAGATGAACCATTCTTCTCAGCCCAACCTGGATCCAGATTTATAATTACATCTCCGGACCTCTTTTGGTTATATCCTTTTTGCATTTTGGAATAAACCCCATCCGAAAAATATGAATTTTGCAATGTCGTAGCAGAAACAGTATTGCTTACTCCTGTAAACTGAAGTAAAAACTGCGCAGTTTTATTCTGCACATCACTCAGGCTTTGTTTCGATTCTTCTATAAGGTCGTGGTTAAGATAAACCTGCTGAGCATTGTAAAACTTAACCCATTCCCCTTTTCCATAAATTGCATTTAAGTAACTCCTTAAAAGCGAAATTGAGCTTGTTTGACTAAAATAGCCAACCGGAATTTTTGTAGTGGCCAGATATTCGGCATTTGCTGCTGCACCATGGTTACTGGTAAAAATTACGAGAATATTTTGTTTGCCAATTTCCGAATCAAGAAAAGTTAATAAATGAGCAATATCTTCATCGAGTTTTAAAAAAGCATCCATTACTTCGATAGAAGATGTGCCAAAATTTTGACCTATATTTTCAGTAGCCGAATAGCCGAGCATAAGTAAATCGGTATTATCATCCTTGCCAAGCTGCTCGTTTACGATAGTATTTATAGCAAAATCGGTTGTAAGAGAATTGCCAAAAGGTGTAGTTTGCAGGAGTTTATAGTTAAACTTATCTTTATTTTTAGATGCACCTAATTCGTACAGGGGATATGGGAATGTTCTTTTCCCATTGATTCCTTTTTCGTATGGATTATCATCGGTAAGACATTGTACATATTGTTCTATAGGTAATTTAGGCTCCCAACTGCGCGACATATACATATCGGCAAATTTCTTATTATTAAAATCGTTCACCCATAGAGGCAAATCATTCAAATAATACGATCCGCTAATCCACCTGCCTGTTTCAGAATCTAACCAATAAGCAGCATTAGGATTATGTCCACCGGCAATCACTGACGATTTTCCTTCCAGTGAGATAGAAATTACTTTTGATTGCATAAAATTCGACAACCGAATTTCATCCCCAATGGTGGTGGTAAGTATATTTCGAGGTGAAAACCGCCCTGACTCAAAACTACCGCCTACGGATTTTTCGCGTTCGTCCTCAACACAATTAATTACTTTATTTTTCAATGGCATATACCATTCATCAGCCACAATTCCGTGATACGAGGGAGAAGTTCCAGTAACGAGCGTTGCATAATTCACTCCGGTTTGGGTGAAAAAGTGGCTAAAGTTGGCATTTTTGCAATTATTTCCCTCATTAACAAGACGCTTAAATCCATTTTCACCAAACTGGTTCCAGAAACGACTTAAATAATCGTATCGCATTTGTTCAACTACAATACCAATAATTAGCTTTGGTTTTTCGGGAGGTATTTTGGATGAATTCTGGGCGAAACTTACGGCGTATGATAAATAATAAATACTTAAGAATAAAACAGTACGGGTTAAATTAATTTTCATAAATGATATCGTTTTCATGCCTTAGTAACGGTACATCAGGGTTTTTGTTATTTGAAGCCATAAAAGTATATTTTCTGAAAGAAATACTTAATAAAAATTAAAGCAAAATATAAATTACCTAAAAACTTCTTCCCAAATCCATGGAAAAAATTTCCGTTTGAAATTGCACTATATGAAATTATAAGAAATATATCATTAGCGATCAACCCTTTATTTGTTTGTCAATTCAGGCTATAATTTCCTAAACTTTAATCCATTTTTATAATCTCAAATTGCTTGGAAAAGTTCTGCGATTGCACTCTAAGCAAGTAAAACCCATCAGGTAGCTGAGGTAAAGAAATTGTAACCAAACTTCCTGCATTCACAATGGTAGTAACATATAAAACTTTACCAGACAAATCGATTAACGAAACTTTTATATTATCAGGCAAAATCTTATGGTTTATTTGCAAAATGATAATTCGCTTAAACGGGTTTGGGTAAATATTAATTTGCTCTTTCATTGGTTCAAGAGCCACTGTCAAATATCTGGATTCTTTAGCCTGCAAGCTTATTTGCTGGATGTAATTATCATATCCTGGTGCAGAAATTGAGACCTCATAATCTCCGGGAGCTAAAAGCCTGTTGAATTCTCCGTTAATGGAATCCGAGAAAACCCATGAATTTTCCTTATCATGATTCATCAGCACTACTTTTGCTTTCAGTGGCAAGCTGGTTTTTTCGTCAGTTACTCTTCCACGGACACCAAACAAGCTCCGCTCTATATAATAAAGCAGCGATTCCAGGTTATAATTCCAATAATTTTGCATCGAAACTGAGTCAGGCATTCCATTTTCACTAAGTTCTACTGTTACCTCCCTGCCTCCTAAAAAATAATTTACATAATCCTGTCGTCCTCCGGTAATTCTGTACCAGAAATAGCCATTTACAATTCCATTATCAAATCCTGAAAAATAAGAACTCTTTTTTTGATGTGCTAAATCGACATATTGGCGGGAAATATCCTTATACCAATGGTTATCAGGATGAAGATGCGACCATGTGTCCCACGGATAATTCACCACTTCTTCGCCAGTATGAAAATTGGCAGAAAGGACTATTTTTTTCTGCTTATAGAATACCATCATGGCAACAGTTTCGGGCTGCCATTCACTTCCATCCGGATGGGCACCTTCGGCAGGATCGGGAAAGTTTCGGTTTAAATCCAGGTTATTCGCATTAAAACGTTTTGCCGGCAAAACAGTTAAATCGCCGCCAAAGTAAGTGCCATCGGGGTTAGCTAATGGATTAATCCAGATTTCTGTATGATCCAATAATTTGGTAACCAGTTCATCTTTTCCATAGTTTTGTAGAAGATAATCTGCCAAATTCAACAGCAGTTTATATCCGGTGAGTTCGTTACCATGGATGGAACTTGTTAATAAAACCGCCGGTCTGGAATCGGAATAATTTAAAGGTGCTGAAATTTTTAGCATCAGCAAGTTACGACCCTGAACAGTAAAACCGGCATTGTATAATTTACAAACCGAACTGTAATCCTTTTCAAATTTTTGCATCATATCCAAATAATGAGGATAAGAAGGATAGATTGAATCAGGAGTAGCAAGCTTTGCCGTTTTCAGTCGTGAATTTAGAAAGTTTTCAGGTTGAAGTTTGAAATCTATATTTAAATCCAGAAATTTATTAAACCCATTTTTATTGGCATAGGCAAAAACGAGAGATTTCTTAATATTTTCAATGGATATAAATCTTTCAATTTTTGAATTTAAAAATGATTGGCTAAACGAAAAGTAAACTTCTCCCCTAACCTCCAAAATACTATCGGCCAAATGAATTTCATGTTCCCTGTCCTGAGCAAAAATAAAGTTACCTGAACCAAAAATAAAGAGTATAAAACAAAAGAACAGCTTTTGAATCATAAGCCAAACGGTAAAACTCCGGTTACAAGAACAACAAAATTATTTAACCTTTTATTTAAACGTTAAAACGGAAGTGCATAATATCGCCATCCTGAACAACATATTCTTTTCCTTCTACGCCTATTTTTCCGGTTTCACGACATGCAGATTCAGATCCGTATTTAACATAATCATTATATTTTATCACTTCTGCACGAATAAAGCCTCTTTCAAAATCAGTGTGGATAATACCGGCTGCCTGAGGAGCTTTGATCCCTTTGACAAAAGTCCATGCCCGTGTTTCGTCAGGACCGGTAGTGAAATAGGTTTGTAATTTCAAAAGATGATAAGCAGCTTTGATCAACCGTGAGACTCCCGATTCGTGCAATCCTGACGCTTCCAAAAACATCTGTCGTTCTTCAAAGGTTTCAAGTTCGGCAATTTCCGATTCAGTTTTAGCGGTCAAAATTAAAATTTCAGCATTTTCGTCCTTTATGGCATCTTTAACAGCATCTACATATTTATTTCCAGTCACTGCCGATTTCTCATCAACATTGCAAACATACATAATGGGCTTGTCGGTTAAAAGGAATAAATCATGGGCAAGTTTCTGATCTTCCTTATTTTCGAGCACAACAGTTCTGGCCGATTTACCTGATTCCAATGCTGTTTTATATTGCACAAGAATTTCATAAAGACGTTTGGCATTTTTATCTCCGCCCGACGAAGCCTGTTTTTGCACTTTAGCAATCCGTCCTTCGATGGTTTCAAGATCTTTGAGCTGTAATTCGGTATCTATAATTTCTTTGTCGCGGACAGGATTGATGGAGCCATCCACATGAGTAACATTGTCATCATCAAAACAGCGTAAAACATGGATAATGGCATCGGTTTCCCGGATATTTGCAAGAAATTTATTTCCTAATCCTTCACCTTTGCTGGCACCTTTTACCAATCCGGCAATATCAACTATTTCGACTGTTGTAGGAATTAACTTCTGTGGTTTGTCAATCTCCGCAAGTTTGATCAAACGCTCATCGGGCACTGTAATAACGCCTACATTCGGTTCGATTGTACAAAAAGGGAAATTGGCTGCCTGTGCCCTGGCACTCGACAAGCAGTTAAAAAGGGTGGACTTCCCCACATTAGGCAATCCTACGATTCCACATTGTAAACCCATATCATTTAATTTTTTAGGGCTGCTAAGTTAATGCATTAAGCTTAACCTGCAAAAAGAATGTTTTTCGTGGTATCATTTCCTGCTTATAAAATATATTTCCCCAGGCATCCGTTTTATTTTCCTGGTTCGCCGGTTTATTTTTCTGAGCAGCCGATTACTTTATATAATAAAAAATAAGACATTGGATATTTGACGCTCTATAATGTTTCAATTTATTATTTTTGTTATTCAATCCCAAAGCCTGATGATGAATCTGCTGTTCCGATCTGTTGTTGTTTTTCATTTAATGTTTTTCGCCTTCAATGCTTATGGACAAACACATAAAAACACCATTTTTCTGGAAGGAGTTGTGGCAGACTCAATTACCGGAGAAGTTTTATCTGGCGTTCATGTAACAGCCCAGGAGGGTAAAATAGGACGAATAACCGATGGTAAAGGACTTTTCTCAATGGAACTCCCTCAGGGAAAAAACAAAATTCTGGTTAATTTACTAGGATATATTTTAGTTGAAAAAGAATATAATTTAAATACATCGGCTAAAATAAAGATATTGCTTGTTCCGAATGTAAAACAGATGGAAGAGGTAACCGTTATGGCCCAAAACTCCAAAGAACGGATTCAAGGGGTGAGCACGGGCACTTTCCAAATGAACAGGAAAGAATTAAACAAAATACCTGTTTTGCTTGGCGAAACTGATTATTTCAAGGCCATTCAGCTTATGCCGGGTATTCAAAGTACCGGGGAAGGGAATGCAGCCATTTATGTAAGAGGTGGAGGCTACGATCAAAACCTGATTATTCTTGACAATGCTACAGTTTATAACCCTTCGCATTTACTCGGTTTTTACTCGGTTTTTAACAGTGATATCATCGGAGGGGTTAAAGTGATCAAATCAGGTATCCCGGCAGAATTCGGCAACCGTTTATCCTCCGTTTTGGAATTTACTACCAGAAAGGATATTCCTGAAAAACTATCCATAAAGGGGAATGTTGGACTGATTTCTTCAAGAATCGGGCTGGAAACTCCAATATTTAAAGGAAAAGCAAGTATATCTTTTTCAGCAAGAAAAATATATCTGAACACTTACCTGGAGGCATTTAGAAAAACAGGATGGATAAAGCATCGTTCCATTCTTTATAAATCAGGATACGATTTTTTCGATTTGAATGCTACATCGGTTGTACAATTGAACACAAAGAACAAAATTTCTATTGGCTTTTATAAAGGCAATGATGTTTTCAAAATCAAATCGGATGTAATTGAATTAAACACAAAACTTGATTGGGGCAATGATATACTTTCTTTTACCTGGAATAAAATTTTTAACCAGAATTTTTATATGGAAAACAGCATTGTTTCAAGCAAATATAATTTAGGAATGAACCTGAACCAGAGCACTTATGGATTTAATTTAATTTCGTCAATCAACGACTATGGTCTTAAAAATAAATTTATCTGGGTTAAAAATAAACACAAAATTACTGCGGGACTTGTATCAACTTACCATGATATTTCCCCGAATACCAGTAAAGCAAAATCCGACAGTGTTCAGCTTAATCTGGGCACCGTTAGCCATTATCATTCTCTCGAATCGGGAATATTTGCCGGCGATGAATATGAAATCAGTGAAAAACTTAGTATTTATCTAGGTTTAAGGTATAATAATTTTATTCATTATGGCCCATTCACCCAATTAAACAGGGATGATACGGGCGAAGTAACAGATACACTTCATTACGATTCCTGGAATAAAATTAAAACATACGGAGGCTTGGATTTACGTTCGTCCTTAAGATATTTGCTGAATGAAAACCTGTCTGTTAAGCTTTCTTACAATTCAAACCAGCAATTTCTGCATCTGGTCAATGCATCATCCATTACTTTTCCTACCGATTTCTGGATATCATCATCGTCAAAAGTAAAGCCACAATATGGGTCACAATGGGCTGCCGGTATTTTTCACTTTTTAAAGGAAATCGATATTGAAACATCCCTGGAAGTATATTATAAAGATTTGAAAAACCAGATTGAATTCTATAAAGGATTTTTAAATTCGATGGACAACTCTGCATTTGACGAAAACCTTATTTTTGGCAAAGGAAGAGCGTATGGGGCAGAAATACTGATTAAGAAAACAAAAGGCACTTTCACAGGATGGATTGGCTATACGCTTTCGAAAACAGAAAAATCGTTTAAAGACATTGAAGCGGGCAAATGGTTTCCGGCCAAATACGACAAGCCTAACGACCTTTCGGTAGTAATAAATTATAATGCAGATAAAAAGTGGTCATTTTCAGCACTTTTTGTTTATTCCACTGGAAGTACTTTTACTCCAATTGTAGGCAGATATTTTATTGCCAATAATATTGTGAACGAGTATGGAAGTTATAATTCGGCTCGTCTACCAGCTTATCACCGTTGTGATGTATCGGCAACATATCAGATCAGGAAAACCGAAAAAGTTGACTCCCGGATCATCATATCTGTTTACAACATCTATAACAGAAAAAATCCATTTTTTATGTATCCCGAAGTGTCAGGAAACCTAGAAAACTTCGCACTGAGTGTTTCACCTAAAGAAGTTTCAATTTTCCCAATTCTTCCCTCTATTAGCTGGGAATTTAAATTCTAAAACAATGCCATGACAAAACATCTTGGAACAGCAATAATGATCATTACACTTTTTTCGATCCTTTCGTGCGAAGAGCAAACCAACTATTATGAAGGATATGAACAAACCATCATTGTAGATGGCTCTATAGAGTTGAATGGATTTCCAACAGTTATTCTAACACGGAACATTCCCTACTATGTCAATATTGATTCTGCCGATCTACCATATCTGATTTTGCGCCAGGCCAAGATTACAGTATCGGATGAAGAGACAAGTGAAGTACTTACTTTGAAATATAAGAAAGACAAATTTCCACCTTACTTTTATGAAGGAAATGAAATAAAAGGCAGAGCAGGACATACTTACAAGCTTTTGATAAACTATGGCAACAAAACACTTACGGCATCCACTACAATTCCCTATCCGGTATTACTAGATTCAGTTTGGTTTCAATCCAACAGCCCTGCGGATAGTCTTGGTAAAATAAATGCAATTATTAACGATAATACGGCTACAAATTATTACAGAACCTATACCAAAATAAAAACTTCTCAAAATCAGTATTATCCAACTTTAATTTCTAATTATAACGATCAGCTTTTTAATGGTAAAGCTTTCACGTTTCATTTCAGTAAAGGTCCTGAAACCTTTCTGGACATAAGTAATGCCAATTTTAATTTTAACAGAGGTGATACTATTTATCTGAAAATATGTACTGTCGATAAACCAAATTATGAGTTCTGGAAAAGTTACCAAAACGAAGTTTCTAATGGAGCAAATCCATTTGCATCATCATATCATAAAATTGAATCGAACATTGAAGGGGAAGGAAAAGGCATTTGGGGTGGTTACGGAAGCACCGTATACCAGGTAATTGCGAAATAATATAAACAAAAAAGCCGGCATTACCGGCTCTTTTGTTTATATTATTTTAAGATTATTTGCCATAATCAACTGGCTCTAAACTAAGTTCGTAATCGTTATTCAACTCAACAATAAAGCTGTTAAGATCGTTGATGAAACCCTGAAATCCAACATTAAAATAAGTTTCCAGTGTAGTTGGGGAATCATCAGTTGAAGAGAAAATCAACTTCATTTCAATATCACCTTCCTTTTCAGTATAATGCTCATATCCATCATAATACTCCACTGTCCTTAAAATTGGGTAAGCTTGTACCGATGCTATTTTTTGTTCTGTATCGGCAAATACAAGGTCAAGATCCATATACTTGTTAATTTCAGCAGCTAATTGAGTATATGCTTCAAGTTCTTCTAAATCTTTTTGCTCAATTCTTTGTTCAGCAGCATATAGATTTTTAAAGTCGATGTTACCTGCCAATTTAATGTTGAAAACCTGAAAATAAGCATTACCATTATAAAAAACATCAGTAGGATCTTCAGGATTTTCAAGATTGGCTTTTGCAAAATTTCCTCCTGCTTTTCCGTAGCAATCAATAATGTTTTTTGAACCATTGGTAAGGTGATAACGCAACGAAACAGCTGATGATGAATATGTCCAGCTTATTTCATACTTATATGGATATAATGCAATAAAATAATTTACAGATGTTGGCATCCCATCACCGTTATAAGAAGCTTTAAAATCGATTTCGAATACTTTTTTAGTTCCAACAAAAACTGAAGCATTGAAAGTAGCTGGCAAATCCCCATCATAATTATCTAATGGAGTAAGACCTGTTTTACCTGTGTATGTAATAACTAAAGAAGCATTGTTCGATGTACCTGTTTTAGTCGATGGAAATAAAAATTTAAATTCGTTTGATGTCGTTTTAACCCAAACCTGGTTCGCTATATTCCAGGTATAAATACCTTTATATTCATCATAAACTTCCTGGAACGAATTAGGATCCTCTGAAACATCAGCTTTCATCATCTTCGAAAGATAACTAAACGAACTTTCTGCAACTGAAAGGTTCGAAGCTGCTGAAATGGTCCTGAACACAGGTGTACTTTTCATTGCTGTGCCAAAAGGATCGTTCGTATTGGTGCAATTAACAAAGGCTTCCAAAACAGTATTAGCTTCGGAATTCTCCATCGATTTCATTTCTGTAATCATGTCGTGGCCGGCATCTTCCAATTTAGTTTTATTTACACTTTCATTTTCTTTGGAAAACGGGTAATCAGCCGGGCTCTTTTGTTCATCTTTCTTACATGAATAAAGAGTGAAAACTACAGCAATAACTAATAGAAATTTGTTTATTGGTTTCATAAATTATTTGGAATAAATTAAAAATTTAGAATATTCATAAAACGAAAATTTAGCCATAAAGGTTACTCAGAAAATAATATTTAAAAAGACTATTATTTTAAACAATAGTTGTCCGATAAAAAAAGTTAGATTCTTCGCTTCGCTCTGAATGACAGGCTTTTATTAATCCTATGGTTTTTAGGTGGCTTGGGGGGGGGGGCCGGCGGCCCCCCAGCCCCCCAAAAAAACAAAAATATTTGGGGGGTTGTGGGGGGAGGTGGTAAGGTTTTTAGTTTTTTTGTGTTCGGGCGCTAGGTGTTTTTTTTGTTTTAAA